>NZ_JBBNNS010000001.1:0-854590 GCF_040097785.1 Veillonella parvula | reverse complement strand
AGTACAAACTCTGACAGATTCAGTGGCGATGGCTATGAGGATCCACCTGTTCCCATCTCGAACACAGTAGTTAAGCTCATAAACGCCGAAAGTACTTGGCTGGAGACGGCCTGGGAGGATAGGAAGCTGCTGATTGAAGCAAAGGCACACCTGAGGGTGTGTCTTTTTTTATGTATGGCTTTCTATCCTCCCAGGAGACCTGGTGAGTAGGGCAAGTTAAAGGTAATAAGAATTAAACAACGACAGATTCACTGCATCGCTTAGTTCATTATTTTTTAATTATATTATCAATTAATTGATAATATAATTAATGAAGGTCTAATTATAAATTTTAATAATTACTATTTATTACATATTCTATTCATGCATAGAATTATCACTTTTTTATATAGGTCCCTATCTAGCCTAGTAAATACGTGCTTTATAGCTATCTTTCTGATATTTAATAATATACCAAAATGTACCAAAAATTACTCGTTTTGATTATATTTCATATCACTTTCACTATGTTTTCACGAACTATCTATATACTAGCTATAGTTGATTGAGATCAACTAAGGAAATGGAGGTCTACTACTAATAACTTTTACCTGTCCCTTTTACAAATAATACAAACAACACAAAACAATACAACACATAAAACAACACTTAAATACACAACAATACTCTCCCTGTGTATAAACAAAACAATACATATACAAAACTCTCTAATTATATATACCATCTCCCGTATATATAAAGGTAAAAGTTAAGTAGACATAAGAGCCCTTGAAAGAGGGCTCTTTTCCTTTAATATTTCCTATTATTTTATTGATTAATAAGCCTATATTTCTTGACATAGTATGTAATATTTGTTAAACTAATCAAGTATCAAGCAAAGCTTGATGAACATAGGGGTATAGCTCAATTGGTAGAGTAGCGGTCTCCAAAACCGTTGGTTGTGGGTTCAAGTCCTACTGCCCCTGCCAAATTTTGGATGGCGGTCTTCGGACCGCATGTCCATAAAATTACTCAAAAAATATTAAAAAATGCTTGCGTAGCTGCAATCATTATGTTAATATAAGTGAGTACCTTGTACATGACTCAGTAGCTCAGCTGGATAGAGCGTTTGACTACGAATCAAAAGGCCAGGGGTTCGAATCCCTTCTGGGTCACCAAATTAAAGCATCACAGTAATGTGGTGCTTTTTTATTTTGCTTTATATATATATAAAGGACCCTACATATTTATGTAGGGTCCTTTTATGAGCTAATGATCTTTATTTAATTAACTAAGTTTTATTATTTCGCATGTGGCTGATCTGATTCAGCTACTACGTTAACGACAATTTCTTGATCTGCAGAAATAAGATTCATAATGATGGGGATTGGCTGTTCGATGGCTTCAGCTATACTTTTAATTTGTCGCATTGCAACAGGATAAGGTGTTGTTCTGTCACTTTGAAATAATTCTTCCAATTGGGTGATTTCTGCTTGACTTAGATTCGATTTATTTGCGAATTCTTCAACTGTCATATTATGTTGTTCGCGATAGCTTTTAATGATTTCACCGATATACATAATCGCCTCCACTTGAATTATATTAATACATTTTTATTTTATGTGAAAGTTCGATAAAACTCAAGTTAGATTGAAATGATACTTCATATTATTGATACATAATGGTTTTATATTATAAGATGAACATATAATGATACTGATATATATGGAAATGAAAAGAGGTTTGCTATGAAGACGAATAGAAAACAACTTTTAATTGTTTATATATGTTTAGCATTAGGGGCTTGGAGTGCTAGCGCTAGCATCAGCTTTAGTCAATCAAATAGAGATACGAATCAAACGCGTCGAGATAATACGACAATACAGCATAATTCTGAAAAAACTGTTTATGATTCTGACCAAGGCAGTCCTGTTATTGCATCGTATTACAAAGATGGCAAAAAAAAGAAGAAAAAGAGCACTGCTGCTGATGAGACTAAGCTTTCAGAGAAACAAAAAGCAACTAAAGAATTGAATGAACATTCTTGGGTAGAGGAAGTGGGAAAACATCCGTTACCGTATGAGGTTGTAGAAGGGAAAGCGGTCAGTGAAGAAGAATTAGCCCACTGGTGGAAGGTTTTTAACGATCCTGTATTGGATCAATTAATTGATTTGACCCTCAAAAATAATCGGCAGTTAGAGGTAGCTCGTTCTCGAGTTAGACAAGGACGGTTACAGTTGGGTATTGCTGAAGCACAGCGATTACCTTGGCTAGATGCTTCCGGTTCATGGTCGGCTAATAGAGGTCAGGGTGAATGGGATTCAGACCGAGAAGCGATAAAGAATTTACCTATATCTGATAAGATGACGAGAAATGTAGAAACCGGTAAATTGGGAATTGATGCGCGATGGGAAATTGATATATTCGGAAGACAAAAAGCAAAATCACGTGCTGCATCGAATTCGTTACAAGCATCACAGGCGGATTTATATTCCACTTGGGTATCTTTGAGCGCGGAAACCGCATTACAGTATATGTCGTTAAGAACTTTACAGGAGCAATTGCGCATAACAGAAGATGATGTGAAGCGTCAACAGGAAGCGTTGGAACTGATTAAGATAAATTATCAGTCTGGTATTATTAATGAATTACCTGTGCAACAGGCTACATATGCATTATCTCAGACTCAAGCGGAGATTCCTTCATTAAAGAAAAATATAGCTTCCACAATGGCTGCTCTTTCTATATTGACAGGAACAGTTCCAGGCGAGATTGACGGGTTATTGATGGAAAATACTTCATTACCTACGGTGGATCCACACATGTTTATCGGCATACCGGCGGAAGCTTTACGACAACGGCCTGATATTCAGGCGGCGGAAAGACGTATTGCGGCGCAACAACAGAAAACCAAGGCTGCAAAGGCTGACCTTAAGCCTAGATTTTCACTAAATGGCAGTATAGGCTTGGAGTCGTTTTCATCGGAAGGTCTTATTTCGGCTATCGGTAAAATGATAGGAATAGGACCATCTATCACTATGCCTATTTTCAATGCCGGTGCTATTCGTAAGAATATAAAGGTACAAACAGAAAAGGAACAGGAATACTTGGCACTTTACGAAGAGACTGTTTTGAAAGCTGTAGGAGAGGTCCGAAATGCGGTAACGGATGCATCTCAGGATCATATTAAGTCTGAGGAATTGAAATCTGCTGTAGAATCTGCACAGCAAGCGGAATCTTTGGCGCAAACCAATTTTGACTCCGGTCTTAGCGATTACTTAAGTGTTCTTGATGCACGAAGAAATGTATTGTCTGCAAGGCGGCAATATATCATGAGTCGGGGGCAAGAGTTTGCTGATACCGTTCGTTTATTCAAATCCTTAGGCGGTGGTTGGGAAGCCATGGACATGGATCAGGAGGCAGAGGCGGACTCGCATGCTAAGAAATAGTGTGAGAAACGGGGAATGATTATGAAAGAGAAACTTGATGTCCTTAAACGGTGGATGGCGAATAATAGAAAAAAGTGCGCAGGTATAATGATTGCCTTTCTAATAATTTTGGGTGGAGTAAGTTATTATGCTTATAATCAATACGAAGTGTACATGGCCTCTCATCATATTGTGTTGCAAGGCAATGTGAATCTGCGTGAAGTTAATGTTGCATTTCGGGGAAGTGACCGGATTGCCAGCCTTTTGGTGGATGAAGGTGCGGTGGTGAGCAAAGGGCAGATTTTGGGGTATTTACATTCTGATGAATTGAATCTTGCTGTACAGCAGGCTAAGGCTACCATTGCAGCACAGGAAGCTATAGTGGCCAAGTTGCAGGCAGGCAGTAGACCAGAAGAAATCGCTCAAGCATCGGCACGAGTTACATCTGCAGAAGCTGCGTTAGCTCAATCGAAACAGGAGACAGAGAAGTTACAAAAATCCTATAATGCTTCAAATGGTAAGGCCGTTAGTCGACAGTCTGTAGATGATATACAGGCGAAGGTGAAAGTATCGGAAGCCAAATTAAACGAGGCTCAGCAAGCATACAATTTAGCTGTCGCAGGGCCAAGACAGGAAGATATAGCACAGGCCCAAGCCCAATTGGATGCGATGAAAAGCGAACTGGCCCGTCAGGAGTTCTTGTTGAACCAATCTGTATTAACGTCCCCGATAGACGGTGTTATAACGGCCCGATTATTACAGGTCGGTGATATGGCTTCACCGAATACACCTGTATTTAAATTGGCTGAGAATACTAAGAAATGGGTTCGTGTATATGTGAACGAACGGGATTTAGGAAAAATTTATAACGGTATGGATGCAAATGTAACAACGGATACATATAAGAACGAACCGATTCACGGAACAATCGGATATATTTCTTCCGTAGCGGAATTTACACCTAAATCGGTAGAAACGGAGGATGTGCGTACTACACTTGTATATGAAGTGCGGGTATATGTAGATGATCCTGATAATCGTCTCCGTTTAGGAATGCCTGCCACTGTTTCCATTGATATATAGAGGTGTGCAGTGAATGATGTATATGCAATCGAAGGGTCACAATTATATAAAGAATTCCCCCTTGTCGGAGCTGATCCTATAATAGCATTGGACCATTTGGATTTTAAAATCCGGAAAGGCCGTTTAACTGCGTTGGTTGGTCCAGATGGGGCGGGAAAAACGACTTTGATTCGTTTGATAGCTGGTTTATTGGATGCCACGGCTGGTTCTTTAGAGGTCCTCGGAATGGATGTGAAAGCACATTCACAGGCAGTTCAAGATAGACTCAGTTATATGCCTCAGAAATTTGGGCTTTATGAGGAATTATCCGTCAGTGAAAACATGAATCTCTATGCAGATTTACACGGTATTCCTTTGCATGTGAGAACGAAGCGGTTTGAAAAATTACTGCATATGACAGGGCTAGCCAAATTTACTAAGCGTCAAGCCGGTAAATTGTCAGGTGGTATGAAGCAAAAGCTTAGCCTAGCTTGTACATTGGTTCGTTCTCCGGAGCTATTACTGCTCGATGAGCCTACCGTAGGGGTCGATCCATTTTCAAGGCGGGAGTTATGGGAGATCTTAGAGTCGCTGGTATGTACAGATGGAATTAGCGTACTTGTTAGCACTGCATACTTAGATGAGGCGGAGCGTTGTAAAGATGTTTTCGTCCTCAATAAGGGGCGCTTTTTAGCAACCGGGACACCGCATGAGTTGACTCAAATGTCTGAGGAACGATGCTTTCAGGTAAAGATTCCGAAGTCATTGAGCATGCGAAATGTACAGGCCGCATTGATGGATGACAGGAAATGCGTGGCGGATGCAGTTCCAGAGGCCGGTGCTGTGAGGTACATAAAAACAAAAGAAATGCTTTCGATTCCATGGCTTAATGAGTACGGTATGGAGGAAGAACCAGTTCAGAGCCGTTTGGAAGATACCTTTATGATGCTGTTAAAAGAGGATGAAATTGCCTCAAAACAAGGGGCTAAGCCTTTAGATAGTATCGATATGGATTTGGATGAAAGTGCGATAGAGAAAGAACGAAAGCATTTGTTGGCCCCCAATGAAATGGTTGAGCGTCCAGTAGAAATTTCCGTATCTCATTTGGTGAGGACATTCGGTGATTTTACGGCGGTGGCTAATACATCATTTACGGTGCAGCGCGGAGAAGTATTCGGGTTACTCGGACCAAACGGAGCAGGGAAGACGACGACATTTCGTATGTTGTGTGGATTATTGCCTGTAACGAGCGGGGATTTGCGCGTGGCCGGCATTGATGTCGTTAAATCCCGTACGGCGGCAAGAAGCAATTTCGGATATGTAGCGCAGAAGTTTTCTTTGTACGGTAATCTGTCTGTTATGGAAAACTTGAATTTTTTTGCCGGTGTGTACGGCCTTCACGGACAGAAGAAGCTTGATCGTATAGAAGCCGTTATCAGTGAGTTTCGTCTGAATGACGTGAGAGATATGATAGCCGGTGATTTGCCTGGTGGTTATAAACAGCGCTTGTCCATGGCGGCTGCCTTAATGCATGAGCCTAAAATTCTTTTCTTGGATGAGCCCACAAGTGGTATTGATCCTCTTACAAGGCGTAATTTCTGGCGACAGATTACTTCTTTATCAAAGCGAGGAACAACGATTATTATTACGACTCATTTTATGGATGAATCGGAATATTGTGACCGTATTATGATTCAGGATGCAGGAAAACTCGTTGTACTGGGAACACCTGATGAAGTTAGACGGATTGCCGGCGATGAGAATTGTACTATGGATGAAGCGTTTATCTCCGTCATACTAAAAAAACGGGAACAGGAGGATGACGTATGAACGGATTTATAAGACGGTTTTCCTCATTGGTATACAAGGAGACCTTACAAGTATTGCGCGACCCTAGCACTATTTTGTTGGGTGTTGTGCTACCTATACTACTTATTATCCTCATCGGCTCAGGGGTTACTTTGGATGTTAAACACGTGCCGATAGCAGTGGTTATGGAACGTCAAGATTCGATGACCCAAAGTGTGTATGACTCCTTATACGGCTCTGAGTACTTTCAACCTATAGCGGTTCGCGATAGAAAAACGGCGGAACTATTGATGGAAAAACGAAAGGTAGATGCCATATTGGTGATTCCACAGGACTTTTCTGATCAAATTATGCGTGGACAAGGGAAAGTGCAGGGGATTTACTATGGTGTCGATACTTCGGTAGCGATGAGTATAGAAAGTTATGTAAACTCAGCTATTAACTTATGGGCCGTTAAGAATATTCCGTTTATGCTACGTGGTGGATATATAACAATGAACCCTCGCATGTGGTTTAATGAGGCAAATACAAGTACCTGGTTTTTGATTCCCGGGCTTATTATGATTATCATGACGATTGTATCCGTTTTTCTTACGGCTGTCGTTATGGCTAGAGAATGGGAACGTGGTACTTTTGAGGCTTTATTCGTTACACCAGTTAAGCCTATTGAAATTATTTTGGCTAAGGTAGTGCCTTATTATGTATTGGCCATGTTGGGGCTGTTGTTTTGCCTCGGTGTTTCGTATTTCTTTTATGAAGTACCTATGCGTGGTTCCTTATGGATCATCTGCATTGTGTCCACATTGTATTTGATTGTTTCTTTAAATATGGGACTACTTATATCTGCGTTTACGAAGAAACAGTTCTTAGCTTGTCAAATGGCATTACTCACCAGTTTTTTACCAGCTTTAATATTGACGGGTTTTTTATTTGATCCACATTCACAACCTGTGGTGATTCAATATATTTCACGGCTTTTACCTCCTACATATTTTTTAGAATTACTGAAATCATTGTTCCTAGGTGGAAATAACTGGTATTTGATTATTAAAAATAGTGCCGTATTATCGGGGTTTGCTATTTGCTTTACAATATTGACAATTTATATTACGCGGAAGAAGGTGGAATAATGAATTGGCGCCTGTATTGGAATCAAATTGTCTCCATCATATGGAAAGAGCTATTAGCCACCTTTAAAGATCCGAAAACTCGTATAATCTTACTGTTACCGGTCATTATTCAAGGGTTCCTCTTCGGTTATGCCGCAACCTATAATCTCAACAAGGTTCCCTATGTATTGATTGATGAAAGTCATACGCAGACCGCAGCTGCATTAGAATCGACTATTAATTCATCCGGTGTTTTTGAACTGTATCAATCTGCGAACTCTCCGGATATAATCGCACCATTAATAGACTCCAACAAGGTTATTATGGCGGTTATCATACCTCAGGATTTTGAAGAAAACTTAAAGCATAAACAACCTACATCTATTACTGTTATTGTAAATGGAACGAATACAATGACTTCAGGTCTTGCCACAGCCTATATGGGGCAAATCATTTCTCAATTCAATCAGACTTGGTTAGGTGTTGAGCATAAGGGAATCACAATTGAATCTCGTACCTGGTACAATGAAAATCAGCAGTCTTCTTGGACTTTCTTGACAGGTCTCGTTATATTGATCAGTATGACACAAGTTATCATGTTGGGGGGGCTATCTGTGGCACGAGAACGAGAGCAGGGGACCTTTGATCAATTATTGGTAACGCCCGTATCATCTATGCAAATTTTGGTTGCAAAGTCTATACCACCCATGTTAATAGGACTGTTTCAAAGTACTGTATTGTTATTAATAGCCATGTTTTGGTTTAAAGTTCCATTTCGGGGCAATATATTTCTTGTGTATGCCGTGTTGTTTACGTTTATAAGTAGTAGCATTGGATTGGGGTTATCTATTTCGGCTATTGCAAAAAATATGCAGCAAGTTCTCGTATATGTTTTTGTCTTTCTTTTTCCACTAGCCTTATTGTCCGGATTAATCACACCTGTACATAATATGCCGAAAATATTGCAATATCTTACATATGGAAATCCTATGCGGTTTTCTGTTGAGGCAATGCGCAGAATTTATCTAGAAGGTGCAGGATTGACGGATATTTGGTTTAACTTTATTCCTATGATTATATTAACTATTGTTACTATGTCAATGGCGGGGTGGTTGTTTAGAAATCGTGTGGGATAAGTTTGTTTTCTAGCTAGTTGAATTATTAATTTCTGTTATAACAATACGGCAGAACTATATAGCTTTTTTTTATTAATAAATATGCTTTTGCCGTATTGACGAAATGAATTTAGACTGTTAGAATAAAAGCATAGAAAACATCATATTTGGGAATAGGTGCTGAAAAGCATAATAGAGAAGCTGGTTAAATGCCAGCACGGTCCCGCCACTGTATGGTCGAGCGAGTCTAAATTAAGTCACTGGGAAACTGGGAAGGCTAGATGAGCGATGAAGCCGAGTCAGGAGAACTGCCTATTCAACATTCACCATTTGACCTACGAGAGATAGGGAGGAGAAGTTAATAGCTCCTTTTTACGTATCCGTAAAAAGGATTTTTTAGTTCTATAGGATTTAAATTGTATTATATTTAATTTAGATTTTAGTTCTATACGACCTAAATGTCGTGCTATGGTCATGGTGGATTTACCTTCTTGGTATTACCAGCATGACGTATGTTATGACTGTTAATATATTTTATGGTAAATGTAGGGCATGCATTTATTCATCATCATCCTAAAAAAGAGGCTGACCCAGGGTTCTAGTAGTTCGGATTCTGGGTCAGTCTCTTTTTATTTTGCAAATATTAATTATCAGTAAGAACTTTTAGATTGAGACCTGTAGCGTTAAGGTTTAGATGAGGCGTTAAGCGTTAATATATATACAATTGTAGAGTTAAGAGTTTTTAGATTTAGAATTTGTTTTAGGTTTACGTAAATTGTAAGGTTTAGATAGTTATTATCCTTGGAATATATTTTTCGATGTATGAATTTTAAGTCATTTATAAAAAAATGATTGACGATGAATTCCATACATGATATTATTATTTCAGTTGAGACGCGGGAGTGGCGGAATTGGCAGACGCACCAGACTTAGGATCTGGCGCCTTACGGCGTGGGGGTTCAAGTCCCTTCTCCCGCACCAACTTTATTGCACCTATTGCACCTTTAGAGGTGTATTTTTTTTGCCTAAATTAAGTATTAACGTGGATATTTATATCGATAAACACATACATTTTGATAGGAAGATAGGTACAGATTTAACTACTACGTTATATGTTATAATAAATGAGTTAGAACTATTTAATTAATACAATCATAGTAATACTATATGGTGCAGTATGGATAATACATTAACAAAACTGCTTTCACAGAACCCATCCTTTGTGGATGGGCTAAACGCATTTCAGCGAAAGGGGAAGTCAGTCATATATGGTCTTAGCGGATCTCAAAAGAGTTTCCTCTTAAGTCAATCTTTTTCTGCAGGTCTTACAAAACCTGTAGTCATCGTAGTCCATGATAAGGACCATAAAGAGATGTGGGAACGGGACTTAGCTTTTTTCATGCCTAATGTGCCAGTCTTATCATTTCCTACAACAGATCATGTAGACTTTACGACTGTGGCTCGCAGTCTTGAAGACCAAGGTGCGCAGATGCGAGCATTAGCACTGTTGGCGTGGCAAGAGCCGGCAGTAGTCATTGCCAATGCTGAAGAGGTTACACAGTATGTTGTATCTCCTCATTACTTAAAGGGACAATCGTTGCATTTTGCTTTAAATGATGCGATTGAACGTGATGTAGTCCTTGAACAGCTCGTAACAATTGGATATGAACGCGTAGACCAGGTGGAACAACGTGGTCATTTTGCCGTGCGTGGAGATATTTTGGATATTTATCCTGTAAATAGTGATCATCCGATTCGTATTGAATTCTTTGGCGATGAGATCGATACATTGCGTTTCTTCTCCGTTGAGAATCAACGTTCCATTGAGCAAATTGAATCCTACACGGTGACGCCTTTCTTTCTTGGTAAAAGTGATGCAGAAAGTACTTTATTATCTTATGTGAAAGAGGGCACTCTAATTTATGACGAGCCAGGTCGTATTCAAGAAGCATTAAAGAAATTCCTTAAGGAAGATCCTACACATCGGAAAAATCATTGTGATTGGAATGAACTACAACGCACTGTAGATTCTGTGAATCAAGTGGCTTTCACATTTATGCAACAACGTTCTATTGGTCTCACTGGATTTAACCCTATTGGTATTCAAGGGAAGACGATGACGAGCTTTGAGCGTCAAATTCCCCTATTAACAGATGAAATAAAGCAATGGCATCGTTTAAATCACCAAGTAGTACTAGTATTAAATAATCAGCAACGACGAGAAGGTATTGAGCGTGCCCTTGAAGGGGAAAATATTGCATTTACTCATAGTGATACATGGATAGCAAAGCCGAACACTGTCGTTATTTTAAAAGGATTATTAACAGATGGTTTTGAATTGCCAAATAGTCATTTAGTAGTAGTCGTAGAAGGCAATATTTACGGACAACAAAAGCGCAAGCTTCGCACCAAACCTAAAAAGGGCCAAGAGATCAATTATTTCACGGATTTAACCCCTGGTGACTATGTTGTACATAGTATGCACGGTATCGGTAAGTATATTGGTCTTAAAACGATAGAAACGGAAGGCATCCATCGGGACTATATTGAAATCGCTTATGCTGGAATGGATAAATTGTTCTTACCTGCAAATAATTTAGATCAGTTACAAAAATACATCGGCAATGAAGGTGATGTGCCTCGTATTCATAAGATGGGTGGCCGTGACTGGGCTAAAGTTGTTACAAAGGCAAAAAAATCCATTGATGATTTGGCAGATAAGCTCGTTGAGATATATGCACAACGAGAAATCACAGAAGGCTTTGCATTCTTGCCGGATCAACCATGGCAGCAAGAGTTTGAAGATGCGTTCCCATATGAGGAGACGGAAGACCAGTTACAGGCTACGGCGGAAATTAAAGAATCTATGGAACGACCTGTTCCTATGGATCGCCTGCTCGCTGGTGATGTAGGCTTTGGTAAAACGGAAGTGGCTATGCGTGCCATTTTTAAGGCCGTTATGAGCGGTAAACAAGTAGCGGTACTTGTACCGACCACGGTATTAGCACAGCAACATTTCCAAACCTTTTTAAATCGATTTGCTCCATTCGGGGTTAAAGTAGATGTGCTTAATCGATTCCGAACTACATCAGAGAAAAAACAAATTCTTAAAGGCGTAGAGGATGGATCTATTGATATTCTCATTGGAACCCATTCATTACTTAACAAAAAGGTGGTATTCAAAGACTTAGGAATGCTTGTTGTAGACGAGGAGCAACGTTTTGGGGTAGCACAAAAAGAAAAGTGGAAAGAGTGGGCTAGCAATATCGATGTACTGACTTTGAGTGCTACACCGATTCCGCGGACTTTACATATGTCCCTCGTTGGCGTTCGAGAAATGTCTGTTATCAATACTCCGCCAGAGGAGCGATTGCCTGTTCAAACCTATGTGGTGGAATACGATATGAATCTCATAGCAGATGCTATCAAACGAGAACTTGCAAGAGGTGGACAGGTCTATTTCGTATATAACCGTGTCGCATCCATTAATCACATGGGAGAACTATTAGAATCCGCATTGCCTGGCTTGCGTTATGCTGTTGCTCATGGACAGATGACAGGCCGTCAAATTGAGGAGATTATGACCGATTTCTATGAAGGTCATTATGATGTGCTCTTGTCCACGAGTATCATTGAAACCGGCTTAGATATTCCTAACGCCAATACTATCATCATTTATGATGCGGATCGTTTAGGTTTATCTCAGCTATACCAAATGCGAGGGCGTGTAGGCCGTTCTCGTAGACGTGCTTATGCATACTTTATGTATCGGCCAGATAAAATACTTTCAGAGGCAGCTGAAAAGCGTTTGAAAGCCATAGAGGAGTTCACTGAGCTCGGCGCAGGATTTAAGTTAGCCATGCGAGATTTAGAGATTCGCGGTGCCGGTAATCTATTAGGTTCACAGCAACATGGTAATATCGCATCTGTCGGCTTTGGCATGTACGTGAGTATGTTAGAAGAGGCGATTGCAAAGGCTCAAAATAAAGAAGTTGAGCGAGATGTATCCATTGATCCAGCTATCGACTTAGAGGTAGATGCGTTTATTGACGATGCGTATATCAAAGATAGTGCTCGTAAGATTTCTGTATACCAACGATTGTTACATATTAAATCTAAAGAGCAACTCGACGATATGACGGATGAGCTCATTGATCGCTTCGGTACACCAACCGATCCAGTAGACCGTTTGTTGCGCATTGCTCAAATTAAGGAGCAAGCACGTCTACTGGGCATTAAGAGTATCGTCCGTAGAGATAAGCAACTCACTATCCATTGGCATGACGATTCTAAAATGGCCGATTGGGATATGGGGGCTGTACCAGAAGATTTATGGAAAAAAATGAAGTTTATGGATACCAAACCAGCCACATTATATGTGAGCCTTAATGGTATGAAAGGTTCTATTTTGACCATTACGGAAGCGGTGATAAAGGCTCTTAGCCACAAGTCACCGACTAAGGAGGGCCTATGAATCGATTTTTAAAGGGTGCCATGATTTTGACCTTAGCCGGTATTATCGTGAAGGTCATCGGTGCGTTTAGTAAGGTTCTTATCGCACGAATCTTAGGTGGTGAAGGAATTGGCCTATATATGATGGCCTATCCAATCTATCAAATTATCGTTAGTATTTCTGCGGCAGGTATTCCTGTAGCCATATCTATTATGATTGCAGAGAAACTTGCTAATGATGATATGCGAGGCGTACAACAAGTATTTTCCGTATCTTTGAGGGTACTCGCTATATTAGGGCTGGTATTCAGTTTGGCCTTATATGGAAGTGCGCAATGGCTCGTAGATAATCAAATCATCAGCGATCCACGTGCTTTAATTGCTATTCAGCTATTATCTCCAGCCATTTTTGTAGTGACCATCCTGAGCTGTTTTAGAGGGTATTTCCAAGGTTTCCAATATATGGTGCCTACTGGTACGAGTCAAGTATTTGAACAGATTTTTCGTGTGTCATCTATGGTAGGTTTGGCATACTACTTCATTGATCGTGGACTCCATTTAGCGGCAGGTGGTGCGACCTTTGCTACATTCCCAGGCGTATTGGCGGGGTTACTTGTATTAATTTATTTTTACTACCGACAACGCAATATTCGAGAGAAGATGCTTTTACAACAGAATTCTAATGCCATTTGTGAAAGTAACGGCACCGTAGTTAAACGATTGTTTAGTCTTGCCATACCGGTTTCTATGGCGAATATCATGCTTCCCATGGTATCACTCATTGATACATTTATAGTTCCGAAACGATTGATGGATATTGGATACTATCTCAATGAAGCAACCACACAATTTGGTTATCTGACGGGTATGGCAACATCTCTGATTGGGTTGCCGATCATTCTAACTACATCCTTAGCCGCTAGTCTTGTACCAGCCGTATCTGAGGCACATACTCAAGGTGATGTACATCGCATCGTGAAACGGGCGGAAACGGCGATTAAAATTGCTAATATGTTTACGATTCCAGCCTGTATTGGTCTCTGTGTACTAGCTACGCCAATATCGCAATTAATATATGCAACACCCCACGCAGGGCCTGTTATTGCTGTTATTAGCTTGAGTATTGTGTTCCTCGGTTGGCAGCAGGTTACTGCAGGTGTTTTACAAGGGTTAGGAAGGACAGTAATTCCTATGGTGTCGATTTTTATCGGCTTATTAGTGAAGACATTCTTAGATTATGAGTTGACAGGCAGTGTTGAGTTGGGCATTAATGGTGCAGCTTGGGCGACGAATTTAAACTTTGCTATTGCAGCGCTTATTAACTATATTTTTGTAAAAAGATATGTAGGTTCGGTACTGAACACATTAGAGTTATTAAAAATAATAGTATCTGCCATGGCCATGGGCGGTGCTACACAAGTCATCTATGTGAGCACTGTTGATTTATTAGGCAATGGTGGCGCTGTGGCTGCAGCAATTGTAGTGGCTATTTTTGTATATGGTTTATCGTTATGGCTTACTAAAGCTGTCGTAAAAGATGATATTTACCATTTCCCAATCATAGGCAAGCGCTTACAAGCTCGACGCAATAGGGAGGAAGCAAAGCTATATGAAGAACAATATTGATATTCAACCTTTAGTCGATGTAGTGAAAACTTTGCGTGCACCAAATGGCTGTCCTTGGGATCAAAAGCAAACGCATGAATCTTTACGCCGCTATTTTATAGAAGAGACTTACGAGGTGGTAGATGCCATTGATAATAAAGATATGCCAAATCTTCGTGAAGAGTTAGGTGATGTATTATTGCAAGTTGTCTTTCACAGTCAATTGGCAGAGGAGGCTGGTCATTTTACACTTCAAGACGTAATTAATGATGTCGCTGAAAAAATGATTCGTCGTCATCCTCGTGTTTTTAGCCCAGGAAATGATGAAAAATCATACACTTGGGATGAATTAAAGGCACAAGAAAAGAAAAATATTCAAAATTCTGTATTGGATGGTGTATCGAAAAGTTTACCTGCTTTAATGGCGGCTTATAAGCTCCAAGAAAAGGCTGCAAAGCTAGGATTTGACTGGGATGAGCTTGATCCTGTTTGGGCTAAAGTTTCCGAAGAAATGGGGGAATTTAAGGAGGCTATTGACCAAAATAATAGAGAAAATATGGAAAAAGAAGCAGGAGATGTGCTTTTTTCCTTGATTAATCTATTCAGATGGTATAAAATAAGCGGTGAAAATGCACTAAATCGCACAAACACAAAGTTCCGACAGCGTTTTTTACATGTAGAAGCTTGTGTTAACCAAAGCGATCGCTCATGGGAAGACTTTTCATTAGCTGAGCTCGATGCTTTTTGGGAGGAGGCTAAAGTGCAGGAAAAGTAACCTAGAGGTTTATACACTTCTAAGGTATTGTAATTTTAAGGAGGTTCTGTCATGAACAAAACAGAATTAATCGCAAGTGTTGCACAAAAAACTGAATTAACTAAAAAAGATGCTGAAAAAGCAGTAAAAGCTGTATTTGACACAGTAGCTCAAGAATTAGCAGCTGGTGGCAAAGTACAAGTTATCGGCTTCGGTACTTTCGAAGTTCGTGAACGCGCAGCTCGTGAAGGCCGTAACCCACAAAACGGTAAAACTATCACAATTGCAGCTTCCAAATCTCCTGCATTCAAAGCTGGTAAAGGTTTGAAAGAACAAGTTAACGCTGCAAAAGCTAAAAAACGCAAAAAATAATCCATATTGGATGTGAAAGAGACCTTTCGAGGTCTCTTTTTTTTATCTATTTATGGTATAATGCACAGAGAAAGGGTGCATTATGAATAACGAAACATCAAGGAAGGTTCTCATCGTGTCCGCCTCAATCGGCACTGGACATATGCAAGCCGCAAGAGCCATAGAAGAATATTGGAAAGAAAAAGAGCCACAAGCATCAATTACTCATGTTGATTTTCTTGATACAGAAACTATGTCTGTAGAGCATTTAATTAAGGGTACCTATATAAAGATGATTGACGTATTCCCCATGCTCTATGATATGATTTATCGCGTATCGAAAGGGGAAAAACGAGGTACCATTTTGCAAACCGCATTGTCGTACCTACTTAAAAGCCGCATGCTTAAACTAGTACAACAAGAAGAGCCAGATGTAATGGTTTTTACACATCCATTTCCTTGTGGGGCGGCATCGATTTTAAAGCGCCAAGGTCATATAGATGTGCCACTAGTGGCTATTATGACAGATTTTAGTAGTCATCAGTTTTGGCTCTATCCACAGATTGATGTTTACTATGTTGCAACAGAATCTATGGTACCTGAAATGGTAGCTTCAGGTATCGATGAATCTCGTATTCATGTATCTGGCATTCCAGTGCGGCGATCTTTTTTTCGTGATGCTATTGAAGAGTATAGCTTAGAGGAACCTGTGAAAGTTCTTGTTATGGGTGGTGGCCTGGGTCTAGGCTCTCTTGAGACGGCTTTAAAACATCTAGATGAAGTAAATGGTATTGGTGAAATTACCGTTGTAGCCGGACAAAATACGTCTCTTTACGAATCGTTAGTTGTCCTTAGTGAATCTATGAAGACGAAGACCACCGTATATGGTTATACTACCAATATTTCTGAGCTCATGAAATCATCGTCTTTGCTCGTTACAAAACCTGGTGCATTGACCTGTATGGAGGCTGTTACAATCGGATTGCCAATGGTATTCTTTAATGCTATCCCAGGGCAGGAAGAGGCAAATGCAGAACTGTTAGAGCAACGGGGGTGTGCTCGTTGGGCTCGCGATATTCACAACTTAGAAGATGTGGTAACTGCACTGTTAATTAATTCTCCGCGACTTCAACAAATGTCTGAGCGTGCTCGCGAATGGCATGTGGATGGGGCTGCTGATATCGTAAATAGTCTCATTGAAATTTTAGATGCTAGTGCACAAGATGAGCTTGTGAAAGCTCAAGAGGCAATTAGCTAACCAATATAGAAAAAGCGATGACCTAAAGGGCCATCGCTTTTTTCTATTGATACTGTTCAATATGTTCTTTTCGAAGTTTTTGTAATGTGACTAAGAAAGCATCCGTACTTTCTGCACCATCCAATAAATCTTTTAATTGGTAAGAGTCATCAAGGGTAACACTCCATTGGAAGGAGTCGTTATCGTCGTACACATTGAATACGACTGGTGTCTCTAAGTCCTCTGGCATATAGCCGTCATCATCGGACACAGTTGCATACGTGCCATCCTCTAAGAGCTCAGTAAATAATGTGTCATACCCATCAATGTCGATAAGTTCAAAGTTGATACTTTCATAAAAGTCTAAAACCATATCCGTCGCCATGTGGACCTCCTCATGAATATATATGTTACGTTTATTCTACTGAGGGCGCCTGTTACTGTCAATGGTAATGTGTAGTATAATAAATAACAGAATTACAAAATAGGAGCGGAATATGAACGTTATTAGTTTACAGAACATAGAGAAATCATATGGCACAAGGCTGTTGTTTAAAGAGGTGAGTATGACTTTTACCACGGAAAAACGATTAGGTCTTGTGGGCATCAATGGAACGGGTAAGTCTACATTTCTAAAAATATTAGCAGGACAAATGGAAGCTGATAAAGGCACCATTGAGCGTAATGGTAAGGCTAGCATTTATTACTTAGCGCAGACACCTGATTTTGATGCGGAAGCTACTTTGCTTGAGGCCGTTCTTGATGGAAATCATCCTCGGTTGCAAATGGTAAAAGCTTTTGAACGTATTAGTCGTGAGTATCGCCAAATGCAAGAGTCTGGTAAAGACGATGCTAAAATATCTCGCAACTATATGAATGCATTGGAGCAAATGGATCAACAAGACGGGTGGCAGGTAGAGCAAGAGGCGCGCATTATTTTATCTAAATTGGGCTTTCCTGATGTGGAGCAAAAGGTAGCTATGTTATCAGGAGGGCAAAAGCGTCGTCTTGCATTGGGGCAAGCATTGCTATATCCATGTGATCTTTTATTACTAGATGAGCCGACTAACCATTTGGATGAAGATAGTATTGATTGGCTAGAGTCGTATTTGAGTGTACGTCAAGGAGGATTATTAATCAGTACCCATGATAGATATTTCCTCGATTCCGTATGTAATGGTATTTTAGAGCTATCAAATCGTCATATGTATCAATACGATGGCAATTATGAAGAATTTATTGCCTTGAAAGCTGATCGAGAGGCTCGTGAAGCTGCTACGGAAGAAAAACGACGTCAATTTTTAAAACGAGAAATCGAATGGGTACGTCGTGGTGCTCTGGCTAGAACTACAAAACAAAAGGCTCGTCTTGACCGTTACGAAAAATTAAAGAATATGGAGAAAACCCGCCGGCCGGATCAAATGGATCCTATTGCGCTGAAGACACGTTTAGGAAAAACCATCTTTGATATTGAGCATTTAGAGTTTTATTTTGATGAACGTCCTATGATTAAGGACTTTACCTATCACGTGGTACGCCATGATCGTATCGGTATAGTAGGACCCAATGGTGTTGGTAAATCTACCTTTATGAATATCCTTGATGGCACCTACGAAGCGACGAGAGGCACTATCGGTAAAGGTGAGACCGTTCGCATTGCTCATTTTAAACAAGAGCTACCTGAATTTGATGAAGATATGCGCGTTCTCGATTATATTCGTGAGGACCACTCTTATATGGTACTCGGTGATGGGTCTACATTGAGCGCAGGACAAATCCTTGAGCGATTCCTTTTTACCCCAGAATTACATGGTGTACCGATTCGAAAACTCTCTGGCGGGGAACGTCGTCGTTTATACCTCTTAAAATTGTTGATGAGCGCCCCTAACGTATTATTGCTGGACGAACCGACGAATGATCTTGATATTCCAACATTGGAGGTATTAGAGGATTTCCTTGACTCCTTTAGTGGCGTCATCATCACCGTTTGCCATGATCGGTACTTCCTAGACCGCGTAGTGGATAAACTGTTTGTCTTTACAGGCGATGGGCATATTGAAATCGTTCATGGCTCGTATTCTGACTACAAAGATGCTCTTGATGAAAGTAGTGGCAGCAAGCGCCCATTCTATATGCCAAATGATAATATACCGGCTAATTCCAAAGCGGTACGAGCTGTAAAAGGTGGAGAGGCTGATAGCGATGACTCTGTTGATAATCAATCTAATAGGGTAGATACCCTTGGAAATGATAATGTTGTAGCTAGTGATGAAACAGATACTTTCAAAGAAATACCAAAGAAGGGTCTCAATAAAGCAGAAGAAGCGGAGTATGCCAAAATTATGGATGAATTGCCTAAGCTAGAACATTTAGTGAAGGGCCTCGATGTTATGATAAGCCAAGTGGCTACTGATTATGAAAAAATGCAGTCACTGATGGAGGAACGAGAAGAAACACAGACTCAAATAGATGCGCTCACTGAACGGTGGATGGAATTAGAGGAACGCCTATAACTCCTTTTATCATGCTATTTTTTAATATCTGTTATGCAAAGGAATTACGTGTAAGTTTATTGATAAAACTCACAATGTATAGTATAATTTCTACGATTAACGATAACAACGTTACCTAAGTAGGAGGAACTCATGAGTAAGTACCAATTTTTAGACCGTCGCGTGCCAATTGAAGACGGAAATATTGCATTAGTACAAGATTTAACCAAATGTAAAAATTGCTCCTTATGTCGTAAAGCTTGTGCTGTAGACATGGGTGTATTTGATTATTATGATTTAACAACAAATGGGGATCATCCAATTTGTATTCATTGTGGTCAATGTGCATCTATTTGCCCATTCGATTCTATTAATGAACGCTCTGAAATTGATGAAGTAAAAGCAGCTATTGCTGACCCTAATAAAATCGTCATCTTCCAAACTGCGCCTGCCGTACGTGTTGGCTTAGGCGAGGAATTTGGTCTTGATGCTGGTACATTTGTAGAAGGCAAAATGGTGGCTGCTCTTCGTAAATTGGGTGGCGATTATATTCTTGATACAAACTTTGGTGCGGACATGACTATCATGGAAGAAGCATCTGAGTTATTAGAACGCGTTATTAATAGCGATGCAGTATTGCCTCAATTCACATCTTGTTGTCCTGCTTGGGTTAAGTTTGCGGAAACATTCTATCCAGAATTCTTGCCAAACTTATCTACGGCTAAGAGCCCGATTGCTATGCAAGCGCCTACACAAAAAACATATTTTGCTGAAAAAATGGGCCTTGATGCAAAACAAATCGTTGCCGTTGCAGTAACACCATGTACAGCTAAGAAATTTGAAATTCGTCGTGATGAAATGAATTCCTCTGCGGAATACTGGGATACACCAGAAATGCGCGATACAGACTACTGTATTACTACACGGGAACTTGCAAAATGGTTGCGCGCAGAAGAAATCAACTTTGATGATCTTGAAGATTCTGCATTCGATCCATTGATGGGTGAAGCTTCTGGTGGTGGTATCATTTTCGGTAACACTGGTGGCGTTATGGAAGCGGCTATGCGTGCGGCTTACAAAATGGCGACAGGTGAAGATGCACCTCAAACATTGATTCCATTCGAAGCTATTCGCGGCATGGACGGTGCTCGCGAAGCAGACGTAGTGATTGGCGATAAAACATTACACGTAGCGGCAGTTCATGGTACAGGTAATTTGCGTAAGTTCATCGAACGCATGCGTGCAGAAAATATCCATTATGACTTCATTGAAGTAATGGCTTGTCGTGGTGGCTGTATCGGTGGTGGTGGTCAACCACGCGTTAAATTACCGATGGCTGACAAAGCTCGTGAAGCTCGCATTGCATCCTTGTATACTCGCGATGCAGAAGTAACTGTAAAAGCTGCTTGTGATAATCCAGATATCCAAAAATTGTATGCTGAGTTCTTTGATGGCAAACCAATGAGCCACAAAGCACATCATATGTTACATACTACCTTTGTAAATCGTTCTGAAGATTTAGGCCCTAACGGCGCTTGTACGCCTGCTACATGCCCTACATCCGTACCTAATTTGAAAAAGGCGGCAGAGGCGGCTAAAGCGGCGGCGGAAGCTAATAGCTAAGAGTTGATGGTTATTAGTTAATAAAAAGCACAAAGATAGCTAAGAAATATATAGCAGATAGTTGATATGTTAGTCAGCTATCTGCTTTTTTATCTATTTTATATAGTGGAAATATGGTCAATAAAAGTTTTCACAGATGTAGATTCTATATATGCCATATACGCATAGGGGTTAAAATATAGAGATTGGTAAATTGGTTTAGGAATTATCTGTAGTATGCTATAATTAAATTGTTATTATAGAAGCAATCAATACTGGTTCGGGAGGATCTTCATGGCTTTTAAATTAAAAGGAAAAGAAGAAAAATTTTTCAGTATTTTGGAAAAGCATGCTGCACTAACTTATGAAAGTGCGGAAATGATGGAACGCGTGTTTAAGGGGGATATCTCTAAGGAAGAGGCATTTCTTGAAATTGATACAAAGGAAAAAGCTGCCGATGAATTAGTAAATGAAACTGTAGAGCGTTTGCGCAAAACATTTATCACTCCAATGGATCGTGAGGATATTCAGCTTTTGATTGACCAACTGGATACTACATTGGATAATATCAAAGAAATCATGGATAAAATGGTTATGTATCACGTTGGCAAACCAAGTGATGGTGCTATTCGCATGAGTGAAATTGTTGTTAAATGCGTTAAGCATATCAACAAATCCATTGGTTATATGGGTAGTCTTAAAAAGGATCATGTGAAGGTAGAGGGGCGTGTTCACCAAGTATTGAAACTTGAGTCTGAAGCGGATAATATTTATCATGAAGAAATGGCTAAGCTCTTTACAGAGTGTACAGATCCAATTGAAATTATCAAATGGAAGGAAATCCTTAGCGCTATGGAAGATGTAATCGATGGCTGCGAAGATTTGGTTGGTACATTCCGCCGGGTAGTATTGAAGTATGCTTGATGCTCATTATTTAGTATGGCTAGTTGTATTTTTAGCATTAGCCTTTGACTATATCAATGGCTTTCATGATACGGCGAATGCCATTGCCACATCCGTTTCTACACGAGCTATTGAGCCTAAAAAGGCAATTATGATGACCGCTGCTCTCAATTTTTTGGGTGCAATGGTTAGTACCGGTGTTGCAAAGACTATCGGTGGTGATATAGTAATGTCGCCATCTCTTATCGATAGTGGTATTATTTCTGCAGCTCTTATCGGTGCCATTACATGGAATCTTTTAACTTGGTATTGGGGGATCCCAAGTTCCTCATCCCATGCTTTGATTGGTGGTATCATCGGTGCTGTGGGTTGGTCTGTAGGATTTGACGCATTGAATGAGGCGGGGATTTTAAAAATCTTTTTGTCTCTTATTTTATCTCCGATTGTAGCCATGATTGGTGGCTATATTGTGATGAAAGTATTGTTGCTTATTTTCGGTAGATTTTCTCCAATTGCTTTAAATGATCGATTTAGATCCATGCAAATTGTATCAGCAATTATGATGGCATTTTCTCATGGCTCTAATGATGCACAAAAAGCGATGGGGATAATCACATTAACCTTACTTAGCGGTGGTTTCATCGATACATTAGATGTACCGATTTGGGTAAAACTTTGTTGTGCTACTGCAATGGCTATGGGTACTGCTGTAGGCGGTTGGAAAATTATCTCTACAATGGGTACCAAGATTTTCAAACTAGAAACTATTAATGGGTTCGCTGCTGATTTAAACTCGGCGATTACTATTTTTACAGCTACATTCTTACATTTGCCTGTAAGTACTACACATGTAGTAAGTGGTTCTTTACTAGGTGTAGGCTCTTCTAAACGTATTAAAGCCGTTAACTGGGGGGTAGCAAGATCTATGGTTATGGCTTGGTTTGTAACGATTCCATTATCTGGCATCGTTGCCGCTATTGCTTATGAAGTAGGTCACTTACTATTTGGCTAATTCATATACTTTTTATTATAGTAAAAAAGACTGCAAACGCAGTCTTTTTTGTTTATCAAAATATTCTTGCTATATTGTCATATTTATAAATAATTTGCTTTTCTATTTTAAAATTCTATTTACTATATGTGTACGTGATAGTATCTAAATAGTCTAAAAATATAGAAATAAACTGGTTTGTAAATACTATATTCTATAAAAGAGATTTATCTATATTTGGCAACATTAATGTTACAATTCAAGTTGAATAGGGAAAAATACTTATAAATATGTGTTTTGTTGATTATGCATTTTACTAATAAATGAAGTTTATTACTAATTTATAGGCTGTTAAGAGGTTGTTTAAAGTGAATGGCTATTGCATACTTATGTATACGAGGTTATACTATCGGTAGAAGGAGTTTTTCAAGTGAAAAGTGAGGTATGTATATGGCATGGGGTGGATCTAGACGCGGTGCCGGGCGCCCACGTAATCCTATTAAACGTATTGGTAGAACCTTTCGACTCAGTGATGAAGAGTTTCTTTCGCTAAAGCCATTGATCATGGCTATTAAGGCAAATAATGATAAACGATATAGGCAACAATATAGTCGAGAAGTATAAATAATCAGGCATTGTCACAGCATATACAATTTAATACATTTTAAATCTATTTTACAATAATTCATTATTTCTAAATCTTTCAACTACAACACATCTTTACTCTCTAAACAATATGCTGTGTGCAATACAAGTAGTACGAAAAGGTCCCAATTCATTTGAATTGGGACCTTCTTCGTTATATATAATATACAAAACATATTACATATTACTCTATATCTTGTTATATTAAATTAGTCTACTTTGATGCCGTGAATTTCTTCAGCTAAACGTTTTAAAGCATCAACTGTACGTACCCCAGGTGTGATTTCGGAAAGTTTTACACGAATGAAGTGACCTTCTTTTACAGCTGTGATGTCTTGAAGTTGAGGATTAGCCTTGATCTTTTCAATTTTTTGTTGGAAATCATCATCGTTGCGAATAGAATTACCATAGTCGGCGATAATAATGTAGTCAGGGTTTTGTGCAATTACTGTTTCCCAAGAACCTTTAGCCCATGTTTTATCAACGCCTAAGCCGCTCATTACATTATCAGCACCGATAAGTTTTAAGATGTTAGTAGTATAACCCTCGAATGCTGTGAATGGTTGACCGTCTTCAGAGTCATAAATGAAAATGCGTTTACGAGGTAAGTCTTTTAGTTTATCCTGGATAGCTGCCAATGTTTTACGTTGACCTGAAACCCATTCTTCAGCTTTAGGTTTTACGCCGAAAATCTCACCCAATTTAATCATGTCGCTGAAGTTGGTTTCTAGGTCAGCCTTAGTAGATAACATGGATTCAGGGATCCAAATATTAACCTTTTGGGAAATCATTTTATCTGCAGGAATGGCTCGTTTGCTGAAAGAATCAGGCCATCCCGTAGCAAAGTCAGGCTTTACGGACATGAATACTTCATAGGAAGGCCATTTATCAGATAATACTTTTACTTTGTCGTAAGCCGCTTGTAAAGGTGGGTAGATTTCTTCTTCTTTGAAAGCCGTCCCAGCCATTTTGTCTTCAAGGCCTAATTGTAACATCATTTCCGTTGTTGCTTGGGACATGGACACTGCATGAGTTGGGGCAGATTTTACGGCAAAGTCTGTTTTTGTACCGTCAAATGTTTCACTCCATGTTACAGAGGTCCCGTTATCACCTGTAGTTTTTGTAGTATCAGAACCACAACCAGCAATAGCGAATGTAGCACATGTCATTGCGATTAATAATAATTTTTTTGACTTTCTTAAATTCTGAAACATAGTAAGTCCTTTCTTTACTAATTAATAATATAAATGATAGCGCCCTTCATCCCAAGAGGTTTTGAAAGGAACTTCAAAAATTGGTTCAAGAATTTCAGGTGTGAGCACTTCGGTAGGGGAACCTTCTTTTAGGATAGTTCCGTTATTCATGATGACTATATGATCGCAATATTGAGCCGCTAGATTCAAGTCGTGAAGGACTACAATCGTAGTGCCTTTAAAAGCCCGTAATTGTTCCATTAGCGCCACTTTGTACTTCATATCTAAATGATTAGTAGGTTCATCTAAAAGAAGTATTTGAGGTTTCTGGGTTAAGGCTTTAGCAATGAATACGCGTTGCTTCTCACCACCTGATAAATGATGAATTTCTTCATTTGATAAATGGGTGATGCCTACTTCATTCATATAATGCTCTGCAATTTTAACATCCTCAGAACTATAGGTGCCAAAGTGTTGTTTGTACGGATACCGGCCCATGAGAACGATATCTTTTACGAGAAAATCATCGATCATAGCGTCTCTAGATTGTGTTAAGACTGCTACCAATTGAGCAAACTCGCGACCTTTATAAGACTCTAAAGGTTTTTCGTTTAATGTGATTTTGTTTTTTGATGGATGAAGTCGATATAGATGGCTAAGTAGCGTAGACTTACCACATCCATTTGGTCCAATTATGGCTGTTATTTTATTGGTAGGAAATGTTACAGAAATATTCTTTAACACTTCTTTGGTTTCATAAGAAAAAGACAGCTGATTAATTTGATACATAGTATCTCCTATAGATATGATATACACTAACCATTGTGTTTATAACGATTCATGATAATCCAAATGAAGAGTGGAGCCCCCAATAAAGATGTAAGCACACCAATAGGGATTTCTTCTGGACTGTAGAGTGCTCTCGATAATACGTCTGACCAGATCATAACGATGCTACCTATGAGTGCACTAAATAGTAATGTATGTTTATGTTTAGGTCCGCCTATAATCCGAGCAAGGTGAGGGATGATAAGGCCGATAAAGCCAACTACACCAACCTTTGATACTAGTGTGGCAATCACAATAGAGGATATGATAACGATGCTTAATTGTAACTGCTTAACGGAAAGCCCCATTTGTGCTGCTTCATGATTACCGAGTAGCAACACATCAAGGTCTTGATTGAACATATAGATATATAGCATAAACAAGGTTACAATAATTGCTGTTAATGGTAAATCGCCCCATTGTATGCCTGCAAAGCTGCCAAGTAGCCAGAACATGGCACTTCGTACTTGTGCTTCGTGTTTGGCTCCGTAAATGATCATCATCGTTAAGGCTGAAAATACACCGGTCATGCCCATGCCTATGAGGATAAGCTTTACTGGACTGTTACTTTTACCAACACATAGTAGTACTAATATAATTGAAAGTGCTGCGCCTAGGGCCGCAAAAATAGGCGTATTGTAATGACCTAAGAATGGAAGCCCACCCATGATAATAGCGAAAACCGCACCTGTGCTTGCACCAGAAGAAACACCTAATACATAGGGATCTGCGAGGGTATTGCGCGTGACCGTTTGCATTAATAGACCCACAAGTGATAGGCCTATACCTGTTAGAACAGAGTAAATAAGTCGTGGTAAGCGGATATCTGTAATAATCGTATCAGTCATAGATGCTGTAGCATTTACATCAATCATAGACATAAGTGCTGAAATAATTTGGTCTAGTGGTACAAATTTAGATCCAAACTGTAACGCTGTTACCAATGAAATACAGAGGATTAGACAGAGTATAAATACTTTTACCGAAGTCTGCATAAAATCTCCTTATTCTATTTTTATTTAGGTAGTCTAAGTCTTATCTAAGTATAGAAAATTTTCAATATATATACAATATTAATACCTGTATAGGTATTATAAGTATGAGGATTCATTAAATTATAAATAGCAAAATCTTATGTTAGCTTTATTCATTTTTATAAGTTCATTGTTATTTTGATATATGAAAAATTTATTAGAATGGCTATAATAGAATTATATGTACAATAGAATGTTTAGGAGGTGTTAGTTTGATACAAGATTTATTATCTGAGGATAATGTATCCTTTCATTATCCCGCCGAAACGTGGGAAGATGTAATTCGTCATGGTGGTCAACTGATGGTTGATGCGGGCTTTACGGATCCATCTTATACAGAGGCTATGGTTGAAGTAGTTCGTGAAATGGGTCCATATATCGTATTGGCTCCCGGTCTTGCTATGCCACATGCGCGCCCAGAACATGGTGCTAAGCGTGTAGGGACAGCTTTAGTGACATTGGAAAAACCATTGAATTTTGGCAGCCCTGATAATGACCCAGTATCTGTCGCATTATTCTTATGTGCTCCCAATAAAGATGAGCATATTCAATTGTTAACAGATATTGCTACTTTATTTGAGGATGAAGAGTTCTTAGATGCGGCCGTTGACTTTGAAAGTATTGACGACGTACAAGCATTCTTGGCAGAGCATTTAGACGAGCAATAAACATTTAGAAGGAGGCAAGTATGATTTCTGTATTAACTGTATGTGGTAATGGTATTGGTTCTAGCTTGATGTTAAAAATGAAAATTGAAGAAATTTGTGCTGAAAATGGTATCGATGCACAAGTTGAATCTATCGATTTTAACGCGGCTCAAGGTCGTAAGGCTGACCTTATCGTAACTGTAAAAGAATTGGCTGAACAATTTGACGATAAAAATGTTGCTATTGTTCGTAGCTATATTAATAAAAAGAAGATTACAGAAGATGTTCTTGAAGCATTAAAACAAGCCGCTCAATAATATGTAACAATTATATATAGGAGGTAGTGCCATGGAAATGGTATTAGAGTTCTTGCGTGATGTGCTGTCTCAACCGGCACTTTTGATTGGTATTATGTCATGTATAGGCTTGATCGCCTTGAAACGTCCGTTTCATAAAATAATGACGGGCACATTAAAACCTATTCTTGGGTATTTAATGTTAGCTGCAGGTGCGGGTGTTATCGTTAGCAATCTTGACCCATTGGGGAAAATGATTGAACATGGATTCCATATTACTGGTGTAGTGCCAAATAATGAAGCTATCGTAGCTGTTGCACAAAAGGTACTTGGCGTTGAAACGATGTCTATTCTCGTAGTAGGCTTATTGATGAACTTATGTATTGCTCGTTTCACCAAGTTCAAATATGTGTTCTTAACTGGTCATCACAGCTTATTTATGGCATGTCTTATGTCTGCCGTGCTTGGTACTGCAGGATTATCTGGCATGGAACTAATTCTTGTAGGTGGTTTCTTAATGGGGGCTTGGTCTGCCATTTCTCCAGCTATTGGTCAAAGTTATACATCCAAAGTGACAGATGGTGATGAAATTGCCATTGGTCATTTCGGTAGTTTAGGCTACTATTTATCGGCTTGGGTTGCTAAATATGTTGGGAAAGCTGAAGATAGCACAGAAGATATTGAAATACCAGAAAAATGGGGGTTCTTACGAGACTCAACATTATCTACAGCATTAACTATGATCGTATTTTACCTAATTGCGGCATTTGCAGCAGGTTCCGAATTTGTCGCTACTTTATCAGGTGATATGAGCCCATATTTATACGCTGTTATGAGTGCTATGAATTTTGCTGTTGGTGTAACAATCGTATACTCAGGTGTGCGTATGATCTTAGGTGATTTGATTCCTGCATTCCAAGGGATTGCTACAAAAATTATTCCTAATGCAATTCCAGCTGTAGACTGTGCCGTATTCTTCACCTATGCTCCAACTGCGGTTGTATTAGGCTTCCTTAGTTCCTTCATCGGTGGTATCATCGGTATGCTTATCCTTGGGGCTGTAGGTGGCGTATTAATCATTCCTGGTCTTGTGCCACACTTCTTCTGTGGTGCTACAGCAGGTATTTATGGCAATGCTACTGGTGGTCGTCGTGGCGCAGCGGTAGGTGCTTTCCTAAATGGTTTGGCTATTACATTCTTGCCAGCTTTGGCGTTGCCAGTTCTTGGTCAATTAGGCTTCCAAAATACAACCTTTGGTGATGCGGACTTTGCAGTGATGGGTCTCGTATTAGGTAATGCTTATGAATGGGTAGGTATGGCTGGTATTTATGGCATTGTAGCTATTGCCGCTTTAGTACTTATTATTCCTAACTTTATTAAAACAAAAGGTAAAGTTATTAATTATGTAGAAGAGGATTAATGAAAAAAACTGAGCAACACAGTAATGTTGTAGTACGATATGTATTCCTGACTATTGGAGCAATAAGTTTTGGACTTGGTACAGCAGGTATCGTATTACCACTATTGCCAACAGTTCCTTTTTATATGCTAACTTTATTTTGTTTAGCTCGAGGGTCTGAACGATTCCATAAAATGTTTTTGGAATCTAGTTTATATCAAAAGACTGTTGCTGCTTATGAACGCGATAAAGCGTTGACCTTGCGGGCAAAGTTGTCCATTCTCGTATCCGTTAGTGCCATAATGGCGGTTGGTGCCTATTTTAGTCAAGATATGCCTATTGCTCTAATGGTTATGGGCATTATATGGGTAGCGCATGTCATAGCATTAGCTTTTATTATTAAAACAAAAAAATAGGAACTTATATCCTTAGTTTTGAATATAGCCTCATGAATTAAATTGTTGTAGTTTAATTCATGAGGCTTATTTTATAGTACACTAGAATAACTCTCAACGAAGATCTTAATTGTTTTATATTACTAAAACGAACTAGCTTGTGTTTTTAAATCTAAAATGAATTATTACTAATTAGAAGTTGACAATGACTATCAATAAGTATACTATAATATAATATTATTAATTTATGTTTATAGTATTTGTGTATATGGTGATAGTATGAATCCACATAATCATGCGGTTTCACATGCTGGAACATCTATGTCAAGACATACGATATTTGACGGTATCGATTTGATGTTCTTAGATGTGAAGCAAGAGACGATTCAATTTTATGCTAAATCACATACCAAGACGTTTGCTATAAATCACTGTGAAGAAGGGCGCATTGAGTG
Source organism: Veillonella parvula (assembly GCF_040097785.1). Taxonomy (GTDB): domain Bacteria; phylum Bacillota; class Negativicutes; order Veillonellales; family Veillonellaceae; genus Veillonella; species Veillonella parvula_D. The sequence goes on along the minus strand of NZ_JBBNNS010000001.1, from coordinate 824,809 downwards.
CAAGTTCACATCTGGTGAGTATTTATATATGGGTCCAGGGGATATGTCGTTAGGGTGGCATACACGCTCCGCTTACCAACATGAAAATTACTTTCCTACAAAATTATTTAAAGGAATTGTATTATTAGTAGATGTTGAAAAGGCACAACCCGTATTAGATGCACTTGTTAGTGATTCTCGAATTGATTTGACTGAGCTGGCCAATCGGTTTTGTGAGCATTCTGATTTTGGTATGATGATGGAAGAAACGGAAACAGTTCGTCACATTTTTTCCAGTTTATATAATGTGCCAGATCAAATAAAGGAGCACTATTTTAAATTAAAAGTAATAGAAATTTTTTTATTATTATCTGTTATCTCTACAGCTAATCCTGAAAAGAGAAGTACCTATAGAAAGCAACAGGTAGATATTGTAAAAGCTGTAAGTGAATATGTATCGACACAGTTTATGAAGCGTATTACTATTGACTCCTTGTCTGAACAGTTTGATATTCCTACATCTACCCTGAAACGTTGCTTTAAAGGTGTATTTGGTACAACCATACATCAGTATCTAAAAGAATGTCGTATTAATGCGGCAAAGCGATTGCTTCAAGACTCAGATCAGTCTATTTTAGAAATCGCTAATGCGGTAGGGTATGAGAATGGTAGTAAGTTTACTAGTGCATTCAAAGAGGCTACTGGTGTAACGCCAAGTGCTTATCGTAAGGTTTAAATAATTTGGATCTTATATTATTCTAGATAGAAATTTTGTGCTTTAGGCTAGGTTTGATAGTCTATGAAAATTAAATATTGTCCGAAACGTATGTTTTTGGTCTATTCGGAGTAGATATGTATAATACACTTTGCTACCATTAAATCTGTAAATGATTTTCAATGTCATTTGGTTGTGGTGGTAAAGTGTATTTTTATATGCATGGTTAAATATATGTCTGGAGGAAATTTAATGAATAGGAGTTGGGTGCGGGCAAGGAGATATGTTATATTATCCTGCGCAGTAGCGTGCTGGTTGCAAATGCCGGTAGTTATGGCGGATAATGCGACTGTAACAACCGATGTAGTTCATGTTCGCGGTACATGGGCTGAAGAGCAGGCAAAACAAGAGTCTCAACAGACGACGATTATTACGAAGAAGGATATTGTCAAAAAGCAGGCAAAATCCGTAGAAGATATTGTATTTTCCGAAACTGGTGTATCCAGAACCGTTGATTCGATGGGGCGCGTCGGTGTATCTATCCGTGGTGCGGATCCGCGTCATACCTTGATTCTTGTGGATGGACAGCCTGTGATGGGCGATCTTGCTAAATATCAAGGCGCCGGTGATGAATTACAGCGTCTCGGTACAGAAAATGTGGAACGTATAGAAATTATTCAAGGTGCAGCTAGTGCTAAATACGGATCCGACGCCATCGGTGGTGTTATCAATGTTATTACCAATAAACCGCGTAAGATCGCTGGCCTTCAGTTTAATGCAGAAGGTCGTAGAACTAAAGGCGACGGTGATATCGTACCGTTTTCCAATTTCTTTATGCGCGCTGATTCTGGCTCATTAGGTAAGTTAAAAGTTAATATTCACGGTAGTAAACGTGACATTATGCCTATTTATGCCAGTGAGCAGCGTCGTATCAGCGCTATGACCAATGATGAAGACCATGGCTTTTTAAAGAATTCCCTACGGTATTACGGTACAAATTCTAATATAGGTTTGGCCGCTACGTATGATATTAATGATAAGCAGTCTCTGGGAATTCGCATCGATCGGTATAATGAGGACTTAGAACGGTATGTAAAGCGCAGTACTTCTTATTTGGAACCTCAGGTTCATTACAAACGGGATTTAGACAGGAATAATCTCAATTTGACGTATACTGGTCAGGATAATAAGAGTTCGTGGAAAGCGGAACTGAATTATACGCGGACCAAAGAAGATGATGTAACATTAACCAGTGACTACGGGAACAGTACCTATGAAGGGAAAAATACATTAAACTATGTGGATAATGTAGATCATCGTCAATGGAGCATAACACTCGGGGCAGATACGCAAGTCAATAAGAAACATCTCTTGTCTTATGGAATTGGGTTTATACGGGAGACAGGCGAAGGTAGCAGACTTAAAAATGCGCCTCATACCTATAAACGGCATATCGACCCCTGGGATTATGATAAAAGTCTGGCAGTAAAAAACGGTGTTCCCTCATCCACAATTTATGACCATTCTTTCAGAAAAAACGAGGCCGGTGTAGAGCAGTGGAATAAGGAGAAAGAATGGTATAACGGAGATAAAAGCAAGCCAAACACATTGCCGGAATTTACTTACGAAGAATATCTTCAATATTTGGATCCGCAGGCGGGGATTGATTCAGCGGCCGCAATGGGGCTTGTGGACGGCCCCGTGACGGAGCGTACGCTGAAAAAACGGAATCCTGAAGCTTATGCGCGATATCAGCAGTTTGCTAAACGTTTATTAGCGGAGAATAAAGAATTTATTGAAGACTATCATTTTAATAAGGAGGGCCGAAAAGATGAAAACGGTAAGTATTATCCAGCACTTTATGATGCCTATTTACCGAGCTTTTACTATGGCGCCGTACCGGATTTTGATTCTACGAAGTTGAAATTAAACGGAGCTTATTTTAAAGAAGAGTATTTAAAACGCGTTAATCAACAGACCGCAGGACGTGCGGAAATCAAGAAACAGAATTTCTTTATTCAGGATACGTGGCAGGTTAATAAAAATACTACTTTATCACCAATTATAAGACTGGATCATAGTGATTTATTTGGCTCTAACTGGTCGTTTAATTTCGGCATGACTCATAATGTACATGGAAATGTACACCGCAGATTAAAGGCTAATGTGGGTACCAGTTATACGGAACCTGGTATGGGCGAGCTGTATTATAACTGGGAAATGTATGGCCCGAATATTACAAATGCCACAATCGGTGGCGGTGAAGCCCGATTAGGTTGGTATTGGGTCGGAAATCCGAACCTTAAACCGGAGAAATCCATGAATTTTGACCTCTCTTTGGAAGGGGAAAATAAAAATACCTATGGTAAAGTAACCGTATTCCATAATAACATTCGGAATTATATGTCGATTTACAATACGGGATATTTGATGGATTTTTATCCTCAGTATGATGAATCTACCACATATGGAGCGGCGAAATTTGCTCATGCACCAGATATGATTTACAGTTTCCGTAATATCGGCAAGGCCCAAATTACGGGACTTCAATTTGAAGTTAAACAAACTTTGAATAAACACTGGAAGGCCCGTTTGGGATATACGTATTTACGAGCGCTTAATAAGAGCGATAAAGATATGCCTCGTGAATTACTGGATAAACCTCGTCATAAAGTGGATATCGGTGTGGATTTTGAGGATAAGGCTAGCGGATGGAGCGGTAGTCTGTGGGGAGATTATTATATTCATATGCTGGATAGTAACTCCTTGTCTGGTGGAGGTAATTATATGGTATCTTATATTGATCCTAATAATTCCGATCGTTCCGTTATCAGATATAATTTGAATAATAGAAAAACCGCCGATATGTATGAACATAAAACTTATGGCATATGGAATTTGATGATTCAAAAGAAGATTGATAAGGATTCACGAATCTATTTCGGTATTGATAATCTCTTTAATCATCGTGATGATGATCGGGCTTTATCGGCTCGAGTATATCGGATCGGATTAAATATGAAATTCGGTTTCGGTTCAGGTGAAAGTAAAACGAAACTTACGAAGGAGCAGTTTGAATCGTTACCTCCGGTTATGCTGCAGGATTTTATTACGCGTCCTTTCGATACAGACAGAAAACAAGGTATGGAACTTGTAGGTGATTATCGTGTACGTAATGACAGTCATCTTGGATCTGATCGTCCTGCTACGCGGGTGACTGCTACAAGTTACGTATCCGACGAGGCCGCAAAGAATCTGGCGGACCGCAAGGAACATGGCTTGAATCAACGTATACGTGTCGGTGTCGATGCTCGTATTAACGATAATATGAATGTACGTGTTGTGGGTAGTGCTTCTGGTCAAGCTGGTGTAGATAGCAGTCATGAAACAGAAGGCTCTAACGGTTTTAATCATCAACGTCTCGAAGAACTAGATGTAACACATCACGGTTCTAAATGGGATCATAGTGTTGGTCGTATTACTGAATCTATGGGGGTTACAGGTTATTGGTTTAATAAAGAATATGACGGCCTTCGTAGTGTTTGGACGAATAAGAATACTCAAGTCCGTATCGGTGTGGGGACCTTTAAACATAGTACGGGAATTAGCGACAGTGCTTATACTCATGCTATTTATACGCATTTTAAACGGGTTCCAACGGTAGAGGAATTCTTAGGTGTTACTATGGATTCGGACGGTGCCAATAAGGAACTCATCGTACCAAATGCAGGGAATACTATTAATTTCTACCAGCAATTAAAAGCCTTGCGCGATAAGGAAGGCACCTTAGATGCGGAGGTAGGTACATTAAAGAAGAAAATCGACGATATGACTTCCGATATCTGGTCTAAAGAATTTATTGACGGCATGTCCGCGGATCAACTGGCTCCATTAAAAGCGGAGTTGGCAAAGTTGGAAGCATCTTTACCGGATGTGGAAGCTCGTGTGGCGAAAGAACGGGAACCGTTGCGAGCTGCGCAGTTTGATGTGTTGCGCCGGATGCAGGAAATCGCGGTGAAAGCTTATGGTGCGGATGCGGCTAAACAGACTGTATCGATTAAGATGCCTGATGTGTCAGTAACGTATTCTTATAAATCGCGATACTATGATGAAGATGATGAACAATGGTATGAAGACGAACGTACTTTCACTCAGAAAATAGCACCGGGAACGATTGGGCTTGATAAGAAAAACCCATTGTTTGAAATGAAGTTGAGTGATACCACTGTTCTTTCCAATGGCGGAAAAACGTTTATTTCAAATTGGTACAATCAGAATAAGGCGGCTATCGTGGAGGCGTATCGTGCCAAGGCGAAAGATATAGCAACCTATAGCTTCGGCAATAATCCGTATACGATGAAATTTGAAGATAATGCCTTTGACGGGCTGGACAAGTCTATTTATAAGGCGAATGTCGTTGATATTAACGACTCCGGCACGTCTGGTCTTATTAACGTAAAAGGAAGTGCCTATTATCCTTCTATGATAGCTTCGTACTTTAATAGCTTGGCCCGAATGCTTGAAAAAGCGGACGGCAACAGTCGTTTGCCGAGAGAGGCGCTAGGCAAATATACAGGTGCTGTTATTCCTTCAATAGGTGTCGTATTGGAGCGGGATACAATTCCACCAATTGAAAAGGCTACCTATGTTCAAGTTAAACATATGGTAACACCTAGACTTGGCTTAGCTGCGTGGTACTTACGCTCCTTTGGCGGTAGTGACTATCGCTTCTATACGGCGAATGGTAATGCTACAGAAGCGCATGAATTCAACAATATGGCTAATGTTTTTGGCGTTGGAGCTAAGTATCAATTAAATCATAATGTAAGTGTTTCCTTCGACTATGGACAAAACCGTAGTGACTTTGGTCGCTTCATGAATGGCAATACTCATTATGACCATAAGGCTGGATCCTCTCAATTCGATATCAAGGGCCGTGACGTAGGTGGTGTACCTCATTTCTGGGCATTGCGCTTTGATGTTGGTCGTGCCGATATGAATAAACCTGGTTCTTGGAATGCCTATGTAGACTATAAATACTTTGCCCATGGTTCCTTCTTTGGTGGCAATGGTACAGAGGCTGTTCCTGACCGTTACTTAGATGGTATTAAGAGCTTTACCTTTGGTGGTGGCTATGTGCCAACTAAAGATCTTCTTTTACAAGCATTCTATACATTTGATGCAAAAGGGATCAATAAACGAGATACCTTATATGGATCTGAAAACTTTAAACTTGGGAATTATACTCGTTTCCAAATGACGTATAAATTCTAAAAATTTATATCCGATTTGTCCGAAACGTATATTTTTGGTCTATTCGGAGTAGATATGCAAGATACACTTTGCTAACATTAAAATGTGAATGATATTCAATGTCATTAATGTTGGTGAAGTGTATCTTTTTAATTTTTGTGTGGGAGATACAAGACATATGTTTAGTTATAAGTTTAGGAGGGCATAATGAACCGGTGGGGACATACAAAGCGTACCATAATCCTGTCTAGTGCAGTTGCCTTGTGGCTTAGCGCACCTCTAGTGGTTTGGGCAGATAATGCGACTGTCACTACAGATGTTGTTAATGTGAAAGGCACATGGGCAGAAGAAGAAGCAAAATTGAACTCACAGCAAGTGCAAATCATTACCAAGAAAGAGATTGAAAAGAAACAGGCGAAGTCCGTTGAAGATATTATTTTTACGCAAACAGGTGTATCTAGAACAGTTGATGCTATGGGGCGTGTGGGCGTGTCCATTCGCGGTGCAGAAGCGCGTCACACTCTTATCCTCGTAGATGGTCAACCAGTGCTAGGTGATTTTGATAAGTACTCTGGTGCGGCAGATGAAGTACAACGTTTGGGTACAGAGAACGTAGAGAGAATTGAAGTTATTCAAGGTGCGGCTAGTGCTAAATACGGATCTGATGCAGTAGGTGGTGTAGTTAATATCATCACTAAAAAAGCACAAAAGAAACCATCCGTACAATTTAATGCTGAAGGCCTGCGTCGCAAGAGCGATGGCGATGTATTTCCGTTCCAAAACTTCTTCATTCGTGCCGATTCTGGTCAAATGGGCAAGTTAAAGGTTGGGTTATCAGGTAGTAAACGAGATCTTATGCCTGTTCTAGCATCTGTTAAACGTCGTGCCTCTGGGATGGCCTTTGATTATGCAAAACATAACTTCAAGCCAAATGTACTTCGTTACTATGGTGATGCGGCAGATATCGGTCTTGTAGCGACCTACGAGGCAAATGATAAAAATAAGGTAGAATTGCGACTTAATCGTTACACGGAAGACCTTGTGCGCGATGTTAAGCACTCCGACTCCGATTTAGAGCCACAGCAACACTTCAAACGTACGGCAGATCGTAATACAGCTAACCTGCAATGGTCCTCTAGAGCTGGAAAGAGTGACTGGACTGTAGAAACTAATTACTCTCGTATTAAAGAAAATGATGTAGCGCTCATTAACTATACAGGTCGTTCCGCTTATGAAGGCTCTAATGAGTTGCGTTATATTGATAACATCGATCATCGTCAATTAGATATTCGAGTAAATGCTAATACGCAAGTCAATAAAAATCATTTGCTAAGCTATGGTGTTAGCTATGCTCGTGAAGAAGGTTCTGGTAGTCGCTTAAAGAGTTCTCCTAATACAAGTACGATGTACATTGATCCATGGGATTACGATAAAAGCTTGTTAGTAGACCGCCTTGATCGTCTCGTGCGACGTAAAGGCGATAATAGTATTAAAGTTTACTCTCACATCCATGACTATAAATTCATTAATTCCGGTGGCGGCATGCCGCAATGGGATATGGATTATGAATACTATGGGGCTGAAACAAAGGCACAAAAGCCGGGCATTACGTACGATGATTATGTGAATTATGGTTTATCGGAAAGCAGACTTAGTGAATGGTCAAGCACATCGCCGAATAATCAACCCGTAACGGATGAATTTAAGAAGCGATATTATGCTTTGGAAAATCGGTTGAAATCGGAAAATCCTGAAATGGCGGCACATCGTGCAAACATCGTAGGTGACTATTTTAAATATGGTGAGTCTAACGATCCAGAAATGCGTAAGAAAGCACCTAAGTTAAATGGTAAGGCTTTCTTGGAAGAGTACCGTAATCGCGATCAACGCTTGACTACTGGTAGTGGTACGATTCGTAAAATAAACGCTTACATTTCTGATACATGGCAAGTTAATAAGAATTTAACATTGTCTCCAATTGTGCGCTTCGACAATAGTAGCTTGTTTGGTTCTAACGTATCTGCATCTTTGGGCATGACATATAACGTTAAAGGTAATACACATCGCAGATTTAAAGCCAATGTAGGTACCGGTTATACAGAGCCTGGTATGGGCGAATTGTGGTATAACTGGGAAATGTACGCTTCTAACCCTGTAGGGATTGGGGTAGCAAAACTCGGTTGGTATTGGGCTGGCAATCCTAATTTGAAACCAGAAAAATCGGTCAATTTCGACATGAGCTTGGAGGGTGAAAATAAAAATACATATGCACGCGTAGGTGTATTCCATAACCGTATTAAGAACTATATGTCTGTATACTTCACTGGTGATTTTATGGACTTTGCACCATATCTTAAGGGTGATGCGAAATACCAACGTGCCCCGGATATGATTTACAGCTTTAAAAATATTGGTAAAGCTGAAATTACAGGGCTGCAAGCGGAAGTACAACAAAAATTTGGCAAATATTGGTCTGGTAAATTAGGTTATACATATTTACACGCTATCAACAAAAGCGATCCATCCATGCCACGTCAATTATTGGATAAACCAATGCACAAAGTTGATATTGGCATTACTTATGATAACCCTAAATCCGGTTGGAATGGCTCCATCTGGGGTGATTACTATATCAATATGCTTGATAGTAATACTCTTAATAACGGTGGTAACTACTGGCCAGATATCTTGTCTGGTGATGCAGGCGTTTATAAGAAACAAATGTATGAAAAGAAAACATTTGGCATTTGGAATGTAATGATTCAAAAACGTTTCAATAAAAATGCCATGATGTATTTCGGTATCAACAATATCTTTAACCATCGCGATGATGACCGTGCTACACAAGAACGCGTATACCGCATGGGTGTTAACCTTAAATTTGGTGGTGGCGATAGTAGTAAAACTATGGCCATCGGCAAAACTAAGGATGGTGCAAAAGTTAATGCTACAGGGGCTAATGTAGCTAATGGTGAAGTGGTAAATTCTGAATCTGGTGTACAAAACGTAGCTGATATAGTTCGTTTAACTGACTTTATTCGTTCTGATTTTGATACTACTAAAGAACGTGGTATTACAATGGTTGGCGACTATAGAGCGCGTTGGATGGCACATGATGGTTCTAATAGACCGCAATCTCCATTTAGAGCAAACTCTGCCATCGGCTCTGCAAAAGCTAATATGTACGATGCTAATCGTCATAGTTTTGAACAACGCTTACGTCTTGGCTTTGATGCTCGACTCAATGAGTTCACAAACCTCAAGGTTATTGGCAGCATGAGTGGTATGAGTGGAGTAGATACAAGCTGGACAAAATCTGATTCCAAAGGTCTCAACCATCAACGACTTGATACAGTTGATCTTACAAGACGCGTTAAGAAATGGGACGTATCTGTAGGGCGTTTAACTGAGCCTATGGGCGCTAGTGGTTACTGGTTTGGTCAATCTTATGACGGCGTTCGTGCTGTTTGGAATGGCCATGATTCTCAAGTTCGTATTGGTGTTGGTACTTTCAAACATAGTACAGGTATCACTGATTCTGCATATACTCATGCAGTGCACAAAGTTATCTTTAGACCACCAACAGCAGCTGAATTGATTGGTATCAATCGCGATGATTATCCATACGATATTGAGAGTGCTACTAAAACCGGTTCTGATGGTGAGAAGAAGACCTCAACAGATCCGGCAGCTCCAGATAGTCCAACTGGTATTTATAACTCCACTTACAAAGGTAAGACAGATAGCCTCTATTTCTATCAACAGCTCAAAGACTTGCAAGCTGAATACGAAGCTTATAAAGAAAGCTTAGACTTAAGATGGAGTAATCCGAACCGTGATCAAGAAATTGAAAAGGCTAATGCTAAATTAGCTGAAACTCAGAAAAAACAAGCTCAAATTATGGGTCGATTACAAGATATTCTTACAAAAGCATATCCTACAGATATGGCAGGGACTAAATTCTCCCTTGATATCCCATCTGGTGGGTATGCAATGTATGAAATCACCAATAAGAAAACAGGGGAAAAACTGTATAAAACAGGGGACATTATGTATAACGTAAATTCCCCATTGTACCCTGAATCTATGAAAGAAAAGGCAAAAGGTCTTATCGTATCCTCTGATAATAAAGAAGCCTTGCTAAATCCTAAAGAGTATGTTGATAAACATGCAGCTGAGATTAATCAATCGATTACAGAAATTGCCAAATATAATGCAAAAGATAACTGGAGTAATTATAACAATAGTGGGCTTGACGAAGTTTGGGTGAAACAAGCTGATGGTACATTTAAGAGATCTTATGATTACTATGGTCAACCGTCAAGTGATTATGAATTCACTGGCTTCTTAGGTGCAAAGACTTACAAATACGATAGTGGTAAATACGTATTTAGTGATTATGATGCTAAAGATGCCATTTACAAAAAGAACTTCACCATGTCCTCTGGTGATTATGGCGAAGGTGGTTCTTACTATGGTTGGGGTATGCCTAATGCATTGTTTAACTATATGTATAATCTTGAAAAAGTTGTACATGACGCAGAGTCTGAAAATAAATTACCACGCGAAGCAATCGGTAAGGTCATTGGCAACTTGATCAGAACAGAAGGTGTAGTTCTTGAAAAAGATACTGTACCAGCCATCGATAAGGCCGCATTTATTCAATACAAGAAACAAATTGGTGCTCGTCTTGGTTTACAAGCTTGGTACTTACGTTCCTTTGGCGGTAAAACACATACATATTTAAATGCTAATGGAAACAGTAATGATGAATACAGCTTCTCCAATGTAGCTCATGTATTTGGTATCGGTGCTAAGTATCAACTTGGTGCTAATGCAGCTGTTACGGTTGATTACGGTCAAAATCGTTCTAACTTAGGACGTTACCTCAATGGTAATACCGTATATCAACATGAACGTGGCACAGCAGACTTTACTCTAAAAGGTCATCAAATGGGCGGCACACCACACTTCTGGATGGCTCGTCTAGATATTGGGCGTGCTGATTTAGATGTTCCGAAATCTTGGAATGCGTTCATCGATTACAAATACTTTGAACATGGCTCCTTCTTCGGTGGTAATGGTACGGGTGCAGTACCTGATCGTTACTTAGATGGTGTTCGTAGCTTTACATTTGGTGCCGGCTATGTACCGCGCAAGGATTTGCTCCTTGAAGCATTCTATACATTTGATGCGAAGGGCACTAATAAACGAGACACTTTATATGGTAGTGAAAGCTTTAAGTTAGGCGATTATACAAGAATTCAAGGGACCTACAGGTTCTAATGTTCAGTCTGTAAACAGGCAGAAAGGTTACAAATATGGAAAATTTAAATTATGTCATTCACTTATTTCATAGTGGCGGGTATGTAATGTATCCATTGTTACTCTTGTCTTTCATGGTTATCGCTATAGCTGCAGAACGTGCTTTCTTCTATCGTAAGTATGCAGGCAAAACATTTGTTGTAACTCATGCAGTAAATGAATTCGCAAAACTACAACGTTGGGATGAAATCGATAAAGTAATTAAAGAGAACCCTTCTATTGCAAGTCGTATTGCAGAAGCAGGTTTAAAAAATGATTCTAGCGAAGAAGCAATGAAGACCGCTTTTGCTGATCAAATGGGGGTTGATGCAGTTGGTTTCCGAAAATATATGGACTACTTAAGTGCAACAGTTACAATTTCTCCATTATTGGGCTTGCTTGGTACAGTAACAGGTATGATTGGCTCTTTCAGTATCCTTGACTCCGGTGCGGGTGCATCTGCCATTACTGGTGGTGTAGGTGAGGCGCTTATCGCGACAGCATCTGGCTTATGTGTGGCCATAATGGCATTTATCGTTTACACAATTTTTAGTCATCGTTTGGACTCCATTATTAACCAAATTGAAAATATGTGTGTAAATATAGTTACAGCTAAACGAGAAGGGTGGAAATAGTTATGAACTTGCAAAGCTTTCGTATGAAAACTAAGCCGGAATTCATGATCATTCCAATGATTGATATCATTTTCTTCTTGTTGGTATTCTTCATGATGAACAGCTTGCAAACAGTGGCTCAAAAAGCCTTGTCTGTACAATTACCACAGGCTACTAGTGCTTCTGCACCAGCTCAATTACCAGTGGTTTTAACATTAGATGCGGAGGGTCATATTACGATTGATAACAAGCCAATGAGCATTGACGATGCTGAGGCAATGGTAAAACAACGTATCCAAGAAAACCCTAATGCTAGTGTTATCTTACAAGCCGATAAACGAGCGGCTCATGGTCAAGTAGTAGCGATTATGGACATGTTAAAACAATCTGGCGTTAAACGCTTAGCTATTGCAGCTGAACAGAAAGGATAACTATGGGACTAGGCATATCATGGAAAAAAGCAGCCATTATATCCGCCGTAGTTCATCTTATTGCTCTCTTTATTGCTGTAATCTTTTTTGTAGTGGTTCCAGCCATTCAAGAAATGGATACCTATGAAATCGACCTCACACAAAGTGTGCTCGATGATGGTGGCAGTGGACATGCTGGTGGTGGCGGAGGTAACAGAGCAGATCTGTTCCCAAAACCATTGTCAGCAGATGAAGTAGCGGCAAGAACAAAGGCTGTTGTAGCAAATGTTGAACCATCTACAGCAACAGATATCCCTGATGCAGTAGATGTGGCAGCTAAAGCAAGTGAAAATAAAGGCAATACATCCGGTGATAATTCCGCTGTTGGTGGCACAGGCCCTGGATCAGGTGGCGGATCTGGTGGCGGTCATGGTACCGGTGAAGGTACTGGCGTTGGTGATGGTAGAGGCCATGGTACTGGTACAGGTGATGGTACCGGTGAAGGTGATGGTCATGGTACAGGTAAAGCAGCGTTCAATGTAGAGGGCTTTTATGCAGCTGTAGATAGCCAAAAACAAATTCCTTATGCGGCTATTAAGCGTAAAATGAACGTAGATGTTACAATTAATGTAATGGCTAAATTAGATACTAATGGTAATTTAATAGACGTATATCCAACTAGTGGTGGCGATGAGATATTTGTAGAAGCGGCTCTTGATGCAGTGCGACGAGCGACTCCGTATCCAAATGAAACAGGGGATATACAACCGGTAGAAGTTCCTGTACACTTTGTAGTACAGGCCGATGGCGAAGATGAAGAAGAATAAATATATCTAAGTAATAAAGGAGATAAATATGAAATCTATTATTTTATATTCTTCCCTTACGGGAAATACTAAAAGTGTAGCGGAAGCAATGGCTTCCGTTATGCCTGAAGGTACACCTTGCGTTCCTGTAAAAGATGCACCTGAAAATTTAGCTGATTATGATACAGTATTCGTAGGTTTCTGGGTGGATCGAGGTACAGCGAATAAAGAAGCGGCAAAATTGATTGAAACTTTAAAGAATCCTAATGTGGTATTCTTTGCCACATTAGGTATGTATGCTGATTCTGATCATGCTCGTGAAAGTATCGAAAAAGCATCTGAATTATTGCCTAACAAAGAAGCTCTTGTAGACGGCTTCGTATGCCAAGGTAAAATCGATCCTAAAGTAATCGAAATGATGTATAAAATGTTCCCCCCTGGATCAGCACATGGGCAAAGCCCAGAACGCGATGCATTACATAAAGCGGCGGAAACTCATCCAGATGAACAAGACTTTGCAAATGCAAAAGAATTTACAAAATCTGTACTTGCAAAGTTGCAAGCCTAATTTCTGAAAGGGGATTGGAGTATGAGTTTAGCAAGTTTCTTTGAATCCATTCCGGAGAAGCAGCGAAACCTACAACTAGGTTTAGAATGCGATAATCCGATGAGTGGTGCATTTCCTCATAAACGTGTTGTACATGCAGGTCTCAATGGTACGCTCGTTTCTCCAAAAGAAACACAAGCCGTTTGGGATTCGTTAATGAATGGCACTCCTAAAAAGGGCGAAATGCAATGCGCTTACATTCATATTCCGTTTTGTAAGACAAAATGCACATATTGTGGTTTCTTCCAAAACGGTACGAGTCAAAGTGTTGAAGACCAATATATTGATGGTCTTATCAGTGAATTAAAGCTCGCTAGTGAGCGTTCGAGATTAAAAGATGGTTTGATCCATGCCGTATTTATCGGCGGTGGCACACCAACATCTCTATCACCTACAAATTCTGAAAGATTGCTTAAAGCGATTAAAGCGTACTTGCCATTGGCAAATGATTACGAGCTTACCTTAGAAGGTCGTATTCACGATTTGATCCCTGAAAATCTTGAAGTTTGGATGGCAAACGGCGTCAACCGTATGTCCATCGGCGTACAATCTTTTAACACAGAAGTGCGTCAAATGGTAGGCCGTTTAGATACGAAAGAAACCGTATTAGAACGACTAGCTGCTTTGAAAGCTTATGGTCAATGCTCTGTCGTTATTGACTTAATCTATGGCTTGCCTGGTCAAACTATGGAGGTGTGGGAACAAGATTTAGCTGATTTAGTAAGCTCTGGTGTTGATGGTGCAGACCTATATCAATTAAATGTATTTGATGGTAGTGATCTCAATAAAGACATTACAAACGGTAAAGTTCCAGCTGCAGCCACAACAGCAATGCAAGGAGATATGTTCGAATTCGGTCGACAATACCTAGATGCGCGATCTTATCGCCGATTGAGTGCTGCACATTGGAGTGCTAATAATCGTGAGCGTAGCCTATATAACACTTTAGCTAAATCGGGCGTCCCAATGTTCCCATTTGGTAGTGGTGCAGGTGGTAACGTCGACGGTTATGGCATGATGTTACATCGTGCATTAAAACCATACGAAGATATGGTTACCCGCGGTGAAAAACCATTTATGGCCCTTATGAAACAAAGTGATTTACAACCTATCGTCAACCGAGTAGTAAGTCAATTAGAACAAGGATTCCTCAATATTATGAGCTTAGTAAAAATGGATTCCAGATTAGATGAATTGAACTGGCTCTATAAATTATGGGAAAAACGAGGTCTTGTTGCCTATAATGGTTTGCTTTATAAATTGACTGATGCAGGCGAATTCTGGACTGTAAATCTTACGCAAAGTACATTAGAAGCTGTTGAATATATCATGACTGGTAAGAATTCCTTCGCTATAGAAGCAGTAGCAGCACAAGATACAAAAACAACTTCTAAAGAAAATCCTAACCAAGAGGTACGTGGCATTGGCCAAGGTAAAGCCAATATCTCTGTACCAACTGACGAAGATTCCGAAGCACAACGTAAAGATGCTCTCATTGCTAAGGCTAAAGCTGAAATTGCTAAGAGCGGTGCTTCTGGCGAAGCAGCAGAACGAATGGTACAAGCTATGTACAATTTAAGTGCTGATGAGATTGAATATATGATGGAACGTATGATGTCTTAAACTGTTATGTTACACCTTAATTCTAACAACCTCTCCCAATAATCAACATATAATATACAAGACATATTACGTGACATATACGTGCTCTCTGTAGTACAAAGTAGCCCCAGACTGTAGTCTGGGGTTTACTTTTTATAGAGCGAAAGGTATTCTGTAGGTATAAGACTTAAATGACTTTAAAAAGTATAGCAATAGATGTATAGGAATAGATGTATAAGTCTATAAGGACAATAAAAGTCTAATTGCTGTTAAAATCATAAAACAATAAGTGAGATAGTAAATCTATAAGATGTGAAGTGATATTGCTTGTATAGCTGATAAAAGGCTTAGGAGGTTAGTATGAATACATGTCCTCAAAAAGAAATAGATATATTAGGTATTGGGGCTAGCACATTAGACCGCTTCATCGTTGTGGATCATTACCCAACGGGACGTGAGGTACAACAAGTTGTATCTTCTACCACCGATGGTGGAGGACCTGTAGCTACAGCATTAGCCGTTGCAGGTAAATATGGTGCACGTACGGCCATGATTGACAGTATCGGTGACGATATGGTGGGGCGTCATATTTTAGATGATTTCAAAAAATATAATGTTAATACTGATGCTATCCACATTGAAAAGGGGGAAAAGAGTGGCGTTGCTACAATCCTAGTAAAGCATAGCACTGGCGAGCGTGCCGTATTTTTTGAACGCTCTACTGCGCCAGAGCCAGTATTTTTAGATACTCATAAGCAATTAATTAAAGAAGCTTTCATTTTACATGTCAATGGACGGCATCGACAATTCATGTGTTCTGCCATGGCGTTAGCACAAGAGGCAGGTACTATTATCTCCCTCGATGGAGGTGCACAGCGCTACGATGAAGAGATGAAATCTATTACAGAGTCAAGTCATATTGCTATTGTTGCTCGTGATTATGCTGAAAAATATACGGGCACTACTAATTTAGAAGAAGCCTGCCATATCATTCATGACCGTGGTGCTCTTATTGCGGGGGTTACGGATGGCGCTAATGGTAGTTATTTCGTATGGCCTGATGGAACTTTCTATCGTTGTCAGGCCTTCCCTCAAGAATATGTAGTTGATACAACGGGGGCCGGAGATAGTTTTCATGGTGCATTTCTTTCAAAGCTTGTTACATTATTGAGAGAGTTAGCCCCAGTAGAAGGGTTAAAGACCTCTACATATGCTATAGATTTATTACAACATTGTGGACATTCTGATTTAGAAAAAACTGCTATTTTTGCGTCCGCTGTAGCAGCTTTAAATACGCAAGGGATTGGTGGTCGTAGCGCTTTACCAAGTTTACACGTTGTAAATAAGTTAATGGGATTGGAGTAAATCAGTATGTGGCACGATATTTCCCATTCTCATGTACAACGGTACATGCAACAAAATCCCTATCGATTATTAGCGTTTAGCTTTCTAGGCGTCATGATTATAGGTACAATATTGCTTATGTTACCGATGGCGAGTGCTCAGGGGCAGACGACGGCTCTTGTAGATGCCGCTTTTACCGCCGTATCTTGTGTTTCGGTAACAGGGCTGACCACTGTAGATACTTATTATCATTGGTCTTTATTTGGTAAGATTGTAATGGTTATCCTTATTCAGTTAGGTGGGTTAGGAATTGTATCTTTCACAACCATAATTGCTTTGCTTCTAGGTAAACGAGTAGGCCTTAAAAATCGTATGCTTTTGTCCGAGGACGTCGGACAGGATGGTATGACTGGTTTATTACATATTACGAAAAAGTTAACGCTTTATACCTTTGCTATTGAAATTGTGGGAGGCATAATCTATACGATTCAGCTATATCCCTATATTGGACAGGCTGCATTGTATACCGGTATCATGCAAGCTGTTTCCACCTTTTGTAACGCTGGATTTGTATTTTTTGATAATGATCTACCTTATGCCATGGTAGGGGACATATTATTTAATATCAATACAGCAGTACTAATTGTTATCGGTGGTTTTGGCTATTTAGCGGCCTTTGACATATGGTCACACCGTAAGGTGCGACGATTTGTTGACTTAAAACTTCACACTAAGATTATGTTAGTAGGCACAGCGATTCTTATCCTATTAGGAACTATCATTTTTTTAGGTGTGGAATGGTCAAATCCAAAAACCTTTGGGTCATTACCGATTTGGAATAAAATAATGGCCTCTTTATTTCAAGCGATTACGCCGCGTACAGCTGGGATTGCAACGGTTGATTATAATGCATTACATCCAATTACCTTGTTTGTTACCATTATTCTCATGTTTATTGGTGCGGGTCCGAACTCTACCGGTGGAGGGGTTAAAATTAGTACCGTAGCAGTAACCATACTTGCATCGCGTACCTTGTTTAATAACCGTCCAGATACAGAGATTTTTGAACGTCGTATTTCATTAGTAACCGTGCTTAAAGCCAACGGGATTATATTTTTATCGCTCCTTCTTATTTTAATAGCCACATGTTATCTGGCCTGGGATGAGCCTTATGATTTTATCCGATTGTTATTTGAGGTTACGTCTGCCTTTGGGACTGTAGGCCTTACGACGGGAATTACGCCTGATTTATCTGAAAGCAGTAAATGGGTGCTGATGCTTGTTATGTTTACCGGTCGTGTCGGTGTTATGACCGTTATTGGTACATGGGCTCTTAGGACATCACCAACGAAGCCAATTGGGTATGCAGAAGAGAATGTATTGTTGTAATTGAGTAGAATAGTTAGTCTATCAGGAGATATAGCATGAAATATAAAACAATTGCCGTCATTGGTCTTGGTCAATTTGGTACGACTATAGCCAAGATGTTAGCCTCTATGAATCATGAGGTTTTAGGTGTAGATATTAATCCAGAAATTGTACAAAAGGTTTCCCCTTATGTAACACATGCTATCGTAGCAGATACTACTGATGAAGATGCTATTAAAGGCTTAGCTTTGAGCCAATTTGATATAGTTATTGTTGCCATTGGTGATAATATCCAGGCTAATCTCATGACTTCGATGTTGTTGAAAGAAATGAATATGTCTCATGTGGTTTCGAAAGCTGAAAATGCACTCCAAGGTAAGATGCTCAAGAAGATGGGGGTAGATATGGTTATCTATCCAGAATATGATGTGGCACAACGGTTAGCTCAATCGTTGACACGAGAACATGTAATGGATTACTTACAGCTATCTAAAAGCATTAGCCTTATTGAAGTAGATATGCCAAAATTTTTGGTAGGCACCTGCTTAAAAGATTCTAATCTGCGTGAGAAATATAATCTTAATGCTGTAGGCATCAGGCGTGGGAAGGATTTAGAAGTCCCTCCTAATCCGTTTACGATTCTTTCGGCGGAGGATAAACTATTAATCATAGGAAATAATTCTGATTTAGATGCATTAACAGTGTAGTAAGTATACGAAAGAAATATAAATATATCGAAAAAATATGATATAATGAGATAGAATTCAGTATAGGCCATACGTATTCGTATGGCCTTTTTATATAGAAATGAAGGTTATTATGACAGAGGAACAATATATAACGGCGCTGATGAATAACCCACATGGGATTCGAAATATTCCAAATCCTACAGAAGCTATGCAACTTACATGTGTGGGACAAAACGGCATGCTGTTACAATATATTAAAGAACCTACTCAAAAGGTTATTGAAACGGCGCTTTCACAAGCACCACGAGCTATACAATTCGTTGAAAATCCTACAGAAGAATTGTTAAAAGCCTTAGTGGAAAAAGATTGGGCGGTTTTAGAATACATCAGCAATCCGTCTGATACATTAATTCAAAGCGCGTTAGCTCAATCAGGCTGGGCTATTCGCTATATTGCAAACCCATCTGAAGAATTGCAATTAGAAGCGGTGAAGGCGAATTATGATGCCTTACAATATATCAATGCTCCAAGCGAGGCTGTGCAGTTACAAGCCGTGCAAGAGAGTTACTTAGCCTTGCGTTACATTGATGAGCCGAGCGTAACTGTTCTAGAAGCAGCAGTAAAGCAAGATCCACAGGCAATGCGGCAGATTACAAATCTCACTAAGGACTTGGCTTTGCATTTATTTAAGGTAAGTGCGGCTATCGTCGGTTATATACCTAATACATTGGGTGTTACAGTAGACGAAATCAAAGCTATAATTGTAGATGCTATTTCCAGCGATACAGTTGATGAAGACTATATACGCGAGTTAATCAACAATAAAGCTATCGGTGGACGTCAATCAAAATGGCCTATTGATATATTGTCACTTATTGATATGTATGGTACTAGAACTGTTAAGAAAATCGCAGTAGGCGAATATTTGAAGTATTAGAACGGAGATACAATGAACTTTATAGATATAATGGCAAGCGTTGAATTAGTGCTTGCTGCTAATCAAGTGCCCTTGCTCGTTGGTGAGACTGGCATTGGTAAAACCTCTCTCGCAACGCGTGTTGCAGAGGTACACGACTGGGAATTAGTAACTATCGACGGAAACCTCTTAAAAGAAGGTGAAATCGGTGGTTTACCTACTGTAGAAACGGTGACACATACAGATGGTCATGGCAATACACGAGATGTGAAAACTACAGTATACGCTGTGCATCATACATTGGAACATGTGGCACAAGCCGTAGATAAAGGGCGCCAAGTATTGCTGTTTATCGACGAAATTAACCGCGCAGAACATGCAGTGCAACAAGAGTTGATGAACCTTATTCTAAACCGTGAAATTAATGGCTTTTCTTTAAGTGATCAAGTGCGCATCATCGCCGCTATGAACCCTGAAGATTCCTTTGATTACCAAACCATCGATATGGATCCGGCACAACAAAACCGATTCGTATGGCTTTATATGAATGCTGATTATATGCAATGGATTGACTGGGCTATTGGTGCAGGTATTGAAGAGAAGGTTATTGAATTTATTTCTTCCTATCCAGAATATTTAAATCAACGTCACGAAGACGATATCGATGCCACACCTCGTTCCTTTGAACGCGTGTCCGGTCTATATAGAATTTATAAGAATCAAGAGGGCACAAGCTATAGTCGCGACGTATTTATGAATGTTATCCGCGGTAACGTAGGTAAACTCATTGCGGAGGCTTTTGTAAACTTTATCGAGTCCGATCAAGAACCTCTTATTACCTTTGATGATGTATTAACAGCGGTTCAAAAACCAGGTGCTATTATGTCTATGGCTGAGCAGGTTAAAGGTGAAAGCCCAACTCGCCTTTATGTAGCAGCAAAAAATATGTTGCATCGTTTAAATCGCAATAGCAATGCGCAGGAAGTACATCACTTTGTGGAGTTTTTAACCTTGTATCCAGGGGATTTGCGCGTAGCGGTTATGAAAGATCTTCGTAACACGTATGAGCGCGTTTATGCTTATGCTATTGAAGATGACCTTTTTGTAGATACTTTCTTTGAAGCACAAAAATAATTCTATGTGAGTAGTTAGCTGAATTGAAGCTGTCTATATAGATAACCAATCTTAGTAAATTATTAGTTATGAGGCTAATTGATATATGGAATATGATATAAACTAAATTTGTTTTTTAAGAAAAGGAGGTGGAATTATGCAACGAAACTTAGATAAGGATGATATACGTGATGCGTCGGATTTGCTAACTCATATCGATGGCTGGGAAAAAACGGGTTCTTATGATGCGAAGGCTATCGAGGCTCTTGATCGATGGCATGCGAAACGAGAGCGCATACATCGCGAAGCAGAGGCTTTGTATACGCAAATATACGCATCTTATGAGGCCTATGTAGATAGCTATGAAGAACACCATCATAGCATGGCGCCTGAACGTATAGCGGCTGATCTTATGAATCATAATATGTCGGATAGCCATATAGGTACTATCGGTCGTGCTCTTGAAGACGTACAAGTGGAGGGGACAGACCTCTCCGTTATGCAGCAAGCCGTAATGACACCGGCCTATGAGCAACGGTTGTGGAATATATTGCATGATGTAAACAGCTTGCTTCTTGAAGAGGACCAATTCTTTGGTTACTTTTACTTACAAATGACTCATCGCATTCGCTTTGATATGGCCAGTGCTTTTGGTATTAATCTTAAACAGGGCGGATATGTATTATATGTAAATCCCTTTATCTTGTTACGCCAATCGCCTGATGTGATGAAGGATGGTATTAAGCGTGAAGTTCTTCATATCATTTCTGCTCATTTGATGCGGGTAAAAGCACTGAGCCAAGGCTTTCACAAAACAGCAGTCCATATGGCTATGGATATGGTCGTAAACGATTACCTTGAACATGTAGACCGTGATGCGGTAACGGTAGCCAATGTAAATGCGCGCTTTGGTTTGTTATTAAAGCGTTTCCGTACCATTGAATACTATGCGAAGGCTATTGATAAGGTCATGAAAGAAAAACCAGACCTCTTTGTGACTATCGATAACGCAGATACGGCGGTTGCTATGGAGTTTGACCCTCAAACTAGCCATGATATTTGGGATGAATCTGATTCTATTGATACAGATACGATGGATCAAATCACGGAACGCTATATCAACGAAGCCTCAAAGGGGGATATGGAAGGCTATGTGAAAAGCCTTATCGATACATTCCAAAAGACACGTCGTGCCTTGCCTTGGTATTTCTACCTTAAAAAGCTAATGGGCAAGGTAGCGAGTGGATACAAAAAAACGACGATGCGTCGTAATCGTCGTCAACCTGAGCGTTTGGAGTTGTCTGGCACATTGCGCCAACATAAGGCAAATGTATGGGTTGCTCTTGATATGAGTGGTAGTATAACTGATGTGGAGTTTACAAATGCTTTAGAGCAAGTGCTACAAATCGTGCATGCTTATAACCATCGTATTACTGTTGTAGAATGTGATAATGAAGTACGCCGCACCTATACGATGGAATCCGTGAAGGATGTGAAGCCGCGCCTCGATGTGCGTGGTGCTACAGCCTTTACTCCTGTATTCTCTCTGGCTAATCAAAACCGTGTAGATTTACTTGTATACTTTACAGATGGCAAAGGGGAAGAGCGACTACGAGAGACGCCAAGAGGCTATAAGGTGCTGTGGGTATTGACCGGTGAGAATCCACAATTATCTTTGCTTAATCCGTACGGCATGGTTCGTGAACTCGGTTATGTGGGGATTGATGAAACTCAGGATATTGATGAGTTTGTACGTATGGTTAATCGCGGTGGCTTTTCTATGGCTAATCAAGAGATTTAGTATATTAGGTCGCATGTTTTTTTATAGGTTTAATCTTGAACCAAAATGGTATACAAAAATGACGCAATCCAGCGGATTGCGTCATTTTTAGGTCTGTGGATCTTTTATTAGTTGTTAAGCTCAATAGAGGAGCCTGGATCGATAATGAGTGCTGTTTGGTTATATTTGCCTTCTACAAGACTTGTAAATACACCTGGTTCACGGTCGATAACAGGCCATGTTTTGTAGTGAATTGGAATGGAAATACGCGCTTTTACATAAGAGGCAGCAAGGGCTGCATCTTCAACTCCCATTGTGTAATTATCACCGATAGGAAGAAGTGCGTAATCGATTTCACCAAAGCGATTTAATAATTTCATATCGCTAAAGAGTGCTGTATCACCAGCGAAGTATAGGATATCTCCGTAGAAATCTACAATACAACCTGCAGCGTGACCGCCAGGGATGCCAGCGCCGTGGAAGGCAGGAACCATTCGAACAGAACCGAATTCAAAGTCGAACTTGCCACCTAAATGCATGGCGTGTGTACGACAACCGGCAGCTGCTGCTTTACCCGCTACCTCAGCAGTAGAGATAACGAGGGCGTCATTTGCTTTGGCAATAAAATCTGTGTCTCCATAGTGATCATCATGGCCATGACTGACAAAGATATATTGGCATTTGATATCTTCTTTTTTAGCGATATCCCATGTATTACCGGTCAAGAATGGGTCGAAAATCATGGATACATCGCCACGTGTGAGCATAAAGCAAGCGTGACCAAAATAAGTTAGTTTTGTTTTCATAGGAACACTTCCTTCCTTGTACATACAATTCTTAATTCTATTGTATAATATAATAAATGAAAATAAAACTATTGGTGATAATTTATACATAATTAGTAAGGATATATTATGGATTTAACACATTTTGATCAAGATGGAAATGCTTGGATGGTAGATGTATCAGATAAGGATATTACAACTCGTACTGCTGTGGCAGAAGGATTTATTGCTATTAATGATTCCATTTATGAGCGCATCGGGGCGGGAACAATAAAAAAAGGGGATGTTCTTAGTGTGGCTCAATTGGCAGCTATTATGGGGGCGAAACAGACGAGTAATCTCATTCCCCTTTGTCATCCGTTAGCATTAACTAAGGTTGAGGTGCATTGTACTCTTGTTGCTGGTGAAAGTCCAGCCTGTACGGATGCTACACATAATAGAGCTGTTAAAGTTCATGCTACCGTAAAAACGACAGGAAAGACAGGTGTTGAAATGGAGGCACTTACGGCGGTTCAAGTAGGACTTTTAACAGTCTACGATATGTGTAAAGCTATTGATAAGGGGATGATTATAGGCCCTACATATCTTGTAGAAAAAGAAGGCGGGAAAAGTGGACATTTTGTCCGTTCCTTTGTAGAATAATATAGATATAAAGAATAGGGGATTGAAAATGGAAATAGTACTTTATGAGCCTGAAATTCCAGGTAATACAGGAAATATAGCGCGTTTATGCGCCGCCAATCATATGACCTTACATCTCATCAAACCCCTTGGCTTTTCTATTGATGACAAGCACGTAAAACGGGCTGGCCTTGATTACTGGCACTTGGTAGATGTACAGGTACATGAAAATATTCAAGAATTATATGAGAAATATCCTGATCGTAGATATTTCTATGCCACTACTAAAGCAAAGCATACTCATTCTGAGGTGAAATATGAAATCGGTGATATGCTCGTTTTTGGGCCTGAAACAAGAGGGTTGCCTGAAAGTTTATTAGATGGTAAAGAGGATACATGCATTCGTATACCCATGGTAGATGAAGCACGTTCTCTGAACTTATCTAATGCGGTGGCGATTATAGCTTATGAAGGTATGCGTCAACTTGATTATCCAGATCTTAAGGCTGAAGGCAATTGGATTCAATCTAAATAAATAGACTTTCATAATTGAGAAATATATTATACGTATGTGTTAGAAGATCTACCAAATCTATATGACCGGTAGCGATTTTAACGGTGTTGTTTGGAGGAGGATATTATGAACTACGATAAAGCTCATGATTTAGCTCACGCAATGCGTGAATCTGAAGAGTACAAAGAGTTAATGGCTGCTCAGGAAGCAGTGAAAGCAGATGCAGTAGCAACGGGTTTGGTTCGCACATTTATGGCTCAACAAATGCAATGGGAATATGCTAAGTTGTCTGGTGCTCCAGAAGCGGATGAGTTGCAAAAGAAACAAGAGGAATTGATGCCTCAAATTCAAGAAAATGCTGCAGCGGCTGCTTATTTGCAAGCGCAAATGCGTTGGAGCCAGATTTCTAATGATATTTATAAAATCATTAGCGAACCAATCACTGAGGGGATGAAAGTGTTAGATCATGGCGAACAACAACCAAAACATTAAGGTATTACAAACAGCTTTATTAGAAAAATTACCAAGTACGCGTGTACGAGAGCAGGAGCTTCTTTGTCATCATACGACATTCAAAATTGGAGGACCTGCGGACTTATTTATTGAACCTACTACGATGGCAGAACTTAGTTTTACACTTCGTACCATTCACGAATTAGATGTGCCTGTAACTATTATTGGTTGTGGATCTAATATTTTAGTGAAAGACGGAGGTATCCGTGGCGCTGTCGTATCAGTTCGACATATGACCCAAATCATGGATTGTAACGAAAACACATTGTGCATCGGTTCCGGGTATATGTTAAAGGATGCTTCTGAATTTGCTTGGGAGAATAGTTTATCTGGTCTTGAATTTGCCATTGGTATTCCAGGCACACTTGGTGGTGCCGTATTTATGAATGCAGGTGCTTATGATGGGGAAATGAGCCATGTAGTTACTGCAGTGAGAGCCGTAGATTTCCAAGGAAATATTAAAGAGTATGATGGATCTCACTTGGACTTTGCTTATCGTCATAGTGTATTCCACGATAATCATGAAGTTATTGGGGAAGTCATTATGACACTCAAACCAGGCGACAAGGATGCCATCAAGGCACGTATGGATGAGTTAACAGAAAAACGTGAATCAAAGCAACCTTTGGAATATGCCAGTGCAGGTTCAACCTTTAAGCGCCCACCAGGGTACTTTGCAGGTACATTGATTGAACAAACAGGCCTAAAAGGTTTGTCTGTAGGTGATGCGCAAGTATCTCATAAGCATGCTGGCTTCGTAATCAATACAGGTAGTGCAAGTGCGAAGGATGTACTTGACCTGATTAGTGAGGTACAACGTCGTGTGTATGATCAACACGGTGTACATCTCGAACCAGAAGTACGCATGATTGGTGAAGATTAATACAAATTAAATACTAATATAAGATTTCTTATGTAATGTTACTCTTTTAAGGATGACGGATTCATAAGAAATCTTTTTTATAGTTTTTAAAAGAGTATGATAGGTTTATAGTTAGTTCATATTTTGGAGGCGATGATATGAATACTTTGTTGGCCCAGGAGATTTATGATAAAGCGCTAGCGTGTGGGTATGACAGTTGTGGTATAGTGCCTCTTGATGCACTTGATTTTTATAAAGAACGGTTGATAAAGCGTTTAGAAGATGTACCTGAAAGTAAAAAGGTATATGCACATAGTAATGCCTTTTTAACATTGAAAGAAAACTATCCTTGGGCACAATCTATAGTGGTTTGTACTGAATATTTTGGAGCGTATAAGTTTCCTGCTTCGCTTCAAAAGCGATATGCAAAAGGCTTACTACTATCGTTAGCTAATATCCCTGATGGGGTCGAAGTCAAACAAAGGCGATCTTTTGAAACATGGTTCAATGATAAGAACATCCAATTTATTGGTGGTGAAACAGCAAAGCCTACTGGTGTTGTTCCTTTGCGCCCTGCTTCTGTAGCGGCAGGACTTGGAATTTATAGAAAAAACAATTTCTTTTATGGACCTAAAGGCTCTAATTATGAATTGGTAGCCTATTTAATTGATCAGCCTTGTGAGTATATTCGTCATCTAGAGATACCACCATGTCCAGAGACTTGCGATTTATGTCAGCAAAAGTGTAAAACGAAGTCTCTATCTGCACCTTTTACAATGAATCCATTAACCTGTGTATCTTATATCAATACCTTTGGTGATGGTAAATTGCCAGAAGGTGTGACAGAGGATATGTTGGAAGAGTGGATATTAGGTTGTGATAATTGCCAAGACTGCTGTCCGTTTAATAAAAATCATGATTGGAGTATAGGTAAAGATTATCCTGGGCTTGATGCATTAGAACTTATACTACAGCCAGAATATATTTTGAAAGCCTCTGATAAGGAGATTATAGAAAAGTTGATTCCTAAATTCTGTTTCCATTTAACAGATAAACAAATTCCGTTGTTGCGTAAATCTGCTAAGCGGGCGATAGAGCATAAATAGGTTGTGTCTTAAGATGAATCAAAAGTATAATCGAATGTTGAAATTGCCATGATTAGAATAGGTGTACTGTTTTGACTTTTTTCTATAGACTGCGTTATAATTAACTGTTGCCAATTTTGGGGAATATACCTGCATAGCCCATTTTATCGAGGCTATGTGATATAGAATATACTGAAAGAATTAAAGGGAGGATCTTATGATTCGCGAAAATCTTCGTAATGTAGCGATTATCGCCCACGTTGACCATGGTAAAACTACTTTGGTGGACGCGTTATTAAAACAAAGCCATGTGTTCCGTGAAAATGAAAAAGTAGCAGAACGCGTAATGGACTCCAACGACTTGGAACGTGAACGCGGTATTACTATTTTGTCTAAAAACACTGCTGTAATGCATGATGGTATTAAAATCAACATCGTTGATACTCCAGGCCATGCTGATTTCGGCGGCGAAGTAGAACGCGTACTTAACATGGTTGACGGCGTATTGCTTCTCGTAGATGCTTACGAAGGTCCAATGCCTCAAACTAAATACGTTTTGCGTAAAGCCTTAGAACAAAAATTGAAACCAATCGTAGTTATCAATAAAATCGACCGTCCTGACCAACGCGTTAAAGAGGTTGAAGATGAAGTTCTTGAATTATTCATGGAACTTGAAGCTGATGATGATCAGCTCGACTTCCCTGTAGTATACGCATCTGCTCGTTCAGGTGTGTCCAAAACTAATTGGGATGATGAAGCTGTAAACATGGAACCGTTATTCAAAACATTGATCGATGAAATTCCTGCACCACAAGGTGATATGGAAGGTCCTCTTCAATTTATGGTAACTACACTTGATTACGATAACTTCATCGGTAAAATCGCCGTAGGTCGTATCGTTCGCGGTAAAATGAAAACCAACCAACAAGTGGCTATCATGAATGGTGAAAGTACTCGTAAAGCGAAAATCGGTCGTGTGTATACATACAATGGCTTGAACCGTGTTGAAACTGATGAAGCTGAAATGGGTGATATCATTGCATTCGCTGGTATTGACGATATCAACATCGGCGAAACAGTAGCAGATGCTGAAAATCCTGAAGCATTACCATCCATCTCCATCGACGAACCAACATTGTCCATGGTATTCTCCGTAAATAACTCTCCATTCGCAGGCCGCGAAGGTGAATTTGTTACATCCCGTCACTTGCGTGATCGTTTGTTCCGCGAAGTAGAAACTAACGTATCCATGAAAGTAGAAGAAACTGATTCTGCAGATGCGTTCAAAGTATCTGGTCGTGGCGAATTGCATTTGGCTGTATTGATTGAAACTATGCGTCGTGAAGGCTACGAATTACAAGTAGGTAAACCTCGCGTAATCTTCAAAACTATTAACGACCAATTGTGTGAACCACTTGAAGCATTGACTATCGACGTACCTCAAGAATTCATGGGGACCGTAATGGAAAACCTTGGTCAACGTAAAGCTGAATTGACTAACATGGTTGAATTAGCTGGTTACCTTCGCATGGAATTCGTAGTTCCTGCTCGTGGTTTGATTGGTTTCCGTGCCCAATTCTTAACAGCTACAAAAGGTAATGGTATTATGAACCATGTATTCCATGGCTATGCACCATACAAAGGTGAAATTCCTTCCCGTACACGCGGTGCTTTAGTAGCCTTCGAAAATGGCGAAACTACTCCATACGGTTTGAACTCCGTTCAAGACCGTGGTACATTGTTCGTTGGCCCTAATCAAGACGTTTATGCAGGTCAAGTTATCGGTGAGAATACACGTGAACTTGATATGGATGTTAACCCATGTAAGAAGAAACATGTTACCAACATGCGTTCCAGCTCCTCTGATGAAGCAGTACGCTTGACACCACCTCGTATCTTCTCCTTGGAACAAGCTCTTGAGTGGATCAACGACGATGAACTCGTTGAAGTAACACCTGAAAGCATTCGTATGCGTAAAACAATCCTTGATCGCAACGCACGTGCGAAAGCAGCAAAGAATAAAAAATAATATATCATGCAGATATATAAAGGCGCTCCTTAGGGGGCGCCTTTTTTATCTAATCTATAAGTTGTTATCTAACATATTCCTGTGGATTATATCTCCATGAAAATAGATGATAATTTTATCATTTATGATTAATGGGTATAAAAATGCGTTAATATACTAAATACGCATAATAACTTGCTAATAGGGGTATTGGTATATACGAAATATTTGTAACGCTGTATAATAATATCAAGTTTGTTGAAATAAGTTATTGATTATGGAGGTTCTTATGAATAAGAAAATCTTAGCTTCTTTATTTGCAGTAGGTTTGGCTGCAGGTTGTGTGTGCTCTTCCGTTGATGCGCATGGCGTATTCTTTGCTAACCGCTTAGATGAAAAAGCGCTAGTACTTGGCGAAGGCCCTGTTGATGATGCATATAGCCCAGAAATGGTAAAAAGCATCATTGGTTTAGATAACAATGGTATGGTAATTCCTGTACAAGTTATTAAACATGAAAAAAATGTAGTAGTTGTACCAAATGATAAATTGGGCATTACAGTAACTGATTTTGACTATGGCTACTGGACAAAAGACAAAGATGGTAAAACAGTTCATAAACCAATCTCTGAAGTACCAGGCGCTCAAAAAAGTACACATGCCATTAAATATGACGTTCACTACTGGAATGCAGAAGCAAAACCTTTCAATAATAAAGATGCTTTCATTCAAATCATTCCATCTGTTAACCCATTAACTCTTAGAAAAGGTGATACATATGAAATCCAAGTCTTGAAAGACGGTAAACCATATGCAAATGCACCTTTAATCAAAGACGTAATTAATGATCTTACTAATGAAAGCAAAGCTGATGAAAATGGTAAAGCAACTGTTACAGTAAGTGCTAACGGCCTTAACGTAGTAGGCGTTGAAGTGGGCTTCCCAACTCAAACTAAAGGTGAGCAAAATAAATACTTCAGTGCATTGTCCTTCATCATCAATCCTGAATAATATAGGATATACTATTTACTATTTACTAAGTGTGTGAAATAAACAAGACCTCCTAAGTTGGACTTAGGGGGTCTTTTTATAATTTTAGGGTGTACGTATAAATGCGTTCTGTGAGAGCCTCGTATTGGGTGAGGTAAGAAAGAGAGATTTTTATGAAATTACAACGAAATGTATCGGCTGTGATGGCTGCATTGGTATTAACTGGAATGACCTACTCTGCATTTGCTACAGAAATTAATGCCACAAGCGATAAAGCGGAGGAATTGCTTGGCTTAACAATGGGGTCACCGGTACAAACACAACCAGAAGTTAAGCATATAGAAGATACCTTGACGGTTAATGTGCATGGTAAAAGCTTAACAGATACAGGTAAAACTAAAAATGTATCAGGTATTTATAATGGATTTGGATCACAATTGACGGTGGATAAAGATTTGATTGTACGCCTTAAAAATGATGCACCAGCCTCAAAAAGGGAACTCGGTCATTACTATATGAGCGCTGTGTATGCTGGTTACGGTGGTAAAGTGCCAAGACTCAGCAAGGACAATCCTGATAGAGATTATGGAGATACTAATATTCACGTCAAAGGCAATGTAGATATCGATGCTATCGGTGTCGGTTTACAAGCTAATCAACGTGGTCATATTATTGTTGATGGTGGTGGACGTATCATCACGCATCCTTTAGAAACTTCTGATACTTACTCTGTGGTGGCAGAAGAGGGTGATGTATACGTTAATACTGGCTCTGATGGTAAACATCCAGGGGCTAAAGAATTGGTCGCTGTTGGGAATGTAGGGTTAATTAATAAGGATTATGGACGTGATCCAAATCATAACGAAATGCCAACGAATATAGCATTAGCTTTTACAACACCTAATTCTAAACTTACGGGTGCTGTACTAAATGAATATGCTGAAAGCAATAAGAACCCTCATAATTCTGGTGCTGACATTTATTTACAAAATGGAGGGACTTGGAATAATGAATGGATTGGTATGGAGCGGCCTACCCCTAAAAGAGAACGTCCATCTGGGGATAATGCAGCATATCTATACAAGGGCAGTAAGGTTCGTAACCTTGTAGGTGGTGTTACTCCAACGGCAGCTGGTATACTTCATCCTATTGATGCACGGCCTATTACAATTCAAAATTATAGCGGCTATGTGAATGCTGTTTATAAGGCCGGTGTTCCAGCTAGTGAAAAAGGAAAGGGGAATATTGTTGTTGAACATGCTGCAGATAATAGCCATATTACCTTGCAAGGCGATGGAGCTAATTTGACTAATGATGATAGCTACCGAAAGGAAATACAAGCCTTAGCTGATAAATTACAATATACTGGCAATGATAAAAAACTGAGCACAACAGTTCAAATCAATGAAGGGATTACTCGTCCAGGTGCTGTTGCAGAACTAGGTGCAGATCATTTTGACTCGCAGGGGCGTCTTGTTGTAAATGATACAACAAAGATTAATCGTGCTAATGAATCATCCTTAGTGAGTGGTTCAAAATCTGCTCTTACATCGACTGCTATGGCATGGAAGAGTAATACCAATGATTTACAACGCCGTTTAGGAGATCTTCGTTTAGCTAATACAAACCAAGGTGTATGGGCAAAATATATAGGCGGTAAATCTAAAATCACAGACGGTGCTGATGCACATATGACGTATAATGGGGTACAAGTCGGCTACGATCATAAGGCTTCTAATGGTTGGATTTTTGGCGGCGCTATTGATTACAGTACATCTAGTAATTCATATGCCAACGGTAGTGGTGATGGCAAACTTGGCGGCATCGCCTTGTATGGCACAAAACAACATGATGATGGTCGTTATTTAGATATCATTGCACGTGGTAATAGATTATCCAATGATTATAAGCTCTACTCCGTAGGTGGACAACGTGTGAACGGTGATTACCATACATATGGCACATCCTTAAGCGCTGAATATGGTAAACGTATTAAGAAGGAAAATGGCTTCTACATCGATCCTAGTGTAGAATTTATTGTAGGCCGTTTGAATGGTGTATCCTATGATGCTTCTGTTGTCGGTGGTGGTTCTATGCATGTGAAAGCTGATGCTGTGAACTCTGCTGTAGGCAGACTTGGTATTGGCATTGGGAAAGAAACAGAAAGATCCAATATTTTCGCTAAATTAGCGTTAGCGCATGAATTCTCTGGTAAGGCAAATACAACATATTCCGCACCAGGTAATCCAACAGTACAAACAACAGTAGATTTGAAGGATACATGGCTCGATGCTGAAATTGGTGGGTCTTGGAGCGTCAGTCCTAGTACATATCTATATGGTACATTCACTAAAAACTTTGGTGCTATCGTAGAAAATACATGGCGCATTGATGCTGGGATACGACATAATTTTTAAAGATTTTTTTGTGCGAAAGATAAAGTGAATATTAGCATAAGTACTATGAATTATAATATTTTTGGTTGTGAAGTTATGGTTTTAAGTAAAGCTGAAGGTAAATAAAAGCCATGATTAGTTTTTAGGCTTCTATCATTAGACATTATAAAGGCTCCTCTATAATTACTTTAAAGAGGAGCCTTTAACTATTTATAGAATTGATGTCTCGTTAGACTAACTAGTTTTGTATTATTTTAATTTACAATAGTATATATTAAAGTATAATTAAGATAAAACTTTGTGTTTTTCTAAGGAGGTAGTAGAGAAAATGCCTAAGATGGGATTCAATTTAAATGGGAGAGTTAGAAATTTTAATTTAACTAAAAATCAATCTTTTATGTCTGTCTTGGAGGCTGTAATTAACTCAATACATTCAATAGAAGAGCGCAGTGAAAAAGATAAAGAGGCTTTTAAAGGCAAAATCTTAATTGATATTAAAAGGCGTGACACTCTTATTGAAGGGATTAAAGAAATTAAATCTATCGCTATTATTGATAATGGTATTGGTTTTACAGAAAGTAATATGGAATCTTTTCTTACAGCTGATTCTGACTATAAATCTAAAATTGGAGGAAAAGGAATTGGGCGCTTTACGTGGTTAAAAGTATTTCAAAATGTTTTTGTTGAAAGTATATATAAAGATCCTAATGAGGGGAACTTAATTAATAAGCGTACTTTTTCATTTACTTTAAATAATGATGACATTATTGATGACTTGAATATATATCATGAGGAATATGTTGATAATAAAACAACAATTCTTTTAGAAAATCCAATTTTAGAATATAGTAAAGGTCTTTGTAAAAATACGATAGATATCGCAAATACTATAATCGAACATTATATTGAATATTTATTAGCAAATAGTAATATTGAGATTAACATACGTGATGAATCAGATACAGTTTCGATTAATCAACTCATAATTAACGGTCTAATAGACTCTAAAGAGGTTGATTTTAGTATAAATGAGATTCCTTTCAAGATAAAACACTTACTATTAAGAAAGGACTTACAAAAAAATAATTTTATTTATTGGGCGGCAAATAATAGGGTAGTTAAAAAGGATAAATTAGATAGTTATATTAATACAATAAAAGGTGCAACATTTCATGATGGAGCTGCATATTATGTAGCTATTATTTCTTCAGATTATTTAGATTTAAATGTCAGCGATAATAGACTAGCATTTAATATTCCAAATGATGATGAAGGACTATTTAATAATATATTGACATTATCTCAGATTATAAATTCTGCTAAGCATAGTATACAAGATTATTTGCGAGATGAGTTAAATAGGTTACAGGATCAGAATGAAAATAGAGTTAGAAAATATATTTCTAGTACAGCGCCAGAATATCAGTATTTATTAAAGTATAAGAAAGCTGAAATAAGAACTTTCGATCCAACACTTAATGATGATAAACTTGAGTTAATGTTACATAAGCTAGAGATGGAACACACTCATGGTCTTTTAAGTGCGGCTAAAAAAATTAAAACTAGTAGTGATATTGACGGTTACGAAGAGTTGTTAGATAAAACTATAAAACAGTTAAGTGAAAGTAATCAGGCAAAATTAGCCAAGTATATAGCACATAGAAAGGTAATTATAGACTTATTTGAAGATGGATTAAAAATTAAAGATGAAAAATATCAGAAAGAGGCATATATTCATAATTTAATTTACCCAATGAAGTTAACAAATGAAGAGAATATAGAAAATTATCATAATTTATGGTTGATTGATGAACGCTTAGCTTTTTGTGAATATATTGCATCGGATGAGTCATTGAAAAAAAGAGGAGATCGGCCAGATTTATTATTTCTAGATAACTCTGCCGCTTTTTCAGATGAAGAGGGATGTGATTATTATAATACAATTTCAATAGTAGAATTAAAACGGCCCATGAGAACGGGATATTCGAATGAGGATAATCCTATGGATCAAATGCTTAGATATGTTCGGAAAATAAGAAATAAAGATGCACAAACAAAAACAGGAAGAACTATAATGGCACGTGATACAACACAATTTTATTTATATGCAATCTGTGATATTGATAAAAGTTTAGAAGAAATATTAGAAAGTAGAGATTATAAAAAAACACCTGATGATAGAGGTTACTATATGTATCATGATAAATACAAGGCTTATATTGAGGTTGTTCCTCTAGATAAAGTTTTGTATAATGCAAAGCAAAGAAATAGAGCATTTTTTAAAAAATTAGGTTTGTAGCTTTGTGATAATTTAATGATAGTTTTAGATATAGGATAAAATCTCCTATATCATATGTTATAAGAGATTTTCGTGTATAATTTAAAATAAGTGTTATTGTAGTTTTCAAGGAAACATTATTGGAGAATATGATTAAATATGAATTAATGCCTACAGAGTATAATCTAAAAAAGACATTATATGAAGATAAATTAAGTAGAAATAAGCATCTTATTTATTTTTATAAGTTTTTATCTGCACAAAATGAAGCTAGTACTGTTGCATTAGATGGTAGATGGGGGAGTGGTAAAACATTTTTTGTACGCCAGAGTGAAATGATTGTTAATGCATGTAATCCACAAAGTGGTATGGAGGAAGATTTAAGAAATACTATTTTAACAAAACTTGGGCTTTTAGATGGTACTCAAGATTTTGAAAACTGTATGATAGCAGTATATTATGATGCTTGGATAAATGATAATGATACTGAACCAATTTTTTCGCTAATATATGAAATAACCAAACAAATATGTGTAGATTTTTCTATATCTGAAAATAATTTAGCTAGAAGTGCTGCAAGTATTCTTTCTGAAATTAGTGGGTATAATTTAAATAAGATTCTAGAAACTCTAAAGTCGGAGAATCCTTTTGAAGTATTTCGGAGCAAAAAAAATATAGAGACTGATATTCAATTGTTTTTTCTGACCTATTAGCAGAAAGAGGTAATAGACTTATAGTTTTTATTGATGAATTAGATCGTTGCAAACCTTCTTTTGCGGTTCGTTTACTTGAACAATTGAAGCATTATATATCTAACGAAAGAATTACATTTGTTTTTTCTGTGAATTTAGAGCAATTACAACATACAATTAAACACTATTATGGTGAGGGGTTTGATTCTTGTAGATATTTGGATAGATTTTTTGATTTTAGGGTATCAATACCTTCAGCTAATATAGAAGGATTCTATGATGGTTTAGGTATATATTCTCAGCATTACATTGAGAATATTATTAAAAATATAGTAAATCTATTTGATTTTGAATTACGTGAAATTAGTAAGTTTTATTGTCAAGTAAAAGTTTCTGTTCTAAAGCCGATGATAAACCCTAGTCTTATAAGGTGTCAAACTGCTACTGGTAGAGGTACGTATTTTATTTTAATGTGTATTGTTCCATTATTAATAGGATTGAAAATCGCTAATATTACGGAGTATGATAATTTTATTAGTGGAAAAGATTCTAAGCCTCTAGTTAATTTGATAATGATGGACGAATCAGTTTTTCTACTTGAGAATTTGCTGGATTCTAATGAATGTCTAAAAGCACAACCTGGATATACTGTTGTTGATACTAATACTTTAATTAATCGAGTGTATGATGCTATTTTTATTAATCAATATACAAATAACTATAGTATTAAACTAGGAAAATATGAATTTCATAAGGAATCTAAAGTGTTTGCAATCAATGCAGCTAGTATGATGTCAACTTTTGTTGAGTATACTTAAACTATAAATTTATTAGGCGTGAGAAAGTATATTTTATGATTAACCTTTTATTCATCTGCCATGGCAATATTTGTCGCTCTACAATGGCAGAGTTCTATATGAAACATATCGTTAAAAAGGCTGGCTTAAGTGATTCTATTTATATTGAGTCCGCTGGTACATCTCGTGAAGAAATAGGAAACGATACTCATTATGGGACTAAAGAGAAATTAGATGAAATGGGTATTCCTTATACTCGTCGTAAGGCACGTCAAGTGACGATGGATGATTATCATAACTTTGATTATCTCATCATTATGGATGAAAATAACGGGCGGAACTTACGTCGTATCATTGGTGATGATGTAGATTCTAAGGTTTACAAGGCAATGTCGTTCGTTGGTGAAAGCCGCGATGTGAAGGATCCTTGGTATACGGGAAACTTTGACGAAACCTATGATGATGTCAGTCGTAGCTGTGATGCTTTACTAGCAGTGCTTAAAGAGCAACTTTAAGCGAAATATATATACTGATGGGTCCTCAATGGTAGCTGAAATTTTAATCTACATTGAGGGCCTTTCTATAAGCCTATCTGCCTCATATACTTTATACTATCGAACCATAGCGTAATATGGTATAATTTTTAGGTATTCATGCGCCTATAGCTCAGGGGATAGAGCGCCGGTCTCCGGAACCGGGTGCGCAGGTTCGAATCCTGCTAGGCGCACCAAATAAAAGGCTTCTCGAAATTTCGAGAAGCCTTTTTTGTATGTCTATAATTAGTCTATAGGACAGAGAATTATATATTCGCATATCATAATTTAGTGTACTTTAGTGTTCTAACTTTACTATCTATATATATTACACTGAATCCCTCTAGATCTAAATTCATTCATGAGTATATTTATTGATTTATCAATGATTTCTTCATTTGTTATATATACCATCTTTTTGTAATAGACAGTACCATCAAATTCTATCCAATGACTTGTCTTACCATTTAGTTTGCAAATCTTCATTCTGCCTGCCCAGCTTCCCATACTACGGAATTTTTTGCCCTTGGAGAAACGCACTTCTCGAATATCTTTTAATTTATAGGTTCTTTTTACTAATCCAATGCCTATAGACACTTGATCATCTTTAAAGTAAAGAAGTTTATAACGTTCTTCAGGAGGCATAGATCTAATTATAGATAAGTTATAAGTAGCAAAAACTACAGCAATAGCTATCAATGTAAACATTAGAATTATCATATATTTTCCCATACTTTTAAATTTTCCTTTTCTTTATTATAATCAATCAGAGTAATGTATGAAATAATATAATATATAGTCAACTTTAAAGTGCTATCTGTATGTATTAATGGGAGATAAATGTGATTTGGGTAACACATTTTGTTTTGAGAATGATGTACAATAAGGATATCTATATGAAAATCTGAACATCCTAGCCGGAACACTAGGACATATAGGGGAGAGTTAAATTACGTAGTAAATTTAACTAAGTGAAAAATTAATTATATATGTATCTATAGCCCATCCATTTAGGGATGTGGCTATTTAGAGGGGATAATATGACAAATAAAATACAAGAGCTTACCGTCAACGAAGTTTGGCGTGATGAGCAAGATGCATGGAACCATCGTTCCGAGTACTTTGTAGAAATGCACAATCGCGAGGATCGCAAAGCACAGGTTACTGATTTTTTAGCCTTCTTAAAGGATGAAAATTTATTACCTTCAGCGAATGGTCGTACACTTGATGTAGGCTGTGGTGTTTGTGACTATGCATTGGGCTTAGCTCGTGAAGGCTATAAAGCGACTGGTATCGATTTATCTGATGGTATGATTCGTGGTGCTAAACAATTGGCAGAGGCGGAAGGATTAGATCTTAGCTTGTATATCGGCCCTTGGTCTGATGAAACTCGTCGTGAACTAGGTTGGGATAAAAGCTTTGATTTGGCATACAGTATTTTCTGTCCCATTATGTTTGATGTAGAAAATATTCGCGCCATGCACGATGCGAGTAAGGATAAATGCTTGTGGATTGCTTTCAGCGAACGCAGTGACGAAATGGTTGATATGTTATCTGAACATTTCTTTGGCCGTGATTCTTTTCCGTGGGATGGTAAGATGAAAGAGTGTTTAGATGCAATCCATGAGATGGGGCATAATGTGAAAGTAACTTACAAAACGGTTCCTGAAACAGAGGTTATGTCTCTTGAAAAGGCAGTTAATTATTTTACCATGCGACTTCATAATAATGGATGGGGAGACATGGAAGACATGAAAGAAGAGATTAGAAATCTCATTGAGCCACTAGCTATTGATGGAGAAATCCATAATAAGACCGTTGATAAGGTGGCATGGGTTTCTTGGTCTGTGAAATAGGAGAGAACCATGACGGTTGATGAGAAACGTAAGTTAGAACTAAAAACTATGTACCAAATTATTGGCATCTATTGTCATAATAAGCACCATACTCCTAAAGGGCAACTTTGTGAGGAGTGTCAGAAAGTTTGGCAGTATGCGGAACATCGTATAGATGTATGTCCTCATATGGAAAGCAAAACCTTCTGTAGCGTATGTAAAACGCATTGTTATGCGCCTACATATCGTGAAAAAATACGTGAAATCATGCGCTATGGTGGACCTAGAATGTTATTTGTATCACCCATTCAAGTTGTTCGTCATATGTATTTAGAGTGGAAGGATAGAAAAAGGAACCGTACATCTTATGAAAACTGATATGATTGTAAAGACAGGCGTATTTGTAGCCTTGACGGTCTTATTATCTTATATATTTGCTATTCATACTACATTTATACATATTACCTTTGGATTTTTATCAACCGCTATATTTGGCATTCTTTATGGGCCTATGGCAGCAGGTATAATGGCTGCTATTGCCTGTTTTATAGGTATGTCCCTATTTGGGCAAGGGGTATTCTTTCCCGGCTTTATCGTATCTGAATTTCTTGTAGGCTATGTGTATGGATATTTTTTACACGGTCGTAATGTTACATTTAAACAATTACTTTTACCGGAAACGATTGTTACTGTATGCATACATCTGATATTGAATACAATGTGGCTTACAATATTTTATAACAAAGCAGTATCTGCTATATTTATTGGACGTCTTATTAAAAATATAATTTGTTTCCCTTTAGAAATTGCACTGATTT
This sequence comes from Veillonella parvula, assembly GCF_040097785.1. Classification (GTDB taxonomy): domain Bacteria; phylum Bacillota; class Negativicutes; order Veillonellales; family Veillonellaceae; genus Veillonella; species Veillonella parvula_D. The sequence continues at coordinate 785,584 of NZ_JBBNNS010000001.1, read as the reverse complement.
TAATTGTGTATAAGGCAGTCAGTAAGTTTATGGTACAAAAAAAGCTATAATCTTACAGTATACTAAAATGCACCCCTAACATTAGATTATATGTTAAGGGTGCATTTTTATTTGTGAATATAGCGTTTTACGCGAGTGCTTTGTCCAATACAGCTTTGATTAAAGATTTTGTTTGGTCATAGCTTTCACCAGGTTGCGCCTCGTATTGTTTGTCGAGGTCGAACCACAAGTTTGGATAGTATTCATATGGGTGAGTTTTGAAGAGCTCATGAGCATCTTGATCTTCAACCCAGTTGATGTGAATATCTGCGTATGCAGGATTTTCTGCAACGAGTTCATCGATAGCACGGAATGCATTAGCGCAATAAGGGCAACCGTTTAAATGGAAACCTAAGATTTCTTTCATGATATTTAGTCCTTTCAAAATAGAATCTACATATATTTCTATAATTTGAGATTTTATACATATTCATGTACCACAACATATGGTACACTACTGAGTATAACATATCTAGATAAGATATTCAATTTTTTAGATATATCTGATGTCAATATTGAGAATTCGATATGCATGCATTATATAAATAAGGAGATACCTATGATTTCAGGCGCACAGTATTTGGTAAAAGCCCTTCAAGAGGAGCAGGTAGAGTTTTTATTTAACTATCCTGGGGCCGCAACCATCGATATCATGGATGAATTATATAAACAAGATCAAGTAAAGGTTATTTTGCCTCGTCATGAACAAGCCTTAGCTCATGCTGCAGATGGCTATGCTCGGAGTACTGGTAAAGTAGGGGTGTGTATGGTAACCTCCGGTCCAGGTGCTACAAATCTTGTGACTGGTATTGCCACAGCATATGCAGATAGTGTGCCCCTCGTTTGTATTACTGGACAAGTTGATTTAGGCCTCATGGGCAATGATGCTTTTCAAGAGGTAGATACTGTTGGCATCGTCCGCAATATTTGTAAATATGCCGTTACTGTTCGCGAACGTAAAGATTTAGGTCGTATTTTGAAAGAGGCCTTTTACATTGCTCGCACAGGTCGTCCAGGCCCTGTTGTAGTAGATATTCCTAAGAATATTCAGAAGGCTATGGGGTCAGATGAATATCCAACAGAGATTAATATTCGCGGTTACAAACCAAATACCACTGTTCACGTAGGTCAAGTTAAAAAGGCCTGTTCTATTATTAGTAAAGCTAAAAGGCCTCTATTCCTATTAGGCGGTGGGGTAAGCATTAGTGGTGCCAACGACCTTATGATGGAGTTGGTCGAAAAAACAGGGATTCCTGTTGTAACAACCTTGATGGGGAAAGGTGCTATTGACAGCCGTCATCCATTGTATCTTGGTAATGTAGGGATTCACGGTGGATATGCTCCTAATGTAGCCATAACTGATTGTGACGTGATGATTTCTATTGGTACGCGCTTTAATGATCGTATTACCGGTAAACTAAGTACCTTTGCACAAAATTGTAAGATTATCCATATTGATGTAGATGCGGCATCTATTTCTAAAAATATTAAGGTTGATATTCCAATCGTAGCAGATGCTAAATTGGCTATTGAAAAAATCTTAGAATATATTGAACCTCACGACCTTGGCGAATGGCCAAAACAATTACAGCAACTTAAGGTAGAGCGCCCTGTCACTCAAGCTGACGAAGAGGGGTTAACACCTCAAACTGTTATCGAGTACATCAATCATCACTATGAACATCCTATCGTTACAACCGATGTGGGTCAAAATCAATTGTGGACTACCCAGTTCCTTGATGTGAAAGGTCAATATCAAATGTTGACGTCTGGTGGCTTAGGGACTATGGGCTATGGTTTTCCTGCTGCATTAGGGGCGCAAATGGGAAATCCAGATAAGCGTGTATTTGCCATCTGTGGTGATGGTGGCGTGCAAATGAATATCCAAGAGTTTGCCACTGCTATGCACTACCGTTTGCCTGTGACGTTAATTATTTTAAATAATGGCTTCCTCGGAAATGTACGCCAATGGCAGCAATTATTTTACGATAAACGATATGCATGCACGAATTTATTGATGGATAAAAGTGCCCTAGTAACACGTGATGTAATCGATAATGATGAGTTTGAATATGTACCAGATTTTGTGAAATTGGCAGAAGCTTATGGCGCAAAGGCAATGCGTATTACTAAGGTTGAGGACATCGAAAAAGGGTTCCAATTGGCAGATACTTTCAAAAATGGTCCAACCCTACTCGAGTTCATCATTCCAACGGAGCTCAATGTGTTGCCAATGGTACCAGCAGGTAAGTCTTTAAGTGATATGTTGTTGAAGGATAAAAAATAGGAGGGGTTATGGAAGTACAAATGAAAAAACGCTGTATTTCAGCGTATGTAGAAAACCAAATCGGTGTACTAGCTAAGATTTCAGGCCTCTTCGCAGGCAAAAATTATAATCTTGACACATTGACGGTAGGGGAAACTGAAGACCCTACCATGTCTCGTATGACGATTGATCTTACTTGTGATGATTTGACGTACGAACAAATTATTAAGCAACTAAATCGCAGTGTGGAGGTTATTAAAGTTATCGACTTTACTGACATGCGAATTACGAAAAAAGAATTACTATTTATCAAGGTCAATAGCTGTAAAGAAGCAGACAAACAAGAAATTTTCCGCATTGCCAAAACCTTTGATTTGTTAGTTGTGGATTATAATCGTAAATCTGTACTTGTTCAATGTGTAAAGACCGTATCTAAAAATAATGACATGATTGCCTTATTTAAAGCTATGTTCGTCAATCGTATTGAAGTTGTACGCGGTGGTAGCGTAGCTATCGAAGCATTATCTACACCTGATAGATAAGGTGTGTACTCTAGCACTTTAAAAGCGATTTAGGTCTATTCAAATATATAATACATGTATTTGAATAGACCTATTTTTTGTGGCTTAAAGCGTGTACAACTTAATATGATATAATATATATATCGAGCATTATTGATATAGAGACCTTGGTTGTATGCCAAAGTCTTTTTATATAGGAGGTACTATGAGCTTATTAGATGATATTTTAGCCCATAATCAAGAATATGTAGAAGATCAAAATACAGGTTATGTAGATACAGATACAAAGTGTAGTAAAATGCCTAGTCGTGAAATGGCAATTGTTACATGTATGGATACACGTCTTGTTAACTTCTTAGAAGATTCCATGGATATTGGGCGCGGTGAAGCGAAAATCGTAAAGACTGCAGGTAACTGTATTACAGGTCCCTTTGATGGCGTTGTACGTAGTTTACTTGTTTGTATTTATGAGCTAGGCGTTAACGAAATCTTTATCATTGGTCATCACGAATGTGGTATGGCAAAAACTACGGCAAAAGATCTAACAGAAAAAATGCTGGCTCGTGGTATTGCACCAGAAGCGATTCATATGGTCCGTAAAGAAATGGAACGCTGGGCTGATGGCTTTACACATCCTGCTGAAAATGTAGAGGATACAGTAGACGAATTGCGTATGAATCCTTTGATTCCTAAAGATGTGCCTATTCACGGACTTATCTTCCATCCTAGAACGGGTGAAATCGAAGTCATTGTTAATGGCTATACACAAATGAAACAATATTACGAAAAGAATTAGAATTATATGAACAAAAAAAGATTAATTATATCCGTACTGACCATTATTGCCTTGGTCTGTGCTGTTGTAGGTGGATATGTCTATAAGGAGGCCATACAGAGTCGCATAGCTAGAACAGCGGCTGTGGTGAGTGGCCAAGAAATTAAGCCACTCCTCGATTCTGAAAGTCGTTATATTAGGCAAATTGTAGCTCAAGATAACAGCACGAGTCGTACTATTATGTGGCAATCAGATAGCAGCGAAGCTGATGCGGTAATAGAGTATCGTCTTGTTGGAGCTGATACGACTCAAACGATAAGAGCTACAGACAAAGCTTTTACAGATGATGGTAGTACTACCTATATCCATGAGGGTACATTAACTGGTTTGACGCCTAATACTAAATACGAATATCGAGTTGGTTATGGTAGTGATCGCCGTAGTGATTGGTACTCTCTGGAAACGGCTGGCGCCAGTGTGTATGATGTTCTTATTTATCCAGACTCTCAGTCGGGGGATTATTCTCAGTGGGAAGAGATTGTAAAGGACTCAGCACATCGTAACCCTAGGACAGCCTTGTATATTAGCATGGGTGACCTTGTAGATAATGGAGAGCATGCCTATCAATGGCGCACTTGGTTAAATTCCATTAGACCGTTGAGTGCTAATGTGCCGTTAGCAACGACATTAGGCAATCACGAGATGTATACATTAGATTGGAAAATGCGCGAGCCTTATGCGTATTTGAATTACTTCGCAGTACCGCCTAATGGGAATGAAATTTTTAATCGTCGTTATTATTCCTATGACTTCGGTGATGTTCATTACGTTGTATTAGATACAATGTTATATGAAAGCAATCATGAGGATAATCATTATACGCATCATCCTGATTTATACGATGTACAGGTTCAATGGTTACGCCAAGATCTTGCAGCTAATACGAAGAAATGGATTGTCGTTCTTATGCATCGAGATCCATTCCAATATGCCTTTGACCGACCAGGTGCAAGTCGCGATGTAGGTTTCGATGACGAGGGCGTATTATTTATGCCTATCTTCGATGAGTTTAATGTGGATTTAGTTTTATCTGCTCATTTACATACATACCGCAACCGTGGCCATGTACGAAATTTTGATCGAGATCCAACGGGTCCACTGTATATCCTTACAGGAATAGCTGGTGATGCACGCCGTCCTAAGTGGAAAGAGCATCCTCTAGATGTATATGTAGCGCCTCAGCCTGAAACGAATAATTATATGTCTATGACAGTGACACCGAATAAGCTGATTGTAAAATCATTTTTACCTGACGGTACTCAGCTCGACGAATCAGTCGTTGAAAAATAAGAAAAAGACACCTTCTTTGGAAGGTGTCTTTTTTTCTCTAATCAAAGGTAGCAAGAATCTATGAGTAAAATTGATTTACAATATAACAAATAAAAATACGTAAAATTTGTATAAATACTTGCTAATTATGGTAGGTAGTATTATAATACGTGTATAGATTATAAAAATACACAAAATATGTATAAAATATACATATCGTGTATAAAGGAGATAGCCTAATGAATGTTTTACAAGATTTAATTAAGAAATATGCCTCCCAATATAAAGAACAAGTTGTGGAATGGCGTAGACATATTCATAGTCATCCAGAATTATCTGGTGAAGAAAAAAATACATCTTTATTTATTCAAAAGATTCTTGGTGAATTAGGTATTCCTTTTGTAAATGATGTTTCTGATTATGCCGTTATCGGTAAAATCGAAGGGACTCAACCTGGACCAGTCATTGCATTGCGTGCTGATATAGATGCCTTACCCATACATGAAAGTACTGGATTGCCATTTGCATCAGAAAATGACGGCGTTATGCATGCTTGTGGTCATGATAGCCACATTGCGATTTTACTTGGTGCAGCAGCCATTTTACAGTCTATTAAAGATCAATTGCATGGCACCGTAAAGCTTGTATTCCAACCTTCCGAAGAAGAAGCATTATTCCCAGGTGCACAAGGTATTGTAGATAGCGGCATCCTCGACGATGTGGATGAGATATATGGACTTCATGTGTGGCCTCAATTGCCAGTGGGAACTGTAGGTCTTAAAAAAGGTAATCTCATGGCTGCATCCGATCACTTCCTCGTACACATTAAAGGGAAAGCTACTCATGGTGCAGAACCTCATAATGGGGTAGACGCAATTGTAGCAGCCGCAAACTGGATTGTAAATGTGGAATCCATGGTGGCCCGCGAAACGAACCCAATGGAAAATCTCGTATGTACCATTGGTGTGATTAATGGTGGTGACCGATACAATGTAGGCTGTGGTGATGTATATCTTGAAGGAACATGCCGTACCTATGAACCAGAAAAACGGGATTATATTGAGCGCCGCTTAGGTGAAAGTTTACAAGCTCTCGATATGTTATTAAAAACAAAGAGTACCTTAGATTATAAACGTGGTCATGGTGCTACCATCAACAATCCAGAGGCCATCGATTATGCCACATCTATTGTAGAGAAATATCTTGGTAAAGAAGCTGTGGTCCATCCTGAATTTCCGTCTATGGCAGCAGAGGACTTCTCCGCATATCTTCATAAAATAAAAGGTGCTTTTCTTTGGTTAGGTACTGGGTTTGAAGGTAATCCGGCCTTACATAATGAGGCTTTCACCATTGATGAAAGCATTCTGGAACCTGGTATAACAATGATGGCTGCTATTGCCGCCGAATTTTTACAAGAAAAGTAGTTAAATAAGTAGTTTGAAATAAGAGGTTATCATGAAAAGTTTACAACATACATCATTTAAAACAATGCTTCAATACACACCAGAAGAAATTAAATACTTCTTGGACTTAGCAGCAAAATTAAAAGCCGATAAAAAAGCGGGCAAAGAAATCAAAACATTAGTAGGTAAAAACTTTGCATTAATTTTTGAAAAGGACTCAACACGGACACGTTGTGCTTTTGAGGTAGGGGCTGCGGACCAAGGTGCTCATACAACATATCTTGGCCCTACAGGTTCCCAAATGAATAAAAAAGAATCCTTAAAAGATACAGCTCGTGTTCTAGGATCTATGTATGATGCTATCGAGTTTAGAGGTTTTGATCAAGCCGATGTAGATACATTAGCTGATTATTCTGGCGTACCTGTTTGGAATGGGCTTACCGATATGGATCATCCTACACAAACATTAGCTAATTTCTTAACACTTCAAGAAAATATCGACAAACCGTTGAATGAAATTTCTTTTGCCTATGTAGGTCATGGTCAATCTAATATGTGTAATGCCTTGATGAGTGGTGCCGTTAAAATGGGGATGGATTTCAGACTCATTGGCCCTAAACAATACTGGCCAGCTGGTCCATTCTACGAAGAGTGCTTAAAAGTGGCTAAAGAAACGGGTGCTACTATTACTTGCACAGATGATGTAGCTGAAGGCGTTAAAGGCTTAGATGTTATTTACACTGGTGTGTGGGTAACGATGGGTGATACTTACGATATGTGGGAGGAACGTATCAATACCTTTAAACCATTCCAAGTAAATGCAGAAATGATGGCATTAACTGGCAATCCAAATACTAAGTTCTGCCACTGTTTACCTGCGTTCCATAACACAGAAACACAAGTGGGTAAAGATATTTATGAACGGTTTGGTATGAATGGCATTGAGGTGACTGAAGAGGTATTCGAAGGTTCAAACTCTTTAGCGTTTCAAGAAGCAGAAAATCGTCTCCACACGATTAAGGCAGTTATGGTTGCCACCTTTGGAGATTATCCATTGAAATAAATTCATCCTCCTAAATGGTGATGAATCGTATAGTTTGTTTTCTATTTATATTGGATAAAGGGCTATATAAATAGGTGTGAGTCACCAATAGGTGAGAATTGAGGTTTATTATGACACCCCATAGAGTATTTATTGTTGGTCATGAAGGCACAACTGGTCTTAGAATTCATGAACGATTATCCGATCGAAAAGATATAGAACTCTTAGCGACTGCTGATGAGGATCGCAAAAATGTAGAGGCCATTAAAGTGGTTGCAAAAAAAGCGGATCTTGTATTTCTATGTTTACCTGATGTGGCATCTAAGGAAATTATGGCCGCTATTGGTGATTTTCCATGTAAGGTTATTGATACTTCTACAGCGTTTAGAACTACAGCTGGTTGGGCATATGGGTTCCCAGAACTTGGTGAAAGCTACAAAACAGATATTGCAACTAAAAAACATATTGCAAATCCTGGCTGTCATGCGAGCGGTATGATTGCTTGTATAGCGCCTCTTGTAAAAGCAGGGCTCGTGCCAGCGGATTATCCTTTCACCATTACATCCTTAACAGGCTATAGCGGTGGTGGTAAGAAGATGATTGGTCAATATGAAAGCAGTCCTAAGGACTATTTCCTTTATGCGCCTCGTCAATATGGGCTTGGTCAAGAACATAAACATTTACCCGAAGTACAACATGTATGCGGCCTTAGTGAAGCTCCAATTTTTATGCCAATTGTTGATGATTACTACTCTGGAATGGAGGTTACCGTAGGTATTCATAGTCGTTTATGTCATAAACCTGTTTGTATTGATAAGGTACAACAAACGTTAGAATACTTTTACAAAGATAGTACAATCGTTACGGTTGCACCATTTACTGAAAATAGTAATAGCGGTATGTTAAACGCTAATCAATTGAGCAATACGGACAGTATGAAAATCTATGTCACTGGTAACGATGAACGCATCATGGTTCACGCCATTTTCGATAATTTAGGTAAAGGTGCATCGGGTGCCGCCGTTCAATGTATGAATATTGCATTGGGTTTACCAGAGGATACTGGTTTAGTATTAGGTTAGAGAGGAATCTATGAAGAATGTAACAAATGCAATGCGGGCGCATATCTTAACGGCGGCCGTTCCATATATAAAACAATACACAGATCAGTACGTTGTCGTTAAATACGGTGGCAATGCCATGGTGGATGAAGAGTTAAAGAAATCTGTTATGAAGGATTTACTATTACTTCAATTAGTGGGGGTCAAAGTAGTCCTTGTTCATGGCGGTGGCCCAGCTATTAATAGTACTTTAGAGGCGATGCAAATTAAATCACATTTTGCTAATGGTCTACGAGTTACCGATGAAGCAACAATGGATGTTGTACAAATGGTGCTAGCCGGCAAGGTGAATAAAGGGCTCGTGGCGGATTTAACGGATCTTGGTGGCAAAGCTGTTGGCCTTTGTGGCGTAGATGGCAACATGATTCAAGTTCATAAACAAAACGAAGAACTTGGTTACGTAGGTTATATTGATACCATTGATACGAGTATTATCCATGACGTAATTAGCCGTGGCTATATTCCAGTTATTTCTTCTATCGGCATGGGAGCCGATGGCAAGACATATAATATTAATGCGGATACGGTAGCCGCGAAAATTGCAGGTGCCCTCAAGGCGGAAACCATGGTGGCTATGACCAATATTGATGGTGTACTGCGAGATGTGCATGATCCAGATTCTTTAATTTCTAAAATTACGATGGCCGAGGCCGCTCAGTTAAAAGCGGATGGTGTCATTGTAGGCGGTATGATTCCAAAGGTAGATTGCTGCTTAGAAGCCATAGAAGCTGGGGCACAAAAGGTATTTATCATCAATGGTGAAATTCCACATGCCATTCTTATCGAGTTATTAACCGATGAAGGCCTTGGCACAATGTTTGTTGCTTAATATAGTAAACATAATACTGGTAATCATCTATTGGATATCTTTTACATAGATAGACGACGGCATGACCGTACATTTGGAGGATATAATGAGTAATGCAATCGATTTTGAACAACAAGATAAAGAATATATAGCCAATACGTATGGTCGGTTTAACGTATGCTTTGAAAAAGGGAAGGGTTCTCTCTTGTGGGATGTAGAGGGTAAAGAGTATATCGACCTCGGATCTGGTATTGGAGTAACCGCTTTTGGCGTTGACGATGATGAGTGGACTGACGCTGTTACTAAGCAGTCTCATGCGTTGAATCATATTTCTAATTTATACTATTCCTTGCCACAGATTGAACTAGCGAAACAGCTCTGCGCGAAAACGGGGATGAAAAAGGTGTTTTTCTCTAACTCTGGTGCGGAGTCTAACGAATGTGCTATTAAGGCAGCTCGTAAATATAGCCATGATAAATACGGCGAAGGTCGTCATGTAGTTGTTACCTTGGTCAATAGTTTCCACGGTCGTACTATTACTACCTTGTCTGCGACAGGACAAGATGTATTCCATCAACATTTCTTCCCATTTACGGAAGGCTTTATTCACACTCCAGCCAATGATATTGATGCGGCTTTGAAAGTCCTTGCTAATCCAGCTGTTTGTGCTATCATGATGGAACCTATCCAAGGTGAAGGTGGGGTTATGCCCTTAGATAAAGAGTTTGTCCAAGCGGTAACAAAATATGCGCATGAATACGATCAACTGGTACTTATCGATGAGGTACAAACTGGTAATGGTCGGACTGGTAGTCTATATGCATACCAACAATTTGGCATCGAACCAGATGTGGTATCTACTGCAAAAGGCTTGGCGGGAGGTCTACCAATGGGGGCTACTTTGTTCAATGAAAAGATGCAGTACGTTTTAAATGCTGGTGCCCACGCTACTACCTTTGGGGGAAATCCAATCTGCGCGGCTGCAGGGAACACTATTATTAGCCGGTTAACTCCTGAATTTCTCGATTCTGTAAAAGTAAAAGGGGAATACGTAAAATCTACCTTAACTGGTAAACCTGGTGTCATTGGTGTTAGTGGTATGGGGCTCATGGTCGGTATTGAGACTACAGTAGATGCAAAAGCTGTCATTGCAAAATGTTTAGAAAAGGGTGTAGTATGCTTATCTGCTAAAAATAAGGTACGACTTTTACCAGCCCTTAATATTCCACAAGAACAATTAGAAAAGGCGATACGTATTTTGGCTGAAGTGATTGAAGAATTAGCTGCAAAATAAGAATTCGTCTAGCTTTCATAAATATTGTTTACTATAGTTATGTAACATTGAACTATGGAAATAAACCGATGATTATATAGACTTTAGTCCATATTCATGTTACCCTAGAAGAAACAGTCTATATTGGAGGAGTAAATATGAATACAGAATCCTTACGTAATGAAGTATTGGTTCCGGCGGTAGCAAAAACGTTGGACATTGCTGCAAAAGCAAAACCTACAAAAGAAGAAATTATCACAACGGCGAAAATCACCGCTGCTGTGACGGTTGCAACAGCTGTTGTATCCTTAGCGGTACAAGCAGTATTGCGCAACCGATAAGAAACTGAGAAAACGACATGGCGCTGCCTGTCGTTTTCTTTTACATTTATCCTGTTATTCCCCTAAATAAGGGGTTTTTCTTGGTGCAAGTAGGTTGTGTATTTATAAATTCGTAGACTGTATAATCGTTATATATTAGCGATGCATATTGATATGTAATTGATATACTGATATTAGAGGAGGCGATACGATGCATAGTCGCGATTTAATAGAGCAATATAAAGGCTACGTTCAAGATTGGCGTAGATATTTTCATAAACATCCAGAGCTCAGCAACGAAGAGTTTGAAACGACAAAGACACTCGCTAAAGAATTAGGATCGATGGGCGTAGAGGTTCATGTAGACACAGAACGTGGTATAGGCTTAATCGGTATTATCCATGGTGCTAAGCCTGGAAAGGCTATTGCATTGCGCGCCGACATCGATGCACTGCCTGTTCATGAACATAATACAGTGGACTATAAATCTGAAGTAGAGGGTAAAATGCATGCTTGCGGTCATGATGGACATATGGCTATTTTATTAGGTGCGGCTAAGATGCTAATGTCTATGAAAGACCGTATTGAAGGCGATGTGTATTTAGCATTCCAACCTGCTGAAGAAACTGGCGCAGGGGCTCCGGATTTCATCAAGTTTGGTGACTGGTATGATAAGATGGACGCTATCTTTGGTGGTCATGTGTGGATTGATTTGCCTGCCGGTCTCGTATCTGTTGAGGAAGGCCCTCGTATGGCTGCGAGTAGCCAGATTACTATTAACGTAAAAGGAAAACAAGGTCATGGTGCACAGCCACACCAAGCAGTCGATGCTATCGTGGTGGCTAGTGCCATCGTTATGAATTTGCAAACCGTAGTGTCTCGTAATGTTAGTGCGTTAGACTCTCTTGTACTAACTATTGGGAATATTCATTCTGGCTCTGAATGGAATGTTATCCCTGGTGAAGCTAAAATGGGGGGGACCATTCGATTCTTTGATCCGGGTCAAGAAGAGTATTATGTTGAATCCATACGCCGCGTAGTAGAACATACGGCTGAAGCCTATGGCGCGACTGCTACATTAGAATATGTAAAAAAAGTACCACCTACTATTAATGATTCTGAATCCAGTGAACTAGCAGAACGTGTTGTTATTGATACATTAGGTAAAGACAAGCTTTCTAAGATGCGTAAAGTAATGCCTGGAGAAGATTTTGCATGGTATTTACAAGATAAACCAGGATGCTTTGCTTTTATTGGTATTCAAAACCCTGAAGTAGAAGCTACATACGATCATCATAATAATAGATTTAATATGGATGATACCGTATTATCTGCAGCATCTGCGGTGTATGCGGAATATGCTATTGCTTGGTTACAAGAAAATAAATAAATTTTAATCCGATAAACCTCTTTACATTTTTCGTAAAGGGGTTTATTATATTCCAATATTAAATCATATGTAATTAAAATGGTTTCCTGCAATGATGCAAGTTTTGGCGCAATGCGGATAAAAAGGGCCTTTCTTCGCCGGACGGTTCTAGAAGCCAGAAAGGATGTAATGAACGATCAAGTTTCTATTTCAACAGCAAATATTCGTGGTGCTTTTGGGGCATTTTTTATTCCCGGCATGTACACAGCTTTATGGGCTGGTTTTGTGCCATATTTAAAAGCAAAGCTTAGTATTGGTGAAGATGTATTAGGTTCCATGATTTTGTTGCTCGGTGTAGGTTCTTGTTTATCCATGGCTATAGCAGGTAAGCTTGTAGAAAGCTTTGGGTGTAAGAGAGTCGTTTTGTTAGCTAGCTTTATTGGTATGGTATCTCTTGCCATCGTTACTATGTGTCCTACTATTGCTACAACAACAGTAGCCCTGTTCTTTTTTGGTATTGGTGTAGGCCTTAGTGGTGCTTCTGCTAATTTACAAGCTATCCTAACAGAAAAGGTGAGAAAAAAACATTTAATGGGCGCCTATCACGGTGGCTGGAGCTTAGGTGGTTTTGCTGGTGCCGGTGTTTTGCTCGTGCTTTTAAAAATCTTATCGCTGCCTGTTAATCAAAGTATTTGGGGACTTCTCATCGTACTATTTATCGCGATGGTTGTAGTTAGCCAATTTATGTTGACCTTTGGTAGTGATCCAAATGCAAAGGTTACTAAAAAATCTAAAAGCCCATTGTCCTTTCATCCAATCGCTCTTATTTTTGGTTTATTGTCCTTTGTTTCTTACTTGGTAGAAGGTGCTGTAGGGGATTGGAGTGCATTATATTTATTTGAAGATAAAGGGATTCTTATCGAAGAGGCTGTCATGGGTGTAATGCTCTTTAATGGTACTATGTGTATAGGCCGTTTGCTTGGTAATAGATTAGGTAAACACTTAACATCAAAGCAAGTTGTTGTTGGTGGCTACTTACTTGGCTCTATTGCGATGGGGCTTATCGTGTTCTTGCCAGGTCATGCATCCATGTATACTTACTTATTATTGGGTATTTCATTAGCTATGATAGTACCAAACCTATTCTCTGCAATGGGGGAACAAAATGTCATTCCTATGACACAAGCGGTCGCAACATCCACAATGCTCGGTTATATGGGTATTTTGATGGGACCTGCCTTAATTGGTTTCATTGCGCACGGTACAAGTCTTACAGTAGCATTTATCGTATTGACTACATTGCTTGTTGTAAGTGCAGGTATTGGTAAATACGCATACCATTTAATGAGTAAAGACTGTGGTCTTAGTGAAGAACAAATTTAATAGCCTATAATTAAGGAGCTACGATTTTCGTATCGTAGCTCCTTTTTCATATTTTTATATTTTATGTATTTCTCGCATTAAAAAGCCACAGGTCTAGAACCTGTGGCTTTTAGAACTATCATTATATATTGATTAGATTAGCGATCGCCATTGAAGATGGAGTTTTTAACAAGCACATAGTCTACTTTGCGAATGGCTTGTAGAGTCGTACCGCCAGCGTAAGAAATAGCGGATTGTAAATCTTGTTCCATTTCAGTTAATGTATCGAAGATAGAACCTTTGGAATCGATGAAGATTTTTTTACCTTCTACGTTTTTGCGTTCCCCTTTTTGGAACTCAGAAGCGGAACCAAAGTATTCTTTTACAGCTTTGCCGTCAACGATCTTTTCTTCCCCTGGGGATTCCTCGTGACCTGCAAAGAGGGAGCCAATCATAACCATGGTAGCACCAAAGCGAATGGATTTTGCGATATCTCCATGGTCACGAATACCGCCGTCAGCGATGATAGGTTTAGTAGCTGCTTTTGCGCACCAGCGAACAGCCGCTAATTGCCAGCCACCAGTACCAAAGCCAGTTTTCAATTTTGTGATACATACTTTACCAGGACCGATGCCTACTTTAGTCGCATCAGCACCAGCATTTTCTAGTTCACGAACTGCTTCTGGAGTGCCTACATTACCAGCGATAATGAAGGTTTCAGGTAAGTTCTTTTTTATGTATTGGATCATTTCGATGACCGCATTGGAATGACCATGCGCAATATCAATAGTGATATATTCTGGGGTTAAGTTTGCTTTCTTAAATTCATCAACTAAAGCAAATTCTTCAGCTTTTACGCCGATAGAAATAGAAGAATATAGGTTAAGGTCGTGCATACGTTTTACAAAGTCCATACGACGTTCTGGTTGGAAACGATGCATGATATAGAAATACCCTTCACGAGCTAATTTTTCAGCCAACTCTTCGTCGATAATAGTTTGCATATTAGCAGGTACTACTGGCAAGCGGAATGTGCGTTTACCTAATTTTACATGTGTATCACATTCGCTACGACTGGAGACAATACATTTGTTAGGAATCAATTGCACGTCTTCATAATCAAAGATGTTAGTTGTATTAATCATAGTTTCTATATCTCCTTCGAGTATTACATATTGAACCTGTACCATTATACAAGAGACTCATAAAATTTTCAATACGTTCCGAATATTTTGTTTGGTGTAAGGGATAAACTGTAGTACAATACAAGTAGATTGTATAAATAATATATTCATTTATAGATATATGGTAAAAGGAGGTTGATTAATGTGGAACAGTCTAAAATCCGTATGCTTACTGAAGCTGGCGTAGCAATTGCCATTGCTCAAGTGTTGTCATTTATTACGATTTTTCATATGCCACAGGGGGGCTCTATTAAGGCGGCAGCTTTGGTACCACTCATGATTTACGCATATCGTTGGGGCGGAACACGAGGTATCTTCGTAGGTGTTGTATATGGTATATTACACTTTATTTTAGGCTTTAAATCATCTGTTCATTATTTAAGTATTGTATTAGACTACTTGGTTGCTTACGGTGCTATTGGCGTTTGTGGTTACTTTAAAGACTCTCTTTCTGGCCTTATCACTGGATCCATCGTAGGTATTGTATTGCGTTGGGGGGCATCTGTTACGAGCGGTGCTGTAGTCTTTGCTAGCTATGCTCCGCAAGGGCAGGATCCTTGGGTTTATTCTATGATTTATAATGCATCCTATATGGTGCCAGATGGCCTTTTAAATATTGCAGTTTTACTATTCATCTACCAAGGTGTTAAACGAGGTTTACAACGTCGTGGATAAATTAGGTTTAATTATTTTGGCTGGAGGACTCAGCACTAGAATGGGGCAACCTAAAGCTTTGTTGCCTTGGATTAATGGTGAAAGTCTTATATCTCATGCCCTTCGTAAGGGATTAGATGCAGATGTTCAAGATATTCTTATTTCCATCGGTGATGACGAGCAATTAGGACTTGCTATACAGACTCATATTATAGATACATTATCGAACGATGAGAAAAATAAGGTTTCTATTGTTCGGGATTCTGTTGGGCGATGCGGACCTTTAGGGGGGCTGTATAGTACTCTAGCTGTTGGTACTAGCTCTGCTTATGCAGTAATGGCAGTAGATATGCCATTCATGGAAATGGATTTGTATTATGATTGGCTCTATCAAGTAGAGCATAATGATTGGAATGCCATCGTCCCATATAGTGAAAGTGGTAAATCTGAGCCAATGGCCGGTATTTATAGGCCATATATTGCGTCCTTAATTCAATCTATTCTTGTTGGCGAAAATGTATCCTTGCATCATGCTCTTGACGTCATTGGGCATATTGAGTCCATTGATGCTACTGACTATAGCTGGGAATTAAGTAATATTAATCGCTTTGAAGATTATCAATGGGCGCGAGCTTTAGCGGAAAATGAATTCCGCCGTGTACCTTTAATTAGTGTGGTCGCATCGAAACGTAAAACAGGTAAGACTACTGTTGTAACACGCCTTGTGTCTGAGTTACAAAAAATCGGTTTATCCGTTGGTGTTGTCAAAAGCGATAAACATGGCTTTCAGATGGATCATGAGGGAACAGATACAGATCTTGTTTATAAAGCTGGGGCTGATGCGGTTGCTATTGCAGGCCCTACTGAAACAGCGATTCGCATACGTACAAAAGAACAATCAAACCTGTATGAAATATCACAGTTTATGCCTGTAGATATAGTTATACTAGAATCACGGTCTCAAGGGATTGCCCCTATTATAGAGGTTACCCAAGAGGGACATACGGAAGAGCTAATCTCGGATTCTATGGACCGAGTGGCGACGATAGAAATTGGCAAGTTAGATCAAGAGGTACCTGAATTGGTACGTCACATACAGGAAATGATGAGGAGTTTAAATGGCCGTCGTTACTGTTGAGAAGGCACTCCAATTGTGGGATGAAGCCTTACAAACGCAAGTTCATAAAGTTGAAACGATTGCAGTTAAGACTGCGAAGGGATATGTACTAGCAGAGGATATTATTGCGCCAACGGATGTACCTGCTTTTTCAAAATCTGCTATGGATGGATATGCCATCGCCTATGAAGAAGGCCGTAATGAATATATCGTTGACGGTATCATTGGTGCTGGTGTTATATGGGAACATCCCGTAGAAGTTGGTCATGCGGTGCGTATTATGACTGGTGCACCGGTACCAGACACATGTGATACTGTCATCATGCAAGAACAAGTGGTTGGCACTGGTGAACCACAAACTACAATTACGATTCAAGGCAAATATCATTGTGGTGATCATATTATTCCACAAGGTGAGGAGTGTGTTGCCGGCACCATTGTGATTCCACGTGGTACAGAGGTAACATCTACAGTACAAACCATTTTGACGGGACTCGGTATTATTGAGATATCTGTTAATGCCATGCCTCGCGTGTTAGTTCTTACCTCTGGTCACGAGGTTATTGAACCTGGTGAAAGTTTAACACCTGGTAAAATTTACAACTCTAATCGAGCTATGATTTGTGGGCTCTTGGAGGATTTAGGATTTCACAAGATAACACACTATCATGTAAGTGATGCTCCGGAGGAGCTAGATTCTGAAATCAATCATGTTTTGAAACTTAGTGAAGAAGCAGATATTATTATCAGTTCTGGTGGTGTGTCGGTAGGTCTTTTTGATACGATGCCTCTTATTTATGAAAAATTGGGGGCAGAATCTATTTATGCCCGTATTCAAATGCGACCGGGTGCAGCATCCTATGGTGCGGTTACCACGAAAGGTCAGATTATCTTTGGTTTGTCCGGTAATCCAGGGGCTGCCTTTAATGGATGGCATTTAATCGTAGCGCCTACCTTGAAGCGTTATAAAGGGTTGGCTAATTGGACGACTCCAGTGGTGGCTTGTGTAATGGATACAGAAATCTTCAAACGTAATGCTTTTGATCGTTATGTACAAGGGAAAGTCATATTTTGCGGTGGAGCGCCACGTTTTGTGGCTAATCGTCACTTTAATAGTAGTAGTATGTTAGGGCTATATACTGTGAATGCGTTGGCATGTATTCCACGAGGAACTCATGAAGTACATCCTGGTGATACATTTAATGTGTATCTATTAGGCTTGCTGCCTGCAGTTTAGACCCTTTTGATTTTTAGATTCTTACTTTAAGGCGTTAGATTTTTTAGAGTTATAGAGTTTTAGAGTTATAGATACAAATATACTAGTTAAAAAACTATAATATTTATAGCTAATCATAATGTAAAAAGACGAGGTTTCTTAGGAGGCCTCGTCTTTGCGTTTATTCAAAATATTTCGTTTATCCAAAATAATTTTAATTTTGTTACCAAAGATACTGAAATTAAATCTCAATTAAATTATAATAAAATTAAGGGAAGGATATTTTTTTAGTTATATCAATTGGTTTTGATAAAATTGTTTTAATCTACTTTTTATTTACTTTTACTATTATATAGCTATATAAGGAGTGATTTCTATGAGTAAGACTTTCACAAAAAATATCCCAGTAAACGAAATTTTACATCTAGGTGAGCACCTAGAGTATAAAGAGGGACAAGTGATTAGTATTACAATTGCTCAAAATGAGCGACTCAGCATTACACTATTTGCGCTGCCTAAGGGGGAAGAAATCTCTACGCATGTAACAGTAGGCGATGCGATTGTGCAAATCCTCGATGGAGAAGCGCACATCGTTGTTGGTGATACGGAGCATAATGTGAAGGCTGGTGAAACCTTGATTATGCCATCGGAAGTACCTCATAGCCTAGATGCAAGAGAAAGCTTTAAGATGCTGTTGACCGTAGTTAAATAAATATATCATAATAAATGCATCCCTTGGATTAGGAAGGGATGCATTTTTATATGCTTTGAAAAATGAAATCGTTAAGATGTGCCTCATAATTAGTTGTACTCGGGAGAATGCTAGATGGATTACTTTCATTATACCTATAAACACAATTATATAGATTTCAATAGTGATATATACAAGGTTAGTACATATCATTACAACTGGCACAGTGGCGTTGAAGTCTTGATCTTGTTAAAGGGCAGAATCGACATGAGTTGTAATAGTGAGGTTTTTACAATGGAACCGCTTGATACAATTATCATTTCACCTCAAGTAGGTCATGCTACGTTGGCGTTGGAAGAAGATACGACAGCTCTTGTTATTCATGTCGGAAAGGATTTCTTTCAGCAGTTTGATCCTAACTTTGGAATGTATCAATTTGTATTACGTTCTGATGAAAGTAATCGGTACAACTCTTTCTTTACCACATTGCGTCATCATGCGGCTATGATGATGTTATTGATGGTGAATGGTGAAAGTCCTACTAATCGATTAGATGTGGAGTATCATTATTTATCTTTAGTTAGCGATATATATAAAGAAATTAATAAGGTTAAATCTATTCATGTACATACAAAGCCTGTCGATATAACAGTAGCCACCTTTGATAAAATGATTGCCTATATTGATGAAAACTATAAGCAGAAGATAGAGTTAGAAGATATTGCTAAAATAGGCGGTTATAATGTGAACTATACATCACAATTTTTTAAACGCCAATTAGGTGTCTCCTTCCTTGAATATGTATTACGATTAAGATTGAGGGAGGCTACAGTTCGTTTAGTTAATTCTAATGATGCAGTTGCACATATTGCAAGTAGCTGTGGTTTTGCGGATATTAAAGCTTTTAATGTAGCTTTTAAAAAACATTTCCATACCACGCCATCTGAATATCGTAAGCAAGCAAACGAAATAGGACGTAAAACAAAATTACATGATTGGAAGGAAATTATATCAACACAAGAACAGGATATTATAGAGATACTACAATCTTGTTTACCATATCAAGATGATTCTACTAATAAGATTAGATTAGAAGTGGCTAATCAAAAGTTAAATGACGTTAGAGAACAACTTGAGATGGTTGTAAAAAAATTACAAGATTAACTGGTATTGTTATATACCATTGTAACTGATTATAGTTGCATATTTTTGAGATTAAATTTGAGCGGATATACAATCATTAGGTTTAGGTGATTTTGTATATTTGTTAATCCTATTAAAATATATGGTGAAAGAGCACTACGATCCGATGGTAGTGCTCTTTTTTTTGTATAATCATATAGGTGAAATTGTATTTTTTTAATGGGTTAAAAGAGAATAATTAAGGAAATTTTGTATGTGTTTAACAGACTTTTACCATTGAAAATGAACTTGTAAATTGGATAGTTATATCCTAAAAAAAGAGTACAATGAAATCATCGAAAGGAGCTAAGGTTTCGAAACATAAATAATCACGTCTTAAATAATGAAGTCCATTTGGAGGTTTACGATGAGTACGAAGGAACAACAAGTACAAGAAATGACTGATAAGATAGCTAATTTCATTTCTTATATGGCAAAGGTATTGCCTGATGATGTACAAGAAAAGATTCATGAATTAGCACAGGATGAAAAAAATCCTATGGCCAAATCTATTTATGAAACAATGCAACATAATATGGATTTAGCAGCTCAGCTTAATCGTCCTTCTTGTCAAGATACAGGTGTCTTACAATTTTGGGTAAAGGTTGGATCTAATTATCCCTTACTAGGCGAATTAGAAGATATTCTAAGGGAAGCAACTTATAAGGCTACACAAGAGGCTCCATTACGATTGAACTGTGTAGAAACTTTTGATGAGTTTAATACTGGTAAAAATATTGGCCTCACTGCACCTTATATTCACTGGGATATCATTCCTGGTCGCGATGATGTAGAAATCTTACCTTATATGGCTGGTGGCGGGTGTTCCTTGCCAGGGTCAGGTAAAACATTGATGCCAGGCGAAGGCTATGAAGGTGTTGCTAAGTTTGTTCTTGATTTGATGACAAGCTATGGATTGAATGCGTGTCCTCCACTATTGGTAGGTGTAGGGATTGCTACAACTATTGATACCGCTGCTGGATTATCTAAAAAAGCATTAATGCGCCCTGTATCTTCAAAAGCACCTAATGAAAAAGCGGCTTATATGGAACAATTGTTAGAAGATGGAATTAATAAGATTGGTATTGGACCTCAAGGTATGGGTGGGGATAAAACTGTTTTAGGTGTGAATATTGAACATGGTACACGTCATCCATCTGTTATTTCTTGTGCTGTTAGTGTAGGTTGTTGGAATCATCGTCGCGGCGATCTCGTATTTGATAAGGATGGTAATTGCACAGTTAAATCTCATAAAGGAGTGACATTATAATGGCTAAGAAAATATTAACTACACCTATTCAACAATCTGATTTAGCAGGCATTAAGCCAGGCGATGTGATTTATTTGACTGGGCATATTACAACCTGTCGTGATATGGGGCATCGTCGTGTGGTAGAAGAAGGTAAAACGTTACCGGTTGATGTTAAAGATGGGGCTATACTTCATGCAGGACCAATTATTCGCACTATAAGCGATAATGAATTTGAAGTTGTATCTGTAGGTCCTACTACATCTATGCGTATGGAAAAATTCGAATATGAATTTGTTAAAAGGACGGGGGTACGTCTCATTGTAGGTAAAGGCGGTATGGGTCCTGAAACAGCACGTGCCTGCAAAGATTTTGG
The DNA here is from genome assembly GCF_040097785.1 of Veillonella parvula. Lineage (GTDB taxonomy): Bacteria > Bacillota > Negativicutes > Veillonellales > Veillonellaceae > Veillonella > Veillonella parvula_D. The sequence goes on along the minus strand of NZ_JBBNNS010000001.1, from coordinate 764,287 downwards.
CGCACTACACTGTGTATTCCCTGCAGGCAATGCGGTTCTTGCAGCTACAGAAGTCGAAAAAGTAGAATCTGCTAATTGGCGTGAACTAGGTATGTGTGAGACTTTGTGGACTTTTAAGGTTAAAGAATTTGGTCCGCTCATCGTATCTATTGATGCAGAAGGTAATAACTACTTTGAAAATAAAAAAGTAGAATACAATGCGAAGAAAGAAGAAGTGTTAGAAGAGATTTATAAACACGTAAACTTCATTAAATAATCTCATTGTGAGCTTAACTTAATAGGGGGATTATACGGATTTTGTACAATCCTCCTTTTTTGTACCCTTTTTTAGGTATATTACACGTATTGGGAGGTATATATGGATACGAGTGTAATGATAACTCTTGGCTTCTTGATATTTGCCATCGTCATGTTTGCGTGGGAGAAAATCCCTTTGTCTATTACCGCTATGGTTGTAGCGGTAGGCCTACACTTAAGTGGGGTATTATCCGCTAGAGAAGCATTCGCAGGTTTTGTGGATCCAAACGTCTTACTATTTATGGGCATGTTTGTTATTGGTGAAGCTTTTTTTGCAACAGGTGTCGCAGTAGGTGTAGGTAATGTAGTTCATAAGTTTGCTAAAACTGAAACCTCTTTGCTTGTTGCTGTTATGATGATTACAGGTATTTTATCTGGTTTCTTATCTAATACTGGTACAGCTGCTGTACTGATTCCTGTAATTATCGGTATTTGTAAAAAGAGTGGTTTTAAACAAACTAAGTTATTGATGCCTTTCGTATTTGCGGCAGCCATGGGTGGTAATATCTCACTTATCGGTGCTCCTGGTAACATGATTGCTCAAGCAGGATTACAACAAGCAGGCTTAGGTTCTTTTAATTTCTTTGATTATGGTTTAGTAGGTTTACCAATCCTTATCGTAGGTACTATATTCTATGCTACAATTGGTAAACGTTTCTTACCAGACGCTCCAAGTCATCAACCAGATGGTGCTTTTGAAGGTAATGATGATTATAGTCATGTGCCATCTTGGAAGAAATGGACTGCTGCGATTGTATTGATTCTGACAGTCGTTGCTATGATTTTTGAAAAACAATTAGGTGTAAAACTTTATGTAAGTGCTTGGATAGGTGCGCTTGTTTTAGTAGCTACTAATGTTATTAGCGAAACGGCAGCTGTTAAATCTATCGACATGAAAACAATTATGCTATTTGCTGGTTCTATGGCTCTCGGTGATGCAATGGTAAAAACTGGTACTGGTAGTGTAATTGCTGACATTATCGTTAATAGTCTTGGAGCAAGCCCATCTCCAATCGTTGTGTTAGTAGTAATTTTTGTGCTTGGTGTGTTTATGACAAACTTTATGTCTAATACAGCTACTTGTGCATTATTAGTTCCAATCGGTCTTAGCTTAGCATCTCAGCTTGGATTTGATCCTAAAGCAGTACTTGCAGCTATCGTAATTGCTAGCTCTTTGGCATATGCTACACCAATTGGCATGCCTGCTAATACTATGGTATACAATATAGCTGGTTATAGCTTCATGGATTATGTGAAAGCTGGGGTACCACTTATCGTTGTATCTAGTATCGTAGCACTTATTTTACTTCCAATCCTATTCCCATTCTAATAAGATAAGTATTTGGTATATATTGAAAGCCCTGATGTATATTTACGTCAGGGCCTTTTCTTGCTTACCTGCATATATTGTGCTTGTTTTGTTATATATTAGATAGATTACTAAATTTGTTAGACATAAGTATTAGACATTAGAGAAACTTTCACATATAATAGAGTAATGTAAGTGTACAAATATACATTCACAGTAGACATATATTACAAAACGTACACGTCTATCTAATAGTTGTTATATAGGTTTATGTGGCCATGGTGCCGAGGAGGCTTTATGTTAAGCGATATTGAGATTGCCCAACAGAATACAATGGAGAAGATTCAGGTTATTGCTGATAAATGTGGTTTAACACCTGATGATATTGAACAATATGGTCATTATAAAGCGAAAATTTCTTTTGATGCCATTCGCCGTTTAGAATCCAAGCCAGATGGTAAGTTGGTGCTAGTCACAGCGATTACGCCAACACCAGCTGGGGAAGGTAAGTCTACAACGAGCATTGGTCTCGTACAAGGCTTACAAAAAATTGGTAAAAATGCTATCGCTACATTACGTGAGCCATCCTTAGGACCTGTTTTTGGGATTAAGGGTGGTGCAGCAGGTGGTGGTTATGCTCAAGTTGTACCTATGGATGACATCAATCTTCACTTTACAGGTGATATGCATGCTATTACAGCGGCTAATAATTTATTATCCGCTATGATCGATAATCACATCCATCAAGGCAATGAATTACAAATTGATTTGCGTCAGTTATCATGGACTCGTGTTCTAGATATGAATGACCGTGCTCTTCGCAATGTGACAGTTGCACTCGGTGGTAAAGTATGTGGGTTCCCTAGAGAAGATCACTTCATGATTACTGTAGCTTCTGAAATCATGGCTATTCTTTGCTTAGCTAAGGACTTAGAAGATTTGAAAGAACGTTTTGGTCGCATCGTTATCGGTTGTAACTTAGCAGGTAATCCTGTTTATGTTCATCAACTTGGTTGCCAAGGTGCGATGGCTCTCCTTATGAAAGATGCTATCAAGCCGAATCTCGTACAAACATTGGAACATACACCAGCTATTGTTCACGGTGGTCCCTTTGCAAATATCGCTCATGGTTGTAACTCCATTGTAGCTACAAAACTAGGACTTAAGATTGGTGATATCGTAGTTACGGAAGCGGGCTTTGGCGCTGACTTGGGTGCTGAAAAGTTCCTTGATATTAAATGCCGATACGGCGATATTTTCCCTGATGCAATCGTTATCGTAGCTACATTACGAGCTCTTAAAATGCATGGTGGTGTACCAAAACAAGAGTTGAATACAGAAAATGTTGAAGCCGTAACTAAAGGTTTCAGCAACTTACAAAAAGCAATTGAAAACATGCGTTATTTCAATGTGCCTGTATTAGTGGCAATCAATAAATTTGCTAGCGATACAGATGCAGAAATTGCTGAGTTGACTCGCCTATGTGATGAGTTTGGCGTGCCTGTAGAGCTTAATGAATGTTGGGAAAAGGGCGGCGAAGGCGGCACTGATATGGCAAAAAAAGTCGTAGAGTTACTTGAAGGTCCTAAGCCAACACCTAAATTCGTATATGATTTGGAAGATAGTTTAGAGGATAAAGTTAATAAAATCGTTAAAACTATTTATGGTGGCGATGGAGTTATCTTTACGGACAAAGCCAAAAAGCAAATTAAACAATTAGCAGATTGGGGACTGGATCGTTTGCCTGTATGTATGGCGAAAACGCAATATTCCTTATCTGATAATCCAGCATTATTAGGGGCTCCAACAGGATTCACTATTACTGTATCCGATATTCGTGTTGCCAATGGGGCAGGCTTTATTGTATGTCGTACAGGTGATGTAATGGTAATGCCAGGCCTTCCTAAACGTCCTGCTGCTCTTAATATGGATATTGAAGCAGACGGCACAATTAAAGGCTTATTTTAATAGATATTGTTTATAGTAGAACGTTTCTTAACTGGAGATTTATAGTGTCTGCTATAATTAGTTATATTTTTTATTGTGTTCAATATTTGTAGATTTTTATAGTAATTACAAAGCGATAACAAGACATATCTTGTTATCGCTTTTACATGAGGTCTTGTTATGAAATTGGTGGAACAACGAGTGATAGATTTTGTGGCTGCTACTGCATCTAAAGAGCCAACGCCAGGTGGTGGTGCTATTGCGGCATTGACTGCTGCGACGGGAGCGGCTTTAGCAGAAATGGTAGCAAACCTTACATTTGGTAAAAAAGGTTATGAAGCGGTTCAGACCGAAATGGAGGAGCTTCAAGCTAAAGCAGAAGCGATTCGCGAGCGCATGCTCGAATTATCTCAAGCTGATGCAGATGTATTTAATATCTTTATGAACGCCTTAGGATTGCCAAAGAATACAGATGAAGAAAAGGCTGCGCGTACAGCTGCTATTCAACAAGCTTACAAAGATGCGGCTATGGTACCTTTTGAAATTGGAGAATTAGCGAATCAAATATTTGATTTAGCAGAACTAGCCTCTCGTAAGGGGAATCAAAACCTTATTACAGATGGTATTATTGCGGCTATTAATGCGCGTGCTGCGGTGAAATCGGCTTTTTTGAATGTGCGTATTAATTTATCCGGTATTAAAGATGAAAGTTTTGTAGCAGAACTAACATCTAAGATGTATGCCATTGAAAAAGATCTTGATGTTAAAGAGTCGTCTATCATAGGGTTATATGAATAATAAGAGATTATAATATAAATCGAATAATATAACCGAGAAAACTATAAAAGTTCGGGAAATAATATAAAGAGAGCCTATTAATACATATAAAATAATAGACTCTCTTTTTTGTATTGTTAAAATCCGAACGATAGTGTAAAATAAACGGGTGATATTTCGAGATTTTATGTAGGAGACATTATGACAGATCAAAAACAAATGAATACGGTCGATAGCATGCTGCCCATACCACAGCTCTTTGCCTTTGGTTTACAGCATGTACTTGCTATGTATGCTGGAGCTGTTGCGGTACCGATTATTGTGGCACAGGCGATGAATTTACCGGTGGAGGACTTGATTCGACTTATTACAGCAGACTTGTTTACCTGCGGCATTGCGACCTTAATTCAAACATTAGGCTTCGGTAATATAGGTGGGCGTATCCCTATGATCCAAGGTGTTACCTTTGCATCTGTCGGACCTATGACTATGATTGGGGCACAGCATGGTATGACTGCCATTTACGGTGCCATTATTGTAGCAGGTCTATTTACTTTTATAGTAGCTCCATTCTTTAGTCGTCTAATTCGACTGTTCCCCCCTGTTGTAACGGGAACCATAATTACTCTTATTGGGATTAACTTAATGCCAGTTGCCATTAATTGGATGGGGGGCGGCGTAGGAAATCCAGAATTTGGAAGCTATACAAACATAGGACTTGGGTTTCTTACGTTCTTAATTGTTGTATTTGTATACAAGTTTGCTAAAGGTTTCTTAAGTAATCTTTCTGTATTAATCGGTTTGATCGCAGGCACAGCAATTGCCTTTGCAATGGGGGTTGCTAATTTTGATGAAGTTGGTCGATCTCAATGGGTTGCTTTTATTGAACCATTCTATTTTGGTTTGCCAACCTTTGACTGGGCTTCTGTACTATCTATGATTATCGTCATGCTCGTTGTCATGGTAGAGACGACAGGTGATAGTATTGCTATTGGTGAAATTGTGGATAAGCCAATAGGTCGAAAAGAATTGGCTTCTGTTATTCGTGCCGATGGTATTTCTACTTTAATAGGGGGAATTCTTAATAGTTTCCCATATACAGCCTTTGCTCAAAATGTAGGACTTATTGCGGTTACAGGTGTTAAAAGTCGCTTTGTAGTAGCTGCATCTGGAGTAATCTTAATTTTGTTAGGTTTATTCCCTAAGTTAGCTGCTATTGTTGCTAGTATACCAAATGCAGTACTCGGTGGTGCTGGCATTGCTATGTTTGGCATGATTGTTGCCAGTGGTATCCGCTCTCTTGGCAAGGTTAGTTTTGATGGTAATCATAACTTGATGCTTGTGGCGATTAGTATTGGAGTGGCTATGATCCCTATTGCGGCGCCGAACTTTTATGCTAATTTCCCTGATTGGGCACAAATTATATTAAAATCTGGCATTACCTTTGGTAGTATTACGGCAATCTTGCTTAACTTATTACTCAATGGTGTTAATCATGGCGATGAAATTCAAGAAATGGGTCGTCGCTAAATAATACATACGAGAACTCTATTCCTATAGAATAGAGTTCTTTTTAGTGATTAAATTCACAGGGAAAATGTATGAATACTATGCTATAATATATAGATAATTGTAGAACTATTTTGTGATACTTTCATAAAATAGGAATACAGTCTGGATTTACAATTAAGTGTTTATAAAAAGTTATGTATATGGAATGTTCCCATAAGAAGGGAAGGGGCACGTGGCAGACGGAAAGATTATTGCTATCTCCATTAGTGAGAAAAAAGGGCAAAAAAAACATAATATTGAATCCGCCAATCTCATTGTAGATCATGGGATGGAGGGAGATGCTCATGCAGGAAATTGGCATCGTCAAATCAGCTTACTTGGTATCGCTAGTATTGAACATATGCGGGCGCAAGGTGCAGATGTTAAACCTGGTGATTTCGCTGAAAACATTACAGTAGAAGGTATGGTTCTTTATGAATTAGCTGTAGGGACTCACTTACAAGTAGGTGATGATGTGATTCTTGAAATTACTCAAATTGGCAAGGAATGCCATCATGGTTGCGAAATCATGAAACAAGTTGGTTCTTGCATTATGCCTACACAAGGTATCTTTGGTAAGGTTCTTAAAAACGGTACGATTCGCGTAGGTGATGAAGTATCTATTATTAAATAATTTTGAGTTGGTAAACGAGGTGTATTATGAAAGACGCATGGGGCCGTACAATTGAATATGTACGTCTGTCGCTGACAGATGCGTGTAATTTTTGTTGTCCCTACTGCCGACCTGCAGAAATTACGCCTCAAAGTCAAACGCAACTATTGTCTGTTGATGAATGGATGACCATTTTAGGAGCTTTCCATCATATTGGTGTGAAGGCAGTACGCCTTACAGGTGGTGAGCCATTACTCTATCCTCATATTGAAGAGCTACTAAGTCGTATCAAAGAATCAGATTGGTTTGAAGATATCTCTATGACTACCAATGGCAGTCTATTAGCCTCTCGAGCGCAACGGTTAAAAAAACTTGGCTTGAATCGTGTGAATATTAGTTTGGACTCTCTTGAAACTGAAGCTTTTGCTACCTGTGTTGGTAAAGTGGGACAGTTGGAGTCTGTTCTCGACGGTATACGTAGTGCTATTAATGCTAACTTTAAATCCGTTAAGATTAATACGGTTTTATCTCGTTATTGGTCCGATGATGAAGTTAAATCTTTATTACAATATGTTGAAAAATGGCCTGTTGTTTGGCGGTTTATTGAATACATGCCGTTCCAAGGTGATGCCTTTCATGGGCCTACCTTTGATGAATGGAAGGAACAATTAGAACGTGTTAGTGGCGGATCTCTCACAGAGGTTCATTCTGTTTATGGCTTTGGTCCAGCTACATATTTGGCACTACCTAGTGGTAAGGCTGTAGGCTTTATTTTTTCTATGTCTCATAGTTATTGTGATACATGCAATCGTGTACGTCTTACATCTGATGGGCAAATGCGATTGTGCTTGTTGCGAGATGATGAGGCTGACCTTGTATCGCTCGTGCGCAATGGTGCCTTAGAAGAGGCTTTAGCCAAGCATATCGAACGTGCTTTGCAACGAAAACAAGAACGACATGATGGTATAGGCATGGAGCAACCAGAACGACCAATGTGGCGAATCGGAGGGTAGTATGGGATTTTTTGATTTTTTAAAGCCTAGATCAAAGGAAAATATTGAATCATGCTGGCCTGGAGGCAAGATGCTTCAAGTCCATATAGAATACGATACACAAGAGTCTGTTTTTACCTATTTTGGTCGTTATGGGTTACAGTTTAGCGTTCCTAAGTCTAATTTAACGAATATTATTGTTAAAGAAGTAAGCCGCACTCATAGTGTGCTTCAACTATATAGTGGTGAAAACTGCGTAGGGACTAGTGATTTACTCCCTACTGAGGCCTGTAATATTATGAAGGATTGGGTATTACAATATTAATAATATGAATGTTGATATTTTATAGGAGTGTAATAAATTTTCTTTACATTCCTATAAAATAAGCATATAATTATTCATGTCATGGACCACTAGCTCAGCTGGCAGAGCACCTGACTCTTAATCAGGGTGTCCAGGGTTCGAACCCCTGGTGGTCCACCAGAGTAAAGAACTCACATTTTGTGTGAGTTCTTTTTTTGTGTAAATATTTTTCTTTTAGCTTTTTGCATATCTTTTTAGCCTTTATATAGTTATTTACATGGTTAAAATACGTTGTGGTTTAATCCTATTTTTCTCAAACGAGTAGTCATTGATTCAATTAAGTTTATAAACTTTAACATTAATGGAATATAGTATTGATACAATATAATATATTTTATAGACAGTAAAACTATAATAGCTTATGATGGTTTTATAATAGTTTTTCTCATTAGGAGGTACCAAATGGCAGTAGATGTTTCTAGAACACAAGATGTGTATAAAGATGCTGGCCAAAGTGTCAACTTCACTACTTTGTTATTAAACCGTAAAGATCATGAGGCAGAACTTGAAGTGATTCAAGATATGGCAGATCGTATTCAAGCCATTAAACGTTCTGTTAGTATTCGCGCTAATGGGGAAGGTTTGGGCATTGCCTTTGGCTTTAGCCGTAAGGCATGGGATTATTTGTTCCCTAATACACCAGTACCAAAAGAGTTAGAAGACTTCCAAGGCATAAAAGGTGATAAACAAGATGTACCAGCTGTAGCAGCTGACTTATTTTTGCATGTCCGCTCTAATGATGAATCTGTTACGTATACTGTAGTAGATCAAATTATGGAGTTCTTACGCCCTATTACATCTGTTGTAGATGAAACCCATGGCTTCCACTACGAACAAGGTCGTGCGATTATTGATTTCGTTGATGGTACGGAAAACCCTGTTGGCCAAGAGGCTGTAGAGTGGGGCGTTATTGGAGATGAAGATCCTGAATTTACTAATGGCTCTTATGCATTTGCACAGAAATATGAACATGATCTTGATGCATGGCGTGCACTTCCTACAGAAATGCAAGAAAAATTCATTGGTCGTCGCAAATTTAGTGATATCGAATTGGAGGATGATGAAAAAGATCCGGCAGCTCATAATGTAGTGGCTCAAGATAATCGTGATGATGAAGAACATAAGATCGTTCGTATGAATGTTCCATTTGCTCAACCTGGTCAAGGTGTCCGAGGTACATACTTTATAGGTTATGCTCGTTACTGGGATGTGACCAAAACTATGCTTACCAATATGTTTACACAAAATGATAAATTGCTTGATTATTCCAAGCCTATTACGGGCATGCTATTTTTTATTCCGTCTCTTGATATATTGGATGCTATTGCAGAAGGTGAATTATAAGGGATTTCTGATTGATAGTGGAGACTAAACATTTATCTAATTAGTTAGTAATGTTTAGTTTTATCTATCAGATTAAAATTTATTATATAATTCTATAGAAAGCGCCCCAAGAGGGCGCTTTTATGCTATAATAAATCTATTAAACTCGTAAAAATCCATTGTAGTTATGAATGAGGTATTCCATGAATTATACTAGCACCCGCGGTACCGTTGCGGTAAATGAAACATATGCATTGTTGCACGGCTTAGCAGAGGATGGTGGTCTATATGTACCATCTTTATTCCCTACAAATTGCTTAACTTACAATGATGTGAAAGATAAAAACTACCAAGAAGTAGCAGCCGTTGTTTTAGCAAAGTTGTTTCCATGCTTTTCCAAAGCTCATTTAAATGAAATGATTAATTCTGCTTATTGCGATGCTAACTTCAGCACCCGTGATATTGCACCATTACACTCTTTATTGGAAAAGGTTTCCGTATTGGACTTATTCCATGGCCGCACACAAGCTTTCAAAGATATGGCCTTGTCCTTATTCCCATATTTGTTAGTGGCAGCTAAAGAGGCGGAAGGTGAGAAAAAAGAGGTTCTTATCTTAACGGCTACCTCTGGTGATACTGGTAAAGCAGCTCTTGAGGGCTTCAAGGATGTACCGGGAACTCATATTCAAGTATTCTACCCGACTGATGGCGTTAGTCCTATGCAAGCGGAACAAATGCAAAAACAAGAAGGGGAGAATGTTAATGTTACGGCTATTCATGGCAATTTTGACGATGCTCAACAATTCTTGAAACGCCTCTTTGTTGATAAAGCGACTGCTGAAGAGGTTGCTGAAAAAGGGGTTATGTTCTCCAGTGCGAACTCTATCAATATTGGTCGTTTAGCTCCACAAGTAGTTTACTATGTAAATGCCTATGCTGAACTGGTTGCACAAGGTGCAATCCATGAAGATGAAGCTTTCAACGTTGTAGTTCCAACAGGTAACTTCGGTAATATCTTGGCTGCTTACTATGCTAAAAAAATGGGGATTCCTATCGGCAAATTGATTTGTGCATCTAATCAAAATAACGTACTTACTGACTTCTTTGAAAACGGTACCTACGATATGAACCGCCCATTCTATACGACGATTTCTCCATCTATGGATATTCTTGAATCCTCTAACTTTGAACGATTCTTATATTATATTTCTGGTGAAGATAGCGAGCGTACAGTAGGATGGATGAAAGATCTTAAAACAACAGGCAAATTAACTGTTAATGAAGAAGAGTTCAAACGTGTTAAGACTGATTTTGCTGGTGCCTATGTAGATGATGAAGAAACGAAAGCAATCATTGAACAAGTATACAATTCTTACGGTTATGTAATGGATCCTCACACGGCGGTTGCTATGGGGGCGTATATGAAGGAGTTGGAGAAGCATCCTGAAGATGGCGCTCGTCATACAGTGATTGCATCTACAGCACATCCATTTAAATTTCCTACACCAATCTGTGAGGCATTGGATATCAAGGTGGGCGAGACTCCTTATGAAAGCTTAGATAATATCTCTGCTGTAACGGGTGTTGCCTTCCCTAAACAATTGGAAGCCTTACAATCCAAACCATTGCGCTTTACAAAAGCAATCGACAAAGAGAATATGAAACAAGAAATCTTAGATTTTGTAGATACATTCTCTAAATAATACAATGCCGCCTTTCCTTAGAAGGGCGGCATATCTATATGTTTTTTATTGGGTAATTATTTTTTATTGATTAACCAATTAAATTCATTTTCTCATTAATTAACATTCATCATATATGATATGGAATTTTGTTAGTATGTATTGATGTATTCATTATTTATAGAAGTATGGGTTTATAATTATATAGAGAAATATAATTATAGGAGGGGCTATGGCTAAAAAGGGCCTTATATATGCATTGTTATCTGCAATTTTGTTTAGTACGATGAATGTATTCGTAAAACTGTTGGGGACGAATATTCCACCTGGGGAGATCGCTTTTGCCCGTGGATTCTTTGGGACTGTTGCGGTACTCATTATCATGTATGTGAAGGGAATTCGTTTTTCAAAAGAGGATAGGGGACTCCTCGTCATGCGTGGCCTATATGGCGGTTTTGGTATGGTATGTAATTTTATCGCTTTGGTACACATAAAATTGTCCGATGCAACAATTTTATTTCAGACGACAGGAATATTTGTTTTTATCTTTAGTGCGCTGTTTCTGAAGGAATCGATACCTAAAGGGGCTGGCAAATGGCTCGGAGTTATTTTGATTGCTGTCTTAGTAATGGTAAACCCTTTTAGTTATGAATCATTTTCTTGGTATGCCTTGGTAGCAATTTTAGGTGCTGCTCTAGCTGCGGCGGCTTATACGACAATACGAACTATTAGTAAACGCGGACAACATAGTAATTTTGAAATTATGGCCTATTTTATGATTACTGGTATGATTGCGGGCCTCGTCACTACAGAACAGCTCGTTATGCCTCAAGGTACAGACTGGTTCATTATTTTGGCTATCGGTGGTATTAGTGTAGTGGCGCAGTTTTTCTTGACCGGAGCCTTTGTTACGACCAATGCTGTAGTGGCTCAATTCTTGCAATACGTTGGCGTATTTATTAGTTCCTTCTACGGGTTCTTGATCTTTGGTGAAAGCTTATCTATAGCAACAGTGGGCGCTGGTATTGCCATGTTTATATCTTCTGTTATGTTGGCGCGTCTTAAAGAACAGAGTGGTCCATTAAGAGAGGGCAAGGTTATAGAGGATAAAATTAAATAAATGTCGAATATATACAGTATCAGACTGTATATGACAGTGGGGGTGCTGATTACATTCGTGATTGGCACCTTTTTACATAAAAGATAAAATACAGGGGTATTAGTTAGTGATTTATTGTAATGAAATATACTAGAGCTTTTTCATTTTGAAAGTAGCTACAGACGGAGGAGCTATGTATATAAAATGGATGCATATTGAAAACTATAGGAACTTAGCGGATGTAACGTTGAGCTTTCACAATGATATTAATTATTTTGTCGGTGAGAATTCGGTGGGTAAGTCTAATTTTCTAGATCTCTTAGAAATTATCATGGATTGCCATGGGTTCATTGAAAGTGATTTCACGGATGTAAACAAGCCTATCCGCATTGATTTTGAAATATCTTTAGGTGAGTTAAATTATAAAAGCATGTATACTGCTGATGAGGGACCTACCTACCGTTTACGACTTGAACAAGTTGTACAAGAAGTATATCCACGATTATACAGAGTCACTGATGCAGAGATTGAGCCTATGCCGTTGTCTATGATTCGCCATGCTTTATATGTGTGTCATCGCGACACCTCAGAGCAGGAACTGTTTTCTATACCGTCCTCTATATATGTAGAATTAGGACAGCTATTACAAGCTTATGTGTCTCGATTAGAAATGCCTACTGATGATTTTCAGCGTGAAATTGTTAGTTTACGTAAGGATTTAGATCCTTACTGTATGCTCAATATTCAACATCTTGTAGAGGTATTGTCTACATCCTCCGCTATGGAACGTAAGTATTCTGCTGATAATGTACGATTGATTATGGCTGTGGCTCTCAAGATTTTGGCTCAAATTTATATGAAAGTGAGTAGTGCAACTACAAATTTAGAATCTTTACTTGTATATGATGCAAAGGGACACAAGTTTTTACCAATCTTTATAAGTGTGGATGAGCCTGAGCTACATTTAAGTCCGTATTTGCAACGGGCTGTGCTCAATTATTACCGTCAAATTGCAACTAATGAAAATGAAGAGTTTTTAGCATTGCTGCGAGATATTTTTAAAATAGATGGATTATTAGGACAGCTCTTTGTGGTTACTCACAGTACGGATGCACTAGTTGACGATTATCGTCATATTATTCGGCTTTATCGGGATGAAAATAATATGGTCTGTGCAGCGTGTGGAGTTACTTTCAATTTCCCTAAAGAGGTAGAGAAACACTTGATTATGCATTTTCCTGAGGCAAAAGAGGCTCTATACGCTCGGTGTATTATCATCGTAGAAGGGGAGACTGAGTACGGTAGCTTTACAGGCTTTGGTAAAAAATTAGGCGTGGACTTTGACTATTTTGGAATCTGTCTTATCAATGCTCGGGGCGAGTCCTCTATCAGTAAATTGCAAAAATTGTTTAATAGATTCTCTATTCCTACAGTAGCGCTCTATGATCGCGATGTAGAGGGAAAATATGCAAAAGCACATAGCAATATATTTTACACACAGGAAATTTGTTTTGAAATGGATTTTGTATCATATTTGCTTGCGATGCACAAGCGTTCCATAATGGATACCATTATTAAGGATATTATTGATGATGCTCGGCCAATGGTAACAAAGGATATGGCACGGCGTGGTTATGCGAAACTAGGTATTACTAAAAGTCAAATTGTACAACGATGTTTATCGAATATTTCGGATCGTAAGTTAGATGATTTACATATTTATTACTTCTCTTGGTTCTTTGCCAATAAAGGGGTGATTGTAGGGCGACGTATTAGTCAATTTTTAGATGCTTCCATGATACCACCTGCATTTATTGCAGTAATAGAGCGTGCTAAACTTCTTTCGCTAGGCTTAGGTTAATGGAGTAATACATTACTACTTCTAATTAATAGAGTCTGACCAAAGTTTGGTTAGACTCTATTAATTAGAAGGTAACATAGCGTTTTAGAGTGTAGATATAGGAAATATGGTGTAAAAAATACGCATAATAAGCGATTTATTACTATAATAGATAGAATTATAAAAAACTATATTAACTAAATTTTAAAAACTACATCGAAATTTCTTGACATCTTTTTATCTTTATTTTATGATTAGTACTGTTATTAATGCATTCTCAATTAAACGTATCTAGGAGTATGAAAATGAAAGACTTTTTAAATGACTTTAAAGCATTTGCTTTCAAAGGCAATATGATGGACCTAGCTATTGGTATGATTATTGGTGCTGCTTTCACAGCATTGGTTAATTCTGTTGTAAACAACCTATTCATGCCTGTTCTCAGTGTATTCACAGGTGGTATTGATTTTAGTAATTTGTACTTGCCATTGAGCACAGGTTCTAAAGATGCATTCATGTCTGGTGCTGATATTGCTACAGCTCGTGCAGCTGGATCTGTATTGCCATATGGTACATTTATTACTGATTTGATTCAATTCTTGATTTTGGCATTTGTTGTATTCTTGATGGTTCGTGGTTTGGCTAAAATGATGAAATCTGCGAAAGAAGAGGAAGTTGCAGAAGCACCTGCAACGAAAGAATGTCAATTCTGTAAATCTGAAATCAATATCAATGCAGTTAAATGCCCTAACTGTACTGCAGATTTGAACTAGTTCAAATTTAAATTATACATAAAAGGAGTGAGGTTTTGACCTTACTCCTTTTTGTTGTATTACGTTAGCTTTCTAGTATAAAATATAATTATAATATATAGAATTTTTTAGGGAGGGATATACATGGAAAAGAAACCTCTAGTAGTAGTAAATGGACTGGTTCGCAAAGATGCGATTGCATATTTAAAAGAGCATGTAGATGTGCGCCAATGGACTGAAAAAACAGTGATGCCTCGTGAGGTACTGAAGGAATGGCTCATTGATGCGGATGGTTTGTGGTGTGTACGACCTTTAGATGTAGATGGTGATCTTGTAAAGAATGCGCCAAATTTAAAGGTTATAGCACAAGCGGCCGTAGGTTATGATAATGTAAATATTGATGAACTAACAGCGGCAGGTATTCCTTATGGCAATACGCCAGGTGTTCTCAATGAAACGGTAGCAGAACTTGCATTTACGTTGATTGCCACGGCTAGTCGTCGTATTATAGAAAATGCTAACTTTGTAAAAGACGGTCGTTGGGCTCAAAGACCTTCTAATATTAAAGGTTTTGATTTAAGTCGTCGCACTCTTGGTATCATTGGCATGGGGGCTATCGGCGTATCCATTTCTCGACGTGCCCGTGCGTTTGGTATGACTGTTGTGTATCATAATCGTAATCAACGTTTGGATGATAAGATTCATAAGACTACTTATATGGAGTTAGATGATTTATTAGCCATTAGTGATGTAGTATGCGTTATGGCTCCATTGACAGATGAAACATATCATATGTGTGATGAAGCGTTTTTCAAGAAGATGAAGAATACCGCTTTATTTGTTAATGTTGGTCGTGGACCTATCGTAGATACTGATGCACTTATCAATGCTCTTAAAACGGGTGAAATCGATTATGCTGCCCTCGATGTAACGGATCCAGAACCATTACCAGCGGATCATCCATTGTTAGATGTAGAAAACTGCCTTATTGTACCGCATATTGGCTCTTACACAGATAGAACTCGTTATGACATGTCTATTTTGACAGCGGATAATATTATTGCCGGCGTTCATAAGAAACCTTTAAAAACATGTGTAAATGAAGAAGTAAATTATAAGAAACCTCAAATGGATGTAGAGTCTGCGCTAGAAGAGCTTAAAAAGGCTGGCGTTGATTTAACTGATTTCGACTAAAAGTGGAAGACATTAAAAGATATGCGGTTTTATACAAAATATGGTAAAATAAAAGAATATTTTTCCTATGGAGGTAAGAACGTTGGAACATAAAGACATTGAAAAAGATGTAGCTCCTGAAGAAGTTGTATCTGTTAACTTTATTGAAGCTATTATCAACAAAGATAACGAAACTGGCAAATACGGTGGCCGTGTATTGACTCGCTTTCCACCAGAACCAAATGGTTACTTGCATATTGGACATGCTAAATCTATTTGCCTCAACTTTGGTATTGGTAAACAATACAATGGCTTAACAAATCTTCGCTTTGATGATACAAATCCTGTAAAAGAAGATGTCGAATATGTAAACTCCATCATGGAAGACGTTAAATGGCTTGGATTTGATTGGAATGAACAACCACGCTATGCATCTGATTATTTTGACCAAATGTATGAGTATGCTAAGAAATTAATCACCCTTGGCAAGGCTTATGTAGATGATCAAACTGCAGATGAAATTAAACAAAATCGCGGCGATTTCTCTACTCCTGGTGTCAATAGTCCATACCGTGAGCGTAGTGTAGAAGAAAACTTGGCACTCTTCGAAGAAATGAAGGCTGGCAAGTATAAAGATGGGGAAAAGGTATTGCGTGCAAAAATCGATATGGCGCATCCTAATATCGTAATGCGTGATCCTGTTATTTATCGTATTGTAAATACAGAGCATCATAATACGGGTAATGAGTGGAAAATTTACCCTATGTATGATTTTGCCCATCCTATTGAAGATGCTATTGAACGCATTACGCATTCTATTTGTACATTGGAATTTGAAGTTCACCGGCCATTATATGATTGGGTGTTAGAGGAATGGGATGATACTGAAATTCCTCAACAAATTGAGTTTGCTCGCTTGAATGTAACTAAAATGGTTATGTCCAAACGTAAATTGCGTGCTCTTGTTGAGGCAGGCCTTGTAGCTGGTTGGGATGATCCTCGTATGCCGACAATTTCAGGTTTGCGCCGCCGTGGTTATACACCGGAATCTATTCGTGATTTCTGTGATCGCATTGGTGTAGCGAAGGCGGATAGCGTTGTTGATATTGCTTTGCTTGAGTTCTGTATCCGTGAAGATTTGAAACTCAAAGCTACACGCCCTATGGTAGTTATTGATCCTGTGAAAGTTGTTATTACGAACTATCCAGAAGGTCAAACTGAACTTTGCACAGTTGAAAACAATCCAGAAAATGAAGAGTTGGGTAACCGTGAAGTTGTATTCGGTCGTGAAATCTACATTGAACGCAATGACTTTATGGAAGAACCAGTTAAGAAATTTTTCCGCTTGGCACCAGGTAAAGAAGTACGCTTAAAAGGTGCATACTTCATTACATGTACTGATGTTATTAAAGATGAAAATGGCAATATTACAGAAATACACTGTACATATGATCCAGAAACTAAGAGCGGTAGCGGTTGCACTCGTAAGGTAAAAGGGACATTGCACTGGGTTGAAGCATCTACTGCAGTAGATATTGAATCTCGCTTATATGATTATTTACTTAAAGAAGATTCGGATGGTAAAGACTTCTTGGGCGATTTCAACCATGACTCCTTACAAGTATTCCATAGTAAAGGGGAAGCATGTCTTGCTAATACTGTACCAGGTGATCATTTCCAATTCTTGCGTCAAGGTTACTTTGTAACTGATAAAGACAGTACTTCAGACCATATTGTGATGAACCGTATTGTTGGTTTACGCGATAGTTGGGCTAAGGCACAAAAGAAATAATATAACGCTTATTTTATATTACTATAATGTTAAAGAACCGCTCCTTGGTGGGCGGTTCTTTAACACTGGGTTATTACTATAAATACTTTAATGACAATAGATATTTAGAATAGCCTAAGCCATTGTTTGGCTTTAATCTCTAGATGTTGTATTGCTAGCTTATTATATTAAAGCTTTGATGAGGAAAAACATGAAGAAATTAGTATTACTTGCTACGGCAGCGGCTGTGTTGGCATCTGTGCCAGCTACTGGTTCTGCAGCAAATATCAAGTCCATTTTAAATAGAAGTCAAACTGTAACATATCAAGGTGTTAAATTGCCTGAAGGTGTTACTATGTATCAAAACAATCCTAAAGCATTATTTGCAGGGGAAGGGAAAAAAGACGTTAAATCTGTACTTCTTGAAGCAGGTGTATCTTCTGCAGATGTATATACATTAAATATTAAAACAGAAAACGAAATGCGATATGCTGTTTATGCTAATGTTGTATTAGGTAAACAATTATCTGGTCGTATGAGTGAAGCAAAACATATGAATACAGATTCTTCCTCAATTGGTGCATTGGCCGCTGCTATTAACAAGGGTGAGAGCCCTGCGCTTGGCACTTTTACGGTAATAAATCCATTAGTAAAACAAGGCAATGCCTATGAAGGTACATTGAAATATAAAAGTGTAGATAATAATAATTCTTATAATGAGATATTACATATTAGTATTTCTGAAGATAAATATACAGGACCAAATACTCATTTAATCGCTGTTGATGAAGCTAATGATAGTGTTGTATTCCCTAAAGTTAAAGGTTTATTACATACCAAATAATAAATAATTATTGAAAATATATATCAATTATTCTTGACAATTTTTCTCATCAAGAGTACTATGAGCCTATAGGAATTATTCTCATTAGAGGTAATTCTAACGATGTGCAACAGGCAGGTACTATTATGATGAATTCAATTGACCATATCATTGGATATCATTGTGCACCGGCAATTCGAGGTATTAAGCTATCGAACTTGGTTTCTATTCCACGGGACATGAATGAACAAATCCAATTTGTATTGATAGAGTATAATAAAGCGTTCAATGAAAAAGGCTTGTTCTTCTTTGAATTATGTCGTTGTAAAGCGCGAAGACTATTATTGGTATTCCGTGAGAAGCAATTAAGAGACTATGTACGCCAACCTGCAGTGATGTTATTTTTGAAAGCCTACGGTTATCATGATCGAATGAGCATTATGGAGATGCTTGAACATCTTAGATATCGTATGGAAGTAAGCATTGAGTTTCCACATGAAATCGGCATTTTTCTGGGTTACCCATTAAAGGATGTGAAATGTTTTATTTCTTATCGTGGTGGGGGATACCGAATGTGCGGAGAGTGGAAGGTTTACCATGATGTGGTAAATGCACAACGCTCTTTCTTGTGTTACAAAGCATGTCGTGAATTTTGTCAAACTCAATTGATGTTGGGAAAAACATTTAGTTCATTGGTCGCAAGAACGGCCTAGGAGGTACAAGATGATTGGTGTAATTTTTTGGTCCGGTACAGGCAATACAGAACGCATGGCTTATGAAGTAGCTGAAGGTATTAAAGCTGCAGGTCAAGAAGTTGAAGTAAAATCCGTTTCTGAAGTATCTGTTGATGAAGCAGCCGCTTATGAAAAATTAGCTCTTGGCTGTGCTGATATGGGTGCAGAACAATTAGAAGAAGGCGAATTTGAACCATTCTACACTGAACTAGAAGGTAAGTTGAGTGGTAAAAAAATAGCAATCTTTGGCTCCTATGGTTGGGGTGGTACTTGGTTGGAAGACTGGGGTACTCGAATTAAAGATGCTGGTGGTGAATTAGTGGCTGATGGAGTAGCAATCTTGGGCGAACCTGATGATGATGGTAATGCACAATGCCAAGAATTAGGTAAAACATTAGCAAACGCTTAATTTGATTTTAATTACTAACATAAATACTAATAGTTAATAATAAAAGGTTGTAATGACGATAACTCGTTATTACAGCCTTTTTTGTATGTACTTATAATTGATATGATGGTGCAAAGGTCATTAAAAATTTTGATATCGTTAAGTAAATGTGATGAAAATCATAATATTTATTTATCTTTATCTCTATTTGTGTATATAAGCGCATAATTATAAATAACTTTAATGCATAATTATATTGCATTTTTGTACACATAGTCCTATAATTTAGTTAAAGAACCTAACAAAAATTTAGGTTGATACAAAAATAGTTAGGGTTAATTTTATATTAGCTATTAACCGGGCTGGCGTAATTTAAACTGGAAAGGTTAACCAATGACATTGGAAGAGGGGTTATTTCAATGAGTACATTAGAGCGAATAAAAGTCATAGCCCATGGATTAGCGGCGCAATTTGGCCCATCCTGTGAAGTATTGATTCATGATTTACAAGGGGATATTAATTCGTCTCTTGTATATATTGAGAATGGAACTATAACTAATCGACATGTTGGTGATGGTCCATCGCATGTGGTTTTAGATGTGCTGAGTCATGACGATGGTAGCGAGGGTAGATTTGGTTATCTCACAAAAACTAAAGATGGCCGAATATTAAAATCTTCTACCATGTATATTCGTGATGATACAGGTCGTATAGCATACTTGTTGGGGATTAACCAAGATATAACAGAGTTTGTTTTGATGCATCGGCTTTTGGATAGTCTGGTCAATACAGGTCAGGAAGATGTAGGATCTGTTGAAAAAATTACGACGAGTGTATCGGAACTATTAGATGATTTATTACTAGACGTAGAACGTATAGTCGGTAAACCAGGACCATTGATGAATAAGGTGGAACGCTTAAAAGCTATTACCTATTTAAACGAAAAAGGGGCTTTTCTTATCTCGAAGTCTTCCGAGAAGATAGCAGAGTATTTTAATATTTCTAAGTTTACTCTTTATAGTGATTTAAATACTGTAAAGGAAGAATCCTAGGAGGCAAATATGGAACGAATTCAGTGGAAACGTAATACGATGGCACCATCAAGTGACAAGTTTTTGTCCGTTATGGATGTTAGAGAGGTTAAGAAAGCTAAAGCGTTTCATGAAAGTTTTCCACAATATAGCATTACTCCACTTGTATCGCTTAAGAATTTAGCATCTCATATCGGTGTTGATGCACTCTTTGTAAAAGATGAATCTTACCGATTTGGCCTTAATGCATTTAAGGTATTAGGCGGCTCCTATGCGATGGCAAAATATGTGGCGCAACAAACTGGTAAAGCTGTTGAGGATGTACCATATGATGTATTAACATCTGCAAAATTAAAAGAAGAGTTTGGTCAAGCTACATTCTTTACTGCCACTGATGGTAACCACGGTCGTGGTGTAGCATGGGCAGCCAATAAATTAGGTCAAAAATCTGTAGTATTTATGCCAAAGGGTTCTACAGAATATCGTAGAAAACAAATTGAAAACGAAGGCGCTACCGTAACAATCGAAGACTTCAACTACGATGAGTGTGTACGCTTAGCAACTAAAAAGTCTAAAGAAGTTCCTAACGGTGTTGTAGTTCAAGATACTGCATGGGAGGGTTATGAAGAAATTCCAAACTGGATTATGCAAGGCTATGGCACAATGGCTATGGAAACAGCAAATCAATTAGAAGCTGATAATTGTAAAGTTCCTACACATGTATTTGTACAAGCTGGTGTAGGCTCCCTTGCCGGTTCTGTAGTGGGTTACTTCACTAATCTATACCGCAATGTGGCTAAAAAACCTAAATTAGTTGTTGTAGAAGCGGCAGCAGCAGCTTGTTTATACAAAGGCGCTGTAGCTGATGATGGTAAACCTCGTATCGTAGAAGGTGATTTAGAAACAATTATGGCCGGTTTAGCTTGTGGTGAACCGAACACGGTTTCTTGGGATATTTTAAGAAATCATGCAGATGTATTCGTTTCTGCGCCTGACTGGGTGGCACGTTTAGGCATGCGCGTTGGTGGTGCACCAATTAAAGGCGATACTCCAATTACTACTGGTGAGTCTGGTGCAGTTCCATTAGGTCTTGTAATGGCAATTATGACGATGCCGGAATATGATGACTTACGGAAAGAGTTAGAATTAGATGCGTCTTCAAAGGTACTCTGTTTCTCCACTGAAGGTGATACGGATCCTGAAAGATATAAAAACATTATGTGGTATGGTGAAGATCGTTAGGAGGCATTAATTATGGATTTACAAGCAATTAAACAAGCAGCGGCAACTTATGGCCCAGCGATGACAAAGTTTTTACGTGAGATCGTAGCATTCCCAGGAGAAAGTGCTGAAGAAAAAGATCATGTAAAACGTATAGAACAAGAAATGAAAGACCTAGGATTTGATGAAGTTGAAGTAGATCCTATGGGGAATATTCTCGGATATATGGGTACAGGGAAAACTCTCATTGCCTTTGATGGACATATTGATACAGTTGGTATTGGCAATCGTGACAATTGGGATTTTGATCCATATGATGGTTTCGAAGACGAAACTAAAATTGGTGGCCGTGGCGTATCTGACCAATTGGGTGGTATTGTATCCGCTGTATACGGCGCTAAGATCATGAAAGATTTAGGCCTTCTTAACGACAAATATCGAGTACTTGTTGTAGGTACAGTTCAAGAGGAAGATTGCGATGGTCTTTGCTGGGAATACATGATTAAAGAACGCAATATCCGTCCTGAATTCGTAGTATCCACTGAGCCAACTGATGGCGGTATCTACCGCGGTCAACGTGGTCGCATGGAAATCCGCGTAGACGTACAAGGCGTATCTTGCCATGGTTCTGCTCCTGAACGCGGTGATAACGCAATTTATAAAATGGCAGATATACTTCAAGACATCCGTGAATTAAATGCTAACTCTGCTGATGAAAGCACAAAAATTAAGGGCCTTGTTAAAATGCTTGACCCTAAATTCAACCCTGACCATTACGAAGAAGCTCGCTTCTTAGGTCGCGGTACAGTAACTACTTCCCAAATTTTCTATACTTCTCCAAGCCGTTGTGCAGTAGCTGACTCCTGTGCTATTTCCTTGGATCGTCGTATGACTGCTGGTGAAACTTGGCAAAGTTGTTTGGCAGAAATCGAAGCGTTGCCACATGTTAAAGAATATGGTGCGAAAGTATCCATGTACGAATATGCTCGTCCATCTTGGACTGGTTTAACCTATCCAATCGAATGCTACTTCCCAACATGGGTAATTCCTAAAGAGCATAAAGTAACAGAAGCTTTGGAAGAAGCATACACTAGCTTATATGGCAACGAACGTATTGGTGCAGAAGATACAGTTGAAATGCGTAAAGCTCGCCCATTAACTGATAAATGGACATTCTCCACAAATGGTGTATCTATCATGGGCCGTAATGGCATTCCATGCATTGGCTTCGGTCCTGGTGCAGAAGCACAAGCACATGCACCTAACGAAATTACATGGAAAGAAGATCTTGTAACATGTGCTGCTGTATATGCATTATTACCATCCGTATATTGCAAAAATTAATATCACATACATTGAATTAGATTTAATATAAACGGAATAACTGGAAAATAGTTGATATTTAGAATTTCATATAGTGCCTCACTATTTGATGAGGCATCGTATAAAGTTAGATCCTAAGTAGCCCTTTAGGGAATTGAAAGAGAGGACTTACAGATGACAGACTTCAATAAAAGTATTGAAACTTTACAAAAATTAGACGTTAGTAAAATGTACGGCGAAGATTTCTTCTTAACTTGGGAAAAATCTGATGATGAATTGCAAGGTGTATGGGCAGTAGCTGATGCATTACGTGCTCTTAGAGAACGCAATATCTCTACTAAAGTATTTGACAGCGGTCTTGGCATTTCTTTATTCCGTGATAACTCTACAAGAACACGCTTCTCCTTTGCTTCCGCTTGTAATTTGCTAGGTCTTGAAGTTCAAGATTTAGACGAAGGCAAATCTCAAATCGCTCACGGTGAAACAGTTCGTGAAACAGCTAATATGATTTCCTTTATGGCAGATGTTATCGGTATTCGTGATGATATGTATATCGGTAAAGGCAATGCTTATATGCATCAAGTTTCCGATGCAGTTAAAGAAGGTCATGAAGATGGTGTATTAGAGCAACGCCCAACACTTGTAAATCTACAATGTGATATCGACCATCCTACACAAATCATGGCTGATACAGCTCATATCATCAAAGAATTTGGCGGTGTAGAAAACCTTAAAGGTAAAAAGATTGCTATGACGTGGGCGTATTCTCCATCCTATGGTAAACCTTTATCAGTACCTCAAGGTGCTATTGGTTTATTCACTCGTTTAGGTATGGAAGTTGTATTAGCACATCCAGAAGGCTACGAAGTAATGCCGGAAGTTGAAGAAATCGCTAAGAAACAAGCTGAAGCTAGCGGCGGTTCATTCCGTAGAACTAACGACATGAAGGATGCTTTCAAAGATGCAGACATCGTATATCCTAAGAGCTGGGCTCCATTCGGTGCAATGGAAAAACGTACAAAACTGTATGGTGAAAATGATCATGAAGGTATTAAAGCATTAGAAAAAGTTCTTCTTGAAGAAAATGGTAAACATAAAGATTGGGCATGTACGGAAGAGATGATGAGTCTCACAAAGGACGGCAAGGCTCTTTACTTACATTGCTTACCAGCAGATATTACAGGTGTAAGTTGTGAAGAAGGCGAAGTAGATGCAACAGTATTTGATCGCTACCGCATACCTCTTTATAAGGAAGCAAGCTACAAACCATATGTTATTGCAGCTATGATTTTCCTTAGCAAATTTAAAAATCCTGTAGAAACCTTAAAAGAATTAGAACGGAAGGGAACCGAACGAGTTCAACCGTAAAGTAAAGTTTAGGGGCCATCCGTATTGATGGCTCCTTTTATTCTTAATAGTTTGTTATGAGGCATAACATGAAAAAGAGAGTTGTAGTAGCACTAGGGGGGAATGCATTAGGCAATTCCTTACCAGAACAGAAAATTGCAGTAAAAAGTACAGCTAAAACAATTATTGATTTAGTAGAAGCTGATTGTGACGTAGTGGTAACACATGGTAATGGACCTCAAATTGGTATGATCAACAATGCGATGGCTGCATTGACTCGTGAAGTAGAAGGTCAACCAAACACTCCATTATCTGTATGTGTAGCAATGAGCCAAGCTTATATTGGTTATGACTTACAAAATGCTCTTCACGAAGAGCTTTTAAATCGTGGTATTAAAGATTTGCCAACAATGACTATGGTTACACAAGTACTTGTTGATCAAAATGACCCAGCTTTTCAAAATCCTACAAAACCAATTGGTCATTTTATGACTCAGGAAGAAGCTGAATACGCAGAAAAGAATTACGATTATGTGGTAAAAGAAGATGCGGGTCGTGGTTATCGTCGTGTGGTGGCATCTCCAGCACCAAAAGAAATCATTGAACTAGAAGCAATTAAAGGTTTAGTAGGTAAACAATTAATTGTTGCTTGTGGCGGGGGAGGTATCCCAGTAACTAAAGAAGGTAATGAACTTCATGGTGCAGCTGCTGTTATCGATAAAGACTGGACTAGTAGTTTATTGGCCCAAGAAATTGATGCTGATGTTCTCGTTATTTTAACAGCTGTTGAAAAGGTTGCCATTAACTTTGGTAAAGAAAATGAAAAATGGCTTGATGAAATAACCGTTACACAAGCTAAAGAATATGTATCAGCTGGTGAGTTTGCAGAAGGCTCGATGAAACCAAAGGTAGAAGCCGCTATAGCATTTGCAGAATCCAAAAAAGGCCGTGTCTCAATTATCACATTATTAGAGAAATCTAAAGATGGTATAGCAGGAAAAACAGGCACACGTATCGTATTATAATAATATATAAGTTTATAAGTATGCATTTCAACGAATCGTTGAGGAGGTGCCCACATGATTATATTAGGAAAAGGTACTGTTATTACTCGCGACGCTGATAGACCTATCATTTATGATGGTGCTGTTGCTATCGACGGGACTCAAATTGTTGATATTGGTAAATATGATGAATTATGCAAAGCTTATGCAAACGCAGAAATTATTGATGCTCATGGTGGCTTGATTATGCCAGGTTTCATTAATGCACATCATCATATTTACTCCGCTCTTGCACGAGGCTTATCGTTGCCAGGTCCAGCACCGACTAACTTCGGTGAAATCTTGGAAGGACTTTGGTTCTACTTAGATAATAAATTGACGGCTCCAGATGTAAAAGCAAGTGCATTACTTACGTATTTAGGCTGTATCGAAAATGGTGTAACTACTATTTTTGACCACCATGCAAGTTATGGTGAAGTTCCTAACAGCTTATCCATCATTGCAGATGTAGCTAAACAATTCGGCGTTCGCTCATGTTTATGCTATGAAGTATCCGACCGCAATGGCGTAGACCAAATGAAAGCCGCTGTTGCAGAAAACGTACGTTTTGGTAAAGAAGCAAAACAAGATCCATCCAGACTGGCGGCGATGATGGGCTTGCATGCATCTTTCACATTGAGCACGGAAACATTAGATTATGTGAAAGCTCATAATGAGGATCAGTTGGGTTATCATGTTCATGTTGCAGAAGGTCCTGAAGATGTGGCCGATAGTAAAGAAAAGTATGGCATGACACCTGTTAGACGCCTCGTAGAGGCAGGTATTTTATGCCCTAAGAGCATCGCTGGTCACTGTGTACACGTAACTGACGAAGATGTGGCATTATTGAAAAAATCTCAAGCTAAGGTCGTACATAACCCAGAAAGTAACATGGGTAATGCAGTAGGCACGACAGATATCTTGAAACTATTAGATGCAGGGATCACTGTTGGGCTTGGCACAGATGGTTATACAAATGATATGCTCGAATCTTATAAAGTAGCGAATTGTCTCGTGAAACATGAGCAACATAAACCATATGTAGGCTGGGGCGAAGTACCTCATATGCTATTTGAAAACAACCGCAAAATGGCTAATGAATTCTTCGATACTACGGTAGGCATCCTTAAAAAAGGTGCTGCAGCTGACGTAATTGTTCTTGATTACGCAGCACCAACACCACTTGATGAAAACAACATCAATGGTCACTTACTATTCGGTGCTAATGGTATGTATGTGGTAACAACTATTAGTGATGGTGTACCACGCATGATTGATCGTAAATTACAAGGCATTGATAAAGCTGAAGTAATGGACGAAGTTTTAGCAACATCTAAAGGTTTATGGAAACGACTAAACCCATAACGCAAGCGCTTTAAAGGAGTGTGACATTATGAGTGACATTATGTATCCGGTAAGTTTCGGAAATTTGATGAACCACATTATGACTGAGTACAAGATGTACAATCGTATTTACAATGTAAATAAAATTCATCGTACGAATCATGATCAACGCTTATCTATCTTTGGTAAATCTATTGAAAATCCTGTAGGTCCAGCGGCTGGCCCTAATACACAGTTGGCACAAAACATTGTGGCATCTTATGTAGCTGGTGCTCGTTGCATTGAATTAAAAACCGTACAAATTATGTATGGTGAAGAACTAGGTATTCCTAGACCTTGTATCTACTCTGTAGACGAAGCATACAACGTAGAATGGTCTTCTGAATATAGCTGTGATGAAGCTGCTGATGAATACATTAAAGCTTGGTTCGCATTAAAATTAATCTCTAAAGAATTAGGATTAGGCGATCCAGATGGATTCTTATTCATCATGAGTGTTGGCTACAACTTAGCTGGTATCAAGAGCCCTATGGTTGATAAATTCATCAACACAATGCGCAGTGCATCTCAATCTCCAATGTGGGATACATGTAAACAATGGTGCCTTGACCACGTAGATGAATTTGAACATATCGATGCTGATTTCATCAACTCTATTGGTGATGAACTTTGTCAAGCAATCACATTGTCCACAATGCACGGTTGCCCAGCAGAAGAAATCGAATCCATTTGTTCTTACCTTATCAGTGAAAAAGGTCTTCACCTATACTTAAAATGCAATCCTACATTGTTAGGTCCAAAACGCATTAGAGAATTATTGGATAACGCTGGCTTTGAGTACATTGACTTTGAAGATCACCAGTTTGAAGTTGACCTTCAATTTGACAAAGCTGTTCCAATGTTAGAACGTCTTATCGCTCTTGGTGAAAAACATAACAAGATTTTTGGCGTTAAATTGACAAATACATTCCCTGTACAAATTCACAACAATGAATTGCCAGGCGAGCAAATGTACATGTCTGGTAAATCCTTATTACCTGTAACAATTGGTGTAGCTGAGCTCCTAAGTGCTCAATTCGGCGAACGTTTACCAATGTCTTACAGCGGCGGTGCCGTAAAACAAAACATCAAAGCTATCTTTGATTGCGGTATCTGGCCGGTAACAGTATGTACAATTCTTCTGCAAGGCGAAGGTTACAATATTTTCAAAGGCTTAGCAGACGAAGTAGAATCTACTGATTACAATGCTGCTTTAAAAGTTCATAAAGAACTTATCGCTGAACTTGCTAAAGATATCGCTGAGAACAAAATTTTCAAAAAGAGCGATGCTATGAAGAAAAAACGTGAAGCAATGCCATCTTTCCCAGGTACACGTAGCTCTGACTACCACTGCCGCGTAGTTTGTGGCGCTTGTGTTCGCGTATGTCCTAATAGATGTAATGAAGTCGTTACTGTAAATGATGCTAAATTGATCGTCCATGTTGATCAAAGCTGTAATGAGTGTGGTAACTGTGCATGTCATTGCGTAGAACCTTGTCAACCATACAAGGATCGCATTACATTCTTCCACAATGCTGAAGCTTTAGCAGATAGTACAAATGATGGTTTCTACATCAAAGGCACTAGCTGTGGTTATCGCTTCAAAGGTGAAGAAGCCGTATGTGACATTGATGCATTACCTAAAGAATTGAAAGGAGTTGTACATGCCTTCTGTAAAGAGCATGTGTACTATGTATCATGATTATCATACAACAAGGGGAATTGGTCTTAGCTGATCGAATCCTTACCGGAGATTTATTAATTGATGGCGACAAAATTGTCGCCATCGATGAACACGTTCCTGTTCCAGAAGGGGCTAAAGTAATTGATGCAAAAGGTTGCTACGTATTCCCAGGATTTATAGATCCTCATACGCACTTTCAAATGACCAATACTTTAGCATCGACTGCGGATGATTTTGATAGTGGTACGAAGGCTGCTATACTTGGTGGGACTACTTCAATCATCAATTTTGCTTCTCCCGAGGATGGCTCCCTTTGTAAAGGTTTAGAAGTTCACAAGGAGCGTGCCGCAGGGCGCTGCTCCTGTGACTACAAATTCCATATGGAGCTTGTAGAAATGAATGAAGAGGTATCTCATGAAATACCAAAGGTTGTAGAAGCTGGTGTATCGTCCTTTAAAGTGTACTTAGCGTATGGCTTCCGTTTAACAGATCGAGAAATTTATGATGCTATTGAAGCTATAAAACCAACGGGTGCGCTTGTAGGGGCTCACTGTGAAAACGGTGATCTTATCGATGCCTTTGTAGCAGATAAACGTAAACGTGGTGAATTAGATGTAGACAATCATCCACTCACAAGACCGGCCATGATTGAATCGGAAGCGATTAAGCGATTTAGTACAATTGGTGCTGCATTAGAGTATCCCGTGCATATTGTGCATGTAAGTTCTAAAGAAGGCGTAGATGAAGTTCTACGTGAGCGGGCATTAGGACATCAAGTGACTTGTGAAACATGTCCACAGTATTTGGTGCTTGATGAATCACGATATAAATTACCTGATTTTGAAGGGGTTAAATTTGTGATGAGTCCTCCACTTAGAACGATACAAGACCAAATGGCATTGAAGCATGCACTAGTAAATGGTGTATTCCAAACCATTGGTTCCGACCATTGTAGCTTTACCTTTAATGATCAAAAATTAAAGAGTCGGTATGACTTTACCCGAATTCCTGGAGGTATTCCTGGAGCCGAAGAACGGGGCATCATTGCTTATGATGTGTTGGTTAACCAATGCAATATGAGCGCTGTAGATTTTATGAAATTAGTTAGTGAAAACCCAGCAAAGCTATATGGCATGTATCCCAAGAAGGGTACATTAGCTGTAGGTAGTGATGGGGATATAACAATTGTAGATAAGCATATAGAACATGTGCTTTCAAAAGAGTCCGCCCATACAAAGGCTGACTATATACCTTACGAAGGAATATCTGTAACTGGCAAGGTTCGAGATGTTATCCTTAGAGGTCACCATGTGGTACAAGATGGATCCTTAACAGAATCGTATCTTGGTGAATGTATTCCTTAATGAGAGGAGGGCTATATATGTACCGCTTTCAAGTGAATGGCACCCAATATGAGGTTCAAGAGGATCAACGTTTAATTGATTTCTTGCGAGCTGATTTAAAGTTGACGGGCACTAAAGAAGGTTGTAGTGCTGGTGCATGTGGTACGTGTACAGTAATTATAGACGGAAAAAAAGCAAAGGCTTGTGTAAGCAAACTATCTCAATTAGATGGTAAATCAATTGTCACGATTGAAGGTTTATCTGAACGAGAAAAAGCAGTATACACCTATGCTTTTGGTGAATGCGGAGCGGTGCAGTGTGGTTTCTGTATACCAGGTATGATTATTAGTGCAAAAGTATTGATTGACGAAAATAATGACCCTACACCTGACGATGTTAAAAAGGCGATATTAGGTAATATTTGCCGTTGTACAGGCTATGTAAAAATTGAAGAGGGCATTATGCTAGCTGCAAAAATGTTCCGTGAGAACTTACCAGTTCCAGAAAAGGATACAAATGGTAATGTAGGTGCTCGTTTACACCGTGTAGATGCTGAGGAAAAAGCATTAGGTACTGGACAATACTCTGATGATATCTATATGGATGGCATGATTTATGCCAAAGCATTGCGTTCTAAATATCCACGAGCTAGAGTTGATCGTGTTGATGTGTCTAAAGCTCTTGAACATCCAGCATGTGTAACGGCATTGACTGCTAAGGATGTACCATTCAATAAGACTGGTCATTTAGTACCGGATTGGGATGTACTTATCGCCGAAGGTGATATTACACGTTATGTAGGCGATGCAATTGCACTTGTTGCAACTACAGAAAAGAAATATTTAGACGAAGTATTGGCTCTAGTTGAAGTTGATTATACTGAATTAGAACCCGTACTAGATCCATTGGAAGCACTAAAACCAGATGCTCCTCAGTTACATCCAGAGGGAAATGTATTATCTCGTCAAACATTATCTCGTGGCGATGTAGATAAGGCTATTGCAGAGGCTGCTTTTGTAGTAACAAATCATTATTCCACACCTCAAACCGACCATGCATTTATGGAACCAGAATGTGCCGTTGCATATCGTGAGGGTGATGAAATTCATCTGCATTCAGGTAGCCAAAATGTTTATGATGATCGTCGTGAAGTTGCTCGTATGCTTGGTATTCCGAATGAGGCTGTAAAGGTTCACAGTATGCTCGTAGGTGGTGGCTTTGGTGGTAAAGAAGATATGACCGTACAACATCATGCATCACTCGTAGCTTGGCTTACAGGAAAACCAACTAAGGTACTTTTCTCCCGTCAAGAAAGTCTCAATATTCATACTAAACGTCATGCGATGGAAATGGATATTACAACAGCTTGTGATGCGGAAGGTAATCTGGTAGCAAGTAAGGTAAATATCGTTTCTAATTGTGGCGCGTATGCATCTTTAGGTGGTCCTGTACTTCAACGTGCTGGTACTCATTCTTGTGGCCCTTATCACTTTGATAATTTTGCCTTTGATGGTGTATGTGTTTATACAAATACTGTTCCTGGTGGTGCATTCCGTGGGTTTGGCGTAACACAAACTATCTTTGGTCAAGAGCAAAATATTGATGAATTAGCTGCGTTGGTAGGCATGGATCCTTGGGAATTCCGCTACAAAAATGTTGTACGCCCTGGTGACTCATTACCAAACGGCCAAATTTGTTCCAAAGAAACCGCTTTAGTAGAATGTTTGGAAGCTGTAAAAGATGCATATTATGCCTCTGATTGTACTGGCCTTGCGGTATGTTTGAAAAATAGTGGTATTGGTGTAGGACTACCTGATACGGGTCGCGTTATTTTAGAAGTACGTGATGGTAAAGTTCGTATTCGTACGGGTGCCGCTTGTATTGGTCAAGGCATGGCTACTATGGCAACACAAGTACTTTGTGAAACGACAGGCTTAACGGCGGATAAAGTATTTGTAGAACGACCTGATACAGTACGTACACCAGATTCTGGTACAACTACTGCATCTCGCCAAACGCTCTTTACCGGTGAAGCAACGCGTAAAGCAAGTCTTCGCTTAAAAGAAATGTTAGATACTAAAACATTAGAAGAACTGAATGGCGTAGAGATTTATGAAGAGTTTCTCGGTGAAACAGATCCATTTAATTCTGATAAATCGCATCCAAAAAATCACGTTGCCTATGGTTATGGTGCATGTGTAGCAACAATTGGTGAAGACAATAAGGTTGCTAATTTACATGTAGCATACGATGTAGGTCGTGTAGTGAACCCTCAATCCTGTACAGGTCAGGCCGAAGGTGGTGCCATTATGGGAATGGGGTATGCCGTTACAGAAGACTTCCCTTATAAAGAAGGGTATGTAACATCTAAATACGGTACGCTAGGACTTCTTAGAGCTACCCAATGTCCTCCAATTCATGTAAGTCTTATCGAAAAAGGGACACCAGAACAATATGCATACGGTGCTAAAGGTATTGGCGAAATCTCTAGCATTCCGATTGCACCGGCTATTGCAAATGCGTATCGTCGTATCGACGGAGAACCACGTAGGTCCTTGCCGATTAAACATACAGGTTATAAAAAATAGAATATTTGCTTAATGGTAGGGGCTTTTGCCCCTAGCCATCAAGGTTCCCACGTGAAGTCGATGAGATTTCTAAACTCTATCATGTACGATAGTATGACTATATTGTTTAACTAGTAACTAAAACGTAAGATATGAGGTGATTCTTATGAGTAAAGGTGCATCTGGTGTCGACCATGTAGATGGTATGCTGCCAATCCCGCAGTTATTCGCTTATGGTTTACAGCACGTTCTGGCTATGTATGCTGGGGCAGTAGCTGTACCAATTATTATTGCACAAGCTATGCATTTGCCAATTGAAGATTTAATTCGTTTGATTACAGCTGACTTATTTACATGTGGTGTAGCTACATTGATTCAAACATTAGGGTTCGGACCTGTCGGTGGTCGCATTCCTCTTATTCAAGGTGTAACATTTGCTTCTGTAGGTCCAATGATTCTGATTGGTCAGCAGCATGATATTACTACCATTTACGGTGCGATTATCGTAGCTGGTCTCTTTACATTCCTTGTGGCACCATTTTTCAGTCGTTTGATTCGGCTATTCCCACCTGTAGTAACAGGTACTATCATTACTATTATTGGTATCAACTTGATGCCAGTAGCTGTTAACTGGATGGGGGGGGGCGTAGGCAATAAAAACTTTGGCGATCCACTATACATAGCTCTTGGTGTAGCTACATTTGTTCTCGTTGTATTAACTTATCGATTTGGTAAAGGTTTCCTTGGTAATTTGGCAATCTTAGTTGGGCTTATTCTCGGTACAGCCTTAGCTATGATTGTTGGTATTACAGATTTTTCAGAAGTAGGGCGTTCTCAATGGATTTCTGTTGTGACACCATTCTATTTTGGCCTTCCAACCTTTGACTTTGCTTCTATTGTATCTATGATTATTGTAATGCTCGTAGTTATGGTAGAAACAACTGGTGATAGTATTGCAGTTGGAGAAATCGTAGATAAACCTATTGGTCAAAAAGAGTTGGCTGCGGTACTTCGTGCGGATGGCTTATCCACTATTATTGGTGGTATCCTTAATAGTTTTCCGTATACAGCATTTGCTCAAAACGTAGGTCTTATTGCTGTAACACGTGTTAAGAGTCGTTTCGTTGTAGCAGCATCTGGTGTAATTTTAATTTTATTAGGCCTTTTCCCTAAATTAGCCGCTATCGTAGCTTGTATTCCAAATGCTGTATTAGGCGGTGCCGGGATAGCTATGTTCGGCATGATTATCGCCAGTGGGATTCGTTCTCTTGGTAAAGTTAGTTTCGATGGTAACTATAACCTGATGCTAGTTGCCATTAGTATTGGGGTATCCATGATTCCTCTTGCAGCACCTCAATTCTATACACACTTTCCAGCATGGGCTCAAATTCTTTTGAAGTCTGGTATCACAGCTGGTAGTATAGTCGCTGTTATTTTAAATGTAATGTTTAATGGTTTTGGTTATAAAACTGTTAACGAACCTAATCGTGCGACTCGTAAATATCGTCACTTTACACGATTCAAAGGTTATCCTAAACATTTCTACCAATAAGATATAGTTAGACGAGTTTACTCTCATGCGATTATATGTATTGTCTCTCACAGTAGAAACCTTGTTAGTATAGGTAAAACATCAATATATATGTTTTCGTTTGTTAAAAAGATCTCACTCTGATTTGGAGTGAGGTCTTTTTTTATGGAATCGTATACTACTTTGGTATATAATTAAATAATATTATTGTAAAGGAGACGCATTATGAAAGACGAGCGATTTATAGTTATATATAGAATAGAAGCGAGTACATATGAAGAAGCAAAATCAATTGCTTGGGCTGTTCAAGTGGAGCAAACCATAGAATTTCCTTATGAGTTTGTAACGGATCCATACATTAAAGAAACTATTACTGGTCGACTAGAATCTCTTGAACCTATAGTAGAAGACTCTCCTTATATCAATGTAGGTGTGATGCCAAATGCTGTAATTGACACCTCTCGTTACTATTTGGCTCGTATTTCATATCACGTAGATACCACGGCCTTAGAGGCTACACAATTTTTAAATGTTGTCTTTGGTAATTCTTCGTTACAGCCACATATTTGGGTAGTAGATATTGAACTATGTCCAACACTTTACGATGTGTTTAAGGGACCACGATTTGGCTTGCAAGGAATTCGTCGTTTAGTGGAAACCCCGACGC
Source organism: Veillonella parvula (assembly GCF_040097785.1). Lineage (GTDB taxonomy): Bacteria > Bacillota > Negativicutes > Veillonellales > Veillonellaceae > Veillonella > Veillonella parvula_D. Next base: position 729,712 of record NZ_JBBNNS010000001.1, on the reverse strand, counting down.
GTTCAATGATTCAAGCCGTTGTAAAGCCGATGGGAACACCAAACGGGGAATTGGCTCGCATGTGTGGAGCCTATACACGTGGTGGGGCAGATGTCATAAAGGATGATCATGGTATTTCTAATCAGTCCTTCTCTCAATATAAAGATCGTGTAAAACGATGTGCTTCTATGGTACAGGAAATGAACACTACACATGGGACACATACATTATATGCAGCAAATGTATCTGGTGATGGCACAGACGTATTGGAACGCGCTTATTTTGCCAAAGAGGCTGGTGCTACAGCTCTCATGGTGGCTTCAGGTCTCGTTGGTTTCGGTTGGTTACACAAATTAGCTACTGATGAAAAATTACGATTGCCTATTATTCATCATCCCGCTTATTCTGGTGGATTTGTGAGCCCCGGTGTATCTGGTGTAGCCGATTACTTACAACTAGGTTTATTACCTCGTATTTTTGGGGCTGATATGCCAATCTTCGTATCTTATGGTGGACGCTTTACTTTTACAGAGAAGCAATGCGAGAGAATTTCCTCTTACATTAAACGACCAATGGGCTTGATGAAAGCGGCTTGCCCTGCACCAGGTGGTGGCGTTACAGATGCTCGTCTTAATGAACTTGTTGAGCTGTACGGAAATGATACGATGTTCCTTGTTGGAGGCGATATGTTCCGCAGAGGGCCAGATATTGAGGCTAATATGTCGTATTTTGTAGAGCGTCTGACTAAATTATCTGAAAGAACGTAATAATAGCTTGAATTTAAATGAGTTAATACAATATTTAACTAAATAAATAAGCTATTGACTTTTACAGAAATAATAGATTTATGATTAAGTATATGGAGTGTTTTGATGAGTGAATCCTCACCGTTGGAGGTCCATGTCCTTGCCAGTGGTAGTAAGGGCAATTGTACAGTGATAAAAAAAGGGAACTCCGTAATATTGCATGATGTAGGCATCAGTTGTCGGCGCATTGTCAATGGGTTAAAAGAATTACATATTGATATGGCACAGGTAGAGGGTATATTTGTCAGTCATGAACATAGTGATCACATTGCGGGACTACAACAATTACTAAAACGATTTGATATTCCTGTGTATACGAAGCAAGGCACCTGGCGTGAAATCCAAGATAAGTTAATCGTACCAAAGAATCGATTAATCGAGCTTACAAAGGGCAGTTTAACGTTGGGGAGTCTAATTGTGGAACCTTTTTCGGTAAGTCATGATGCGGCTGATCCAATTGGTATAAATGTGTTTGCTGGGAACAATAAGGCAACTATTGTCACTGATACAGGCGTGATTTCAGATAATATTTTACGTAGAATTGATGATACGACTCTGTTAGTGCTAGAGGCGAATTATGATCCTCATATGTTGCGATTCGGACCATATCAGCCGTTTTTGAAACAAAGGGTGGCTAGTGATGAAGGTCATTTGAGTAATGAAATGGCTGCGCAAGCACTACTCATGATGAAACGTCCTGATTTTATGCAAGTTATATTGGCCCATCGTTCTGAAAATAATAATAACGCTGTCCTCGTTACCCAAACCATTGGCAAAATGCTTGTTGATGGTGGTGTTCGTATTGGACCTGAAATGAAGTTACAACATGGTCAGCCTAATGAAATTGTGTCCATCCAATCTGTGGAGAGGTAAAAATGAGATTTTATGTAGTCTGTATCGGCAAATTGAAGGATGCTTATTTACGTGAGGGCGTAGCAGAGTTTGTGAAACGTATGCGCCCCTATGGTGGCATTACAATTACAGAGCTGAATGAAAGTAAAATTGGAGATAAGCCGAGTGATGCGGATCGCAAACAAGTCGTTGCAGAAGAAGGAGACCGTTTATTAAAAGCGGTCCCTAAAAATGCGTATACTGTATTACTTGACGTGTATGGCAAACCAATGCCCTCTGAAGAACTCGCTAAGACGGTATCTAAGCTTGAGGTGGATGGTGTTAGCGATATGGCTTTCATTATTGGTGGTGCCTTTGGGGTGAGTGATACATTACGTCAGGCTGTAAATTATAAATTATCTTTTAGCCCTATGACTTTTACTCATCAAATGGTTCGATTGCTACTTGTAGAACAAATTTATCGAGCATCAAAAATCAATCGTAATGAACCTTATCATTGGTAGAAGACGTAGACTTAAAAATTATTTGTATAATACTTTCAGAAAAAAGGAGTTTTATTATACTGTGGCGAATAGTATAATAAAGCAAGATGTATTTGTAAGGAGGAATTCACTATGAAAATCCAAGAAGTAATGAATAAATACCCTGTTACTGTTGGCAAAGATGCGCCGATTTCTGATGTAGCTGATTTATTGGTTAAATATAATTTAACAGCTGTGTCCGTAGTGGATGATGATAATAAGTTGTTAGGTATTATCTCTGAAGGTGATTTACTTTATAAAAAAGTACGTCCTCATGTGCCTCATTATGTTAATGTATTAGGCGCTAGCATCTATTATAATGGCATCGGCGAATACAATGCTCAATTCAAAAAATTATTGGCATCTCACGTTCATGAGTTGATGACTGATGAAGTAATTACAACCACACCGGATAAAGATGTAGAAGAAATTGTATCTGTTATGCTTGATCAACATTTGAAAAATGTGCCAGTTGTAGATAAAGAGTATCGTTTGATCGGGATTTTGTCTCGTCGGGACATTATCAAATTGATTGCTAAAGATAACTAATTAGCATAATTATGTAAAATATGTAAAGACCACCCGTTTTGGGGTGGTCTTTTAGTGTATATTGAGAAGAATTGCATTGACCTTGCATTTATGTTATTATTAGGAGTGCATAATATACTACAGAAATTTGGGCATATTGCCCTTCGAGGAGGACATATTTTAAATGAAAGCAACTGTAAATCCTGTTGATCAACACGTAGTAACGTTAACTATTGAAGTACCTGCAGCAGAAGTAGATAAGGGCATTAAACAAGCTGTAAAACGCATTGCAGGTCAAGTGAACATCCCTGGCTTCCGCAAAGGACATGCGCCTCGCCGTATTTTGGAAATGAACTTCGGTAAAGAAGCTATCTTGGAAGAAGCGTTTGAAGTATTGGCTAGCCAAAACTATAGTGCTGCACTTCGTGAAAATGATATCGTGCCTGTATCTGAACCTGAAATCGAACGGGAACAATTCGAAGAAGGCAAAGATTTGATTTTCAAAGCTACTGTAACTAAACGCCCTGAAGTTAAACTTGGCGATTACAAAGGCTTAGAAGCAGAAAAACAAGATGCTACAGTATCTGATGAACAAATCGAAGAACAGTTGAACAATATTCGTGAACAACAAGCAAAAATGGTTGTTGCTGAAGAAGGCGCTACAATTCAAAAAGATGACTTCGCAGTAATCGACTTTGCTGGTTCCGTTGATGGTAAACCATTTGATGGTGGTGAAGGTAAATCCTACCCATTACAAATCGGTTCTGGTAGCTTCATTCCTGGCTTCGAAGATCAATTGATTGGCGCTAAAGCTGGTGATGATGTAACTGTAAAAGTAACATTCCCTGAAGACTACTTCGTAGCAGAACTTGCTGGTAAAGAAGCAGAATTCAAAACTCATATCCATGATATTAAACGTAAAGAATTGCCTGAATTAAATGATGAATTCGCAAAAGAAGCAAGCTCTTACGAAACTATTGAAGAATTGAAAAAAGATCTTCGCACTAAAATGGAAGAAGAAGCTTCCCGTCGTGCAATCGATACTTACAATGCTGACTTGATTCAAACAGCTGTTAAAAATGCAACTGTAGAAATCCCAGAAGTAATGATTAAAGATCGCGTAGAACAAATGATTCAAGAATTGGCTATGAATATGGAAGGCCGTGGCTTGAAACTTGATGACTACTTGAAATTCTCCAATAAAACTATCGAAGATTTACGCTCTGAATACAAAGATTCCGCAGCTGAAAACGTACGCGCTGATTTAGTATTGGATGCTATTGCAACTGCTGAAGGTATCGAAGTAACTCCAGATGATATGAACCGTGAAATCTTCATTATGGCTCAAAACTTTGGGGCAGATCCTAAAGAAGTTTGGGATATTATTGCAAAAGAAGGTCGTGTAGCTATGTTGGCAGGCTCTGTAGCTCGCAAAAAAGCAGCTCGATTCATTATTGATAATGCAAAAGGCGCTGAAGCGGCAGAATAATAGTTTGCTCAACTAGGTACATGAAAAGGTGATTATATGTATGTACCAATTGTAGTTGAACAAGGTGAACGCGGAGAGCGTTCCTATGATATTTACTCTCGCTTGTTAAAGGATCGCATTATTTTCCTTGGGGGTCCCATCGATGATAGTGTGGCAAATGCGGTTATTGCGCAAATGTTATTCCTGGAAGCAGAGGATCCTGATAAGGATATCCATTTGTACATAAATAGCCCTGGCGGTGTTGTAACTGCCGGCATGGCTATTTATGATACGATGCAATATATTAAACCAGATGTGTCTACTATTTGTGTAGGCTCTGCAGCGAGCATGGGTGCTGTGCTTTTAACAGCTGGCACTAAAGGTAAACGCTATGCGTTGCCTCATGCGCGCATCATGATTCACCAACCATTAGGTGGTGTGCAAGGGCAAGCATCTGAAATTGAAATCCATGCCCGTGAGATTCTTCGCATGCGTGAAGAGTTAAATGGTATCTTAGCTTCTCGCAGTGGACAAGATATTGAAGTAGTAGCTCGCGATACAGATCGCGATAACTTCATGAGTGCTCAGGATGCTGTTGAATACGGCTTAATCGATGAGGTACTCACAAGAGAACCTGTAGAAAGCAAGTAATGGAGGCGCCCCTTGGCAAAAGATAAAGATACTATGCGCTGCAGTTTTTGTGGACGCACAAGCGAAGAAGTCCGCAAATTAGTGGCGGGTCCTAACGTGTATATTTGTGACGAATGCGTTGAAGTTTGTGAACGCATCATTGCAGATGAGTTGGGTGCGGTTGAGACGGACGACTTCAATTTAAAAGAATTGCCAACGCCTAGAGAAATTAAAGCTCATCTTGACGAATATGTCATTGGTCAAGATGATGCTAAAATCTCTTTAGCTGTGGCTGTATATAATCACTACAAACGCTTACAAACAGATAATGTAGTAGATGATGTAGAATTACAAAAGGCTAATGTATTGTTCATTGGTCCTACTGGTAGTGGTAAAACACTATTGGCTCAAACCTTAGCGAAAATGCTAGAAGTACCATTTGCTATTGCAGATGCTACAAGCTTAACTGAAGCTGGGTATGTGGGGGAAGATGTAGAAAACATCTTACTCAAAATTATTCAAGCTGCAGATTATGATATAGCTCGGGCTGAACGGGGCATTATCTATATCGATGAAATCGATAAAATTGCTCGTAAGTCTGAAAATCCTTCTATTACACGTGATGTGTCTGGTGAAGGTGTACAACAAGCATTGCTTAAAATCTTAGAAGGTACCGTTGCTTCTGTTCCTCCTCAAGGTGGTAGAAAGCATCCTAATCAAGAAATGCTTCAAATCGACACTACGAATATTCTCTTTATTTGTGGTGGAGCATTTGATGGTATGGACAAGGTTATTACCAAGCGTACCGCTAAGAAAACACTTGGTTTTGGTGCAGATGTACAGCGTAAAGAAGAACGTAATGTATCGGCTATCTTAAAAGATGTTGTACCTGAAGATTTATTAAAATTTGGTTTGATCCCTGAGTTTATTGGACGTTTGCCTGTAATGGTGACATTAGATCAATTAGACAGAGATGCATTAATTCAAATTTTGACAAAGCCTAAAAATGCATTAACAAAACAATATGAAAAAATTCTATCCCTTGATGGTGTAGAGTTAACTTTCACTGAAGATGCATTAGAAGAAATCGCTGATGAAGCATTACAGCGAAAAACAGGTGCTCGTGGTTTGCGTGCTATCATTGAAAAGGTGATGAAACGCGTAATGTTTGAGGTTCCTTCCATGCCGGAAGTAACTAAGTGCATTGTGAATCGTGAATCCGTATTAAGCACAGGTGAACCTATACTCAAAAATGAGGCAGACCAAGACATCCAGTTGAAATCGTAATTCGAAGAAACTCATTTCTGTGTAGGAATGAGTTTCTTTTCATAATATATATACCTGGAGGAAGTATGAATTTACTCGAAATTGGGATCCCTACCGTACCTCTCAGAGGCATGGTAGTATACCCGAATATCGTGATTCACCTCGATATCGGTCGAGACAAATCCATTAAGGCGGTGGAAGCCGCAATGAATGAGGACCGCATTTTAGCCGTCGTAACTCAAAAAGATGATGCTGTAGATGCACCAACAGTTCATGATTTAGCCCAAATGGGTACATTAGTAAAAATTAAACAAATGTTGCGCTTACCAGGTGGTATAGTACGTGTTCTTGTAGAGGGTATCACTCGTATTCGTCTTATGAATATTACTAGCATAGACCCTTATTATATAGGAGACTATGAACGAGTGGCGTCTGAATTTGAAGACGATGTAGAGCTTGAAGCTTATCGTCGTTTGGTTCAAGCTAAATTTGGCGAATGGGCAGAAGAAGCTAAATCAGTTACTGATGAAGGTGTAACGCGCGTTATGGAATTACGCAATCCTTGTGAATTAGCTGACCAAGTTGCATTTCTATTGCCTATTAATAATTTGAAACGTCAAGAGTTACTTGAAGAATTATCTGTGGCTCGTCGTCTTAACATGATTGTAGGCATTTTAAATATGGAATTACAAATCTCTGATTTGGAAAATTCCATCAATAATCAAGTGCGTCAATCTATGGAAAAAGCGCAGAAGGAATATTTCTTGCGCGAAAAAATCCGCGTTATCCACGATGAGTTGGGTGATAAAGGAGATCCTGAGGAGGAGGCAGAAGAACTACGAGTTAAGTTAAAAGCACTTAACCTAAGTGAAGACGTACATACGCGTATTGATAAAGAAATTTCTCGTTACAGCCGCATGCCTCAATTGATGCCGGAAGCAACAATTTTGCGCAATTACCTAGATTGGGTATTGGCATTACCGTGGAACGAATTAACGGAAGACCGTTTGGATATTAAGGGCGCTCATGCTATGCTCGAGGCCGATCATTATGGCCTTGAAAAGGTTAAGAAACGCATTTTAGAATTTTTAGCGGTTCGTAAATTAACCGGTAAAAATAGTGGCTCTATTCTTTGTTTAGTAGGCCCACCAGGCGTTGGTAAAACCTCTTTGGCTACCTCTATTGCTAAAGCAATGAATCGTAAGTTTATCCGTGCATCCTTAGGTGGTGTTCGTGATGAAGCTGAAATTCGTGGACATCGACGTACTTATATTGGTGCTTTACCTGGTCGTATGATTCAGGGGTTAAAAAATGTAGGTACTAAGAATCCTGTATTTTTATTGGATGAAATTGATAAATTAGCATCTGATTATAAAGGTGATCCATCTTCAGCGTTATTAGAAGTATTGGATCCAGAACAAAATAGCACATTTAGTGATCACTTTATCGAAGTACCGTTCGACTTCTCTGAAGTTTTCTGGATTACTACGGCTAATGTAGCATCTAATATTCCTGGTCCATTGTTAGATCGTATGGAAATTATTGAGTTGTCCAGCTATATGGAAGAAGAAAAACTAGAAATTGCTAAGCGTTACTTAACACCTAAGCAAATTAAGAAAAATGGCCTTGAAGATTACAAGGTTAAATTATCTGATGCTGTGTTAAGAAAGGTAATTTCCGAATATACTCGCGAAGCAGGTGTTCGTACTTTAGAGAAAACAATTGCTAAGATTTGCCGTAAGATTGCTTTCAAAGTAGTTGAAGAAGGCGGAGACGCACCAAAAGTCACTACTAAGAATCTTCACGAATTCTTAGGCGCACCAATCTTTGTTGACCAAGAGCGAGAAAAGAAAGCACAAGTTGGCTATGTAAATGGATTAGCTTGGACATCTGTTGGTGGTGTAGTATTACCATGTGAAGCTACAACTATGAATGGTACCGGTAAATTGGCTTTAACTGGTAGTCTCGGCAAGGTTATGCAAGAGTCTGGTCAAGCGGCTATGAGTTATATTCGCCATAATGCAAAAGCTTTAAAGATTGAAGAAGATTTTTATAAAAAGCTTGATATTCACGTTCACTTGCCAGAAGGGGCAACCCCTAAAGATGGTCCTTCAGCAGGTATTACAATGACATTAGCTATGGTATCTATTTTGACTAACCGCAAGGTTCGTTCTGATATTGCCATGACTGGTGAAATCACATTGCGTGGCCGCGTATTACCAATAGGCGGCTTAAAAGAAAAATTATTAGCAGCCTTGTCTCATGGTATTAAAGAGGTGTTGATTCCAAAAGGCAATGAAAAGGATATTGCAGAATTACCTGACATTGTGAAAGAAGGCCTCATCATTACGCCAGTTAAGACAATGGATGAAGTATTAGCAAAGGCACTTGTGTAATGCAAAAGAAGAAAAAATCCACTAAACCAATGGGCCCAAAACCACAATATACACGAAAAGAACCAAAGGGGCCTCGTATTATAGCTGCAAAATATAATACTTCCTGTGTGAAGGCGGATCAATATCCTGAAGGGGATACCGTAGAAATCGCCTTCCTTGGACGCTCTAATGTGGGCAAGTCTTCGTTGATTAATTCTTTATGTAACTATCGTGGGTTAGCCCTCGTTAGTGGTCAGCCAGGTAAGACTAAGACGATAAACTACTTTGATATTGAATCAAAAGAGGATATTTCTGAAACCGAGGAACGCAGATATAACTGGTTTCTCGTTGACCTTCCTGGTTATGGTTTTGCAAAGACAAATAAAGGAAACCGCAATCTGTGGTCTTCCTTTATTGCCGATTATATTTTACATTCTGAACGATTGATGTTGTTGTGTTTACTTATCGATGGTCGCCATCCTGAAATGGCCATTGATAAGGTGGCCTTTGATTGGCTCGTCGAAGCCGGTGTTCCGTTACAAATTGTAGTGACCAAGGCCGATAAATTGACGGCTAAAGAAAAGTCTGCAAACTTGTCTATTATTAAAGAGCTATATCCAACGGCTACCCCGCCGATTTTGTACAGCTCTTTAAAGCATACTGGACGTGAGCTTTTACAACAACGAATCAATAAAATTTTGGTAGGAGATGAAGCATGAGTCAAACGAACGAATTAGAGATTATGGAACGCATTGCTCTAGATTTAGAGCGTGTCGAAGAGTCTCTTGCATCATCTTTTAATACCGGTGCAGAGGACTTCAATGCACTGATTCGACCGTTATCAGCAGCAGGTGGTAAGCGTTTGCGTGCTCAATTGTGTCTATTGATTGCTAATGCAGGTACATCTATAGAGCGTCAACGCATTAAAATTGCTGAGGCTGTTGAAATGCTTCATTTAGCAACACTTATCCATGACGATGTTTTAGATCAAGCTGAAATTCGCCGTGGGGAGGATACAATTCACATGCATAAAGGTAATAAAGTAGCTATCCTTAGTGGTGATTATTTATTTGCTAAAGCATTTAAAATCGTATCTGAAATGACGAATATGAAGTATCTTCAAGTATTCTCTCATATTATCACATGCCTCGTAGAAGGTGAGTTCATGCAAATGGAAGATGTATATCGCATCGATCAAGGCATAGAGCGTTATATGACAAAGACGCAAAAGAAAACAGCAGACTTTATGGAAGGCTGTATGGAGCTTGGTGGTCTCTTAGGAGATTGGCAAGCGAATGAAATCATAGAGTTGAAAAAATATGGTCATGCATTAGGCATGGCATTCCAAATTACAGACGATATTATGGATTATCGTGAAACAGCGGAAACAACGGGAAAGCCTGTAGGGAATGATCTTCGAGAGGGACTATTGACGTATCCGTTATTAAGCATCGTTAACGATGGTAATAAAGATAAATTGCTTGAAGATATTAAAGGCTTAAATAATGGTGGTAATGAGCAAGACATTATTGATTATGTTATTGCTCAAGGTGGAATTGATAATACATTAGCTGTAGCTGATAAATATTGTAAAGATGCTCTAGCGGCACTCGCTGCAGTGCGTGATTTCCCAGGGAAGGAATTCCTTGTGATGGCTGTAGAAAATCTGGCTGATAGAAAGGTATAATATGGAACCATTCGAACCAAAATCGGATTTCGAATATCCCATGCAAAAACCTTCTTTTGATAGTGTAGTTCGTCAAAAACGGCGTGAAGCAGAACAAAAGACTGAGCAAGAACGATATAAGGTGGCAACTCAACACATTCCTGAGGATGTGGAAGATGAACCAGTTTATACGGCTATAGAGCAGAAGATGATGGATGAAGCAAGGGAATTGTCTCTTGTAGGACATCTTTCAGAGCTGCGAAAACGATTGATTATAATAGCTGTAGCAGTTATTGTGGGAACTTGTATTTCTTATTATTATGTAGACTTATTATTGGAAATACTCCTAAAACCGGCTGGCAAGCTCTATTATATGAGACCTACTGAAGCATTTTTTACATATATGAAGGTGTCTGTTGTAGGTGGCTTAGTCATAGCCGCTCCCATTATATTGCATCAGATTTGGCTATTTGTTAAGCCTGCACTAACTGTGCGAGAAAAGCAGCTATCTAACTGGATCTTACCAGTAGCAATTGGTCTATTCGGGATAGGTATTGTATTTTCTTATTTTCTCGTATTGCCTGCAGCGGTGAAGTTCTTTATGGGCTTTGCTACAGATGAATTACAGCCGATGTTTTCTATTGGTCAGTATATGGACTTTGTATTATCCTTTGTATTGCCCTTTGGATTTATCTTTGAGTTGCCGTTGATCTTAATTATTTTGGGATATTTCAACTTAATTACATCACGCTTTTTAAAAACGAAGCGAAAGATATTTATTCTTATATCCTTTATCATAGGTGCTGTCATTTCACCTACACCGGATATGTTCTCGCAAACGATGATTGCATTACCTATGATATTGCTATATGAAACAAGCCTATTTGTATTGGCTAAAATTATGAAGCGCTAAGGAGTCTTTTAGGAGGAACGATGAAAACCTACGAAAATTTAACCACATATAATCCTGGTGAAATAGAAGGCAAATGGTATTCTTATTGGGAAAATCAAGGATACTTTCACGAAGAAGTAGACACGAATAAAGAGCCATTTAGTATCGTATTACCACCTCCTAATGTAACTGGTATGTTGCATATGGGGCATGCCCTTGATAACACATTACAAGACATCCTCATCCGTTTCAAACGCATGCAAGGCTACAATGTATTGTGGATGCCAGGTACAGACCACGCTGGTATTGCTACACAAATCAAAGTAGAAGAGATGCTTGCTAAAGAAGAAGGAAAATCTCGCTATGATTTGGGCCGTGAAAAATTCGTAGAGCGCGTGTGGGAATGGAAAAAAGAATATGGTGATACTATTGTAAAACAAATCCGTAGCCTTGGCGCATCCTGTGATTGGACCCGTGAGCGATTTACTTTGGATGAAGGATACTACCATGCAGTGCGCGAAGTATTTGTAAGCCTTTATGAAAAAGGTTTGATCTATCGCGGTGAACGCATCATCAACTGGTGTCCTCGTTGTGCCACTGCGTTATCTGATGTTGAAGTTGAGCATGAAGACGAACATGGCCATTTATGGCATATTAAATATCCTGTAAAAGGTGAAGATAATCGTTTCGTTGTTGTTGCTACAACTCGTCCAGAAACAATGTTTGGTGATGTAGCAGTAGCAGTAAATCCTGATGATGATCGTTATAAAGATCTCATTGGTAAAACATTAATCTTGCCATTTGTTAATCGAGAAATCCCTGTAATTGCCGATGACTATGTTGATGCTAGCTTCGGTACAGGCTGTGTAAAAATTACACCTGCTCATGACCCTAATGACTTTGAAATGGGTCAACGCCATGATTTAGAGTCCATCGTTGTTATGAACAATGATGCAACAATGAATGAAGGTGCTGGCAAATTTAATGGCTTACCTCGTGAAGAAGCGCGTAAACAAGTAGTAGCTGAACTTAAAGAATTAGGCCTACTTGAAAAAATCGATGATCATGACCATGCAGTAGGTCATTGCTCTCGTTGTAATACAATCATCGAACCAATGGTATCTAAACAATGGTTCGTAGATATGAAACCATTGGCAGAGCCAGCTCTTAAGGTTGTTAAAGACCACGAAGTAGAGTTCGTTCCTGAACGTTTTACAAAAACATATGTGAACTGGCTTGAAAATATCCGCGATTGGACGATTTCTCGTCAATTGTGGTGGGGCCATCGCATTCCTGCATGGTATTGTGATGATTGTGGTGAAACTATCGTTAGCCGTGAAGATATTACAGAATGTCCTCATTGCCACGGTCATGTTACACAAGATCCAGATGTTCTTGATACATGGTTTAGCTCTGGTTTATGGCCGTTTGCCACACTGGGTTGGCCTAAGCAAACTCCAGAACTTAAACAATGGTATCCAACAAGTGTGCTTGTAACTGGTTACGATATCATCTTCTTCTGGGTTGCTCGTATGATCTTTATGGCTCTTGAGTTTGAACATGAAATTCCATTTAAACATGTATTTATTCATGGTCTTGTTCGCGATAGCCAGGGCCGTAAAATGAGTAAATCTTTGGGCAATGGTATTAATCCGCTTGAAGTTATCGACCAATATGGTGCTGATGCATTGCGCTTTACTCTTGTAACTGGCAACACACCTGGTAACGATATGCGTTTCTATATGGAACGTGTTGAGGCTAACCGTAACTTTGCCAATAAGATTTGGAATGCATCAAAATTTGTATTGATGAACCTTACAAATTATGATGAAAGTTTCGTTCCAACAGTAGATGATTTGACATTGGCTGACCAATGGATTGTTCAAAAATACAATGAAACTGTACAAAATGTAACATCTAACCTCGATAAATTCGAATTAGGCGAGGCTGCTAGTTCAGTATATGACTTCATTTGGAATACATACTGCGATTGGTACATTGAATTAGCGAAACCTCGTTTGTATAGTGAAAGTGACGAACGTGATCGTCGTACAGTTCAATATTTACTTGTAACAATCTTACGTCATATGCTCGAATTATTACATCCATTCATGCCGTTCGTAACTGAACATATTTGGCAACATTTGCCACACGAAGGGGACAGCATCGTTGTTACTAAATGGCCTGAAGCATTGAAATTCGATAATCTTGAAGGGGCAGCACGTCAAATGGAAGTTATGATGGATGCTATCAAAGGTATTCGTAACATGCGTGCTGAAATGAATGTGCCTTTAGGTAAAAAAGCTGAGGTTATCGTAGCGCCAACAGATGAAGCATTAGCTAAAACTGTAGCAGAACATAGTGACTACTTCGTAACATTGGCTTGGGCAGAGAAAGTAACAATTCTTGGTACCGATGATCCAAAACCAGAAAATGCGACTGTAACCGTTGTCAATGGTATGGAAGTATATCTCTTACTTAAAGACTTGATTGACGGTGAAAAAGAAAGAGAGCGTATTGCAAAGGAAAAAATCCAAATGGAAAAAGAAATTTCTCGTTTGGAAGGTAAATTGTCTAACCAAGGCTTCTTAGCAAAAGCTCCTGAAGCTGTAGTAGCAAAAGAAAAAGAAAAGTTAGAAGAATATAAACAAAAACAACAAGCGTTATTGGAACGTGAAGCGTTCCTTGAAACCTTATAATAGGAGGTTTATATGACATATCAGGAGGCCTTAGCCTATTTGGAGCAGGCATCTTCATTTGGTATTAAACCTGGCCTTGAACGAATTACGGCTCTTATGGATGTGTTAGGGAATCCACAAGAAGATTATAAAATTGTTCATGTTACAGGTACAAATGGTAAGGGCTCGGTTACCTCATATATTTCCTACGCACTGTTTACAAGTGGATTACGGGTGGGGCGATTTACATCGCCTCACCTTCAATCCTATACGGAGCGTATTCAAATTAATGATGGAAATATAACAGAGGAAGCCTTTGGAAAATTAATTAGTCGCGTAAAGATTGCAGTAGATACTATTATTAGTAATGGAATAGAAGCGCCAACACAATTTGAAATATTAACAGCTGCCGCATTTTTATTCTTTAAGGAGCAAGGTGTCGACTATGCTGTAGTAGAAGTTGGTTTAGGTGGCTTACTAGATTCTACTAATATCGTGACTCCAAAAGTATCTGTTATTACTAATGTAACAATAGATCATCAAGCATATTGTGGTGATACTGTCGAGGAAATTGCACGCCATAAAGCGGGGATTATCAAATCTAAAGTGCCTGTAGTGACAGCTGCACAAGATACACCTCTTAATGTTATTGAGGACGTAGCTAAAAAACAACATGCTAAGCTTTATGTTTTTAATAAAGATTTTGGTATCGATAGCCGCAGCGCTGTAACGGGTGGTCAAATGATTACGGTTAGTTCTAACGATGCTGCACCTGCTATGCTATTTACGACGATGGCTGGCATTCACCAATCTGTAAATCTCGCTTGTGCATTGATGGCCGTACGCCTGTTGATGAAAGAGGATACGAACATCAGTGAAGAAACGATACGTGAAGGATTTGCCCGCACTACGTGGGCGGGGCGCTTTGAAGTTAAACGAGGCTTAGATCGTACCTTTATATTTGACGGTGCTCACAATGCGGCAGGGGCTGAGTCTTTTGCCATGACGTACAATGAACTATTTAAGGACACACCGAAAACGGTGGTAATGGCTATCCTTAAAGATAAAGACCAAGAGGCTATTATTCGTGAAGTAGTTAAATCTGGCGACACAGTCCTCGTTGTACCTGCACCAACAGATAGAACAGAGGTACCTGAAAACTTGGTCGAAGTGATTCGCCGTACTGTACCTAAGGTGACGGCTCAAACTGCAGAATCTGTTGAGGCTGCATTAGCATTGGCTTATAAACATACAAAGACTGGTGATATCATTGCTGTATGTGGTTCTTTATATATTCTAGGGGATGCTCGTCAGTGGTTTTTCCATGAGATGAGTCATTGAGGTGAGAATATGGAACTCTCACTCATTCCTAATCAGAAACGACTTACCTTTTATATTGAACGATTAATCTATGGTGTCGTTATTGCGATGCCTCTTCAACCAATGGTAGGAGATGTACTTCTCTGGTTGGCTATAGGTTTGGCATTATATGATTTAATTTCTAGTAAATCATTGAGTTTGCCGACAGGTTATTTATCTTGGACTGTTATGATCTTTGTTATCTGGACTGGTATATCGTCGTTAATCTCCCCAAACTGGGATTGGTCTATTCAGAGCTGGTTCTACCAAATTGTAGCGGGTGGGGGCATGTACTATTTAGTTCGTACCTATATTCGAACACCTAAACAGTGGAACTATTTTCTTCGTGCCTTTTTAGGTACAGCCGTTCTTGTATGCATTATTGGGGCCTATCAGTATATATTTGTTCCTAATATACATATAAAAGAATGGGTAGATGCAGCACAATTCCCTAAATTGATGCGTCGAATGGCGTCTACATTGCAAAATCCTAATTTGCTAGGGGCTTATCTGTTGATGGTACTAAGTGTATGTATTAGCTATATTCTTGTTTATATGAAAGAGAATCGTACTCGTGAAGTTGTTACAATGCTGATCATTGGTGTTGTACTATTTTTAACGATGTTATTAACCTATTCGCGTGGTATTTGGATTAGTTTTGCGGCCATGATTCTGTATTGGGCTATTTTCGTAGAACGAAGACTATTCTTATCCTTGTTAGTGGTACCGTTAATTCTATACTTCTATGAAGGGGAAGTTGCTTCACGACTTTGGTCTATATTCCAAGGTCATGATACGTCATCAGATCTTCGCTGGGCTCTATGGGATAGCACAATGTATATCGTACGAGAAAATCCAATCTTTGGTATTGGGTGGAATACATTCTACTTAGTTTATCCAGAGTATAACTATTACATTCAAGGTCCTAATGTGTTGATGTATCATGCCCATAATTTATATTTAAATATATTGGCTGAAACAGGTATTCCTGGCTTGCTATCATTCCTAGCAGTTATCGTCGGTCATGTTATTACATCTGTTCGTTTGAAAGGGGATATGTTCCGACAAGCTGCACAGATAGGTATAGGCGCTTTAGCTATCGGAGTTCTTTTTAGTGGATTGTCTGATTTTGAGCTCTATAGCCATCAAGTTGCTATTGTTTTTTGGCAGCTCCTTGGTTGGGTTGGGGCCTTTGTGAAAGTACAACTTTCCACAAAGGCCCCTATGTAAAAGGTATACTTTGTATAATTAGTAAGTTTTATTGTAGCGATACAATTTCATAGTATGGTATAATTTATACATACCTTAGCAGGGTAAGATCAAGTATATTTAACCGGTTTTCTAATGTTAGAATAATTGAACATTATTGCTCGCATTTGAAAATCGGTTTTTTGTATATCTATATCTTTATAGGAGTTGTAGCGGTCTGTTTTTGTATATATTATATTTTTTTATTATATTGAGAAGACTCTATATGTTGTATTGGGATAGTTCGATATACATAAAAAAACAACAATATATACTATTAAATTAATAATTCCTGTGAGTTATATCGGTGTGAATAAAACTTATGTAAAATTGTAAAAATCCATGCGTTTTAGTCATAATGCACGGGTAGAGTGTGATAAAAAATACATTTTAGTCATATAAGTTGACAATACATTGGATGTGGACTACGATGAAGTCGGTTTAAGGAACGTATTAGACCAAAGAGATTCAATTGTCGTTTAACAATGTTACTCTTAAAGGAGATGGTTATGGTGATAGACATCAAAGACCGCGTAAAAAATGTGGACCTGCAAGGTAAAATTGTCACTGCTTATGATGCAGCCCAGTTGATTAACCCTAATGATAAAGTTGGTATTTCCGGCTTTACACCATCGGGTTATGCAAAGGCAGTACCATTGGCATTGGCAGAAAGAATGGAAAAAGAACCATTCAAAATTGATTTGTGGACAGGTGCTTCCGTAGGTGATGAAGCTGATGGTGCGTTAACTCGTGCTAACGGTATCAATCGTCGTTTCCCATATCAAACAAATGGGGATACACGTAAAGCCTTAAATAGCGGTGCTGTTAAATACATCGATATGCATTTAAGCACAATGGCACAAAATGTTCGATATGGCTTCTTTGGTGATTTAGATGTAGCGATTATCGAAGCTGCACAAATTAACGAAGACGGCTCCATTGTTCCAACTACATCTGTTGGGAACTCTCCAACATTTGTTAGCCAAGCTAAAAAGGTTATCGTAGAAGTAAATGTATCTCAACCACTTTCCTTGGTAGGTATGCATGATATCTATGAACCACTCGATCCACCACATCGTAAACCAATTCCATTGGAAACACCTGGTGATCGTATTGGTACTGAAGCAATTCCTTGTGACCCAAGTAAAATTGTTGCAGTAGTACCTTGTGATGTTCCTGATACAACAAGACCTTTAGCGCCTATTGATGATGATGCAAAGGCAATGAGTCAACACCTTATTAAATTCTTCGAACAAGAAATTGCAGAAGGGCGTTTGCCTAAAAACTTGCTTCCATTGCAATCTGGTGTAGGTTCCGTTGCAAATGCGGTAATCAGTGGTCTTGCTAAAGGGCCATTCACAGATTTATCTATTTATACAGAAGTAATCCAAGACGGTATGTTTGACTTGATCGATGCTGGTAAAGTAACTGTATGTTCTGGTACTGCATTGAGTCCTTCTCCAGATGGGTTGAAACGTTTCTATGCGAATATTGATGAATATCGTAAAAAAATTATTCTTCGTCCGCAAGAAATTTCCAATAACCCTGGTATTGCCCGTCGTATTGGTGTCATTGCCATGAATACCGCTATCGAATTTGATATTTTTGGCAATGTAAACTCTACTCATATTATGGGTAGCAAAATGATGAATGGTGTTGGTGGTTCTGGTGATTTTGCACGTAGTGCATATCTCACTATCTTCTGTACTAACTCCGTTGCTAAAAATGGCGACATCAGTTCTATCGTTCCATATGTATCCCATGTGGATCATCCAGAACATGACACTATGATTTTCTGTACAGAACAAGGTGTTGCTGACTGTCGTGGTTTGAGCCCAGTGGAAAGAGCTCGTTTGATTATTGAAAAATGTGCTCACCCAGACTACAAACCTATGTTAACTGAATACCTAGAAAAAGCATTAGCTGCAACAAAGAATGCCCATACACCAATGTTGCTTGATGAAGCTCTTTCTTGGCATAAACGCTTCACAGAAACTGGAAGCATGAAAAAATAACCTGTTTTTTTAGGAGGATGATGAAAACATGGCTTACGAAAACTTAAAAGCCCAAATTGCTGAGTACAACAAACTTTGTGACGAAAAATGCGCAAAAACTCCAGAACGTCAAAACTTAAAATACAACCGTGTGTATACACCAGTTGATATTGAAGGCTTTGACTATGAACGCGATTTGGGAATGCCTGGCGAATTCCCTTATACTCGTGGCGTACAACCTACTATGTACCGTGGTCGTTTCTGGACAATGCGTATGTATGCAGGCTTCGCTACAGCTGAAGAATCTAACAAACGTTACCGCTACCTAATCGAATCCGGTGCAACAGGTCTTTCCTGTGCATTTGACTTGCCAACTCAAATCGGTTATGACTCTGATGATGTTATGGCTGAAGGCGAAGTTGGTAAAGTAGGTGTAGCGATTGACTCTTTGGCAGATATGGAAATCTTGTTCGATGGCATCGACCTTGGCAAAGTATCCACTTCCATGACAATCAACGCTCCAGCATCCGTTTTGTTGGCAATGTATATTGCAGTAGCTGAAAAACAAGGTGTACCTTCCACAGAATTGAAAGGTACTATTCAAAATGATATTTTGAAAGAATATGCAGCTCGTGGTACTTACATTTTCCCTCCAAAACCATCTATGCGTTTGATCACTAATATCTTCGAATATTGTTCTCAATACGTTCCAAAATGGAATACAATTTCTATTTCCGGTTACCATATCCGTGAAGCAGGTTCCACAGCAGCACAAGAAATCGCATTTACAATTGCTGATGGTATCGCATACGTAGAAGCAGCTTTGAAAGCTGGTCTTGATGTTGATACATTTGCTGGTCGTCTTTCCTTCTTCTGGAATGCTCATAATAATGTACTTGAAGAAGTTGCTAAATTCCGCGCATCTCGTCGCTTATGGGCAACAATCATGAAAGAACGTTTTGGTGCTAAAAAACCAAAATCCATGATGCTTCGTGTACATACTCAAACAGCGGGCTCCATGTTGACTGCACAACAAGTTGATAACAACATCGTTCGTGTTGCTCTTCAAACTGCAGCTGCTGTAATGGGCGGTACTCAATCCTTACATACAAACTCCCGTGACGAAGCTTTGGCTCTTCCTACAGAAGCATCTGTACAAGTAGCTCTTCGTACTCAACAAATCGTGGCTTACGAATCTGGTTTGGCTGACGTAGTTGACCCATTGGGCGGCTCTTACTATGTTGAAGCTATGACTAATGCTATCTATGACGAAGCTATGGCATACATCAAAAAAATTGATGAAATGGGCGGCGCTGTAGTAGCAATCGAAAAAGGCTACATCCAAAAAGAAATTCAAGAATCCGCTTACAAATGGCAAATGGAAGTTGAATCTGGCTTGCGCACAATCGTTGGCGTAAATAAATTCCAAGTCGAAGAAGAAGCTCCAAAAGACTTACTTCGCGTAGATGCTTCCGTAGGTGTTAACCAATCTAAGAAAACTCAAGCAGTTCGTGCTAACCGCGATCAAGCCGCAGTTGATAAAGCCTTAGCTGATTTGAAAGCTGGCGCAGCTGACGAATCTGTTAACTTGATGCCATTAATTCTTGCAGCAGTTAAAACATATGCTACTTTGGGTGAAATTTGTAATGTATTGCGCGAAGTATTCGGTGAATACGAAGCTCATTCCACATTATAATATCGGCTGATTTCGGAGGTAATATATCATGGCAGAAAAACGTATTAGAGTAATTGTAGCAAAACCAGGTCTTGATGGTCATGACCGTGGTGCAAAAGTAGTAGCACGCGCACTTCGCGATGCTGGTTTCGAAGTAATCTACACTGGTCTTCGTCAAACACCAGAACAAATCGTTGAAGCAGCACTTTCTGAAGACGTTAATGTAGTTGCATTATCTCTTCTTTCCGGTGCTCACAATACATTGTTCCCTAAAATTGTTGAACTTTTGAAAGAAAAAGGCATGGGGGATGTTCTTGTAATCGGTGGTGGCGTTATTCCTGATGCTGATATTCCTGGCTTGAAAAAAGCTGGCGTAGCAGCAGTATTCACACCTGGCACACCAACTAGCGATATCGTTAACTTTATTAAAGAAAACGTAAAATAATTGCTTAGGGCAAAGAGGGGTGCAACTCGAATAGTTGGCTCCCCTCTATTCCCATATTCGAAGATAGGTGGTGAGGCGAATGGATTTAGTTAAAGGCCTTTTTGAAGGTTCTAGACTAGCCTTAGCACGGTCCATAACAGCTGTAGAAAACGAGTATGATAATGCCATCGATATTATGAAGGCAATTTACCCTAAAACGGGGAACGCACGTATTCTCGGTATTACAGGGGCCCCTGGTGCTGGTAAAAGTACTTTGACCGATAAGGTAGTTAAACATTATTTAGATCAAGGTAAAAAAATCGGCATCGTTGCCATCGACCCAACTAGCCCATTCTCTGGAGGTGCTATCTTGGGGGACCGTATTCGAATGAATGATTTAACATTAAATGAAAATGTATTCATTCGAAGCATGGGCACGCGTGGTAGTCTTGGTGGATTATCTAAAAAGACTGCAGACGTTGTAAAACTCATGGATGCCTTTGGCATGGATTTAGTAATTATTGAAACTGTAGGCGTAGGTCAATCTGAAGTAGATATTGTAAAAAATGCTGATACTACATTGGTTGTACTGGTTCCTGGTCTCGGTGATGATATCCAAGCTATCAAGGCGGGTATTCTTGAAATTGGCGATGTATTTGCTATCAACAAAGCTGACCGAGATGGTTGCGATCGTTTGAATGTAGAAATTGAAATGATGCTTGACCTAGATTCTCGTGAAGTAAAATGGCGCCCACCAATTAAGCGCACAATTGCTAGTAAAGACCAAGGCGTAGATGAACTTATCGACGCTTTAGATGAACATTTTGAGTATCTTGAAGATTCTGGTGAATTGGAATCTCGTCGGGCAGAACGTACTCGTGATGAAATCATCGCAATGATTAATGAACAAATTGGTCGTTATGTAGCTGATAAAATTGTTACAAGCGACGAATTTAATAGCCAAGTGGCAGCTGTTAATGAACGCGAAAGCGATCCATATACAGTTGTTAATGGCGTAATGACAAGCGTGCTAAAGTAGACGGCGACTACATAGCATTAGAGATTTAGCCTTGAAAAGGAGATAATCAAAATGGCTTTTAAAGTATTACAAGTGGATCACATCGGTATTGGTGTTAATGATTTAGCAGCAACTAAAGAATTCTATAAAAATGCATTAGGCATTGAACATCTTCCTGAAGACGAAATCGTAGAAGAACAAAAGGTAAAAGTATCCTTCTTCCCTTGTGGTGATGCTGAACTTGAATTCTTAGAAACTACAACTCCAGATGGCCCTATCGGTAAATTTATCGAAAAAAATGGTGGTCGTGATGGTATCCAACACGTTGCATTGCGCGTTGACAATATTGAAAATGCTATTGCTGATTTGATGGCTAAAGGCGTTCGTATGATTGACGAAAAACCTCGTTATGGTGCAGGCGGTTCCTCAATTGCTTTCTTACATCCAAAAGCAACTGGTGGTGTATTGCTTGAATTATGTCAACGTATGAAATAATACAGTATCCAATTCACATCACTATATATGAGTTGTAGATATACATATACATATAATTCTACGTTATATATTAAATATGTATGCTTCTTGAACTTTATTCATTTATGAAATAAAATGATACTGTAACAAGTTTTATTTGGAGGTGCTATAATGGCAACAGTGCAGGAAAAAATCGAGTTATTGCACGAAAAGCTAGCTAAAGTTAAAGCTGGTGGCGGCGAAAAACGCGTTGAGAAACAACATGCTCAAGGTAAAATGACTGCTCGCGAACGCTTGGCTAAATTGTTCGATGATAATTCCTTCGTTGAACTTGATCAATTCGTTAAACATCGTTGTGTTAACTTCGGTCAAGAAAAGAAAGAATTACCAGGCGAAGGTGTAGTAACAGGTTATGGTACTATCGACGGTCGTTTAGTATATGCATTCGCACAAGATTTCACTGTAGAAGGTGGTTCTCTTGGTGAAATGCATGCTGCTAAAATCGTTAAAGTACAACGTTTAGCAATGAAAATGGGTGCTCCTATTGTTGGTATCAACGATTCCGGCGGTGCTCGTATTCAAGAAGCAGTAGATGCCCTTGCTGGTTACGGTAAAATTTTCTTTGAAAATACAAATGCATCTGGTGTTATTCCACAAATTTCCGTAATCATGGGCCCATGTGCGGGCGGTGCTGTATATTCTCCAGCATTGACTGACTTCATCTACATGGTTAAAAATACTTCTCAAATGTTCATCACTGGTCCTGCAGTAATCAAATCTGTAACTGGTGAAGAAGTAACCGCTGAAGATCTTGGTGGTGCAATGGCTCACAACTCCGTGTCTGGTGTTGCTCACTTTGCAGCTGAAAATGAAGATGATTGTATCGCTCAAATTCGTTACTTATTAGGCTTCTTGCCATCCAACAATATGGAAGATGCTCCATTGGTAGATACTGGTGACGATCCAACTCGTGAGGATGAAAGCTTGAATAGCTTGTTGCCAGATAACAGTAACATGCCTTACGACATGAAAGATGTTATCGCAGCTACTGTAGATAATGGCGAATACTATGAAGTACAACCATTCTATGCTACTAATATCATTACTTGCTTCGCTCGTTTTGATGGTCAATCCGTTGGTATCATTGCTAACCAACCAAAAGTAATGGCTGGTTGCTTAGACATTAACGCTTCTGACAAATCTTCCCGTTTCATCCGTTTCTGTGATGCTTTTAATATTCCAATCGTTAACTTTGTTGACGTTCCTGGTTTCTTGCCTGGCACAAATCAAGAATGGGGCGGTATCATTCGTCATGGTGCTAAAATGTTATATGCTTACTCTGAAGCTACAGTACCAAAAATTACTGTCATCACTCGTAAAGCATATGGCGGTTCCTACCTCGCTATGTGTTCCCAAGATTTAGGCGCAGACCAAGTATATGCTTGGCCTACATCCGAAATCGCTGTAATGGGTCCTGCTGGTGCAGCTAATATTATTTTCAAGAAAGACGAAGATAAAGATGCTAAAACAGCTAAATATGTAGAAGAGTTTGCGACTCCTTACAAAGCTGCAGAACGTGGCTTCGTAGATGTTGTAATCGAACCTAAACAAACTCGTCCAGCAGTTATCAACGCTTTGGCTATGCTTGCAAGCAAACGCGAAAACCGTGCTCCAAAGAAACATGGTAATATTCCATTATAATTCGATTCGGTAAACATATCATCGAATTTGGGAGATACCTTTCTTTACTACTTTTTTAGAAAGGGGAATGATTATGGAAGGACAAGCAGTTACTACCAATCCTTGGTTAATCATGGCCATTAATATGACAGTTGTATTTGTTGTGTTGATTCTTTTAGGTATTTTGATGACAATCGTTCATTTGATTGACCCTACTAAGAAGAAAAAAGACGTACCACCAAGTGCACCTGTTGCGGCTCCCGCAGCTACACCGGTGGCTGCACCAAATGCATCTGCTCAAAATGAAGGTGAAGTAGTAGCAGCTATCGTAGGTGCCATTGTGGCGATGGGGTACTCATCTGAACAAATTGCATCTATTCGACCTACAGCAACTAGTGCTAAATGGCGCTTGGAAGGTCGCTTAAGCGGTAGAGGTTAAAATAATTTTAGGAGGCATTTGTAATGAGCAATGCTACAACAACTAACGGTAAAGCTCCATCTCAAGATGTAGTGGCAGTAATCGTTGGTGCATTAGCGGCAATGGGTTATTCCGCTGATCAAATCGCGCATATCCGTCCAATCGTAAGCTACAATTGGAAAATGGAAGGCCGTTTGCGTGGTAATCGATAAGATAATTGGCTAATTTGATAATCCATAGGATTACTCAATTATATGTGTAAAAATATTTATAAGTTTTGTGTAGAAATTACACATTTTGGAGGAATTTAAAATGAAAAAATTCAACGTTACAGTAAATGGTACAGCATATGATGTAGAAGTTAATGAAGTGAAAGCAGCGGCTCCAGCAGCAGCTCCTAAAGCAGCTCCAGCAGCAGCTCCAGCTCCTAAAGCAGCTCCTGCACCAGCACCAGCTCCTGCTGCAGCAGCAGCTCCAGTTCCAGCAGGTGCTGAAACTGTAAAAGCTCCAATGCCTGGTAAAATCTTATCTGTAGCAGTATCTGCTGGTCAAGCAGTTAAAAAAGGCGAAACTTTGTTGATCCTTGAAGCTATGAAAATGCAAAATGAAATCGCAGCTCCACATGATGCTGTAGTTTCCGAAGTTCGCGTATCTGCTAACCAAACTGTATCCACTGGTGACGACATGGTTGTTCTTGGCTAATACCAAGTGTTGTATGACGTGGCTGCGCCACGTCATCTAACAATTTTATATTTGTGAAAGGGGAACGCATATGGAGGCTTTTGCTGTTGCGATTCAATCCGTTATTACAGATAGCGGGTTCCTCGCATTTACAACAGGCAATGCTATTATGATTCTTGTAGGTTTGATCCTATTGTATTTGGCATTTGCTAAAGAGTTTGAACCTTTATTGTTGGGTCCGATTGCGTTTGGTTGTATACTTGCCAATATTCCTCGTAACGGTTTCGAAGAAGGCGTTATGGCACTTATTAGCGCAGGTATCTCCCAAGAAATCTTCCCACCTTTAATTTTCCTAGGTGTAGGTGCAATGACTGACTTTGGTCCACTCATTGCTAATCCTAAAACATTGCTTTTAGGCGCTGCCGCTCAAATCGGCGTATTCGTTGCTTTAGGTGGCGCAATGATGCTTGGCTTCACAGCTCAAGAAGCAGCTGCTATCGGTATCATCGGTGGTGCTGACGGCCCTACATCCATTTACTTAGCTACTAAACTAGCTCCTCATTTATTAGGTGCTATCGCGGTTGCCGCATATTCCTATATGTCCTTGGTACCGTTGATTCAACCGCCTGTAATGAAATTATTCACTACGCAAAAAGAACGCGAAATTGTTATGGAGCAATTGCGTGAAGTTACACGTTTTGAAAAAATCGTGTTCCCAATTGTTGCAACGATCTTCATTTCCTTATTGCTTCCTTCCATTACATCCCTTTTAGGTATGTTGATGTTAGGTAACTTGTTCCGTGAATCTGGCGTAACTGAACGTTTGTCCGATACTTCTCAAAATGCGTTAATCAATACTGTTACAATCTTCTTGGCAACTGGTACTGGTTTAACAATGAGTGCGGAACATTTCTTAAGCGTACAAACAATTCTTATTATCTGCTTAGGCTTAGTTGCATTTATCGGTGGTACTGCTGGTGGCGTATTATTTGGTAAATTGATGAGCTTAGTAGATGGTGGTAAAACAAATCCACTTATTGGTTCTGCCGGTGTATCCGCGGTTCCAATGGCGGCTCGCGTATCTCAAGTAGTAGGTGCGAAAGCTAACCCAGCTAACTTCTTGCTCATGCATGCTATGGGTCCTAACGTAGCTGGCGTTATCGGTACAGCAGTAGCTGCAGGTACAATGCTTGCTATGTTGTCTAACCACTAATAATTTAATAATTATTCACCCAGGTGTACCTAAATAGGTACACCTATTGGTGAATCAAAAAGCCCTTGGTCATTATGTAATCATACATAAAAAGGGAATATTTGCAATAAATGCTTTTCAGATCGGTCATTAGGTGATTAGCAAGATTTCACAGAATAACCTTCTAGTGCTTTATATATAGTAGAGGTGGTCACTTGTTATCAATTGAATTAAAAATACTGATTTGTTTTATATGGGCATTTATTGTTTTTTTTATTACAGCGCTGATTATCGGTAATAAAGGCAAAGCTAAGTGGTTTCAACAAAGAACAAAATATTCTTGGTTTAATCGTCGAGGATTTTTAGGTGAAACTTTATTATTTGGGTATCCTAAAACAAGAGAGGGATATGGGATTACTTTTTTGATGGCTTCTGCCATTGGTATCGTAGGTTATATTTTATACCTATTATAACTATATCAGTGCATTTCTCTGAAGGGAGATGATGATGTATGGGTACTGCAGAACAAACCTTAATCGTCCTTGCAGTCATGGCTGTTTTATTCGTTACGGAAATTATTCCTCTAGCTATTACTTCTTTAGGCGGCGCAATTACATTAGGCCTTATGGGTATTATTACTCCTAAGGTTGTATTCTCTGGTTTATCTGATAGTACAGTTGTGTTGTTTGCAGGCATGTTCGTTGTTGGTGCTGCATTATTCTACACTGGTTTGGCTCAAAAAATTGGGGAAACCGTAGTATCTCATGCAGGGACTAGCGAAAATGGCTTGATGCTTGCGATTATGCTCGTAACAGCTACCATGTCCGCATTCTTATCTAATACTGGTACAACAGCTGCGTTACTTCCTGTGGTTGTTGGTATCTGTGCTGTTGCTAAGATTCCTGCATCTCGCCAATTAATGCCTTTAGCATTTGCTGCAGGTATCGGTGGTATCATTACAATGGTTGGTACACCACCTAATATCATTGTAAGTGGTACATTATCTAAATTTGGCATTGAACCATTTGGTTTCTTTGAATTTGCTTGGATTGGTATTCCTTTGACTGTTGCTACTATCGTATTCATGATGCTCGTTGGTAAACATCTATTACCTAAACATGAAATTACTGATGCTGGTGATGTTGAACAAGAAGTAGCTGCTGAAGATATTTCTAACGATCCTAAGAAACAATTATACTCTGGTCTTATTCTTTTAGGTGTAATCATTGCTATGATTTTAGGGGATCCTCTAAAAACATATTTTGGTATTAATTTACCATTGAGCATGGTTGCAGTTATTGGCGCAATGCTTTGCGTATTAACTGGTTGCTTGAACGAAAAACAAGCTTACACATCTATTGACTGGGTAACAATCTTCTTATTCGCTGGTATGATGCCAGTGGCAACTGCACTTGACCAATCTGGTGCAGGTAAAATGATTGCTGATGCAGTAATCGGTGTTATGGGGTCTGATCCTAGCCCTTACTTTGCAACAGCAGTATTATTTGCATTGTCTTGTATCATGACTCAATTCATGTCTAACACTGCATCTTGTGCATTATTGGCACCTATCGGTATCTCCATTGCTCAAGGTATGGGCGCTGACCCTCATGCAGTATTGATGGCTATCGGCGTTGCTGCATCTTGTGCATTCGGTACACCTGTAGGTACACCTCCAAATACACTAGTACTTGGTCCTGGCCAATACAAATTTACAGATTATGTAAAAGCTGGCGTTCCATTGATTTTAGTTTGCTTCGTAGTAAGCTTAATTATCATTCCAATGGTATGGCCATTCTTCCCTGGTAAATAATAGGGAATAGGTTACTCTACTATACAAGCACACACGAGGTCGAATCGTAAGATTCGGCCTCGTTTTTTATGATTTTAGTCTATATGATTTTAATATAGATTACATATAAGTGTAATCAAAAGCAATATGAATTAAACTAATTTGCATGATTAATTTTACATAATTGACTACATCGAAAAAATATGATATAGTATATTGTGTAAGATATAATAATGTAATGTTGAATAAGGAGGTCATCTATGACAAAAGAAAGATTTAACATGTTAGTTGGTTCTATTGGTGCATTTATTGGTGTATTTGTATTTTTAGCCTATATCCCACAAATAATTGCTAATCTTCATGGTCAACCTAGTCAACCATGGCAACCATTATTTGCAGCAGTATCCTGTTTGATCTGGGTATTATATGGTTGGACAAAATCACCTAAACGTGATTATATTTTAATCGTACCAAACCTTGCAGGCGTTATTTTAGGTACACTAACATTCTTAACATCTTTCTAAGTGCTATAAGAAAAAAATAGTATTATTGTTATATAGTGAATAATAGTAAAGATATTACTTTACTTTATAAATATAAATGAGGTCGAATCGTATGATTCGGCCTTTTTTAGAGTGAAGTTTATATGTTAGATTAAAATATAGATAAGTGTTAAATCTGTTGTAATAAAAAAATAGTTTTTATGATAATAAATATTGATAATTGAATTCCTAGTATAATAGTACGTATTTTAATTGAAATGATAATTAGTGCATTCTCAATTATTGATTATTAAACTCAATTACATAAATGAAAAGAAATATCAAAATACATATAAATATAGGCTTTTTATGATAAAAAGGAACAATTATTATGCAAAATATTATATAATTTTTTATCATTTTCATTTGACTTTCAATTTGAACTGTGTGATAATGAGAACATAAGTTGAGGCAAGTGCCTTTCTAAATGATAATAAAAAGTTCTGATCTATATTTTGATGGAGGTCCTAATTATGAGAGTTATTGCTGATGGTTGCATTAAATGTGGTTCTTGCGCATCTGTTTGCCCAGTTTCCTGCATTACTGAAGGCGAAACTAAATACGAAATTGGCGATGCTTGCATCGATTGCGGTTCTTGCGAATCCGTTTGCCCAGTTTCTGTAATTTCCGCTGAGTAATCACAAATAAAACACGCCCCTCATTGAGGGGCTTTTTATTTTGCCTAAATTTGCGTAACTTAGTATAATAGGACTATTAAGAATTATATTATAGTAAGGGAGTTAATCTTGTTTTATACAGTACTTATCATTTGGTTATTATTGGACCAATTAACTAAATATTATGTAATGAATCATTTTTTGTTAGGTGAATCTTTACCTGTTATTCCTAATGTATTTCATCTTACCTATATTATTAATCGCGGTGCAGCCTTTGGCATGTTAGCGAATCAACGATGGTTTTTCTTACTAGTGGCTTTTGTTCTATTAGCTGTTTGTGCTTTTTATTGGAAGCGATTAGCTAAGGGCCATTGGACTTTGCAAATCGGATCCGCCTTATTAGTCGCAGGTGCAATTGGTAATGGCATTGACCGATACATGATTCATGGGGTAGTGGACTTTTTTGATTTTCGTGTATGGCCTATTTTTAATGTGGCAGATATTGGTATTTGCATAGGTGTAGCTTTTGTTGTATTTTATTTGTTTTCATTGAAAGAGGACCATGAATAGCTTTCATTATTAGGGTCCTTTATAGATCATTGACTTGATTCGTCAATAAATATATATCTTATACTTGACTCAAAGAGGAATAGAGGATGAATGAATATATTGTAAGTGCTGAGCAAGAAGGCATGAGACTAGATGTATTTTTAACTGAACAGATGGAAGGATCTCGTAGCTATATTCAAAGTTTAATTAAAGGTGGTCATGTTACAGTAGGTGATAAAGTAGGAAAGGCTAATCTTCGGCTTACACCTGATACTATCATTCATGTAGAAATCCCAGAGCCCGAATCGATTGAGGTTAAACCTGAGGATATCCCTATAGATTATTTATACGAAGATCACGATATTGTTATTGTTAATAAACCTCGTGGCATGGTGGTACATCCTGCAGTAGGGAATTATTCTGGAACCCTTGTAAATGCTCTATTATTCCATTGTAAGGACCTATCAGGTATTAATGGTGAAATTAGGCCAGGTATTGTGCATCGCTTAGATAAAGATACGTCTGGTGTTATGATGGTGGCAAAAAATGATGCAGCACACATTGGTCTAGCAGAGCAAGTAAAAGTACATTCTGCAAGACGTACGTACTGGGCGCTAGTACAAGGCAATATTGTAGAAGAAAAGGGGACTATAAAGGCGCCTATTGGACGCCATCCTAAGGACCGTATGAAAATGGCTGTTGTCTTTGAAAACAGTAAAGATGCAGTAACACATTTTAAAGTATTGGAGCGTTATGGTCATCAAACATTGGTTGAATGTAATTTGGAGACTGGCAGAACCCATCAAATTCGTGTTCACTTTGCTCATATTGGACATCCTGTTGTTAATGACCCATTTTATGGATATAGACGTATGGATTTTCCTATAGAAGGGCAAGCATTACATTCTAAATCGTTAGATGTTAAACACCCTATTACAGGTGAAGAAATGCACTTTGAAGCACCGGTACCAGCTGACTTTGAGGCGTGCTTAGAATTTGCTAAGACCTACCGTGAAGATAAACGAAAATAGTCTAAATGTTTACATTGATTGTCTAAGTACTTATTTTTACTACTTATTTGGATATAGGGGCATAGAACAATCCTATGCTGTAAGGGCGTATATATGGAAAAGAAACGCTTACTAATGGATCAAGACGCTATAATGCGTGCGATTCGTCGTATTAGTCATGAAATTTTAGAACGCAATAAAGGTTTATCTAATGCGTTAATTGTAGGTATTGAACGGCGTGGTGTCATTTTGGCAAAACGTTTACAAGCGGAAATTGAGCGTATAGAAGGTATTCATATTGATTGTGAGTCTTTGAATGTTGCAGTGTATCGTGATGATCGTGATGCTCGTCCTAAAGAGGGGGAACCGTGTACGATTGATACAACGGAAAAGACAATTATCCTTGTAGATGATGTTTTGTATACGGGCCGTACTATTCGTGCTGCTTTAAATGCATTAATGACGGCTGGCAGACCAAGATCTATTCAATTGGCCGTCCTCGTCGATCGTGGTCATCGTGAATTGCCTATACGAGCGGACTATGTAGGTAAAAATATTCCTACATCACATCTTGAAAGTGTACGCGTTGCCGTCGCTGATCTGGATGGTGAAGAAGGGGTTACAATACAGGAATAATCTGTATTGTAACCCCTTATTTTTTGAGTATTATCATATAATAAGATGATTATCTTAATAAAATTAAATTATTTGACTCTTATATTTATGTGCAGAATGTTTCTACCAGATTGTAGTTCTGCTTATTTTATGTATTGTGGCGTATAGGTGTAGTCCATATGACCTATTCGTTTAACTTCATTATGTAAGCATAAGGCCTGTATATCTGTAGCTAATGTATCGATTTGATGCATCGTTTGTCCCAACGTATTTAATTCATTAGGTGCTTTGGCCCATTTTTGAATAAGTGGTATTTCAAAATCATTTCGAAGCCATTGACGACCTCTATCGTTGAAGGCTAGCAAGCGAGCATATTGTGGCGCTTCCTGTATAGCACTTTGTAGTAAATCTTTTTGTATTCCTAAGGTGAGATAGGCTCCCATTCGTTGTAAACGGGCATAGGTATAGCGCTTTGATTTTATTTGCTTCATAGCCAAGTTCCACGTAGGTTGTTGGGCCGCTTTGGACCATAAGTGTTCAATGCCTTCGTTGAACTCTCCAAAGCTTTCTAGCTTGTTAGTTGATGTACGACGACTTAAGGTGTGGAGCATATCATAGTAGCGGTTATAGTTTACATAAGCACCATTAGAAATTATATTAGTCATATCGTCTGCAATAGTTTTAGGAACGATTGACTGAAGTTGTAATTTTATTTTACTATTTAGTGCATTTAATTTTGTTAATGTAGTTACAGTTGCAGTTGCAGTTGCAGTTGAATTTGTATTTGTATTTGTATTTGTACTTGTAATTGTCGTTGTATCTATATCTGTAAAAGTGTAGATACTATTTTTATTACAATTGTTACTACCTGTAGCCATTTCTGTTATAAGTTTACGTAATGCTGTACCAGAAGGGAAATCTTTTGTAATATTCGCTTCGTGATGATCTGATGTGCGTAAGATTGGTATATATTTTAAGGAAGGATAATAGGTAAGTCCTGCCCGAATATATTCAAGTCCTAACAGTGCATTAGGGGTGTTGAGCATCTCTGTATTAAGGGCTTTACGGAAGGCAGAGCCATAGGACATGCCTTCGTTAATATAGGTCCGTAATACTGTTTGAGTACTTTCACAATCCATACGTTTAGCTATATCTACGAGTGTATCTAGATCAGCCGTTTCAGAACCAAAGGAGAGTGCATCGATATGTAAAGCTTTTACCATGCGAATAGCACCTGTTCCAAACAGTTGTGCACTACCCAAAGAATAGAGTGTAGGTAGCTCGATAACGATGTCTGCACCACCGAGAATAGCCCAACGAGCACGGTCAAATTTAGAAAAAATAGCAGGTTCTCCTCGTTGTACAAAGGAACCACTCATGATACAAATGCGCAGCGCTTCAGGATGCTCTTGTGCTAAGGTATGTAATTGATGAGCATGTCCATTGTGAAATGGATTGTATTCACAGATAATACCGATTGTTTTCATAGTGACTCCTTTCATTATTGTTAGTGTAACAAAGCGAAGAAATGCTGTAAACTACATTTCATGATATCCATATAAAAGGCTTGTTTATAGAAATGATGTTATGTGTAAATATTAAGTTTAGTATAGATTTTCTTGACACTATAGGCTATAATTAACTGTAAATGCTGAATTGATGTGAGGTATATGATGAAACAAAATTGGAAACGTACATTACAAGGGACTCTGCTCGGTGCTGTGCTGCTAGCAATGGCGGGATGTGGCTCAAATAATGTAATGGA
The DNA here is from genome assembly GCF_040097785.1 of Veillonella parvula. Classification (GTDB taxonomy): domain Bacteria; phylum Bacillota; class Negativicutes; order Veillonellales; family Veillonellaceae; genus Veillonella; species Veillonella parvula_D. Next base: position 696,998 of record NZ_JBBNNS010000001.1, on the reverse strand, counting down.
TACATATAGTTTTGGCCATCAAGTTATCCGTGTTGGTCAATCTGAGATTACCATTGCCTTGCCTTATGAAATGGGTAAAAGTACAAAAAATATGACTGATGATGGGTATCCAATTGATATTTATGGTTCCGTTACAGAACATATGGTGATTGAAGTTGAAGCATTGCGTGCTGGTGACAATAAACCATTGCCTACGGTTGATGAGTTTTTAAATCGCAGCAAGTCTGAATTCACGAAGATGGGCGCAACCATCAAGGAAGAATCTGTAGCTTTACAAGGTACATCTGCAAAGAAGCTTGATGTGACGTATACAACACAAGGGCAAACATTTAGCTTTTCTCAATACGTATTCTTAGATCATGGCGTATTGTGGAATATAATCTACCAATATCCTGAAAAGGATCAGGTAGGTTCTGATATCAGCAAAGAAATTCAAAACAAGATTCAAGTTACACAACAGAAAGAGGGTTAATCGATGAACGTATTAGTAGTTAACTGCGGTAGTTCTTCTTTGAAATATCAATTACTTGATATGACAACTGAAACAGAATTGGCAAAAGGCCTTTTTGAAAAGATTGGTGATCAAGATGCTATCTTCACTCACAAACGTCCTAATGCAGATAAATTAGAACGGGTTGAACCAATTTTGAACCATAAAGAAGCGCTTCGCATTTTGCTAGATATTTTAGTTGATGCTGAATTTGGTGTTATTTCTTCTATGGATGAAATCGATGCTGTAGGTCACCGTGTAGTACACGGCGGTGAAAAATTTGCTGATTCTGTATTGATTACTCCAGCAGTTATGGAAGCATTGGAAGAATGTGCTTCTCTTGCACCATTGCATAACCCACCAAACATTCAAGGTATTGAAGCTTGTGAAGCTATTATGCCGAATGTACCTCAGGTTGCTGTATTTGATACTGCATTCCATCAAACTATGCCAAAAGAAGCATATATGTATGCGCTTCCTTACTCTTATTATGAAGATTACGGTATTCGTCGTTACGGCTTCCATGGTACGTCCCATAAATATGTAGCACAACGTTGTGCAGAATTAATGGGTAAACATATGACTGATCTTCGTATCATCACATGCCACTTGGGTAATGGTTCCTCTGTGGCTGCTATTAAAGGTGGTCGCTCCATCGATACTACAATGGGCTTTACTCCATTGTCCGGTTTGATCATGGGTACGCGTACAGGTGATATTGACCCTGCTATCGTTCCATTCTTGATGGAAAAAACAGGTATGACCTATGAAGAAATCGATAGAGTTATGAATAAAGAATCCGGTGTATTAGGGATTTCTGGTGTATCCAATGACTTCCGTGTGATTGAAGAAGCTGCTGCTAACGGCAATAAACGCGCACAATTGGCATTGAATATGTTCCATTACAAAGTTCGCCGTGTAATCGGTGCCTTTGCTGCTGTTATGGGCGGTGTAGATGCTATCATCTTTACTGCTGGTATTGGTGAAAACGGTATTGGTAACCGTGATGCAATCTGTAACGGTTTGGAATATTTAGGTACTCGTATTGATTCTGAACGCAATAATGTTCGTGGTAAAGAACAAGAAATCAGTGCTGAAGGCTCTAAGGTTAAAATCTTTGTAATTCCTACAAACGAAGAAATCATGATTGCTCGTGATACTCAACGTATTACAGCAGCGTTGAAAAAATAATATAGTTCGCATCTGAACTGAGTGACTAATAGAGTCATAAAACCCCGTCTATATCTCGGATATGGACGGGGTTTTTGTAGTTTTTATGCATAGAATATCTTATAATAGGATGTATAGTTATTAATTAGTGATTTCTTTAAAAGGGGTAAAGCATGACAGTATTATATGAAGAAAAATCTCAGCGCACCAGAAGTGCAGAGTTATTGGTAGTATTTTTTGTGATTTTATTGTTGTGTGCAGCAGCTTATACAACGTATCGCAGTATTCAATTACATACGGTTTTATTAGCTGAGTATTTTATTGAAATCATGGCCATCATTGTTATGGTTAAACAGGCTGTTAGTAGATATACATATATTTTGACAGATACAAAGCTTGTGATTGAAGAGCACTCTATCTTTAGAAATCGTCATTTTGAAGTAGATTATAACATGATTGATGGGGTGTTCAAGTTTGAACGTGAGTTGTTGACAAATATTAAATACCGCTATAAATATAGAAAATGTTCTACCTCTGACCCGCGCCCGATTTGGTCTCTTGTGTATTCTATTGTAGATGGAAATAAAGTTAAAAATGGTCGTTTGCTGTTGAAAGCCGACGATAGATTCTTTGAAATATTAGAAGAGCATGTGCCTGGCCGTATTCGTGTGCCTCAAGCGGATATTGTATTTTATGCAGCGGTGCGAGCTGATGCGGTAAAACATGGGGAAGATGTACAAGAATATTATGAAAGATTAATTTCTTCAAAAGAAGATAAAGGAACAACTATGTAAGGGATGGTAAGTTCTGGGGGATAGGCAGGATAGTTTAGTTATACCAAGAATTTTATGTACAAGTTTTTTAATACGAAGGAGCGTATATGGCTGGATTATATTTGGCGAGTCAATCACCACGTAGAACTGAATTATTAACACAGGTTGGGATTGATCATACTGTTGTATCCAGTACTTATGAGGAATCTAATGAGGGTTACGACAACCCTATTGAAATGGTGAAAGCCCAAGCATTAGGTAAGGCTCGTTGTGCTGTAGGTGTTCCAGACGGAAGTATTGTGTTAGGCGCAGATACTATTGTTGTCCTTGATAATAAAGTATTAGGAAAGCCACATGATGAATCCGATGCACGCCATATGTTGGAGCATTTATCGGGTAGAGCACATTCTGTAATCACTGGAGTCGCGTTACTCATCAAAGGGGAGGAGATAGTTTTTCACAATGAAACAAAAGTATATTTTAAACAATTAGCACCCTTTGAAATTGAGTCTTATATTGCTAGTGGGGAACCGATGGATAAGGCTGGAGCTTATGGCATCCAAGGAAAAGGTGCATTATGGGTAGATAAAATAGAGGGCTCTTATACTAATGTGGTAGGGTTACCAGTTGAACATGTATACGAGGAACTGTGCAAGGCGTTAGGGGCAAAATAGTACTAGCGTATTAGACAGATAGTGATATAATTGGCTGTGCTGTGCTGTGCTGTGCTGTGCTGAATAATTTTTAAGAGAGTAGATGTGTTTATTGTTTGATTTACAAATGGTGTTATCTATTTGAATGGAGAGATTCTATGGAAGTACCAACAGTAAGTGTAAAAGATATGCTACCATTCCAGCGCCCGCGAGAAAAATTTCTCGCCTTAGGCCCTTCACATATGGCGATGGAGGAGTTGTTGGCTATTTTATTGCGTACAGGGGTAAAGGGGCAATCTGCGATTTCTTTGGCAAGTGATATCGTACAATCCTTTGATGATGGCGTATATGGTCTTAACCGAATGACCGTAGATAATCTAACCAAAATCAAGGGTATTGGTAGAGATAAAGCAGTGACGCTATGTGCAGCACTTGAAATGGGTAGGCGTCTAGGGGAGCTTAAGATTAAAGAGACTTATGAAGATTTTTCGCAACCTTTTGTAATAGCTCAATATGTGATGGAACGACTGCGGCACGAAGATGTGGAACATGTGTGGGCTGCCATGCTAACATCTCGAAATAAGCTTATTCAGTTGGAGCATATCTCTAATGGTGGATTGGTATCAAGCCTTGTAGAGCAAAGAGCAGTATTTAAAAAAGCTATAGCATGCAATGCGGCGGCTATTATTCTAATCCATAACCACCCGTCAGGTGATAGTAGACCAAGTGATGAAGATATACGGCTAACGAAAATGTTTGTTAGTGCTGGTCAATTTATGGGGATTCCTGTACTTGATCATATTGTTATAGGGGATAATGAATTTACGAGCCTCAGCGAAATTGGTAAATTGAGCTGAGCCTAAATAAACTGAACAAAGCCAAGTAAGATTATTAAAAGCACTCATTTTGAACTATACCTAATTTTGACGCATGGGTAAGTTCCTATAAATGAGTGCTTTTCCTTATTGTGTATGAGATTATATGTATGAAGTTATGTAATTTTTATGTATGACTTATGAGTACAGGGATTATGCGTTATCTGTGCTTTTAACAAAAGGAAAGGTACTGATATCAATGGAAAAAGTCGCGTTATATATGGTAAAATGGAATGATGATGTAATGAAGGAGAAATTACTATGAGTTCCATTTTACCTACTCTAGGAAAAGATGTAAGTATAGATATTGGTTCCATACAAACGCGCCTCATGGGGGGGACGCGAGGGACTGTTATAAGCGAACCATCGATTATAGCAACTGATACAAAACAAGAAAAAGTAGTAGCCGTTGGTGATGAAGCGGCGCGCCTCGTATTGCGCATGCCCGATATGTGGCGTCCGTTAACGCCTTTAAAGGATGGATTTATCGTTGACTATCGTGTTATGCATACTATGCTTAGCTACTTTCTTAATAAGGTGTCTAATGCGTTGCGTCGAGCCCGCGTTGTCGTAGGGGTTCCTTGTGGCATGACCGATGTTGAGCAACGAGCTATGATGGATGCTGTTATTCAAGCTGGTGCTCGAGAGGTATTCCTCATTGAACGACCTGTGGCAGCTGCTATTGGTTGTGGTGTGCCTATCTTTGAAGCGCAAGGATCTATGGTTATTGACATCGGTGGTGGCACTATTGATATGGGGATTGTTTCTTTAGGTGGTATCGTAGATAGCAAAACAATTCGTTTTGGTGGTTCTGATATTAATAATGCCTTATTGCGCTATGTGCGTGAGTGTTTTGGCGTTATCGTATCTGATGAGACCATATTAGATATTAAGCATACATTAGGTACAGCTATCGCTCCTTTAGAGGATGCAGAGTATGCCTTTCAGGGGCGCGATATGATGAACGGCTTAGGTAGACGTTGTGTGATTCATCAATCTGAAGTGTACCAAGTTGTAAATGAATGTTTGATAGGACTCTTGGATGAGGTTAAGCAAATGATTCGTGCTACGGCACCAGAAATCGTGGCTGATATTATGCAACATGGCATATGGCTTACTGGCGGTACGGCAAGACTATCTGGATTAGCGGATCGGATTGGTACTGAAGTAGGTGTACCTGTTCACGTTCCTGAAGCACCTGAAACAAAAGTTGTGGTAGGCCTTAATGGGGCCTCATCTGATTTGGTGAGCTTATCGCGTTTTATTGTAAATTCTAAGAATAGAAAGGGCCGAGACTAGCATGATACAGTCAGATAAAAAGTTAATTATCATCGTTGTCATTGGTTGTATCCTAATGGCATTGCTCGGCTTTGCGTGGAAGCAACGGACTAGTATTCCCTTTGTTACGGTTACCCTTGAAGGAATTACAACGCCTTTCTCTTATGGGTCAGCTCGTTTATTAGAGGGCGTCCAAACTAGCTTTACAGTACTTAATAATGCTATTTTCTCTACTATCGAACGTGAAGAGGAAGCATCTCGTAAAGCTACATTGGAACAAAAGGTAGTTAACTACGATGAAGTAGTGGCAGAGAATATTCGCCTTCGTCAGCTTTTAAACTATAAGAGTAGCCATCCAGAATTCTCCATGACCCTAGCAGGTATCATTACAAAGGATTACGGTACTTGGACAAATACTTTCACCATTGATAAAGGGAGTGAAGAAGGTATGGCAGTTAATATGGCTGTTGTTGTACCTAGTGGTGTCGTTGGTTTTATTACAGATGTATATCCGCATTCTGCTCGCGTTCAAACCATTCTTGATCCGCGTAGCGCAATAGGTATCCTTGTACAACGACCTGAATCTCGTTTGTCTGGCGTTGTAAAAGGTAATGGCAATACACCTCGTACACCATCTATGGTAAATATTGCTCGCGATGGTGATGTATTGGTAGGTGATAAGTTGATTACCTCTGGATATGGAGGCATTTATCCGAAAGGTCTACCTGTTGGCAACGTGCAATCTATCGAAAATGATTCGGAAGGATTTGTTAAAAATGCGGTAGTCACACCGAGTGTAGATTTTCATCGTTTAGAAGAAGTTTTTGTGCTTACCTCGTCTTCTCTAAGTGCACCACAAAAACCAGAACTTGAACCTAAACTTGTGCCTCAAACACAACGAGATCAAGTAGAGGGTGCAAAGGGGGCCGTTAAACAATGATGCGTCTAGCTTTAGCTTTCTCTGGATTTTTAATATATTTTATACAAGCGCAATTATTGCCTACTATTTTCCATACAAATTGGTTACCAAACTTAATTTTGACGATAATTGTTATGATTACTTTATTTAAAGGTCGTCGTATGGGGCTGATATCCGCTGTTGTTGGGGGTATCGTACATGATGTATTGATATCTAACTTTTTTGGGCTCCATCTATTCCCTTACGTAATTGTGGTATATCTACTATCTGCCGTAAAGCATCGTATCTATGAAGAACGCTGGTATTGGTCTAGCGGTATAGTAGCTATTTGTACGCTACTAGATGGCGTTATTCGTAGCTTTATGATATTAGCTAGTGGTGGCGATTTGCACTTTGGACTATACTTGTGGCATATGGTATTACCCGTGATGTTCTGGAATGGCTTGTTAGGCGCTATTGTGCATGGTTTGTTATGGCGTAAAGATGATGAACAACAAGGTTATATTTGGTAAGGATTAAGGGGGTGAAAGAGTGCTTGAAGGCCTCTATAAACGAAGAAAAACGAATCGCTTTGATGTACTCTTTTACATTGTAGCCGGCATATTTATAGTCTTGGCATTACGCCTGATGTCGTTGCAAATCTTGTCTGGTGGTTATTACCAAGCTAAGGCAGAAGGCAACCGTTTGCGCATGGTATCCATGACAGCTGCTCGTGGTATTATGTACGATCGAAATGGTCAGATCTTAGTAGGTTCTAGACCGGCATACACTATCTCCATTTTGCCTACGGGGAAGGCTCTAGACGAAGGTGAAGTTGCTAAGTTGGCAACTTTGCTGAAAATTAAACCAGAAGATATTACAAAAAAGGTAAATGATCATAAATATGGTTATGAGCCAATTCGTATTGCTAATGATATTTCTATGGATGTAGTTACAAGCATCGAAGAGCATCGTCATGAATTACCAGGTGTTACCATAGATGTAGAACCACTTCGCTATTATCCATATGAAACGATGGCTTCTCAGCTCTTTGGTTATGTGGGTGAAGTGAGCGAAGAAGAATTAGAAGAGCTAAAACAGCAAGATCCAAATACCCTTATTAGTGGTGGTACTATTTTAGGCCGTTCTGGTCTTGAAAAACTATATGATTCCATCTTGCGTGGTACTGATGGTGGTAAACAGGTAGAGGTTGATGCTACAGGCCGACCGGTTGCGGAGGTAGATAGAAAGCATACAGTGCCTGGATCTAATATCCATTTGACAATAGATGCAAATCTACAAAAGGCTGCTGAAGAAGCTGTTAAGAACCAATTAGAACAGTTGCGTGCCCAAGGCATTCCAGCTCAAGGAGCTGCTGTAGTAGCAATGGATCCAAATACGGGTGCCATTTTGGCCATGGTCAGCGCCCCTGAGTTTAATCCTAACTGGTTTGCGAAAGGGATTACAACGGCACAGTGGAATCAATTGAATAACGATAAGAATCATCCATTTGATAATAAGGTTATTTCTGGTGAATATCCACCAGGTTCTCCGTTCAAGATTATTACAGGTACGGCGGCTTTAGATCTTAAAAAGGTTACCCCTGAAGAAATGATTTTTGATAGTGGTAAACATTGGCTTATCGATAAACGAAATGCAGAAGGTGAAGCATTAGGGTGGCTTAACTTTAATAAAGCTCTTGCAAAATCAGATAATGTTTACTTCTATGAAATGGGCAATCGCGTTGGCATAGAAGGACTTGTAAAATATGCTGGCTACTTTGGTATTGGCGAAAAGACAGGCATCAATCTTGTTGGTGAGGCCTCTGGTAATATGGCAAGTCCTGCTTATAAACGCAAAGTGTATGATGAAGATTGGTATTTAGGTGAAACCTTTGATGCGGCCATAGGTCAGTCTTTTACTTTGGTGACACCATTACAAATGGCTGTTATGCTCAGTGAAGTAGCAAATGGTGGCATTAAATACCGCCCATATGTGGTGAGCCGTATTGATAATAAGGATGGCACGCCAAAAGAAATCTTTGGCCCAGACAAGCTCGGTATCTTACCTGTACCAAAAAATATTATGGATCTCGTTCGCGAAGGCTTGCGTGACGTTACTAATGAAGGTGGTACAGCAGGGGAGTTGTTTAAAGGATTCCCTATTGATGTAGCTGGTAAAACAGGTACTTCAGAGAATGCACATGGCAGAGATCACGGCTGGTTTGTAGCCTATGCACCATATGATAAGCCACAAATTGTAGTGGTTGCACTTGTTGAGCAAGGTAGCTTTGGTGCGGGCTCTGCAGGGCCTATCGTAAGAGATATATTGGCTGCGTACTTCAATGTACCAGTGAATAAGAAATCTAATGATACAAATAGTAAGGGCAATAAGGAAACTGCTACGGGGACAAGTATTAATAAAGGGCAAAAACCTCAGAATGCGGTAACTAGTGGACAACCAAGAAAGGATTAGTATGGGCGAGATAATCGGCGTTGTATCCGGTAAGGGGGGCGTAGGTAAGACTACGATTACCGCTTGCTTGGGTTCAGCCTTAAGTAATGCAGGGCATCGCGTATTGCTCTGTGATGGAGATTTTGGATTGCGCGATTTAGACCTTGTGTTAGGAGTGGCAAATGAAATTATTTACGACGCATTAGATGCGAGCGAAGATAAAGACTATATGGATGATGCCATCGTATCAATTGCTGAAAACTTAGATTTCCTACCAGCTAGCCAAAGTGCTCGTTGGGAAGATATAGGTCGTAAAAAATATAAAAAATTAGTCCGTCGCCTCTCTGAGACATATGACTATATTTTAATTGATGCTCCTGCTGGTATCGGTAAGGGCATAGAGTCTATTTTAGAATTAGTAAATCGCTGCATCGTGGTGACGCATCCTTTATGGGTATCCTTGCGTAATGGGGCACGCATGATTCAAGTATGTCAAGAACATAATATTCGTGATTATGCTATTGCTTTTAATGCAGTACCTATCGATGGAGAGAATATCAATTTATATGATATGTTAGAAGTCCTTCGCGCTGAATATGTAGGGGCTATAATCCCTTATGATGAGGATATTTTGACCTATACACAAGATGGTCGTTTGTTAGAATTTGTTTCTAGTGAACTAAAAGCTATGTTAGCACCTCTTGTTGATTATGTAACTACCGGTGAGTGTTGGGAAGACTACGATGTACAAAAGCACTTCGATGCTTATGTAACTAAGAAAAAAACATCGAAGGAGCAAGATATTACACCAAGTCTTGCAACAGTAGGTGAGTCTATTTTTGAGGATTCTAACAATGTTCATTACATTAATCGTGGCGGTTGGACCACGCAACGCTTATTGGTGCAAGGGAAACAAAGCTTGTGGCGCCGTAGCAAGTTGAAATAGGTGATATGATGTGGCGTAAAATATGGACAGATAGCGATTGGACTATCATCATATGTACTATATTACTTGTCGGAATTGGTCTTACAGCTATTGGTAGTGCTACCCATGTGAATCATGAAGCTATCGGTTTTGGTAGTTTAGTGGTAAAACAACTCGTATTCTTTTTAGCAAATATAGCTGTCGTTATAGGCATGCAATTTCTAGATTACCATCGCCTTAAAGGGTGGGGGAATATGATTTATGTGATTACCATGCTTATGTTAATTGCAGTTATGGTAGTTGGTACCTCCGCACTAGGTGCACAGCGTTGGATTCAACTGGGACCAATTACTATCCAGCCTTCAGAGTTTTCTAAACTATTGATGATTATCTGTATGGCTAAAATGTTAGAACCGCGCATTGGCAAGTTAGATACTTTTAAATCCCTATTGATGCCAGTGTTATATGTAGGGATTCCTATCCTTCTCGTATTCTTACAACCTGACTTGGGGACATCCCTTGTATATATTGCTATATTTGTAGGGATGCTCTTTATATCTGGTATCAAAACTAAGCTTATAAAAATCATTGCGAGCGTGACTTTACTCTTGATGCCTTTGGGCTGGTTTGTACTGAAAGAATACCAAAAGCAACGTATTCTAGTATTTTTAAATCCAGATATTGATCCCTTCGGTTCTGGCTATCATATTATTCAATCTAAGATTGCCATCGGGTCGGGTATGATTTTTGGTAAAGGTATCTTTAATGGTACTCAAAGTCAGTTGAACTTTTTACCAGAAAATCATACGGACTTTATCTTTTCTGTAATCGGCGAAGAATTTGGCTTTGTAGGATGCATTGTAGTATTGCTATTATTGTTTATGCTTATTTATCGCAGCATTCAAGTAGCATATACCTGCAATGATAATTTCGGTATGTTATTAGCAACGGGTATTGGTACGATGTTTGCCTTTGAAGTGCTCGTAAACGTAGGCATGACGATTGGTATCATGCCTGTAACGGGGATTCCGTTGCCATTCCTTAGCTATGGTGTTAGTGCGCTAACAACTAATATGCTGAGCATTGGCATTTTATTAAATATTGCTAGACAGCGGACAAAATATATATTTTAATATCCTTTCATAGGATTGATTGTGAAAGAAGTCTTTCATTAAAGACGGAGGATGTATGATTCAATTAGATACGTCATGGTTACAACATGTCCAAAAGCCCGCTCGTTACACGGGCGGCGAATACAATAGTATCGTGAAAGATCACAGTACTGTTGATGTAACTATGGCTTTAGGTTTTCCCGATGTGTACGAAGTGGCCATGAGTCATTTGGGCATCAAGATTTTGTATGGTCTCGTAAACCGTCGTGAAGATGCGGTAGCCGAGCGCGTATTTGCACCGTGGCACGATATGGAAGAGGAAATGCGCAAGCGTAATATTCCATTATTTTCCTTAGAAACACGTACGCCTATTAAAGACTTTGATGTGTTAGCATTTACGCTTCAATATGAAATGAGCTTTACTAACATTTTAAATATGCTCGATTTAGCAGGCATTCCTATGTATGCTAAGGAGCGTGATTTAGATTTTCCACTGCTTGTATGCGGTGGCCCTTGTGCGTATAACGTTGAGCCTATTGCAGATTTCTTTGATATCGTATCCCTCGGTGAATCCGAAGAGTGGGGCGATGAATTCATCGACTTATTTAAAGCAGAAAAAGCCAAAGGCTTCCCAGGTGGCAAAGAAGGCTTTTTGCGTAAAGTAGCCCAAATTCCTGGCACATATTGCCCGGCTTTATACGATGTAGAATACACCGAACAAGGCGATTTTAAATCGATTACGCCGCGTTTCGAAGACGTACCTGCAGCTGTTGAGAAACGTATTATAGAGGATGTAGAGAATGTATTCTATCCAACAAAGCCTGTTGTACCGTTCCTTGATATAGTGCATGACCGCGCTGTATTGGAGTTATTCCGTGGCTGTACGCGTGGCTGTCGTTTCTGTCAGGCTGGTATGCTCTATCGTCCGGTTCGTGAAAAGACGCCAGAACGTTTGTTACAAATTGCTAAAGATACAATTGCCAATACTGGTTACAACGAGATTTCCTTGATGAGTTTGAGCTCTGCGGACTACTCTAAATTGCCTGAACTCGTAGATATGCTCATGGAAGAGTTTAAAGATAAACAAGTTAGCGTTAGCTTACCGTCATTGCGTATTGATAGCTTCTCTATCGATATTGCGAAAAAGGTACAGCAAGTGCGCAAGAGTGGTCTTACCTTTGCGCCTGAAGCAGGTACGCAACGGATGCGTGACGTTATCAATAAGGGCGTTAGTGAAGAAGATTTGTTGGCCGCATGTACTAATGCCTTCAAATCAGGATGGAACACGGTTAAATTGTATTTTATGATGGGGCTTCCTACAGAAACAGACGAAGATTTGGCTGGTATTGCAGATCTTGCGTACAAGGTGCTTGACTTGCACCGTGATATTACAGGCAAACGTAATGGTTCTGTAACGGTGAGCGTATCCTTCTTCGTACCAAAAACACATTCTCCATATCAATGGTATGGTCAAGAAGATGTGGAGGAGATTCATCGTAAACAACGTTACTTGAAGTCTCTCATCAATAATCGTAACATTTCTTATCACTATCATGATGGTTATACTGGCTACATGGAAGCCGCTTTTGCTCGTGGAGATCGTAGACTATCTAAAGTTCTCGTAGAGGCTTGGAAGGCTGGTTGTAAATTTGATGGTTGGACTGAGTTCTTTAACTATGAAGCTTGGTTGAAAGCATTCGCTGACTGCGGATTGGATCCTGCGTATTTTGCACGTCGTACACGAGATTTCGATGAGCCATTGCCTTGGGATCATTTAGATTGCACTGTAAGTAAAGCTTTCTTAAAACGCGAGTGGGAACAAGCGGTGGCAGCTAACCTTACAGGCGATTGTCGTCGAGCTCCATGCAAGGGCTGTAATGTATGTCCAGAGCTCAATACAGCTATTATTGACTATAAGGAGGGTGGCAGAGTTGAAAAAGTTACGTTTGGCCTTAAATAAGGGCGAAGAATTACGATTCCTGTCACACCTTGATTATGCTCAAGCTGTAGAGCGGATGATACGTCGAGCAGAAATTAAAATGGCATATTCTGAAGGCTTTAACCCTCATATGAAAATTAGCTTTTCCTCTGCTCTTGCTTTAGGCGTAACGGCAGCGGCTGAATATATCGATATGGATGTGCTTGAAGAGGATAGTTTAGAGTCCATTATGGACCGTTTAAATCGCGTAGCACCTCCAGGACTTGAAGTACTAGACGGTAAAGAAATGCCTGAAAAGGTGAAAAAGATGATGGCCATCTGTAATTTTGCTATCTATGAGGTAACAGGTCCTGTGACAGATGAAAATGCTGATTGGGATGCGTTACTCAAACCTTTTAATGAAGCAACGGAAATTTCTTATGAAAAGGTAACACCTAAGAAAACTCGTACCATTGATGTAAAAGAGTTTGTAAAAGAACCCATCGTAGCCTCCGTTAAGGACGGTATGGTGACCCTTACAATGGGTATCGGCATTTATCCGCAAGGTACTATTAAACCTAGCGAAGTGTGGAATCTAGGTAAGGACCAATATAATTGGCCTATTACAACTAGCTACGAAGTTCACCGTAAAGCAATTATGGTAGAAAATGAAGAAGGCCGTTATACGCCTTTAGAGATTAATTACTAATTATAATTTAGATGACAAAGAAGGGAGGGATAGGATGCATAAAATTTTGGTCAATGTTATGCGCGAAGAAATTCGGATGGCTGTTATAGACGAAGAAGGTCAGCTAGTGGACTTTGTCTTGGAGCGTACCGATGAGTCTCATATGGCAAATCATATGTACAAAGGCACAGTAAAGAATGTATTGAATGGTATGCAAGCGGCCTTTGTTGATATTGGGGGCTCTCAAAATGCGTACTTGAACTTACAACAAGGGAAGGAACAGAAAATTTTGCCACGCTTATCTGTGGGGCAACAAATTCTCGTTCAAGTAGTGAAAGAAGAAATGCTTGGTAAAGGTGCTCGCGTAACTGCTGATGTCAGTTTGGCGGGCCGCTTTATGGTGCTTTTACCGTATTCTGAAGGCATGCATATTTCTAAAAAGATTACTGACGAAGCCTTGCGTGCAAAGTTGCAAGAATTAGCAGCACCTTATGTACAAGAAGGTTGCGGTTTTATTATTCGCACTGCGGCAGCTAAGGCTAGTGCTGATGAAATAGGCCGTGACATGGATTACTTGTGGCGTACATGGCAACATGTGTTGAAGCGCTTTAAGGTGGCTAAGAGCGGTACAGATTTATATAGTGACGCAGATTTCTGGTTCCGTCTTGTGCGGGACTATGCTCATCGCAATGTAGAAGAAATCATCGTCGATTCCGATATGGGTGAAGATCGATTGATGGATCTCTTAGGTCATGGCCCTACATCGCAACAAATTAAAGTAACACGTCATCGCGATAGCACACCTATCTTTAAAGCAAACCATATTGAACCGCAATTAGAAGATCTTATCTCTCGCGATATTAATCTTCCTTCTGGAGGGTCAATCCGTATTGATCATACGGAGGCTCTCACCGTATTTGATGTAAATTCTGCTCATTATACTGGTAAATCTAATAAACTAGAAGATTTAGCTTTTACAGTCAATAAAGAGGCGGCAAAAGAGATCTGTCGTCAATTGCGCTTGCGTGATATCGGTGGTATTATCGTCATCGATTTTATTGATATGAAAGATAAAGAACATCAACAAGAGTTATTAAAATTGTTGGGGGCACAAGCTAAGTTAGATAAAATGAAAACCGTTGTATGCGGCATTAGTTCGCTTGGCCTCGTAGAGATGACGCGAAAACGAGCTCGCCAAGGCTTGCAAACCTTGATGTTTGATACATGCCCTCAATGCGGTGGTACGGGCTATATGTTGTCGGGTCGTACTGTATATATGCAGATTGTGCGTCGCATCCGCGAGTTATTTAAATCAGGACGTATTAAAACGAATCTAGAAATCGAAGTTCATCCGGAGGTGGCTCAGTATTTAACAAAAGCTATTGTCGAGGATTTAGGTGGGTCTATAGGTCGCAAGATTTCTATTGTAGTAAATCCACAAATTAGTCGAGAAGGATATTCCTTGATGGCTATAGCCGAATAAGTAAGTAGTTTGTTTATAGGTGAGTATAGTGTCTATATTTGAAATTGTATTAATTAGTATTGGTCTTGCCATGGATGCTTTTGGCGTATCTATTGGTAAGGGGCTGACAATGCCTGTAGGTGAGAATAGTCGGAAGGTCACTTTGGCCTTTCTCTTTGGCTTGTTTCAGTTCCTAATGCCCCTCATCGGTTGGCTCATAGGACGTCAATTTATCGATGTCATATCTGATTGGGATCACTGGATTATCTTTGGTCTTCTTGGCTATTTAGGTATCGCTATGATTCGAGAAGGGCTTAGCGATGATGATGAAGAGGACGATGATAAGTAATTTTTAGGTGTCTGGGAGATGGTGATGCTCTCCGTAGCAACCAGTCTCGATGCGATGGCTGTAGGGTTGACCTTTGCGTTCTTACCTATTAATGTATGGGAAGCTTCTACCATGATTGGTATTATTACCTTTGGCATTTCTTTAATTGGTGTGTACTTAGGTAAATTTATGGGCCAATTTGTTGGAAAATATGCAGATATAGTTGGTGGAGGTGTATTAATTCTCATCGGTACAAAGATACTCTTACAGCACCTTGGAATTATCGGAGAATTTTAAAGCTCTGTATATATAAGTGTTAAAAACTAGGCGAATTCTGTAGTTTTTGGTTTGACATGATAGTGTAAATAGTATATACTATATCAGTATTAGTTCGGTTTTCTGAACTTTGCAATCCGCGTGAAGCAGGTTTAAACGCCCGACCGAAGTTCGGGTCGGGATACCGAATTCAGCGAGTTCGATAACAAGGAGGTGTTCTCATGTACGCAATTATTAAAACTGGTGGTAAACAATATCGCGTTGCTGAAGGCGATGTAATTACTATCGAAAAATTGGAAGCAGCTGCTAACGATTCCGTTACATTCGAAGAAGTTTTGACTGTAGTGAATGACGGCGACGTTAAAGTTGGCGCTCCTCTTGTAAACGGTGCAAAAGTTACAGGTACAGTTCTTGAGCATGGTAAAGGTAAAAAGATTTTAGTATTCAAATACAAAGCTAAATCCAACTACCGTCGTCGTCAAGGCCATCGTCAACCGTTCACAAAAGTTCGTATTGAATCTATCCAAGCTTAATTATGGTTTCCATTGGAATCCAGCGGAATAGTGATGGTCAAGTTATTGGTTGTCATATGTCCGGTCATGCAGGATATGATGAACATGGCTTCGATATCGTATGTGCTGCAGTGTCTGCCTTATCGGCAACGGCGATGTTAGGCCTCACCCAAATTGCTCAACAAGAAGGTGAGTATACGAATAGCGAAGGTCAATGTGATATAGTTCTCTCTGGTACGATTAATCAGAGTGGACAGGATATTCTGGGGACTATGCTTCTCGGTTTAGAGGAAATTAGCCGTCAATATCCAGAGTTTGTCCAAATTCACGAAATATAGGAGGTGAACTTAATGTTTACTTTTGATTTGCAATTGTTCGCACATAAAAAAGGTGTGTCCAGTACTCGTAATGGTCGTGATAGTGAATCTAAACGTCTTGGTGTTAAATGCCATGATGGTTCCATCGTAAAGAGCGGTAACATCATCGTTCGTCAACGTGGTACTCACTTCCACCCTGGTACTAATGTAGGTATCGGTAAAGATGACACTTTATTCGCACTTGTGCCTGGTAAAGTAGCATTTGAACGTGCTGGTCGTTATAACCGTAAAGTTAGCGTATACCCTGTAGAAGCTTAATTTTACAAGACTATTAATCCCTAGTGGTTTCCACTAGGGATTTTTTATTGTTTATTATGGTGTAAGTTGTATTGGTATAATATAATATAATTTAAAGTGATTATTAAATATATCATAGAGTCTTGAAATATGATCGGAGGCATTATGGCACTATTAGAGTTATCTAATATATCCTATGTTGTAAACGAAAAGTCTATTATCCGTGATGTGTCTCTATCTGTACATGAAGGAGAGTATCTCACTGTTGTAGGCCCTTCTGGTAGTGGTAAAAGTACACTTTTAAAATTATGCAGTGATTTGATTAGTCCTACCTCAGGGATTATTACTTATAATGGACGTGATTTAACCACTATAGATCCAGAAAGTTATCGAAAAGAGGTAGGTTATTGCTTTCAAAGACCTTACTTGTTTGCAAAAACGGTGCGTCGTAATATTTTGTTCCCTTATGATATTCGAGGTATGGAACCTGATATGATTCGTATCAAATATCTTTTCGATTTACTTCATATGCCTATTGAATATCTTGAGCGCCATAATGATGAACTATCTGGTGGAGAAATGCAACGGATTTGTCTCATTCGAAGCCTTATCTTTGAACCTAAAGTATTGCTTTTAGATGAGGTTACCTCTGCATTAGATGCTGTTAACACGGCTATCGTGGAACAGGTAATCGATGAACTTCATAATAATGGGATGACCATCATAGCAATAACACATAGTGAGGAACAAAGCTTACGTAAGGCTAATCGCCGCATTACAATTGTAGATGGATCATTAGCTAAAGAGGAGGTATTACGGTGAGTCAATTTCATGCTATTTCAGCCATGTCATTATGTCTTGCATCTATATTAGTTATTATAAGTATGTTTATGTCCTATCGGCAGGAGTTGAAGTTAGAGAAAGATATTTTTATAAGTGCTTTACGAGCTACCATACAGTTATTTGCCATAGGCTTTATTTTAGCTTATATTTTTAGTACTGAAAGTCCTATATTCATAATCGGATTATTAGGTTTTATGGCTATTAATGCAGCCTATAATTCTTCTAAACGCGGTAAGGGAATACCATATGCATTGTGGATTTCTTGGTTTGCCATAACCGTAGGTGCAAGCATTACATTATCGATTTTGCTTCTAACAGGTGTGCTTAACTTTACTGCTTATCAGGTGATTCCTGTTGGAGGGATGGTTATTAGTGGAGCTATGGTGGCAATTGGCCTTTGTTATCGACAAATGCTATCAAATTTTGAGTTACGCCAACAAGAGGTGGAAATTAAACTAGCGTTAGGAAGTACGCCTAAGCAAGCGTCAAAAGCCATCGTGCGAGATGTTATAAAGACTGGATTGCAACCTACTGTAGATAGCGCTAAGACTTTAGGAATCGTGGCTTTACCAGGAATGATGACAGGTCTAATCTTAGCGGGAATGCCTCCACTTGAAGCTGTAAAATATCAAATGATCGTGACATTTATGAGTTTATCTACTATATCGATTGCTTGCTTTATTACTTGTCAATTAGCGTATAGAGCATTTTTTAATAATAGGAATCAATTAAATAGGTAAATTTAGTACTTTAAATATATTTTATTGTACATCAAATCAGAATATTTACTCATAACTTAGAGTAGTAGCCTTAAGGTTACTGCTCTTTTTTATAGAAATAATATTTATATATGATTATAGGAATAAAAATTGTTGGATATAATTCTGTATAGTTATAAAGATTTACTTATTTTGTTTTTAACATTGCATTATTGCTATAAATGATACTGAGATTTATTATTGAAATAGATAGAGCATTGTTGATATAATGTATCAGTAAATTCTATAGTATTTCGTATTGTAAGGAGTTCTTATGAGCAATTATGACGTAGAAACAAGGGGAGGGCGCGCAGCTAAAACTACGCTACTAGGTATACTGGCTTTAGCTATTTTAATTGCCACATCTCTTGGTTCACTCTTCATTGGGATACGCTATATCAGCCTAGATGATATTATTTTATCCTTTACTAACTATGATCCTAATAGTATAGGTCAGATGATCGTTCAAACATTGCGCTTGCCACGTATGATAGCAGGTATCGTTGTAGGTATCAGCTTTGCCGTATCAGGTGCACTGATGCAAGGTGTTACCAACAATCCTATGGCAAGTCCTTCTATTTTGGGGATTAACGCAGGTGCCAGTTTTGGTTTAGCTGTTGGGATGATTTTATTTCCTTATTTAACCTTAAATGGAAGTATTTTGTTTTCCTTCGGTGGGGCCGCATTGGCAACACTGTTCATTTTAGCTCTTGCTAAACGCGTAGGTGGTAAAGCTACTCCTGTATATCTTGCACTTGCAGGTACGGCTATTAGTGCAGTATTTGTGGCTGTTACACATATGCTTGTTGTGTACTTCCAAGTGGCACAAGAGTTAAGCTTTTGGACTGCAGGCGGTATTAGTGGTATTCGTATGGAACAAGTATTACTCGTATTACCTTGGACACTCATTGGTATTCTTATTGCCATGTACGTATCTAAATCTGTTACGCTCTTAAGCTTTGGCGAAGAGGTAGCTATTGGTCTTGGCAGTAATTTAAATCGTGTACGTGTATTATCTGGTTTGACTGTACTTATTCTTAGCGGTTCTGCTGTTGCTCTAGCCGGTCCGATCGGCTTTGTAGGTCTCGTTATTCCACATATAACACGTAAACTGGTAGGCATCGATTATCGTCTTGTAATTCCATTCTCTGCACTCTTTGGTGCAGTACTTGTTATGATTGCTGACGTTGTAGCTCGTATCGTAAATCCTCCATTCGAAACACCATTAGGTGCCATTACTGCTCTTGTAGGTGTTCCATTCTTTATTTATTTAGCAAATCGTAAGGGAGGAAAATAAGATGAAAAAACGCTTTTTTGCCTACTCTTTCGTTATGACGCTCATGTTGTTAGGTGCCATGTATGGACATCTTCATACAGGCTTTAGTGATATGTCTACATCTGATCTTATTCGCATTCTCTTTGGCGGTGGTAATGATGTAGAAAAACTCACAGTTTTTGATTTCCGTTTAGTTCGCACCATCTTGGCTGTATTTATTGGTATGGGCCTTGCTATGTCTGGTGCAATTTTTCAAACTATATCTCGGAATGAATTGGCTAGTCCAAGCTTGTTAGGCGTAAATGCTGGTGCTGGTTTAGGTGTAGTTCTTTTAGTATATTTTGCAGGTTCTACAACGGCGTGGGGGATTTGGACATTACCTACTGTTGCCGTAGCTGGGGCTGTTGTGGCAGCGATTTTAATTTATCTTCTATCTTGTCGCGGTAGAGATATTATTTCTCCATATCGTTTAATCTTAACAGGTATCTCTATGAGTGCAGGACTCCATGCATTGCAAGTCTTACTCGTAACGCGTTTGGACCCTAATAAATTTTATTTAGTTAATACTTGGACCATCGGCACTATTTCGGGTAATACATGGGAGCATGTATGGGTGCTTGCGCCAGTTGTCATTGTATTATCACTCATTCTCTATGCCCGTTATATGGAGCTAAATTTATTGAGCCTAGCTGATGAAACAGCGATTGGGCTTGGTGTACATATAAATCGCTCTAGATTTGTATACCTTATTATTGCAGTTCTTTTATCTGGGTTCTGTGTAGCTATCGGTGGCAGCATTGGTTTTGTAGGGCTTATTTCCCCGCATATTGCACGCCGCTTAGTCGGTGCCGATCATGCCTATTTCTTGCCATTAACAGGTCTAATTGGAGCTATTTTAGTGGTCACTGCTGACTGGATTGGCCGATCCATTATTGCGCCTGATGAAATCCTCTTAGGGATTATTGTAGCTTTAATCGGGGCACCATACTTCTTGTATATTCTAGCAAAAACAAAAGCGTAAAAGGGGAAATATAAATGAAATTAGAAGTTAAAAACCTAACTACTGGTTACGGTGATACAAAAATTATAGAGAACTTAAATCTTACGATTCCAGAAGGCAAGGTAACAGCATTAATTGGTGCTAATGGTTGTGGTAAATCTACTTTACTAAAAACTATTTGTCGTATTATTCGACCAATGGATGGCGATGTCTTACTAGATGGTAAATCTATCGGTTCTTATGGTAGTAGAGAACTAGCAAAAAAGGTTGCTATTTTGCCTCAAAATCCAACGGCACCTGGTGAAATTACAGTTCGTGAACTTGTTATGTACGGTCGTGCACCGCATCAAGGCAGCTTATTTGCCCGTACTACAAAAGAGGATAAAGAAATTGTAGAGTGGGCTTTGAAGGAGACTGAATTACTTCAGTTTGCAGATCGTGGCATTACAAATATGTCTGGGGGGCAACGGCAACGCGCATGGATTGCCATGGCTATCGCTCAAAATACAGACATTCTATTCCTTGACGAGCCTACTAGCTTCCTTGATGTATCTCACCAAATGGATGTATTACATTTAGTAGAGCATTTGAATAAAGCTTATAACAAAACGATTGTTATGGTTATTCACGAACTTAATGAAGCCGCTCGTTTTGCTGATAATTTAGTTGCCATGAAGGATGGAAAAATTCAATACGAAGGTACGCCTCATACTATCTTCCATAATGAAATGTTGAAGGATGTATTTGGTGTAGATTCTACAATCATGAATGACCCTAAGACAGATCGTCCGTTCTGTATTCCTTATTCTATGAAAAATTATGGCCATACGGCACGTGAGGTGTAGTATGAAGCGTTTGTTAATTTCTGGTCTTTTGGGGGCTTGTATGCTCATGGGAATTGCAGGATGTGGTCCACAGGAAAATGGTATGACTCATGAAGCTATCTATGCTAATCTTGATGATAAGGTAAAAACAGCCCTTGAACGGTCAAATGATCCGAAAGACATTGATAAAGAGTTTAAGAAGCGATTAACGGCTATCCAAAAGGCAGCAGATAAAATTGTTACTGTTGAAGGAGATAAGATTATTGTCACTCATAAGCTCGGGACAACAGTTATGCCCAAAGAACATAAACGTATCGTGGTTGTTCGGACAGAAGATCCTATGATTGCATTAGATGAATCTTTTATAGGGGCAAATTTTAATGAAAAAAGCTATCTTTATAATGAATTAAGTAATCGTAATGTTCAAAATTTTAGTATTAATGATGAAACAAAGACTATCAACTATGAGCAGATTCAGGCTTTAAAACCGGATTTGATTATTATGCGTGACTCTTATGGCAAAGCGGCATATAATGCACTTTCTAAAATTGCTCCAACCATTTCTGTCAACGTAAATAAGGAAGAAGTTGCACTACTAACTATTGCTAAAGCACTTGGGGTCCCTGAAAAAGGGGAAGCTCGTTTGAAAGAATATTATTCACAGGCTAAGAAAACACGGATAGCTTTAGCTGAACATATGCAAGGGGAAACCGTAGCTTTTCTAAGAATTTTAAATAAAGAAATACGATTGTATCCGTATATGAAAAGCGATTTGAATGTCTTTATGGCTGAATTACTTAATATTAAACCGCCTGATATGGTATTAGAAACAGAACTTAACCCTACGAACAATGCGATTTCTTTAGAGCGATTACCCGATCTTGATGCAGGCTATTTAATCGTTTCTGCTGGTTACGGTGCTTCTAGTGCTAATAATCAAGGTGTAGCAGACCAACGATTGGCAAATCTTAAAAAAGATGAGTTGTGGAAAAATTTGCCTGCTGTAAAAGCCGATCATGTATTGCAAGTGGATAGTACTTTGTGGATGGCCCATGGTATTATTGCGAAAGAACGTGCTATGAAAGAGCTGTATGATACATGGGGAGAATAGGACTAAATACATTTGTAATATATAGTTAGTACTATTATGTAAGGGTTTATCTCGTGTAAAAATACATACATACATTTTAGTCATGTTCGATATAGATAATCGATATAGATTAGAAACTCCCATGATATAAAGGTTGCTTCCTCTTATGAGGTGGCAACCTTTTTGCATGTATCAAATTCCTGTGCTTTTTAGTAGGAATAGTGGTATACTATGTACAGTATCAGTGAAATACCAGAAGACTGGTTGTCATATACTTTCATAAACCTAAAGAGGGGTGGCATTGCCACTAGAAAGATTTGAGGTAAGTACTATGTATGATGTAAAATCTCCAAAGGCGGAGGAATTTATTTCCCATCAGGAAATCCTTGACACACTTGCCTATGCAGAGGAAAACAAGGAAAATAGGGAGTTGTTAGATGCTATTTTAGCGAAAGCTGCTACATTTAAGGGATTAAACCACCGAGAAGCAGCAGTTCTCTTAGAATGTCCGTTACCTGAATATAAGGAAAAGCTTTTTGCTTTAGCAAAGGAAATCAAGAAGGCTATCTACGGCGATCGTATTGTTCTATTTGCACCGTTATACTTGTCTAACTATTGTATCAATGGATGTGTGTATTGTCCGTACCACTCCAAAAACCGCGATATTAAACGTAAAAAATTAACGCAAGACCAAATCAGAGAAGAGGTTATTGCGTTAGAAGCGATGGGTCATAAGCGTATTGTAATTGAGTCTGGTGAAGATCCTCTTAATAATCCACTGGAATATATTTTGGAATCCATCAAGACGATTTACAGTATCAAAAATAAAAATGGTGAAATCCGCCGTGTAAACGTAAATATTGCAGCTTGTTCCGTTGAGGACTACAAAAAATTACATGAAGCTGGTATTGGCACGTATACATTATTCCAAGAAACATATAATAAAGAAAACTATGAAGCTTTACATCCTACAGGCCCTAAGAGCGACTACGCCTACCATACAGAGGCGATGGACCGCGCTATGCAAGGTGGTATTGATGATGTAGGCATCGGAGTTCTTTATGGTTTGGAACATTATAAATACGATTTCGTTGGTTTGTTGATGCACGCAGAACATTTAGAGGCTGTGTATGGGGTAGGTCCACATACTATTTCTGTACCTCGTATTTGTCCAGCGGATGATATCGATGTAGATGATTTCAGTAATGCTGTACCTGATGATGTATTTGAAAAAATTGTTGCTCTTATCCGCGTCTCCACACCGTATACAGGTATGATTATGTCCACTCGTGAAAGTCAATCCATGCGTGAACGTGGCTTGGCATTAGGTATCTCCCAAATTAGTGGTGGATCTCGTACTAGTGTAGGTGGTTACAAAGAAGAAGAAAAGCCAGAAGATAATACGGCACAATTCGATCGTAGTGATACGCGTACATTAGATGAAATCGTTAACTGGTTGCTAGACCTTGGGTATGTTCCAAGCTTCTGTACTGCTTGTTATCGTGCAGGTAGAACTGGGGATCGATTCATGGCTCTTGCAAAATCCGGTCAAATTCACAACTGTTGTCAACCAAATGCGTTGATGACATTGAACGAATATATCATGGATTACGGCAATGATGAAACTAAGGCTCATGGTTCTAAGGTTATTGAACAACAGTTAGAAAATATCAAAAATGATTTAGTTAAAGATAAAGCTAAAGCTTATATTGCACAGATGAAAGACGGCGAACGGGACTTCCGGTTCTAAGGAATTCACTGATATGGAGCCTCCTATTGATAATAGGAGGCTCTTTCTTGTTGAGAAAATAGCAAGCTTTAAATGAGAATAAAATATATAAAATAGTTTATTTTATTTGCATTTTAAGGTATAATAAATAAAAATGATAATGATAATACGTTGAATTCAAGAATAATATTGATTATAAACTACTGAGGGATATGATGATTAAGAAAAAACGTTGGCGCCTTTGTAAAGGTGATCAAGAGAAAGAGAATATCTTAATCCGTGAACTTGGTGTAAACCCTATTGTGGCTAAATTAATGGTGAATCGTCACATTGATGTAGACGAAGGTCGTCAGTATTTACAAGGTACTTTGTCAGATTTGTTAGATCCATTTACATTAAAAGATATGGATGTGGCTGTTTCACTAGTTCTGGAAACAATTGAAAGTCACAAACCAATCGTCATTTATGGTGATTATGATGTAGATGGTATTACTGCAACATCAGTACTTTATCGATTTTTAAAGAAATTAGGTGCCGATGTTACCTATTACATACCAGAACGTCAAAGTGAAGGGTATGGCCTCAATTTAGAGGCTTTAGAGCACCTTATTGAACGGGGAACGGCTTTAGTCATTACTGTAGACTGCGGCATTAGTTCTTACGATATTGTAGAGGCTGTACGAGACCGCATCGATATGATTATTACGGATCACCATACGGCTCCTGATATGATTCCACGAGCCAAGGCCGTTATAAATCATAAGCAAAAGGACTGTCCATATAAGGATAAAAACTTATCTGGAGTAGGTGTTGCTTTTAAGTTATGCCAAGCCTTGTGGCTTACAAAGCACGGAGAATGGTACTTAGATGATTTAGATATCGTTGCACTTGGCACTGTGGCAGATGTAGTGCCTTTGGTCGGTGAGAACCGTATCATTGTAAAATCAGGCCTTGAGAAGATGAATAGGGAACCTAACTTGGGGATTAAAAAGCTTATTGATGTAGCTGGGCTTCATGAACGAACTATTACATCTGGACATATTGGTTTTACCTTAGCACCTCGTCTTAATGCAGCGGGTCGCGTAACGCATGCAACGCGTGCAGTTGAATTACTTGTGACCGATGACGAGGATATAGTAGAGGCAATTGCGGAGGAACTAAATGAAACGAACCGTGAACGACAAGAGTTAGAACGAAATATTCATGAGTTGGCTCGTGTTGATGTAGCTAATCAAGGACATAAAGCTGATTATGTAACTATTGTGGCCGGCGAAGAGTGGCATCCAGGAGTCATTGGTATTGTTGCTTCTCGTCTAGTAGAGGAGTTTTACAAGCCAACCTTAGTCATCAGTATTCATGATGGCGTTGGTAAAGGCTCGTGCCGTAGTATAGATGGCTTTAACATATATGATGCATTAAAATCTTGTGAGGATATCTTGCTACAGTTTGGCGGGCATGCTGCGGCAGCAGGCTTTAGCATCGATGCAAATCGTATTGATGAGTTACGAGAACGGTTAACCAAGTATTGCAAAGCAGTTATTACAGATGAGGAATATATTCCTGTGGTTGCTATTGATGCGGAACTACCTGTTGATGATATCGATGTCGATATCATTGACCGCGTATCAGACCTTGAACCTTATGGAATGGCCAATAGCACGCCAGTCTTTGCTATTATGGAAGCTACCGTGCAAGATATTATGCTCATGGGCCAATTAAAAAATCATTGTAAGATAATATTTGAAACTTCGAATGGTACATTAGATGCTATAGCTTGGAATCGTCCAGACTTATTTAAATTTATCTTTGTGGGAACTGTGGTAAAAGTGGCATTTTCTTTGCAAAAGAATGAATGGCAAGGCATGGTTTCTCCGCAACTCATGATTCAAGCTATTGAACCATTGACTGAAGAGCCGATTAAGCTTTCTACAGAAGGGCTTAGACAAATGTATGTCATAATAAAACAGTCCATGCGAGGTCGTAGTCAATCGGTTTATAATGTAGAACAAGATATATTGCGCCGTAAGCCGGCAGATCAGAATAATCGCAGTGCTCTAACATCTATTGATGTATTTAAAGAATTGGGCATTGTTGAAGAATATACAAGTGATGATGGTCAATTAATGCTTAGATGGAACGCCATTGAAGGGAAATTAGATCTTGTCACATCCGTAACATTCCTTACTTATAGTGTATAGGAGGTGACATCATGACAACTGTAAATGAAGAAGGCAAAGCTTTGGTAGAACAAAGTACATTTGATAAAAGTAAAGCCTTAGCTGAGTTTATGGAGTATATCCATACGTATTTAACAGATGATGAGTGTGACCAAGTATTGAAAGCTTTTGAGCTTGCTGATAAGGCTCATGAAGGTCAGTTTAGAGCTTCCGGTGAACCGTATATCATGCATCCTCTAGCTGTAGCTGATATTTTGGCACATTTACAAATCGACCATATTACACTCATGGCAGCTCTAATGCATGATGTGGTTGAAGATACATCTTACTCGAAGGAAGACCTAGAGGAGATGTTTGGCTCTGAAGTAGCATTCCTCGTTGATGGGGTAACAAAATTAAACCAATTCCAGTATGAAACCAAAGAAGATCGCCAAATGGAAAACTATCGAAAGATGATTTTAGCTATGGCGAAGGACGTACGTGTCGTAGTTATTAAATTGGGTGATCGCTTACATAATATGCGCACCTTAAAGCATATGCGTAGTGACAAACAAAAGCGTATTGCTAAGGAAACCCTAGAAATCTTTGCACCTTTGGCACATCGTCTTGGTATCTTCAATGTGAAATGGGAGTTGGAAGATTTATCCTTCCGTTATTTAGAGCCGGAAAAATACTATGATCTAGTCGATCAAATGAAACAAAAACGCCAAGTCCGGGAAGACATCGTTAATGATACGATGAGGCAACTTACAAAGGCCTTAAGTGAAGCCCATATCAAGGCGGATATCAAAGGTCGTCCAAAACACTTCTACAGTATTTATAAGAAGATGAAAAAGGATAATCGTGATTTATCCCAAATTTATGATTTGCTTGCCGTTCGTGTGATCGTTGATAGCATCCCTGATTGTTATGCAGTACTTGGCATTGCACATAGCTTGTGGAAGCCATTGCCTTATCGCTTCAAAGATTATATTTCCATGCCGAAGTCTAATATGTATCAATCCTTGCATACAACCGTTATCGGCACGATGGGGCAACCGGTAGAGATTCAAATCCGTACTTGGGAAATGCACCGTGTATCTGAATATGGTGTGGCCGCTCACTGGCGATATAAAGAAGGAAATAAAAACGGCGATAAAGAATTTGATCAAAAGGTTGCATGGCTGCGCCAGGTTCTTGAATGGCAAGATACTAGTAATCCAACGGAACTCGTTAATGCTTTGAAATTAGACGTTTTCTCTGGTGAGGTATTTGTATTTACGCCAAAGGGTGACGTTGTTAAGTTGCCAATAGGCTCTGTACCTCTTGATTTTGCCTATCGAGTTCATACCGATGTAGGTCATCATTGTGTAGGTGCTAAGGTAAACGGTAAAATTGTACCGCTGGATTACACCTTGCAAAATGGTGATATTGTTGATATCATCACATCCAAAACAGGTCGTCCTAGCCTTGATTGGTTGAATATCGTAGGTTCTTCTGAAAGTAAGAGCAAAATTCGCAATTGGTTCAAGCGTGAAAATAAAGCTGAAAATATTGAAAAAGGTTTAGACTCTCTTGAAAAAGAAGCAAAACGATTGAATCATAATTGGAAAGAATTATGTGCAGACAACCGTTTACAACATGTAACGAAACAACTTAAAGCCGGTACAGAAGAGGAAATGTTTGCAGCCTGTGGCTATGGCGGTATTCCTGTAAGCACGGTTCTCTTGCGTTTAATTGAACTTTATAAAAAGTCTAAAGAGGTAGAGGAATCTAAGCGCAGTACAGAGCAAATTATTGAGAAGTTAAAATCTCAAGGACAAAAGAAAACTAAAAATGGCACTGGTGTTCTCGTAAAAGGTGAAGCTGGTGTGATGGTGCGTATGGCAAAATGCTGTAATCCTGTACCTGGTGATGATATTATAGGTTACATAACCCGTGGTCGTGGCGTTTCTATTCACCGTTGTGATTGCCCTAGCATGGGCCATTCACCTGAAGATTTAGAGCGGATGATAGAAGTCTCTTGGGACGGTTCTTCTGGCGAATCTTTCCACGTAGGCATTGATATTCAAGCTTATGATCGAGCTGGCATTCTCATGGAGGTTATGGCGGTGCTTTCAGAATTGAAAATCACCATTACTAACATCAATGCTAAGGTTCAAGAAGATACAAAAAATGTAAGCATCAATTTGGTGGTTGATATTCGGGATATTTCGCAACTAGATTTCGTAATGACTAAATTGCGTCGTATTCGTGAAGTGTATACTGTTCAACGTAGTAAAGGAGGGGCTTAATGAGCGAACAACAATTAGTGCTTATGCGCATGCCTTTAGGTCCACTAGGAACAAATTGCTATGTTATCGGTGATAAAGCGATAGGTGAAGCTTTCATTATCGATCCTGCAACAGCTGAAGTACTAGATGCGCTAAAAAAACATGACTTAAAGCCGAAGGCGATTGTACTGACACATGGTCATGGAGATCATATTGGTGGCATTCAAGAGATTGTAAACATCTATCATGTGCCTGTATATATTCATAAAGGCGATGTACCGTATTTATCTGATCCTGAACTTAATCTTAGTGCTTATAGCAATCCAACGCCAATTAAGGTAAAAGCGGAAATTATCGAGGTTAAACAAGGTGATCACATTACATGTGGTGATATCGATCTTGAGGTGCTTGAAACACCAGGTCATACGCCAGGAGGGGTGTGTTATTATATGGAAGGTCTTGTATTTGTAGGGGATACTCTATTCAGAGATTCCGTAGGCCGTACAGATTTTCCAAATGGTTCTTATGAGACCCTGATATCATCTATTAAGACTCAGCTTTATACATTGCCTGATAATACAATGGTTTATCCTGGTCATGGACCGGAAACAAGTATAGGGTATGAAAAACAATACAACCCATTCGTTGGTCAGTAGGTTTAAACGAATTATTTTTTACAGTCGAGGGGAAATTTATTATGAACACAACATTAGAAAAATTAAAAGAACGCATTAAAGACAAAAAGTACAAATTGACAACTCAACGTCAAACAATTTTGCAAGCATTCATCGATGCTGATGAAAATCACTTGAGTGCTGAAGATGTATATGTTCTTGTAAAAGAGGTGGCACCTGATATCGGGTTGGCAACAATTTACAGAACTCTTGATCTCTTCACAGAACTTGATTTGTTAAAACGTCTTGATTTTGGTGATGGCCGTAATCGCTATGAATTAAATGACGAAGAATTCGCTCATTTCCATCATCATTTGATTTGCGTAAAATGTGGTAAAGTATCTGAGTTTGAAGACGACATGCTTGAAACATTGGAGTCTATTATCGCTAAGAAATTAAACTTCCGTACCATTGATCATCAATTGAAAGTATATGGTTACTGTAGCGATTGCCAAAATCATATGACTGAAGCAGAATTAGAAAAGCTTGAGCGTATGTCCCATCATGGTTAATGGTTATCTATATACGGGGCCATTACCACTTGGCTCCGTAGTAGCTCATAACTGTGGCGCGGCAGGACTCTTTTCTGATAAGGTACATCCAGAGGTTATCCTTGAAGCGCATGAAATGGAAGGGATGTACACATTAACTGTTACTATTGGTGATTCGGTTCAGATTTTTGAAGGACCTGTTTCCTCTATGGGGCGTCGTCAAATTGGACAAGCCTTGTTGCGCTATTTGCGTGAATATCAAGGCTTACCTGCTGAGGCTCCGTGGGGAACCATGGTAGGTGTGCGCCCTACAAAGCTACTACATAAATATATAGATACATATGGCTCTGTCCACGCAGCAACTCGTCACATTCGGGACGAGTTTTCTGTGTCTATAGAAAAGCTTGCTACTTTGGGGGCCATTGGCGAGTATCAACGTCCATTTCTATCTGATACAGATGATAAAAAGGTAAGCCTCTATTGTGGTATTCCTTTCTGTGACACGCGTTGCGTATATTGCTCGTTTCCATATGGTCTCTATCAGGATTATGCTGGTAAAAGTCAATTTCTAAGGGCTTTAACCCGTGATATAGAAGATATGAAAGCTATTATCCAATCTTATAATCTAACCGTAGATACCCTCTATATGGGCGGTGGTACTCCGACAGTGCTAAAGGATGAAGACTTTCACCAGGTTCTAAAACAGTTGTCTCTACTCGTACCAGAAGGTCATGAATTTACTGTAGAGGCAGGACGACCTGATTCTGTTAATCCTACAAAGCTACGTTCCATGCTTGCGCTAGGTGTGAATCGTATTAGCATTAACCCGCAAACAATGCAAGATGATATTTTGCGTCGTATTGGACGCGGCCATAGTGTACGGGATATTGATGAACTTTTACAATATGTAAAAAACAATACATCATTAGCCGTAAATATGGATTTTATTGCAGGCTTGCCTAATCAAACGATGTTAAACATGATAGAGAATATGGATTATGTATGTCAAAATCTGCCGGAAAATGTTACAATTCATACGTTAGCATTAAAACGTGGTAGCCCGTTGTACGATTTACATATGGAAGATGATATTCCTGAAGAACATCTTGTGGCGGAAATGGTACAATATGGTAAAGAGCGTCTTGAAGCGGCTGGTTATGTGCCATATTATTTATATCGCCAACAATATATGAGAGGGCAGTTAGAGAATATTGGCTATACCTTGCCTGGCAAAGCGTGTGAATATAATATCCAGATTATGGAAGAACGGCAGAGTATTCTATCTATGGGGCCTGGCAGTTCATCCAAGTGGATGCGCGCCCCTGAATATCGTCAACTTAAACAGCATATGCCAAAAGACGTAGATGTTTATCACGAAACGATAGATGCACTTTTAGAGAAACGACATAGAATTTGTGAAAGATTTTGGGAGGTTGTGTAATGGCTATAAGAAAACCAAGAGGTACACAAGACTTTTTGCCAGAACAGATGATACATTGGCATTATATTGAACAACGTATGCGCGAAATTTGTAAAGTATATGGGTTCAATGAAATTCGCACACCTGCCTTTGAAGAAACTAAATTATTCTTACGCGGTATCGGTGAGACTACAGATGTAGTACAAAAAGAGATGTACACCTTTACCACTGGTGATGACGGTGGTTCTAGCTTTACCTTACGCCCTGAAAATACGGCGTCTGCTGTGCGCGCATACTTAGAAAATAAAGTATATGGTAAAGAAGGTCTCACAAAATGGTATTACATGGGCCCTATGTTCCGTCATGATAAACCGCAAGCGGGTCGTTATCGTCAATTCCACCAGTTTGGTGCAGAGGTACTAGGTTCGCAATCTCCAGTGGTAGATAGTGAAGTTATCTGTATGGTTGTACAGTTATTAAAAGACTTTGGCCTTAAAGACCTCAATGTAGAAGTAAACTCCGTAGGTTGCCCAACATGTCGTCCTGTATACCGAGAAAAATTAATCGCTTTCTTTGAACCTAAAAAGGAACAATTATGTAGCGATTGCCAAGAGCGTTTGTACAAAAATCCTTTGCGTATCTTGGACTGCAAAAATGAAACATGCAAATCCTTGTCCGTAGGTGCTCCTGAAATTCACGAACATTTATGTGAAGAGTGTCATGATCATTTTGAAGAATTGAAAACCTATTTAACTGCAGCTAATGTGCAATATACTTTAAATCCTCGTCTCGTACGTGGCCTTGATTACTATACAAAGACAGCCTTTGAGGTACAATATACTCCTTTAGGTGCTCAAAGTGCCGTAGCCGGTGGTGGTCGTTACGATGGTCTCGTAGAAGAGCTCGATGGACCGCATACCCCAGCTATCGGTTTTGCTATGGGCATGGAGCGCTTATTATTAGCTCTTGAAAAACAAAACCTATTGCCTGAACCAACTGTAGAACCATCTGCATTCGTAGTAGCTCTTGGTGATGCGGCTAAGGTAGAGGCTTTCAAAATTTGCCAAAAACTTCGCAGTCTTGATATTCCTGTTGAAATGGACGGGCAGGGCAAAAGTATGAAGGCACAATTAAAATACGCTAACAAAATTAATGCGAAATATGTTATTATATTGGGTGATGATGAATTGGTTCGTAAAGAAGCCATAATTCGATTCATGGATACTAGTGAACAAGAGACTGTATCTCTTGATACAGTGGCTGAACGTATAACTTCTTTGGTGAAAGGATGACAATTAGAATGGAAACAATGCAAGGCTTACACCGTACGCACGGTTGTGGCACCATCTCTGAACAAGAGGTAGGTAAAGAGGTCGTATTATGTGGTTGGGTTGAACGCCGTCGTGACCATGGTGGTTTGATATTCTTAGATTTACGCGATCGTTCTGGCGTAGTACAAGTAGTGGCATCCCCAGATCACAACGTAGAATCGTTCCACAAAGCAGAGGATGTTCGTAATGAATATGTGCTTTGCGTGCGTGGAACTATTACAAAACGTGATGATTCTGCTATTAATCCTAACCTTCCTACAGGTGCATACGAAATGTTCTGTGAAGAGTTGCGCGTATTGAATTCCGCTAAAACTCCTCCTTTCTATATCCAAGATGATATCGATGTAGATGAAAATATTCGCTTGAAATATCGTTACCTTGACTTACGTCGTCCAGAAATGCAACGCAACTTGATTTTGCGTCACAAAGTAACTAAAGCAATGCGCGACTTCTTCGATAGCCGCGATTTCTTGGAAATTGAAACGCCAATGCTTACTAAATCTACACCAGAAGGCGCTCGTGACTATCTAGTGCCGTCTCGTGTAAATGCTGGTACATTCTATGCGTTGCCACAATCTCCACAAATTTTCAAACAAATCTTGATGGTTGCTGGTTATGAAAAATATTTCCAAATCGTTCGTTGCTTCCGCGATGAAGATTTGCGCGCAGACCGTCAACCTGAGTTCACTCAGCTCGACTTAGAAATGTCCTTCGTTGATGAAGAAGATATTTATGCATTGCTTGAAGAGATGATTGCTCATGTATTTAAAACTGCATTAGGTAAAGAAATTTCTTTGCCTATGCCTCGTATTACATGGGACGAAGCAATGGATAAATACGGCTCTGATAAGCCGGATCTTCGTTTTGATATGGCGTTTACTGATGTAACTGATCTTGTAAAAGATACAGAATTCAAAGTATTCCGCTCTGTAATCGACAATGGTGGCGTAGTTAAAGGTATTGTTGTACCTGGTGATGCTGGCATTCCTCGCCGTGAACTTGACGACCTTGTTGAATATGTAAATCGTTACGGCGCCAAAGGCCTTGCATGGGCTTGCTTCAACGAAGATGGTTCCATCAAGTCTCAAATTATGAAGTTCTTAGGTGAAGATACAATTCGCAATATCGGTGAAAAAATGGGCGCTAAAGGTGGCGACCTCGTATTGATGATTGCTGATAAACCTGCAACTGTGGCACGTGCATTAGGTGAACTACGCCTTGAAATGGCACGTCGTATGAACATGATTGACCAAGATAAATTGGCATTCACATGGGTAACTGATTTCCCTATGTTCGAATATAACGAAGATGAAAAACGTTATGTAGCAATGCACCATCCATTCACAATGCCACGCCATGCGGATCTTGATAAATTAGAATCCGATCCTGGTAATGTAAAAGCGATTGCTTACGACATGGTATTGAATGGCGTAGAAATCGGTGGCGGTTCCTTGCGTATCTACCAAGCTGACGTACAAGAAAAAGTATTCAAAGCAATTGGCTTGTCCATTGAAGAAGCAAGATCTAAATTCGGCTTCATGCTTGATGCATTCCAATATGGTGCACCTCCTCATGCAGGTTGTGCATTTGGTCTTGATCGTCTTGTTATGTTGATGGCAAAACGTCAATCTATCCGCGACGTAATCGCATTCCCTAAAACTCAATCTGCTTCTGATATCATGAGTCAAGCTCCATCTGAAGTAGAACCAAAGCAATTAAAAGAGTTGCATATTAAATCCGATGTAGAAGAAGAACAAGAGCAATCTTTAGTGTAAAAACATAGGCAAGAATTGATTAAAATCGAAATGTCAAGACTTGTTAATTGCTAATCTTTCTGATACTATTTAAGTATAAGATATCCCTGCCATGTGCGTGTGATATCGCAGTTTTGAGCCAACACATTTACTTTGGGAGTCTGAACTCTCGTCTGAACGTTACGCCCGTACGGGACAACTGCAGGATGAGGAGGACACCCACCTGCCCTTGCAGGATCAAAACGCGGTACATTACGGCATGGTGGGGCTTTTTTGCGTGTAAAAATAGACTGAAATATCATATACTATAAATATATCTTTGGTAAGAATTTAAATTTTTTAAAATCTTAAGAGTCCTAAATGTCATAAACGTTATAAATGTCTTGCCAATATTATCAGTGTTACCGAGTTACTGATGTTATTAGGCTTTTATGACGGGGAAGTAATTGTTTTTTGATTGAATAGTTATAGATATGAAAATACGACAGTTAAACTGAGTGAGAATTGAGGTGATAGAATGGATAGTTTGTTTGATATGACACCTACAAATACATACGAGCCGCTTCCTGTACGAATGCGTCCTACTAAACTAGATCATTTATATGGTCAAGAGAAGGCCGTAGGTAAGGGGACTTTCTTGAGAGCTATGGTAGAGAAGGATACAATACCATCTATGCTTTTTTATGGGCCTTGTGGAACGGGTAAGACTACATTAGCCGGAATCATAGCTAAGGTGAGCAATAGTCATTTTGTGAATCTGAATGCTACTAACGCTGGTATTGGTGAGTTGCGTACTATCATTGAAGACGCGCGAAAACGGGTTCGTTCTTTACAGCAACGCACAATTCTATTCCTTGATGAAATTCATCGTTTTAATAAAAGCCAACAAGATGTGTTGTTACCTTGTGTAGAGGATGGCACTATTATCCTTATTGGTGCTACTACAGAAAATCCATTCTTTGAGGTTAATAGACCGCTATTATCTCGTTTGCGTCTTATTACATTAGAAGCACTTACACCAAAGGCTATCGGTCAAATTTTACGTCGCGCCATTACCGATGAAGAGGTAGGCCTTGGCAAACGCCATCTACAGGTAACCGATGAAGTTCTGGAGGATGTGGGGATTTTCGTCAATGGCGATGGGCGTATGGCTCTCAATATTCTTGAACAAGCAGCAGCTATGGTTCCTGATGAGGGGATGATTACTATTGAAGTTCTCGAAAAGGTCGTAGGTCGTCGCATATATACATACGATAAAAAAGGTGATAGTCATTACGATACAATCTCAGCTTTTATTAAAAGTATGCGTGGCTCCGATGTGCAGGCAACAGTACATTATTTAGCGCGTATGATTGAAGCTGGAGAGGATCCTAATTTCATTGCTCGTCGTATTGTTATTTGTGCAGCAGAGGATGTAGGACTTGCGGACCCACAAGCTCTTATACTTGCCAATGCAGCGGCTCAAGCGGCTCATATGGTAGGTTTTCCTGAGGCGCGCATTATATTATCTGAGGCTGCGTGTTATGTTGCTCTCGCACCTAAAAGTAATTCTGCTTATGTAGCTATTGATGCCGCGATATCTGATGTGCGACATAAGGATTGTGGACAAGTACCGGATCATTTGAAAGATAGTCACTATAGCGGGGCTAGTAAATTAGGCCATGGGAAAGCTTATAAGTATGCTCATAATTATCCTAATGGATTTGTAAAACAGCAGTATTTACCAACGCCTCTAGTTGATGCAACCTACTATAAGGGCATAAAGAGAGGGACTGAGGAACAGTTACTTCACGACTGGGAGAAACGTTGTAAAAATTAACTTAATATTACGATATATGCTATAATATAATGATAAGTTAATTTACTGTAATGTTATATAAGTAAGGGGTTTGTATAGATTTATGGCAGAAGAAAATACTTCCACCAAAAGACGCAACACACGCCGTAAGCGAACAAGTACAAAACAGCAATCAAAGTCTCAAAGCTTTTCTTTGCGCAGCGAAGTGAAAGGCCTTATTGTTATTGCCTTTGCTGTGATTTCCTTTCTGGGCTTTTTCGGCTTTGAACTCGGCCTTGTAGGACAGATTTTAACAGGTATATTCCGTTATGGCTTTGGACTGGGGGGGATTATTCCTTGTTTATGCGTTTTCTGGTTAGGTTGGAGATTATTATATAAGGATACATTTATTTCCATTACAAAACGAGGGGTTGTAATGACCTTGTTTTTTCTATTTTTGTTAGCTCTTGTTCCCTTGTGGCGCGTTCCTGAGGGGCAGGAACTCATTACTACGCAACTAGCTAATCAAGGTGGTTTCGTAGGTGGCGCAATTGCTACATTCCTTCGTACACTATTAGGCAATCTAGGGGCTATTATTCTTGATGTATTCTTACTCATAGCTTTTGGATTACTGGTGACACGTTTGTCTTTGCGCAGTGGATTACAAAAGGCTGCGGACAAAACACAGGTTGGCCTTGATGTTGCAAAAGAGGTAGCTGCTGAGAAGGTTGCTGTTGCAAAAGAAGTCTTTGAAGATTGGAATGAACAACGTAAAGAAGCGGCAGAACAGCGTAAAGCTTATAACAGGGAAAAAGATACACGCTTTGCTGATGCAGCAGATCAAGCATTAGATGCACTAGAAAAACAAGGCATTGCTACTGGCAGAGACCTCTTTGACTCTACTACAGCTATAGATGTTGATCCTATTGAAGATATAGTTACTACTATGGAGTCACAAAAAACTCCTACATCTTGGAAGGAATTGGCTGAGATAGAAGCACGTAATCGTGCGGCTGAGCAATTGGCTAATATATCTGAAGCATCTGGTGATGCGAAGTCTTATGAAGCTGATGATTTTGAACAATTCTCTGATACGCATAGATCTACGAGTGATGATTATGTATATGTTCCAGATGAGGACTATTCATATACACCAGATGAAGAGTATTCAGATGAGGTTGGAACTGTAGAAAACTCTGATGATGAAGAACCAAAATTCTCTTATCAAAATACAACAATAGGCCCATTAGAAACGAATCACGGTGCTATTGCCTCCGCTGTGCCAGGAACGGGTGCAGCTGCAAGCTCTGTAAGTGCTGGAGCAGGTATGGCAGGTATGGGGTTACAAGTGCCGTCCATTATTAGTACTACAGAAGATACGGCGCAAGTAGCTGTATCTAAAGATGGACAGATTCATCGGTCCTATGATAGACCTTACCATTTCCCAAGCCTAGATATTTTGGCGAAAGGGAAGGGGAGTCAAAACAATGGTGAAGAAGTAGCACAAAATGCGATGATGCTTGAACATGTATTGAGTGACTTTGGTATTACTGCAAAGGTTGTTAATGCTACACAAGGGCCAACTGTTACACGTTATGAAATTGAACCTGCACCAGGCGTGAAAGTGAGTCGTATCGTTAATTTAACAGACGATATTGCCCTCAATTTGGCAGCGCAACATATTCGTATGGAGGCTCCAATTCCAGGGAAATCTGCCATCGGTATTGAGGTCCCTAATAAAACGACAGAAGCCGTTCATTTACGCGATGTACTTGATTGCAGTGACTTTAAAGATGCTCGTGGAGGTATTCCTGTCGGTCTTGGTAAGGATATTGCAGGTAAGCCTGTTATTACAGACCTTGCGAAGATGCCTCATTTGCTCGTAGCTGGTACGACTGGATCTGGTAAATCCGTATGTGTAAATACATTGATTTCTAGTATTCTCTTTAGTCGTAAACCAGAAGAGGTTAAGCTATTATTAATCGACCCTAAGATGGTTGAATTGTCTATTTACAATGGGATTCCGCATTTGATGGCTCCAGTTGTAACGGATATGAAAAAAGCGGCAGCTGTATTGCGCTGGGCCGTTCGTGAAATGGAGGCTCGTTATAAGGCGTTTGCTGCATCTGGTAAACGCGATATCAAGAGCTATAATGAAGCGCATCCTAAGGCTGCAATGCCGCTAATCGTGTTGATTATTGACGAGTTAGCTGACCTTATGATGACGGCTCCTGATGATATTGAAGAATCTATTAGTCGTTTAGCACAAATGGCTCGTGCCGCAGGTATTCACATGGTTCTTGCTACACAACGGCCATCTGTTAATGTTATTACCGGTTCTATCAAGGCTAATGTACCAAGCCGTATTTCCTTTGCTGTAGGCTCTCAAATTGACTCCCGTACCATTCTTGATATGGCAGGAGCAGAGAAACTATTGGGTAAAGGGGATATGTTATTTGCTCCGATTGGTGCTAATAAACCTATTCGTGTACAAGGGGCTTTCATTTCTGATGATGAGGTAGAAAAACTTGTAGAGTTTGTGAAAGCTCAACGAGAACCAGAATATGATAATACGGTAACTCAAGAAGTGGAAAAGGAAGCTGAAAAAGAATCTTCTGATGCTAATGATGTTTACCGCGATGAATTATTAGAGCGAGCTGTCAATCTCGTTATGGAATCTGGTCAAGCTTCCGTATCGATGTTGCAACGTCGTTTCCGTATAGGTTACACCCGTGCGGCACGTCTTGTAGATACAATGGAAGACCTCAAAATCGTTGGCCCTAGCATGGGCAGTAAGGCTCGAGAAATTTTAATGAGCCCTGAACAAGCTAAGGCTAGATATTTCTCCGATTCCAATGATGAGCAATAATTAGCTAATTACTATATGAATATTACGTAGATTTAGAAAGGAACGAAAATGGCTGAATTAGGCGAAGAATTACGACGTGAACGGGTAAGACGTAATCTAACCTTTAAAGATGTGGAGCAAGTGCTGCACATTAAAACAACCTATTTAGAGGCTATCGAAGATGGCAACTATGATATCATTCCTGGTCAAGTCTACGTAAAAGGTTTTATTCGAAACTATGGTAACTACTT
The DNA here is from genome assembly GCF_040097785.1 of Veillonella parvula. Classification (GTDB taxonomy): domain Bacteria; phylum Bacillota; class Negativicutes; order Veillonellales; family Veillonellaceae; genus Veillonella; species Veillonella parvula_D. Next base: position 658,077 of record NZ_JBBNNS010000001.1, on the reverse strand, counting down.
AGATCTTGATGGGGATCGCTTGGTGAAAGTATATCAGGGCCAAGTAGGAGACATAGATACCTTTTCTTTACGTTCTGTTACAAGACGGAAGGCTCAAGCAACTCCTAATTTGGTACAAAGTGAGTTTGTTGAATATCAAACATCTAAAAAGCGTATGTCCTTAGAAACGCGTCAACGAAAACGTCAACGCTCTATTGTACAAGAACGCATTATTTTAGGGATTATTTTAGTTTGCATGGCATTATTTTTACTATGGTTATTCCTGTTCTAGTATCTGATTAGGCATGATAGAAAGGCATTTACACAATCAATGGATAGATTTTTAGTAACAGAACCTTCGGATATGAAGGAACGTGGTTGGGCTGAATTAGATTTCGTTCTCATCAGTGGGGACGCTTATGTGGACCATCCATCCTTTGCGCCTGCAGTTATCGGTAGATACTTGGAATCCAAAGGTTATCGTGTAGGCATTATAGATCAACCAGATTGGAATGATGTAGAGGCTTTCAAAAAACTAGGTAAACCACGTCTAGCATCCCTTGTTACGGCAGGGAATTTAGATTCAATGCTTAATAAATTTACGGCAGCAAAGAAAGTTCGCCGTCAAGATGATTATTCTCCAGGTGGTGAGTCAGGTCATCGTCCAGATCGTGCTACCTTGGTATATGCTAACCGTATGAAGGAGGCTTACAGTGATGTACCTCTTATCATTGGTGGTATAGAAGCGTCTTTGCGTCGCTTTGGTCATTATGACTATTGGTCAGATACGGTGCGTCGATCCATCTTAGTAGATTCTAAGGCCGATGTACTCGTCTATGGCATGGGAGAACTTCAAATCGTTGAACTAGCTGATGCCTTAGATCAAGGCCGATTCAAAGAGTCTTTGCCATCTATATGTGGCATTTGCTACATGGCAAAGGAGATTCCAACCATTGACTATGTAGAGTGCCCGTCTTATGAAGCTATTAAGGCGGATAAGATGGACTTTGCCGATGCATTTCGCATTCAATATGATGAACAAGATCCGTTCTATGGTCGTATTGTAGTCCAAAAACATGGTGATAGATATCTCATTCAGAACACGCCTGCCTTGCCATTGACGCAGGAGGAAATGGACGGTGTCTATAACTTGCCATATACTCGAAAGTGGCATCCTAAATATGATGATAAGGGTGGTGTGCCAGCATTAAGTGAAGTTCAATTTAGCCTTGTGAGCCAACGAGGTTGCTTTGGCAGTTGTTCTTTCTGTGCTATTACTAATCACCAAGGGCGTATCATCCAGAATCGTAGTCATGAGTCTTTGATTGAAGAAGCTCACATGATGATCAAGATGGACAACTTTAAAGGGTATATTCATGATGTAGGGGGCCCTACGGCAAACTTCCGCCATCTAGCTTGCGATAAACAAGCTGTCTATGGTGCGTGTAAAGGTCGTACTTGTGCGGCTCCAGAGCCTTGTGAAAACTTGAATACAAATCATGATGACTATATTGCTTTACTGCGTAAATTACGTAAACTAAAAGGTGTAAAAAAGGTATTTGTTCGTTCTGGTTTGCGTTATGACTATGTACTAGCCGATAACAATAAAGATTTTGTGCGGGAACTTTGCGAATTTCACGTAAGTGGGCAGCTAAAGGTAGCTCCAGAACATGTATCTAAACGGGTTACCAATATGATGGGAAAAGCTGGTAAAGAAGAATTCCTAACCTTTAAGTCTTGGTTTGAAGAGGCAAATAAAAAGCTTGGTAAGAAACAATACTTAGTTCCGTACTTTATGAGCTCTCATCCAGGTTGTGCGTTAGAGGATGCTATTGAATTGGCGGAATTTTTACGAGACCACCATATGTACCCTGAGCAAGTACAGGATTTTATCCCTACACCGGGTAGTCTTTCTACTTGCATGTATTATACGGGCATAAATCCACTAGATGGAAAGCCTGTTTATGTTGCTAAAAAGGGGCGAGATAAAGCAAAACAACGCGCTTTGATGCAGTTTAAAAATATTGAAAACTATGATCTTGTTAAAGAGGCTCTCATAGAAGCCAATCGACGTGATTTAATTGGCTTTGGCCCGGAATGCTTAATTCCACCGCGCCCAATTAGTGGAAATTCTAAGCGTATTAGCCAATCTAGTAAATTCCGTAATGGCAAACGAGATTGCGAACCTAGGAATCAATGCCGGACTGCCAAAAGGCGTAGTAGAGATGTGACTAAAGTTCGTACATCTAATAAAAGTTTTGGTGGTCGTTAAACCTAGAGAGTAGCTCTAGCTACTCTCATTTTAAGATACTTTATGTCTTATGGGAGGCATATATGAAACGATGGATTGCTCCGAGCATCTTAGCATTATTTGTGGTAGGAATGTTGATTTATGGTATAAACTTTTACCAACAAGAACAAATAGAACAGGCCAAAGAGCCTATTCGTGGTGAAATTATAGTCTATACGGACTTACCTAATACTTTGACAGCTATGCTTGCTGAGCGTTATGAAGAGGAACAAAAGGTAAAAGTTACTGTAATGCCTCTTACAGAGGAACAAATGTCGTTACGGTCGGCTTCTACCGTGGCTGATACTTCTGGTGATTTGGTGCTAACTTCTGAAGATAATCTCGTAGTTGGTGCCAATGCAGGTAAATATATGCCCATCGTCAATGAACGTATTGACGAGGTACGTGATAATCTAAAGGATCCAAATGGCTATTGGGTTGGTCTCTGGTACGATCCAATCGTATTTGTTCAGAATGATACCTTCCATAATGGCATTGGTAAATATATTACTACATGGGAAACATTGGGAAAACAAGGTGATTGGTCTATCGTTATGACTGATTTTGTAGCATCTCAGAATGCGGCCAATTTGCTATACAATATGGTAGAGTACAAAGGGGAACCAGAGGCTCTTGAATACTTGTATAGTTTGAAGCCTCATGTGGTTCAACATGCTAAATTTTTGTCTACTCCAATACGCTTAACTGCGCTAGGGGAAACAAATATTGGTATTGGTAACTTGTCTGATGCGGCGCAATATAGTCATCATGGGTATCCAATTAAGATCATTTATCCTAAAGATGGTACGTCTTATTATGTGACTGGTGCTGCTGTTTTAAAAAATTCAAAACATAAAGCAGATAGTGTAGAGTTTATTAATTGGTTACTATCTTCTAAAACGGCGAAATATATGGTAGAAAAGAATTTTACCTATATATTTACTAATCCTGAGATGGATGAGCCAAAAGATTCTATAGGGCATGATTTAGTGTTATGGCCTGTGAATGGTGGCTATACCCTAGAAGGTAAAAAGTTATTGTTAAATCATTGGGTTAGCCAGGTACGATTCCGTAAGGACTAAGTCAGCTGTATAAATCCAAGAAATAAAAAAAGAATCTAGTGACGAAAGGATATGGAATGGGGAAAAAATTAGGATATGTTAGCCTAGGTTGTGCTAAAAATTTAGTAGATACAGAGGTAATGTTAGGATTATTGAGAGATAATGGCTATTCAATTACAGAAGACTTAAGCGAAGCAGATCTTATCGTTGTAAATACCTGTACTTTTATTGAAAAAGCTAAGGCTGAGTCTATTAATACCATCCTTGAGGTTGCTCAATATAAGGAAGATGGTGCTTGTAAGGGCCTTATCGTAGCAGGTTGTCTTAGCCAACAATATCAGGATGAATTATTCCAAGAAATTCCTGAAATTGATGCATTAATCGGTACCGGTGCATGGGATCAAGTTATGGTAGCCGTTGATGCTATTGAGCACGGCAATCGTAGTTGTATAATGGAAAATATTACGAATATCTATGATGAGCGCATGCCTCGTATTCAAACAACACCTCGTTATAGTGCATATGTTAAAATTGCGGAAGGCTGTAATAACGGGTGTACATTCTGTATTATTCCAAAGGTACGCGGTGCATTCCGTAGTCGGACTATCGAGTCTATCAAGGTTGAAGTGGAACGATTGGCAGCGACAGGGGTTAAGGAAGTTGTCCTTATCGCTCAAGATACCACAAGTTATGGCATCGACCTTAATAATGGTAAACCATTGTTGACTACATTGTTAAAAGAATTAACAACTGTAGAGGGCATAGAATGGATTCGCATGCTATACCTATATCCGACATTCTTCTCTGATGAATTGTTAGATATTATAGTTAATGAGCCAAAGCTTTGTAAATATGTAGATATTCCATTGCAACATGTTAATAACGATATCTTGAAACAAATGAATCGTCGAGACGATCGCAATGATATTGAGCGTTTGCTTAAGAAAATTAGAAATGCGCCGACTCATATTACATTGCGCACCTCTATCATCGTTGGATTTCCTGGTGAAACAGATGAACAATTTGAGGAACTTTGTGACTTTGTAAAAGAAATCAAATTTGATAACATGGGCGTATTTACATATTCTCAAGAGGCTGGCACACCAGCGGGTGCTCGTGAAGACCAAATACCAGAAGCGGTCAAAGAAGAGCGTTATCACGTTCTTATGTCCATCCAAGCTGCTATCTCTGAAGAGAACAATCGCGATTTAGAAGGTACCATTGATTATGCGATGGTAGAGGAAATCGAAGAAGGCGAGAATAACACATTGCTTGCAAAAGGTCGATTGAAATCTCAAGCACCTGATGTAGATGGTAATATGTACATTGAAGACTGCGGTGAAGACATTCAACCTGGTGATATTCTTAAGGTACAAGTAGAGCAAGGCTTTGCTTATGATGTAGTAGCTACAGTTGTAGAATAATACACAGTTCGATATATTCGATTGTGGAGGTGATCTGATGATTGTAGAACTTATCTCTACAGGTTCAGAATTATTGCTAGGTGATACAGTAAATACGAATGTATCATGGCTGGCACAAGAGTTGAATAAACTAGGATATACCATTGCCCATCAATCAGTGGTAGGTGATAATCCGAAACGAATGGCTGAAGTCTTTCAGCTCGCTAGTACAAGGGCTGATATCGTTATTAGTACTGGTGGGTTAGGACCTACGCAGGGCGATATTACACGTAATGTACTTGCCGATTCAATTGGTAGACCTATTGTGTTTAATCAAGAGGCCATGAATGAGCTTGAAAGGTTCTTTAAAAGTGTAAACCGTACTATACCTGATGCGAGTCGGCGAGAGGCACAATTACCAGAAGGGGCGAAAGTATTATATAACCCTGTTGGAGTTGCACCAGGTGTCGTCGTTGAAGATGGTGACACTACATACATACTTCTACCTGGACCTCCTGGAGAAATGAAGGGAATGTTTCAAGAGAGCGTAGTTCCTTATTTAAATGGTCGATTTGGTTCTCAAGGGGTTGTTACATCTTATCGTTATGGTGTATATGATATTCGTGAAATTGATTTAGAAAGCACCTTGATGGATCTCATTAAGAAGCAATCTAATCCGACGATCGCTTTGCTTATTAAAAAGGGCTACATTGAGGTTCGTATCACTGCTAAGGCTGAAACATTAGAAGCGGCACAAGACCTGCTTAATCCTTGGGATGCAATCATACGAGAACGCTTAGGCTCTCGCATAGGGCGCAACTTAACAATTTCTATGGAGGAAACATTAGGTCGAACCTTGTTAGAGGAACATAGTACTATTAGTACTGCTGAATCTTGTACATCAGGATTGGTTGGCAAGCTTCTTACTAATGTCAGTGGTAGTAGTGAGTACTATATGGGCGGTGTCATCTCGTATAGTAATGATGTGAAACATCGTGTTTTAGGTGTACCACAAGATATGCTAGATGCGTATGGTGCTGTTAGTGAGCAAGTGGCTAAGGCTATGGCAGAGGGGGCACGAATTGTTGGTCAAACAACATATGCTGTTTCTACGACAGGCATAGCTGGTCCTGGAGGCGGTACGCTAGAAAAGCCTGTTGGTCTTGTTTGGTTTGGTGTTACTGGTCCACATGGTACGGTAGCCCATAAAGCTAATTTAATTGGCAATCGAGAAGATATTAGACAAAGTGCAGCAGAGCTAGCACTTTACTATGTTTATACTTATATAACAGAAAAGGGGAAATAAAATAATGGCTGTAGATGGTAGACAAGCAGCGTTGGATAACGCATTAAAACAAATTGAAAAAGATTTTGGTAAAGGTGCTATTATGCGTCTTGGTGAGGCGGCAGATCGCATGAATGTAGAGGTGATTTCCTCTGGTTCTCTAGCTATCGATATTGCTGTTGGTGTAGGTGGTTTCCCTCGTGGTCGTGTAATTGAAATCTATGGTCCAGAATCTTCTGGTAAAACAACAGTAGCTCTTCACGCGGTAGCAGAAGCTCAAAAACAAGGTGGCATTGCAGCATTTATTGATGCGGAGCATGCGATGGATCCTGTATATGCTCGCAATTTGGGTGTAGATATCAATAATTTGTTGATTTCTCAACCAGATAATGGAGAACAAGCTCTTGAAATTACAGAAGCCCTTGTTCGCAGTGGTGCAGTAGATATTGTTGTAGTTGACTCCGTAGCAGCATTGGTACCTAAAGCGGAAATTGATGGTGAAATGGGTGACGCTCATGTAGGTTTACAAGCTCGTTTGATGAGTAAAGCCTTGCGTAAATTGACTGGTATCATCAGTAAATCCAAAACAGTTGTTATCTTCATCAACCAATTGCGTGAAAAAGTTGGTGTTATGTTTGGTAATCCTGAAACAACAACTGGTGGTCGTGCGTTGAAATTCTATTCTTCTGTGCGTCTTGATGTTCGTAAAGGGGAATTGATCAAAGCAAATAATGAAAATGTTGGTGCTCGCACAAAAGTCAAAGTTGTTAAAAATAAGGTGGCACCTCCATTTAAGACCGCTGAATTTGATTTGATGTATGGCGAAGGTATTTCTAAAACTGGCACACTTATTGATATTGGTACAAATATGGAAATTATTAATAAATCTGGTGCTTGGTATTCTTATAATGGGGAACGTATGGGCCAAGGTAAAGAAGCGGCTAAACAATACTTGCTAGACAATCCACAAATAGCTGATGAAATCGATCGCATTATTCGTGATACATTAGCTGTTGGTACTGAAGAAATCGATGTAATCGGTGAAGAAGTAACTGAAGAAGTATAATCATGAGTGACGAAACGATGCAAGCTGCTATGGATCAAGCGTATCGCTTCTTAGCTCAACGCTTTCTTAGTTCTTATGAACTGACACAAAAAATGAGACGTAAACAATTCGAGGACCCTATCATTGAGAGGGTCCTTGAGCGCCTTAGAGATTATGATTACATCAATGATGAACGTTTATCGGAGCAAGTATTAACCTATTTGATGAAAGAACAAAAATACGGTGCTTATATGATTAAGCAAAAAATGAAACTTCGAGGACTTGCGATTCCTCAAGAAATTTCTGCTTATGATGAGGTAAAAGCTGCTTATCGGGTGGTAGAGAAAAAGTTTGGATCTATTCTCAATGAAGAAAAGACTCCTCGGGTAAAGGTTTTCAGTTTTCTCAAATACAGGGGGTTCTCAACAAGCACAATTCAAGTTGTATGCAATGATTTTTATGAATAAATTATGCTTTTTGAGAGGCCTTACTAAGCTTGTAAAATCTTGACAGAAAGGGCTTTGAAGTCTAAAATTAATAATAGCCTTATTTATTTATATGATGATATGGCTAATTGATAATTTAATGCATAAAGGGCATAAAAAGGAGCATGAAAGCTCAATTTTGAGAAATAAAAGGAGGTGAAAGAAATTTTAGAGTATAGTCTAATTGCAGTGGTAATGGTACTGATTGGACTAGGGGTAGGCTATTTTTTAAGAAAAAATATTGCTGAAGGAAAACTGAATCAAGCTGAGCAAGAGGCTGCACGCATCATTGCAAATGGTGAACGCACAGCTGAGTCTAAAAAGAAAGAAGCTTTATTAGAAGCGAAAGAAGAAATTCATAAGCTCCGTTCTGATGTGGAACGAGAAAATAAAGATCGTCGTTCTGAACTTCAACGTATGGAACGTCGTATTCTTCAAAAAGAAGAATCTTTGGATAAAAAATTAGACAATATTGAGCACAAAGAGGAAGCTTTACATCGCAAAGAAGCTGACTTAGCCCAAAGCCGTGAAAAGGTAGAAGCTTTGTATGAAAAACAAATGGCAGAATTAGAACGTATTTCTGGCATGACGTTCGAAGAAGCAAAAAATATCTTGTTAACGAATGTGGAACAAGAAATCCGTCATGAAACGGCGATTATGGTTAAGGAAATGGAGCAGCAAGCTAAGGATGAAGCGGAGAAAAAAGCGAAAGAAATTATCTCCTCTGCAATCCAACGTTGTGCAGCTGACCATGTAGCGGAAACTACCGTATCCGTAGTGGCATTGCCTAATGATGAAATGAAGGGTCGCATTATCGGTCGTGAGGGCCGTAACATTCGTGCACTCGAAACATTAACAGGTATTGATTTGATTATCGATGACACGCCAGAAGCAGTTATTCTTTCCGGCTTCGATCCAATTCGTCGTGAAGTGGCTCGTATTGCGCTGGAAAAATTGATTGTAGATGGTCGTATCCATCCAGCTCGTATTGAAGAAATGGTTGGTAAAGCTCGTAAAGAGGTGGACCAAACTATTAAAGAGGCTGGTGAACAAGCGACATTTGAAGCTGATGTTCACGGCTTACATCCTGAAATTGTTAAGATTTTAGGCCGTTTGAAATATCGTACTAGTTATGGTCAAAACGTATTGAAACATTCCATTGAAGTATCTCATTTAGCAGGTTTAATGGCAGCTGAACTAGGCTGTGATGTAACTTTGGCTAAACGAGGTGGTTTGATTCATGATATTGGTAAAGCATTAGACCGTGAACTTGAAGGTTCTCATGTTCAAATCGGTGTTGATGTGGCTCGTAAATATCGTGAAAGTGCAGCAGTAATTAACTGTATTGGTGCTCATCATGGTGATGAAGAGTTCCAAACTGTAGAAGCTGTATTAGTAGCTGCCGCTGATGCTATCTCCGCTGCCCGTCCAGGAGCACGTCGAGAAACATTAGAAAACTACTTAAAACGTTTATCTAAATTGGAAGAAATCGCTGAATCCTTCGAAGGCGTTGAAAAATGTTTTGCTATTCAAGCCGGTCGTGAGATTCGCGTTGTAGTAAAACCGGATAAGATTGATGAAGCTGAGTCTACATTACTTGTTCGGAATATCGTAAAACGCATCGAGTCAGAACTTGAATATCCAGGCCAAATTAAGGTCGTAATTATTCGTGAAACTCGCGTTGTGGATTACGCAAAATAATATGCTATAAGCGATAAGTATAGGCTGCAATGTTTTCATTGCAGCCTATTGTTATCAAAGTTTCGGTAATTACATATTGCTATATACGGCGTATAGAAATCATCATGTACATTACATTGTAGATGATGATTCCTATGATTCGTATCAAGCTTTTTTATATTATTTTTATAATTTAATTGATTAAAATGCTTTACAAATAGAGGATTTTTTATTTGTATATAGAATTAATATATATATGGGGAAGGAGGCGTTGGCTATGAGCCGATATTTTGAAAATGAGTTGATTGAACAAATCAAAGATGCTAATGATATCGTGTCAGTTGTATCCGAGCATGTAGCCTTAAAGAAACGCGGCAAGAACTATTGGGGTTGTTGTCCATTTCATAATGAAAAAACGCCATCCTTTAGCGTAGCTCCTGAAAAGGGTTTTTATTATTGTTTTGGTTGCCATGCATCAGGAAATGCTATTAAATTTCTTATGGAATTAGAGCATTTAACCTTTGTAGAAGCCCTAGAACGGCTAGCTAATCGAGCTAATATTCCATTGCCAGAGGCGAAACTTTCACCTGAGCAAAGAGCTAGAGATGAAAGACGTAAAAAACTGTATGAAGCTTCTGATTTAGCAACCACCTTTTTCCATAACTGTCTCACTCAAACGTCTATTGGTAAAGTGGGATTAGATTATTTGAAAAAGAGGGGGCTCACACAAGAAACCATAGAACAATTTAAACTTGGTTTTGCTCCTGATGGTTGGGATAAGTTATATCGTGCCTTTCATGACCGTGGTATTGATGATTCCATTCTCTTGGAGTTGAATCTTGTCCGAAAGAATCAAAAGGGTCAATTTTATGACTTCTTCAGAAATAGAATTATGTTCCCCATTATGGATGGTAAAGGGCGAGTAGTTGCTTTTGGTGGGCGTGTTATGGATGATAGTACACCAAAATATTTAAACTCTCCAGAGTCATCAATCTTTGAAAAAGGTAAACTTCTATTTGCTTTTGATAAGGCTTATAAATCTATTCGTGAGGAAAAACAAGCTATTCTTGTAGAAGGCTATATGGATGTTATATCTGCTCATAATCATGGTGTTACTAATGTAGTCGCATCATTGGGGACTGCTTATACAAGAGATCATGGACATATCTTGATGAGGCAGGCTGAAGAAATCGTGTTAGCTTATGATATGGATGGTGCTGGTCGTCAGGCGGCTGCTAGAGCTATTGAATTATTGCAAAATACGGATTTTAAGGTGCGTGTCCTTGCTATGCCAGACGGCAAAGATCCAGATGATTATGTGCGTAATCATGGGGGGCAGGCATTTAAGGAGTTAGTTGCTAAAGCTGTTAAGCCTCTTGATTATCTATTAAGTGAGTCTTTAATTAAACACGATACAAATGATACAGAAGGAAAGCAGGCTGTTATGGCAGATGTTTTCCCATATATTGCAAATATAGATAGTCAAACGCAGAGAGATGATGCTTTAAAAACATTGGCATTGCCATTATGGCTTGATAATAGTACTATTTTTAGATACTTTAGAGATTATGTGAAAAAAGGACAAATTGAATTAGTGGATACGGCATCGACACCTTTGCCAACACAGGATTTACCAAGGGGTGATGCGGAAAAATTATTATCCTTAGCTTTCACAAATGGCGAAGTATTACAACATATGATGAGCTATTTGCCATTAGAGGACTTTGAAAAAATTGAATATCGAGGTATAATAGAAAAGCTATTCACCTTGTATAAGTCCGAAGGTCGTCTAGATGAAACTGCAATTCAATCTGTTTTATCTTCTCAAGAATACGATATTTACTCTAGGTTGGTCGTCATGAGTGACGATGAATATAAGGTACAAGTGCCTGCATTAATCCGCAAGATAAGGCTCCATTCATTGCGTGAACAGTATAAAGCGCATTCGATTATGGCGGATCAATTAAAACGAGCAGGAGATTCGACGTTTATTAGCGAATTACATAAGTGTCAGGAAATACAGAATTTAATTAGAGAATGGTCTAAGTAAATCATTAATGGTTAAAAAGGAGAGCGCTGTGGCTAAGAAAGTACAAAAAAGTCAAATAGAGGAGATTGTTGAGCAACTTCTTGAAAAAGGCCGTAAGAGCGGTGTGTTGACACAATCCGAGATTTCAGATGCTCTTCATGAGCAGACGGAAATTACTGCGGAACAATTAGATGATATTTATACGACTTTGGGTAAATTGAATGTTGAGATTGTGGCAGATATCGATGCTGATGATACAGATAATCATACAATTGAAACGGATGAAGATGAAGACGAAGTTTCTAGCGAGAAAAAAATTGCTATCGATTTAAGTGTTGATTCTGGTGTTAATATCGATGACCCTGTACGAATGTACCTAAAAGAGATTGGTCGAGTGCCATTGCTTTCAGCTGATGAAGAAATCGTATTAGCTAAGCAAATTGAAGCTGGTGCTCAAGAGGATGCTACATATAAAGATATTCAACTTAGCAAAAAGGCAAAGAAAAAATTGGTAGATGCTAACTTGCGACTAGTTGTAAGTATCGCAAAACGTTATGTAGGTCGCGGTATGTTGTTCTTGGATCTAATCCAAGAAGGTAACTTAGGTCTAATCAAAGCGGTAGATAAATTCGATTATACTAAAGGTTATAAATTTTCTACGTATGCTACATGGTGGATTCGTCAAGCAATTACGCGTGCTATTGCAGACCAAGCTCGTACGATTCGTATTCCTGTACATATGGTAGAAACAATTAATAAATTGATTCGTATTTCTAGACAATTGTTGCAAGACAAGGGTCGTGAGCCATTGCCAGAAGAAATTGCTGAAGGTATGGGAATTACTGTAGAGCGGGTGCGTGAAATTCAGAAAATCGCTCAAGAGCCAGTATCCTTGGAAACTCCGATTGGTGAAGAGGAAGATTCCCATTTAGGGGACTTCATCGAGGACCAAGATGCAATTGCTCCAGACGATGCAGCTAGCTACATTTTATTGCAAGAGCAGATTGAAGATGTATTTACATGCTTGACTGATCGTGAGCAACAAGTCTTGATTTTACGTTTTGGTTTGAAGGATGGTAAGCCTCGTACATTGGAAGAAGTTGGTCAACATTTCAATGTAACAAGAGAACGTATTCGTCAGATTGAAGGTAAAGCGCTTACTAAATTGCGCAATCGCGGTAAACGTGATAAAATCAAAGACTTCTTATAATATTTTGAAACTCTTAAGGGTTGTAATGCAGTGTTGTATAGCACTGTATTACAACCCTTTTGTGTTATAATAAAAAATAATAATATCTTACAATAAAAAATATTTTGTGATAAGACTTATGTAATAGACAAGGGTTTCATGTAATAGCGATAAGTCTTATGTAATAGATATAAGTTGAAAGCTTATGTAATAGATAGGAGATATAATGTTTACAGTTACTAAACGGTTAGAGGTGAGTGCATCTCATCAATTAAAACTAGATTATCCGAGTAAATGTCAAAATCTTCATGGGCATAACTGGATTATTACAGTTCATGCACGCTCTGAAGAGTTAGATCATAACGGGATGGTCATCGACTTTACGATTATTAAAGAAAAAATTCATGGTCGCTTGGATCATCGCCATATCAACGATGTACTAGGTGACATTAATCCCACTGCGGAGAATATGGCAAAATGGATTGCTGATGAATTGGGCCCAAAATGCTTTAAAGTAGAGGTTCAAGAATCTGAAGGGAACACAGCTGTTTATGAACGTGATTGAGATTTTTGCCTCTATTGATGGGGAAGGTAGTCGGCAAGGCTTGCTGACTACATTTTTACGTCTTCATGATTGCAATATTCGCTGTTCCTATTGCGATACGACTTATAGTTACGGCATTGATAGTGTATTCACAGAGATGACTGTAGCTGAGGTGGCTGATGTTATTGAAAGCTTAGGTAATCATCGCATTACTATTACTGGTGGGGAGCCCTTATTGCAAGAAGCCGCTGTAGTAGAGCTAATCGATGAGTTAAATCGTCGGAAGGCTGAAACAATGCAGGATAATACATCAGGTCAAGCTGGTTCAACTTGTATTATTGATATAGATAAATTTGATAAACGAGAGATGCTTAATAATAGCCTTTATGATTTCAATATTGAAACAAATGGCACGATTATACCGAGTTTTCATAGAGATAATGTGTGGTTTACCTACGATTATAAAACACCGTCTTCTTTAGCCGAAGAGTCTATGAATATAGACATATTCAAGGTGGCTACAGAACGAGATCTTATCAAGTTTGTCGTTGGTTCTCCAGAAGATTTGGATTGTATGCGTCGCATAATTGACCAATATCCTACAGCGGCTCAAATATATGTATCGCCTGTATGGGGACAGATTGAAGCGGTATTGATTATCGATTATATGAAAGCATATAATTTGCAAAATGTACGATTTCAACTGCAAATCCATAAATTTGTCTGGGATCCAGATATAAAGGGTGTATAGTATTATTAGGATGTGTAGTGTCAGTATCTTTTTTTATGCATAGTATGATATGGGATCTGATGGAATCTTGATATAAAGGGGTAAATATGGATACAAAAAAATAGAATCGCTTATATATCAGTTGTTAGAAGCACTAGGTGAGGATCCTAATCGGGACGGTTTGTTAGAAACACCGAAACGGGTAGCTCAAATGATGGAAGAGGTATATGAAGGCATTCAGTATACAAATGCTGAAATTGCAGAAATGTATGGTAAAACCTTCGCTGTAGATACAAATCAAATGGTAGTAGTAAAGGATATTACTTGCTTCTCTCATTGTGAACATCATATGGCATTGATGTATGATATGAGTATCAGTATTGGGTATATACCAAAAGGTCGTGTCATAGGTTTATCTAAGATTCCTCGCATAGCTGAAATGTGTTGCAAGCGTTTACAATTGCAAGAAAAAATTGGTGAAGATATTGCGGAAGTAATTTCTTTAGCGACAGGGTCTAATGATGTTATTGTGCACATTACATCGTCCCACAGCTGCATGAGTGCAAGAGGCATTAAATCTACAGATAGCCAAACGACTACACTAACTACTAAAGGCGTATTTAACGAAGATCATATGATTCACCGTTTTATGCTAATGAAACAGTCTTAGCGTTTGAGTTACCTTGACTAAATGATAGTCTATTCGGTATAATTAATAAGCTAGAAACTAACTGAGGGCCTATAGCTCAGGGGTAGAGCAACCGGCTCATAACCGGTCGGTCCCTGGTTCGATCCCAGGTGGGCCCACCATTATGTTGATATCTACCGTCCTTGAGATTTCAAGGGCGGTTATTTTTATATGTAACTCATTTTGAGGCAACATAATAGAGATTATTTCAGAATAGTATTGTGTTTATAGATATATAAACGAGAACAAATAAGTAAGAAAATAATCAAGAATTAGTAATTAAGAATAAATAATTAGTGATAGTAGAGGAAGTTATGGAACCTAGACCTATGATGGACCGCCTAGAAGCGGTATTCTCAATCGTACCAAAGGCGCATGCCATTGCAGATATTGGCACCGATCACGGCTATTTAGCGGTAGAGCTCATCAATCGTCAACGTGCTGAATATGTCATTGCCGGGGATGTGCATAAAGATCCGTTAGAGTCTGCAAGGGCATATGTTGAGTCTTGTGGATTAGCCGCTAAAGTAGATTGTCGTTTAGGCGATGGTCTTAAGATGACAGAAAAGGGTGAGTTGAATGGTGCCATTTGTTGTGGTATGGGTGGCTTCTTAATGCGAGATATTATAGATGCAGGACCAGAACCATTAGAGTTCTATGTACTCCAACCACAGAATGGACAAAAAGAATTACGTCAATACATGGTTCAAAAGGGATATGTTATCGTTCTAGAAATCATCGTAGAAGATGCTGGTAAGCTCTATACAGCGTTTTTAGTAGTACGCAATGATTGTGTAGAAGCTTATACAGGTATGACTGAATATGTAGATGTTTATCAAGCGTTACCGGAAGATTCCTTGTTGTGGTCTGTAGGGGCTTTATTGGAACAAGACAGACCACCACTTTGGATGAAATATATAGAGTATTTAATATATCAACGACAATGTGCATTAGATGATATGACAGAGAAATTAAGTCATATTGATAAATATCAGGATTTAGAGCAGGAAGTTAATTTTCTTCGGAATCTTTTATAGAATAGATAGGAAGTGATTTTATGACGACGGTTCAACAAATTATTAATGTAATGGAACAACTAGCACCCCGCTCCTATGCAGAGTCTTGGGATAATGTAGGTTTAATGCTGGGTAATCGGAATGCAGTTGTTACAGGTGTAGTGACTACGTTAGACGTAACAGATGAAGCCGTAGAATATGCTATTGAACAGAATTGTAATCTAATTATTAGTCATCACCCATTAATCTTTAAAGGGTTAAAACAGATATCATGTGATACTGCTCAAGGGCGTACGATTAATAAGCTGATTCAACATAAGATTGCCGTATATAGTGCTCATACAAATCTTGATATCGCTCCAGGCGGTCTCAATGATATGTTGGCGAAGCAATTGGGACTTATAGATATTAAGGGCTTTTTTAAAACTGGTGAAGAGGTGCTCTATAAGGTGACTACCTTTGTACCTGAAAGCTCGGCTGATGCGGTTCGTTTGGCGATGGGCGATGCAGGGGCAGGTCGAATTGGTAATTACGAATATTGCAGTTTCAGTACCCATGGTGAAGGGCGCTTTGTTGGTAATGAAGATTCTCATCCTGTCATTGGGACAGCTGGTGCTTTGACAGTGGCTCCTGAGGTACAAGTAAATGCTATAGTCGATGGTATGCATTTAAGCGAAGTCGTAGCGGCTATGAAATCAGCTCATCCGTATGAAGAGGTGGCTTATGAGGTTTTAAATATAGTTGAGCCTACTAGTTCAACTCAATATCTAGGACGTGTAGGTCGCTTGCCAAATGCATTAAACTTAGATTCTTTCCGTGAATGGGTACAAGAGGCTTTGCCTGATGCCAATATTCGCTTTGCCGGTGTTGCGCCAAAAGCGATTCAATCCATTGCACTATGCTCCGGAGCAGGTGCTGAATTTATTAAGGATGCCGCTCGATTACATGTAGATGCCTATATCACAGGTGATGTGAAGTATCATGAGGCGCAAATGGCTAAGGAATTAGGTTTACTCGTAGTTGATGGGGGGCATTTTGGAACTGAGTCTATAGTAGCGTGTGGTTTGCGTGATTATTTAATTTCTACAAGGCTTACTGTTCCTGTGAAAGCTTTTACAGAACAAAATGATTTCTTCTTTGTGTAATGATGCATTTTCTTGCAACAAATTGTTAGCTATGATAAACTGAATTGAAGCAAGTATGAAAGACGATTGCGAGTCTATAAGACTCGAGGAAAGTCCGAGCTCCATAGGGCAGGATGCCAGATAACGTCTGGCGAGGGTAACCTTAGGGAAAGTGCCATAGAAAAGGAAACCGCCACGTAAGTGGTAAGGGTGGAAAGGTGAGGTAAGAGCTCACCAGCAGTCTGGTAACAGGCTGGCTCGGTAAACCCCATCCGGAGCAAGACCGAATAGGGAAGGGTTAAGGGTGGTCCCGCCTACCTTCCGGGTTGTGTCGCTCGAGCGTGCAGGCGACTGTACGCCTAGAAAGATAATCGTCACCGCGCAAGTGGAACAGAACTCGGCTTATTGATTGCTTGCTTCTATATTTAACATATAATTGATAGTATATAAGATTGTAGATCTTTGTTAGGAGAACTTCATGGCAATTACAGCAATTACTAGTGTACAAGAATTTGATGAGAAAGTGCTTGGCGCTAAAGGTTTAGCTATTGTTGATTTTTGGGCTGGTTGGTGCGAACCTTGCACCGTTATGCGTCCAGAGATTGAAGACGTAGCAGAGCGTTTAAAAGGTCAAGTAGAATTCTTTAGTGTTAATGCAGAAGATAAAAATCTTCGTGGTATTTTGTTAAAAGAAGATGTTGATGGTATTCCATCCTTAGTATTCTTCCGAGATGGTAAAATGCTTGATTCCCTTGTGGGTTATAAAAAAGCAGATATGCTTGAGTCTCTAATAAAGGAAGTTATCTAATTAATTAATAACTAGGAATTCGTAGAAAATAAATAACATGAGGCTGTATATAAGAAAAGTTAATTTCTTATATACAGCTTTTTTGTTAAATTTTATAGTTTTCAAAAATGTTAAGTGATATAATAAAATAGTAAAAATATGATTGTCATCATGCTGGTTGAACTTCGTCAAACTGATAGAGTGAGCTCATAAAAATGATTTCTGTCATAAACGTTGTAGTTTATTAAGTAATATAATTATATTGCGCAAAGTTGTTGTAAGGAGGCTATATTCCATGAAGAATCGTATAAATAGTTTGTGGACACTCTTCCAAGAACGCCGTTTGAGTCGACGCACATTTATGAAATCCTGTGTAGCACTCACTGCTATTTTAGGTCTACCTCCAACGATGTTAGACACCGTTGTTAAGGCTGCCGAAACAACTGAATTACCTACGGTGATTTGGTTGCATGGTCATGAATGTACTGGTTGTAGTGAATCTTTTATCCGTTCATCCTCTCCCTTTACTTCTGATGTTATTTTGAACATGATTTCTCTTGAATATGATGATACTTTGGCGGCAGCGTCTGGTGCACCATTAGAGGAACATTTAGAAAAAATCATCAAAGAAAAAGCCGGTAAATATATCTTGGCTGTTGAAGGTGGCGTACCACTTGATGAAGATGGTGTTTATTGCACAGTAGGTGGACGTACATTTAAAGAATCCCTATTAGAAGCAGCTAAAGGAGCTGCAGCAATCATAGAATATGGTTCTTGTGCTTCTTGGGGCGGTATACAGGCGGCAAAACCAAATCCAACAAATACAGTTTCTGTATCTTCCGTTGTATCTGGTAAGCCTATTATCAAGGTTCCTGGCTGCCCTCCGATTCCGGAGGTTATGACTGGTGTAATTATGCATTATGCATTATTTGGTCAAATTCCACCTCTTGATTCTCAAGGCCGTCCTAAACAATTTTATGGCAATCGTATTCACGACACATGCTACCGTCGTGCCTTCTTTGACTCTGGTCTCTTCGTTGAAAAATTTGACGATGATGCATCTAAATCTGGTTGGTGCCTATACAAGGTAGGTTGTCGTGGACCTCAAACATATAATTCTTGTGGTAATCTACGTTGGTGGAATGGTTTATCCTATCCAATTCAATCCGGTCACGGTTGTATTGGTTGCTCTGAAAAGGGCTTCTGGGATAATGATGTGTTCTACAAACGATTACCAGATATTCCATTGGCTAATACTATCACAACTGCTGATACAATCGGTACAGTAGCTGCCGTTGGTGCCACTGCAGCGGTTATCGTTCATGGTGCAGCAACTCTTACGCGTAATAAAATTCTTGATATGAAAGAAGAAAAACGCTTAAAAGAACAAGGCTTATGGGATGAAAAGAAACATAATAATGGAGGAGGTCACTAATGAAACGCGTAGTAGTAGATCCGATTTCCCGTATTGAAGGTCATTTACGGGTTGAAATAAAAGTTGATGAAGCGAGTGGTAAAGTAGAGGACGCATTGTCTTCTGGTACTGCTTGGCGCGGTATCGAACTTGTTGCTAAAGATCGCGATCCTCGTGACCTTTGGGCGTTCGTACAACGGATTTGTGGTGTATGTACTACAACACATGCGTTGGCAGCATTACGTGCGGTAGAGGATGCAATTGGAATTACAATTCCTAAAAATGCAAACTATATACGTAATATCATGCATAGTAGTCTAGATGTGCATGATCATATCGTGCATTTCTATCACTTACATGCGCTTGATTGGGTTAGTCCGGTAGCAGCTCTTAGTGCAGATCCTGCTAAAACCGCTCAATTACAAAATGATGTATTAGCAACTTATAATGTGAGCGGTTTAGCACCTGCGGAAACGGCATCAAAAGACTCAGCCTATCCTAAAGAGTTTCCTAAGGCTACTACAGCATACTTTACGGCTGTACAACAAAAGGTTAAGAAAATAGTTGAATCAGGCCAATTGGGGATTTTCTCCGCTCAATGGTGGGATCATCCTGATTATAACTTGTTACCTCCAGAAGTTCATTTGATGGCCGTATCTCATTATTTGAACATTCTTGATCGTCAACGGGATATTGTAATTCCTCATGTTGTATTTGGTGGCAAAAACCCTCATCCTCATTACATTGTAGGTGGCATGCCATGCTCTATTTCTATGAATGATATGAATGCCCCTATTAATACGCAACGCCTTGCTGCTGTAGAGCAATCTATTGCATTGACTAAAGACTTAGTTGATAATTTCTACGTGCCAGATCTATTAGCTATCGGTAAAATATATGTAGAAAAAGGTATGATCGATGGTGGTGGCCTTGCGAAGAAACGCGTTATGTCCTATGGCGATTATCCTGATGATACGTACACCGGTATTTCTAATGGTGACTATCATAAGAAATGTATTGTTCGTTCCAATGGTGTTGTTGAGAACTTTGCATTAGGTGTAGATAAAGCAACATTCATCCCATTAGAAGGTAAAGATTTCATGGATCCTCAATATCTTAGTGAAGAGGTTGATCATTCCTGGTTTACATATCCAGATGGAACAAAAACACTTCATCCTATTGAAGGTGTTACTGATCCTAAATTTACAGGTCCTAAATCTGGTACAAAAGAAAAATGGGAATTCCTTGATGAAGATAAAAAATATTCTTGGATTAAATCTCCAACTTTCAAAGGGAAAACTGCAGAGGTTGGTCCATTAGCAAAATATATTGTTGTGTATACAAAGGTAAAACAAGGCATAATCAAAGACCCAACTTGGGCTGAATCTATGATTGTTCGTCAAATTGATACAGTATCACAAGTATTGGGTGTACCAGCTCATGTATGGATGACTACTATGGTAGGACGTACAGCATGTCGTGGCCTTGATGCACAGGTAGCGGCAAATATTAGCCAATACTTCTTTAACAAGCTTGTATCTAATATTAAAAATGGTGATACTACAGTAGCGGATATGACTAAGTTTGAACCAAATACATGGGATAAAGATGCTAAAGGTGTTGGTCTTGTAGATGCGCCTCGTGGTGGTTTGGGGCACTGGATACATATTAAAGATGGACGCTCTGCAAATTATCAATGTATCGTACCATCTACATGGAATGCGTGCCCTAAAACTGCAGCTAATGAACATGGTGCCTATGAAGATTCTATGATTGATACACATGTAAAAATTGCGGATAAACCACTTGAAATTTTGAAGGTAATTCACTCCTTTGATCCATGCCTAGCATGTGCAACCCATTTATACAATAAAAAAGGCGAAAAAATTGTTTCCGTCAATACAGATGCATTGTGTAAATAAAGGGTGGTGGACTTATGTTAATACATACTGACAAAAAGGCGTATGTCGTATTTAGTCTATGGTTGCGTATATTCCACTGGACTATGGTACTCAGTGTAACTGCATTGTTCTGGACTGGCCTATATATTGGTGATCCAGGCTTTGCTGCGATTACGGGTAACCCTGAACCAACCTTTGCTATTGATGGCTGGTTCT
This sequence comes from Veillonella parvula, assembly GCF_040097785.1. Classification (GTDB taxonomy): domain Bacteria; phylum Bacillota; class Negativicutes; order Veillonellales; family Veillonellaceae; genus Veillonella; species Veillonella parvula_D. The sequence continues at coordinate 637,211 of NZ_JBBNNS010000001.1, read as the reverse complement.
CTATGGAAACTATGCGTCGTATCCATTTCATTGCAGGTGTTATCTTAACGTTCTCCTTCATCTTCCGTTTTGCAGGCGCTCTTTGGAACAGAGGGGATAGATTATTACCTAAATTCCGTCAAAAACGGTATTGGTACGGTCTTAAAGAAACAACATTGCACTATTTAATGATTCCTCAAAAACATGAACATCATTGGCTTCGTAATTCCTTAGCTAGAACTGCGTATATGATGGTATACATTATGTTCTTCTTTGAAATTTTAACGGGTTTCGCAATGTATTCGATGGTTAACCCTAATGGTATTCTAGGAACTTTATTTGCACCAGTGGTTACATTATTTGGTGGTGAATACAAGGTCCATGTTATCCATCACTACATTGCGTGGGGATTCTTGTTCTTTACTATTGTTCACGTGTATATGGCATTCCGAGAAGATGTTATGGAGGAATCCGGCGAAGTATCTGCTATGGTTTCAGGTATGAAATATTACGCTCATGATCCAATTGATATTGAAGACCTTAATGGTAAACGTCGTCGTGGGGAACGTATTGATAAACCATCTGGTACTACATATCGTCCAAGTGATCCTAATGATCCTAGAGAAAGAGAATTACAAGAAAATGACTAATACAAGTACTGATATTATTAGTGGCTTGGAACAATACGCGGACTCAGAGGGTCCGCGTATTGATTTAAATAGCCTTTATGATGATGGAGATAATGAAATTGTTCTACTCGGAGTCGGCAATATTTTACTTACCGATGAGGGATTAGGTGTTCATGTAGTAAAAGAATTGAAAGAGTCTTTCACATTTACGCCTGCAATTTCCATTATTGACGGTGGCACTATGGGAATGGAATTACTTACGTATATGCGTGGTATGAAGAAAATCCTTCTTGTAGACGCTATTAATGGCGGAGATGCTCCAGGAACTATATATGAATTTCCTCATAAGGAATTAGAACAATATTTTACGGAACATATTTCTGTACATGAAGTAGGAATGCAAGATATTTTACGTATCCGTGCTATTCAAGAGGATCCATTAGAAGATGCAGTGGTTATCGGTGTAGAGCCGGAATCATTGGAAATCGGTTTTGAACCTAGCGAGCCGGTACAATGCGCCTTGCCTGAGGTTAAGAAACGTGTTTTGAATGTACTACGAGAATGGGGCGTAGTAGCTGAGCCTAAAGCACAAAGTGAAAATTTCATATAGTATATAGATAGCTTATAGAATGTAAAGATAGTCTCTGTATAGGAGTATTTATGATTGAAAATTATGGTAATGTTCGCGCCGTTTTAAATGAGTTGCGTTTGGCTCTAAAGAATTTGCGTGAAACTGGTGAGACATATTCGATTTATATTGAAAAAACGGGTTTAACAGAGGAAGAACAAGTTGAAGTATTAGAAACACTTGGACGCGGTCATATTACGATTAACTTTAATGAAACTGATCAACCTGTAGAATGGTATGAATCACAATTTTCTGGAATCTGGATTGGGACTTATAAAAATGGTCGTGATGACTCAATTTTACATACCGTAGAGGTCGCTAAGTATCCAGTTGTAGCTGGTGCTTATATAGAGGATATGGAACTGGCGGAGGAAGATTTACAATCTTGGATTGATGCTGCTGGATTATAGTAAAGGAGACCCTTAACGGGTCTCCTTTTTATGAAAAATAGATGAAAATAGATGTTTCCGGTAAATTTGTGATAAAAATACATATAAATTTTTGATTAATAGTTAATAAAGTCAGAAATAATCATATTTACTTCCATATCATTAAAATAAATATTTTTTATAAATCGCTTTATTAATTAGGTTTACAAATAAATTAATATTATATTAATTTGCTATAGTTATATAAAAGATAAATGAAGTGTTTTATTGGTGTTTTATAGAGAAGTGGCTTATTTACTGGCTTTATAAACATTATTAGGCCTATTGTTAACCTTTAGCATTTGCCTTAATTTACTAATTAACATAAAATATGTGAGTAAAATACTTTGGAGGATTTATGTTACTTTCTATTGTAGTGCCTGTATATAACGAAGAGGAAAATATAGCGAACTTTTATAAAGCTGTAACTGATGTTATGTCAGGTCTCACATATGATTATGAACTAATCTTCGTGGATGATGGATCTAGTGATTCGTCAGCTATGATACTGCGTGAAATTGCATTCAATGACAAACATGTTAAAGTGTTATTGCTGGCTCGTAACTTTGGGCATCAAACGGCACTTACATGTGGACTTGATTATGCTCATGGCGATGCAGTCATTACAATGGACGGTGATATGCAGCATCCACCTGCATTGATTCCTGAACTAGTTCGATTGTGGGAATCAGGGTATGATGTGGTGCGTACCATTCGCGATTCAACTGATGACGCTAGTTGGGCTAAATCTTTCACGTCTAAGTATTATTACAAACTAATGAACAAAATGGCCGATGTTCCTATTGTTGAAGGTGGGTCAGATTTCCGTCTCATGAATAGTAAAGCATTGGGCACGTTGAAACGATTTAGAGAACATGGTCGATTTTTGCGCGGTATTGTCGGCGCCTTAGGGTATAGACAAGCAGAGTTGCACTTTGTGGCACCACCTCGATTTGCAGGTGTCTCAAAGTTTAGTGTGCGTAAAATGATTCGATTTGCTCTCGATGGTGTAACCGCTTTTTCAAGGGTGCCTTTACGGGCGGCCTTGTATGTAGGTGTACTTTGTGGTGGAATGAGTTTTTTGCTCATCTTACATCTTTTGTATGTATATCTTACAGGACAAGCTTTGAATGGGTGGACAACCTTGGGCGTATCAATCTTGTTTATTGGTGGAATTCAACTCGTCGGACTGGGGATTATTGGCGAGTATGTAGGTCGTATTTTTGAAGAGGTGAAGCAACGGCCTTTGTATTGGGTTAAGTCAGCTATAAATTTTGAAGAGCATGAAGAGGCTCCGTTACTCGGACCAAGCAGTGCAGATGTTTTTATGGCACCAGAGGCTTATACCAACAAGAGCAAAGAAGACTAGCTGTATTTGTGAATGCAAATAAATAGACGGTTAGTATATTTTGAATAAATAACTTACTTTAAAAGTTTTTTGGAAAGGAAGCATATGAAGTCAAAATATAGTAAGGTTAAAATAACGGCATTAACATTAACTTTTGTGTGTGCCACAACAGCCATGGTTGGCGCAACAACATTACAATATGGTGATAAGGGCAAAAGTGTTACAGCGGTTCAACAACAACTAATTAAACACGGCTATAATGCTACAGATAAAAATGGTGTATATGGTAAGGAAACGAAGTGGGCAGTTCGTTTGTTCCAACAAGATCGTGGCCTTCCAGTGGATGGTATCGTAGGTCCTGCTACGTATAACGCATTGATGGGTGCTCCTCGTTCTACGAAGGCAGTATTGACTCAAAATGCAGCGACTAAAGCAGTAGCAACGAAATCCGCTTTTACAAACAGTAATGCGACATCCCGTCGTATTGCTGGTCAATCCATTAATGGCAAGAACGTTAAATTAAACAATATTACGAAAAATGAAACACCTAGCAGCATTCACGCAATCTTGGCAGAAGCTGACAAATACCGCGGTGTACCCTATGTATTTGGCGGTACTACTCCAAGTGGCTTTGACTGCTCTGGTTATGTTAAATATGTATTTGAAAAACAAGGTATTTCCTTACCACGTTTGGCAGATGAACAGTATAACGTAGGTGTTGAAGTTTCTCGTGCGAACTTGAAAGCAGGGGATTTGGTATTCTTCGAAACATATGAACCAGGTCCATCTCACTCTGGCATTTATATTGGCGATGGCAAGTTCATTAGCGCCACTTCCAGTCGTGGTGTTGCAGTAGCAGATCTTGATACTGGCTATTGGGGTGAACGTTACATCGGCGCAAAACGCGTTGTACGCTAATTTAATAACTAGCTATAAAAGAGGCTATACGAATCAATTTTGTTTTGTTGATTTGTATAACCTCTTTTTATGTTTATTATTTACGATTTAACTAGCATTGACTAAATTTGACCTTTACTTTTATTGTAAAAAATATGGATTAAAATTTATATATTTCACGGTCTGATTGGATTGGTGTGAAAGTGCGTGAATTCCGCATAATCTCAATGTTTTGGATAGATTTTATATCGTTTTTGAGTTATAATAAAGAGTAAATAATTTTAGGAGGAATATACACATGAAGGGTAATGAACTGCGTCAAGCATACTTGCAGTTTTTTGAAAGTAAAGGACATTTAAAATTAGATAGTTTTTCTCTTATACCAGAAAACGATCCGTCTTTGTTATTGATCGGGGCAGGTATGGCGCCATTGAAGCCTTTCTTTACAGGTAAATTGGTACCTCCTTGTCGTCGTATTACAACATGCCAAAAAAGTATGCGTACCGGTGACCTTGAAAACGTAGGGCGTACAGCACGGCATCATACATTCTTTGAAATGTTGGGGAATTTCTCTTTCGGGGACTACTTTAAAAAAGAAGCTATTCATTGGGCGTGGGAGTTTTTAACTGAGGTTATTAAACTCGATAAAAATAGATTATATGTTACTGTATATCCAGATGACCAAGAGGCATATGATACATGGCATAATGATTGTGGTATAGAAGAGAGCCATATCACGCGTCTCGAAGATAACTTCTGGGAAATTGGCGAAGGCCCATGTGGTCCAGATAGCGAAATCTTTTTTGATCAAGGTCCTGAACATGGTTGTGATGACCCTAATTGTGCGCCAGGCTGTGATTGCGATCGCTATCTTGAAATTTGGAACTTAGTGTTTACTCAATTCAATAAAATGCCAGATGGATCTTATGAACCATTACAACATAAAAACATCGATACAGGCGCCGGTCTTGAACGATTGGCTTCCGTATTACAAGGCTGTAAAACAAACTTTGAAACCGATTTGATTTTCCCAATCATCGAAGCCACTGCAAAACGCGCTGGTGTTACATATAACGAAGATCCAAATACAGATGTTTCTTTAAAAGTTATCGCTGACCACGCTCGTGCTGTCACTGCATTGATCTCCGATGGCGTATTGCCATCCAACGAAGGTCGCGGCTACGTATTACGTCGTATTTTACGCCGTGCTGTACGTCATGGCCGTTTACTTGGTATTGAAGGTATCTTCTTAACACCACTTATTGATGTAGTCGTAGACATTCTTGGCCCTGGTATTACATCTATTGCTGAGAAACAAGACTTCGTTAAACGCGTGGTTCAAAACGAAGAAGAACGCTTTAACCAAACCTTGGAACAAGGTCTTGAGTTATTAAACTCCTTAATCGATACATTAGCCGCTGAAAAGGCAACTGTTGTTCCTGGTACAGAAGTATTTAAACTATATGATACATATGGATTCCCTTGGGAATTAACAGAGGAAATAGCTTCTGAACGCGGCTTTACAATCGACCATGAAGGTTTTGAAGCCGCTATGAAAGAACAACGTGAACGCGCTCGTGAAGCTCGTGTAAAAGAAGATGCGAAGGTAGCAACACCAGACATTACATTCTTGAAAGATGAAGAACTTGTTGAAGATGAAGCAGAAACTGCATCCTCCGTATTGATGCTTGGTAAAGGTTCTGAACGCTTGCAAACAGCAGCTGACGGCGATGAAATTACTGTTATCGTACGCACTACTCCATTCCATGCTGAAGGGGGAGGTCAATTAGGTGATACAGGTTTTATCGTGGGCCCAATGGGTAAGGTAGAGGTTCATAATACAAAACGTTTACCAGAAGGCACTGTATATCATATCGGTACTGTTATAGAAGGTTCTATTTCTGAAGGTGACGATGTAACGCTTGAAGTGGATACAAATCGTCGCGCAGCAATGGCCCGCAACCATACAGCAACACACTTGTTACATACAGCATTGAAAAAGGTTCTTGGCGAGCATGTTAACCAAGCTGGTTCTCTAGTAACTCCTGATTATTTACGTTTTGACTTCACTCATTTTTCCCCTGTAACACAAGAGGAACTTGATCAAATTGAAGCACTTGTAAACGAAGAAATTTTAAAAGCTACGGACCTAGCTATCGCTGAAATGTCCATGGAAGAAGCAAAAGCGAAAGGTGCGATGGCACTCTTTGGTGATAAATATGGCGATGTAGTTCGCGTTGTAGAGGTTCCTGGCTTCTCCGTTGAATTATGTGGTGGTTCTCATGTAGGCAACACAGCTTTCATTAGTTCCTTCCGTTTAACATCTGAAGCTGGTATCGGTTCTGGTGTACGTCGTATTGAAGCGATTACAGGTCGTGCAGCTCTCGATGCAGCAAAACAAGATCGTTTGACTATTGAACGCATGGCAAGCGAGCTTAAAACTAAAGCGCCTCAAATAGAAGAACGCTTACACCAAGTGTTGACAGAAGCTAAAGACACAGCAAAAGAATTAGAACAAATTCGTAAAGAAGTTTCGGCAGCGGGTGCAGCTGACATCGTTGCTGGTAAAGTTGTGATAGGTGATGTTGAATTTGTTGCCGCAGCTGTAAAGGCGTCCTCCATCGATGAATTGCGTGATTTAGCTGATATGGGCCTTGATAAATTGAATGGCTCTGGTGTGGTTCTTGTAGGCGCTGCTATGGGCGATGATAAGGTAAACTTTGTATGTAAAGTATCTAAAGATGTCGTTGCTAAAGGTGCAAAAGCAGGTAATATTGTTAAAGCAGCAGCTCAAGTAGCTGGAGGTAATGGCGGTGGCCGTCCGGACATGGCACAAGCAGGTGGCAAAGAGCCAGCTAAATTAATGGAAGCATTAAAAGCTGGTGGTGAAGCCTTAAAATCTATGTTACAATAGGCATATAATTTTATAATTATACTTGTATCTGTTATAGAAATTTTTTATAATGCATAAAAAGTTACTGACTTTGTAGCTTTAATTCAAGTATAATAGTAGGTGAGATTTCACTTGTATAGTGAAATCTGCCGATGTAATAAAAAGGAGGGATACGATGAACGTTTCAGATGAAACCATGTTATTCCGTAAAGTAGACGATGAACCGATGACCGCTGAAGAGGTGCTTACGCGTGTTTATCAATCTATTCAAGAAAAAGGTTACAATCCAATTAATCAAATCTTAGGGTATCTAATCTCTGGAGATCCTGCGTATATAACAAGTTATAATAATGCGCGTTCCGATATCCGCCGTTTAGAGCGTGATGACTTGATTGAAGAATTGTTGAAAGAATACGCAAAGGCTAAACAATTATAATGAGAATTATGTCATTAGATGTAGGCAGCCGTACTATTGGTATTGCCTGTAGCGATGCACTGCTCATGACAGCACAAGGTATTGAAACCATTCGTAGAACATCTCTGGAAAAAGACTTTAATCGCTTACAAGAACTCATTTCTGAATATGAAGTACATGAACTTGTGGTAGGTATGCCGAAAAATATGAATGGTACAAAAGGTGAACGGGCTGAAAAGACTGAAGAATTCGTTGCAAAAATGAAGGAAGTCATCGATTTACCTGTTACATATTGGGATGAGCGGTTATCTACTGTTATGGCTGAACGTCAACTCATCGCAGCTGACGTGAGCCGTAAAAAGCGTAAATCCGTTATCGATAAAATGGCAGCGGTTGTAATTTTGCAAGGATATCTAGATCGCTTGCAGTTTAATAAATAAGTATTTTTCCTTAAGGAGGGTTTCCAATGGTTGACCAAAATTTTGAAGGTGAAGTGTATTATTTGGAATTCGAAGACGAACATGGTAATAAACAATACTTCACAGAAGATGTTATCTTGAGCCATGAAGGTCAAGAGTATGCCGTTCTTGTACATGTACAAGATGAAGATGCCGACCATGAAGGTCAAGATGACACGTACATGATCTTGGCTCGCATCGAAACAAATGAAGAAGGCGTAGAAGAATACGTACCTTTGGATGAAGAAGATGAAAACTTTGAAACTCTAGTAAAATTGTATGAAGACATGGATGAAGACGAATAATTGTCTTTAGCATAAATTTAGCGTGTTGTCAGTGGACAATGCGCTATTTTTATTTTGTTATACCTTATCATTGTTGTACAAAGAAGGGACTTCATTCATGCTAAGGGCATAACAAATATATAAAATTAATATATTGCATAAAATGGAATAAGTGGAATCATTGCCCTTTTATATAGGGGAAATATAGAGTTTATGGTATAATGAATTGATATACTGTTATGTTACAGAAAGGAACTCAACAACGTGAGAAAAGCCTTAAGATATATTTTGCTCCTAGTTATTATAGGTATATTAATTATTGGTGGAGGCCTTGGTGCATTGTACTTTGTACCGAATACCTTTGCTCAAGATGATGGAACACAAGTAGTCGTTATAGAAAAAGGTCAAACGGGTACTGAAATTGCAGATATGCTTTTTGAAAGGGGGCTAATTCGCTCAACTCAGGGCTTTAAGCTCTGGTTATACTTGAGTGGCACCAATGATAAGCTTCAAACTGGCCATTATCAAATACCTAATAAGGTAACTGTGCGCGAACTCATTTCCTTATTACAAGAAGGTCATGTAGAATCTATTCGTATTACAATTCCAGAAGGATATACAGTTGGTGATATTGCTATCGTTCTTGAAAAGAATCAAATTATGAAGGCGAAGGACTTCTTAGCTGAAGCTAAGACCTATGTACCATACCCTTACATGAAAGGCACAAAACCTGCTACATATCCTGTAGAAGGCTTCTTGTTCCCAAGCACGTATGAAATCCCTGTAGGTGCTACGCCTCGTGATGTTATTCAAATGATGGCTGACGAAATGAATCGTTACCTTACCCCAGCTGTGAAGAAACAAATTCAAGCTCAACATATGAGTATCCATGATTTTGTAACCTTGGCGTCTATCGTTGAACGAGAGTCTTTATTTGATGCAGACCGCCCAACTATTGCAGGGGTATTCAAAAAGCGTCTAGCTCACGGTATTCCATTGCAATCTGATGCGACTATTTCCTATGTACTTGGTTATGCAAAGGAAAATGTAACGATTGGGGATACACAATTGCAAAGCCCATATAATACATATGTATCTAAAGGTTTACCACCAGGTCCAATTGCAAATCCTGGTAAAAAAGCTCTAGATGCAGTTTTACATTCTGAAAATACAGATTATTTATACTTCGTAGCAGATAAAGAGGGGCATAATCACTTCTCTAAATCATACGAAGAACATTTAGCAGCGGTTAATAAAATTTATGGTGCTGACACAGTAAAAAATTCTTCTGCTAATACTGAAGTAGCTGCACAAGCTGGTCCTAACTATGACGTAGCAGTAGCGACTACAGAGCCTAATTATAATTATAGTTCTGCAGAAGCAGTGGAAGCAGATTCTCAATATGTTGACGTAGAACCTAGTTATAAATACACACCGACTACAGTTCCAGCAGCTGAGATTCCAGATCCTGTACCAGATTCAACACAAAATCAATCATCGACGCAAGTTACGCCAGCTGCTCCATCCTATGGAAATAATACAAATAACAATACGTATGTACCAACGACGACACCTGTACCTGAATCGATGCAAAATGTGATTCCTAATGCACAACAAGTACCACAAATTCAGGTAGAACCTGCAAATCCTGCTGAACGCTCTACGTTGGTAGTTCCTAGTGGTACTAACAATAGATAATGTAGGAGATTTAATCTACTTTCATGACATTAAATGATATTTTAAATGAACAGCGTATTTACGCGATGATTAATGATGTGCCGATTTTACGAGAATCTGAGGTTCATCTATTTGAAGAATTAATAGGTTTGTACCGGCCCACCTCTGTGTTAGAGGTGGGCACCGCCATTGGTTACTCCGCTTTGTTGATGGCTCCGCTACTTGACGAGGAAGAGGGGCATATTACATCCATTGAACTGGATGATGTGCGTTACGAAATGGCGAAATACTATATTAACCAATCCGATTATGCCGATAAAATTACATTGCTGAAAGGCGATGCGTCTCAAGTCTTAACGGAACTCACAGGCGAATATAATCTAGTGTTTTTAGATGGTCCAAAGGGGCAATATTTAAAACAACTTGAACTTATTCTGCCACATGTGAAAGAAGGGGGCGTCATTCTTGCAGATAATGTACTCTTTAGAGGCTATGTAAGGGGCGATAAGGAACCACCAAAACGGTTCAAAACTATCGTAAAACGGTTACAAGAATACTTAACATATGTTGAAAATAAAGAATTGTTTAACACTACTATTTACCCAATGGGTGATGGTATGAGTGTGAGTGTGTGGAAAGGGCACAACAAATAATGGCAGAACACTTTATGGAATTGCTTTGTCCTGCAGGTAATATGGACAAGCTTAAAATGGCTATCCGCTATGGTGCGGATGCCGTATATTGCGCAGGCAAACGTTTTGGCTTGCGCGCAGGTAACTCTAATTTCTCCGATGAGGAATTAAAGGAAGCTGTAGAATTTGTACATGCACATGGCAAAAAGATTCATGTTACATGTAATATCATTCCTCACAACGAGGACTTTGAAGGTTTAGAGGACTATTTGAAATTTCTTGAAAGCATCGGTGTTGATGCTATCATCGTTGCAGACATGGGGATTTTTAGCCTTGCTAAGCGCGTGGCTCCAGGTTTAGAGCTTCACGTAAGTACACAAGCTTCTACTACGAATTGGCATACAGTTCAAATGTGGAAAGAACTTGGTGCCACACGTGTTGTAGCGGCTCGTGAGGTATCCTTAGCAGACCTTAAAGAAATGAAGGATCATGTAGATATTGAGATTGAGTCCTTCGTACATGGTTCTATGTGTATTTCTTACTCTGGTCGCTGCTTATTGTCCAACTATATGACAGGCAATCGTGATGCTAACCGTGGTCAATGTTCTCAATCTTGTCGATGGAAATATTCTCTTGTGGAATCTAATCGACCTGGTGAATATTATCCAATCGAAGAAGATGAACATGGCACGTATATCTTTAACTCTAAAGACTTGTGTTTAATTCACCGCATTCCAGATCTATATGAAGCTGGTATTGATAGCCTTAAAATCGAAGGCCGTATGAAATCTGTTCATTACTGTGCCACAGTGGCAAAAGTATATCGCACAGCGATTGATACATACCTTAAAGAAGGTAAAGATTGGTACGTTCGTCCAGAATGGATTGCAGAATTAGAAAAGATTTCCCATCGCCCTTATACAGATGGCTTTGCTGAAGGGCGCCCTGATGAGACGGCTCAAAACTATGGTAAATCTACAAATACCCAAAGCCATGACTTCATCGGTTTAGTTATAGGCTACAACGAAGAAGAAAAATACGTTGATCTTGAACAACGTAATAACTTCAAGGTGGGTGATAAGGTAGAATTCTGCCAGCCAAAAGGAGAACTCGTTGAAACTGTTATCGAAAAAATGACAGATGAAGATGGAAATCCTATCGATGTAGCACCTCATGCACAAATGAAAGTTCGCATCTATATGGATACACCTCTTGAACCGTATTCCATGATGCGTCGCGAGTGCAAACCTAAAGAAGATGAATAGTTTATGAGTGGTACAGCCTTAGAGCCGAGTAAATCAATCGGTGCATTTCCAGATGTACCTGATTTAGCAACCTCTGGAGAAGAAGCGTATGTGTACTTTCACATTGATCCTAAGCATACGAATTTCATCAATCGCATCATTGAAGGCTATGAATATTTAGGTGTTATGACCTCGGTAGATACGAGTGGGCGGTGTATGTTGCGCTGCACACCATCTACAAGGCTCTTGGCGCTTGAAGTATTGAGTAGCTTATTCGATTATGTCACTATAGAAGGTTAAGTATAATTTTGATTGTAAATCGTATGAGGGAATTTTATGATTATACTAGATTTACAATTACATCAAATGTATACAAATTGTAGAGAAATGAGAGTATATCTATGAAACAATCTATTTTGAAACGCACATTATTAACAGCTTGCCTTGGAGTATCTATGGCAAGTGTAGCTATGGCGGGCCCTGTAGGCCCTGTCGTTATTCCTCAAGCAGGGGATGTGGTTGTTATCAACCACGGTCCTGATATGACGTTTACAGGTAATATCAATTTTGATGTGGAAAGCCAAACTAACAACAATTTACAAATTGGCTCTACTGTGATTCCTAATGTAGTATATGGTGCGGCATTCAATAAATCTGGTGCACCAGATACCATCATCCCGGCTCAAACCTATGTATATGTAGGCACAAAAGACGGGGCGAATGCTTTCACAGAAGCTAGCGATGCAGACAAAAAAGGCGCAAGCTGGAATGTGGAAACATTGAAGAAAACTAAATCTGGCGATGTACAATTGGCGAGCCGTGGCGTTCCTGAAAAACCGTTGGCTAATCAAGTAGCGACCATTAAAGATTCCATTATGCTTAGCGCTGTAGACCTCAGTACAACAGAGGTGGGACGCAATAGCAAGGGCATTTTATACATGACCGTTCCTAAGGAATTGAAATTGACTGCTGACACAGGTATTCCTGATGACGTGCGCGAAACGATGCCAGCCATGTTCCGCGGCAAGATGGGTGACTCCCTCATGGTAAACCTCATGCCTCTAAATGAAGAAGAGAAGCAACAATTAGCGGCAAATCCTCATAATGCAAATGCAATCGTATTTAACCGTGGTATGAACATGGCAAAAATGATTGGTTCCTCTGCGCGCACAAGCAAGGTGTACACATACATGAAGGATCATTATTTGAACCTTGTTATCGTAGCGAAAGATTACGATGATAACGGTGCTCGCGGTAGTGGCGTTATGATGGTATCTAAACAAGATAATTCTAATGATGTACTCTTAACACTTTACAAAGGTCCAGATCTTTCCACTAGCAAATTGGAAAAAGTAATTGGCGCTATGTTGTCTACAAACTTCAAACGCTAATTTACAAATAATGTATATAAAATGGCTCGAGATTCTGATATGTTCCGCTTTCACTGGTTGTCTAGTAAAGGGGGCCATATCATTCTCGGGCCGTTTTCTTTTAAAAATAAATGTATATACGAAAAATAAAGGTGAAGTTTATAGTATATCGTTCTAACAACAATTACAATTTATAGTTCTTATTAAATTTCCAGTTAAACTGTATTGAATTTTTTAATTCTCTATGATACTATAATCTAGTAAAAGTGATGCAAAGGACATGATTCTTTTATCCCTGTGTACCAGAGAGAGGCAGATGCTGGAAATGCCTTACACATATATTAGAGTTACCCCCTTTAAACTGATTTGTCGAACCTAAGTAGGCAAGTACGGCCGCCACCGTTATCGGGCTTAATGAAGTGAATTAACTATACACATATATTCGTATAGGTAGTTAACTAGGGTGGAACCGCGAATGATCTTCGTCCCTTGTTTGTAGGGATAGAGGGTCTTTTTTTATTACCCAATTTCTTCAAGATATTTACTCACTGTATATGTATTGTGTGGTAAGTAGGTCTATTGGGGACAGTGAAAAATCAAAGCTATCCTAGTTTATAAATTGGAGGAAAGAAAAATGGCAGATGTAAAAATCATTTTACCTGATGGTAGTGCAAAGGAATACGCTGCTGGCACTACTCTTGGGGAAGCAGTAAAACAACTATCTAACAGCTTAGCTAAAAAAGTATTAGCTGCAAACGTAAATGGCGAATTAACAGACCTTCGCGAAGAACTTGTAGATGGTTCTGAAGTAGCATTCTTAACATTCGAAGAAGATGGTGGTAAACATACATTGCGCCACACAGCTTCTCATATCTTGGCTCAAGCTGTCAAACGTTTATGGCCTGAAGCTAAATTGGCTATTGGACCCGCTATCGACAAAGGTTTCTACTATGATATCGATATGGAACATACTTTGACTCCAGAAGATTTAGGTAAAATCGAAAAGGAAATGAGCCGCATCGTAAAAGAAAATTTACCGATTACTAAATCCGTTATGCCTCGTCAAGAAGCTATCGAGTTCTTCAAATCTAAAAACGAAGACTACAAGGTAGAATTGATTCAAGACCTTCCTGAAGATGCTGTAATCTCCTGCTACTCTCAAGGCGATTTCATCGATCTTTGCGCAGGACCTCACGTGGCATCCACTGGCAAGGTGAAAGCTTTCAAATTACAAAGCATTGCAGGTGCATACTGGCGCGGCGATGAAAAAAATAAAATGTTGCAACGTATTTACGGTACTGCATTTGAAAAGAAAGAAGAACTTGATGCATACCTTCACTTGCTTGAAGAAGCGGCTAAACGTGACCACCGTAAACTTGGTAAAGAACTTGGCTTGTTTGTTATCAAAGAAGAAGGTCCTGGCTTCCCATTCTTCTTACCAAAAGGTATGGCTCTTCGCAACGAATTAGAAAACTTCTGGCGTGAAGTTCACCATGATTTTGATTATGAAGAAATTCGTACACCTATCATCTTAAGTAAACATTTGTGGGAAACTTCTGGTCACTGGGATCATTACCGTGAAAATATGTACACTACAATCATCGACGATGAAGAATATGCAATTAAACCTATGAACTGCCCAGGTGGTATCTTGGTTTACCAAAACGAAATGCATTCCTATCGTGACTTCCCATTGCGTTACGCTGAACTCGGTCTAGTTCACCGTCATGAATTGTCCGGTGCATTACACGGCTTATTCCGTGTACGTGCGTTCACACAAGACGATGCTCATGTATTCATGTTGCCAGATCAAATGCAAACTGAGTTGATGAAAGTTATCGAATTGTTCGACCGTATCTATAGTCAATTCGGTTTGAAATATCATGTAGAACTGTCCACTAAACCTGATAATGCAATGGGTGATGACGCAATTTGGGAAGCAGCGACAGAAGCATTGCGTAATGCTATTGAAGCGAAAGGTATTCCATACGTAATCAACCCTGGCGACGGCGCATTCTACGGTCCTAAACTTGACTACCATATCGAAGACTCCTTAGGTCGTACATGGCAATGTGGTACTATTCAATTGGATATGAACTTGCCTGAACGGTTCCAAATTGAATACATTGGTGAAGATGGTCAAAAACATCGTCCTATCATGATTCACCGTGCATGCTTCGGCTCTATGGAACGTTTCATTGGTATCTTAACTGAACACTATGCAGGCGCATTCCCAACATGGATGGCTCCTGTACAAGTTAAAATCTTGCCTATCTCTGAAAAACATGTTGAATATGCTAAGGAATTGGCAAAACAAATGCACCGCGACTATGTACGCGTAGAAGTAGACGATCGCAGCGAAAAAATCGGCTACAAAATCCGCCAAGCGCAAATGGCAAAAGTTCCTTACATGCTTGTTGTGGGTGATAAAGAAGTTGAAGAAGGCACAGTTAACGTTCGTAAACACGGTGGTGATGAATTAGGTTCTGTACCATTTGAAGAATTCTTTAATTCTATTAAGATTGAAATTAAAGAACGTAATTAATTATCTACTGTCTAGCTATTTATATTTATAAAAATCCCCCTCACATCTTGCACAATTATGATTAGTCTGTATAATTTATTAGTGGTGAGATTATATGAGGGGGATTTTATTATTATATTCTCTTTAATTGTTACCTGTGAGTAGCGAAAGGAAATGACTATGAAAGAAGTAAATTCATACGGTTGGAAAGCTGTTATTGGTTCATCTATAGGTTATGCCATGGATGGGTTTGATCTCTTGATTCTTGGCTTTATGCTAACCTTGATTTCAGGGGACTTAGGCTTGACTACTGGTCAAGCAGGTTCACTTGTGACGTGGACCTTGGTAGGTGCCGTAATCGGTGGTTTTATCTTTGGTACCTTGTCAGATAAGTTTGGTCGTGTTCGTGTGTTGACATGGACTATTGTATTATTTGCTGTATTCACTGGGCTTTGTGCTTTTGCACAAGGATATTGGGATCTTCTCATATATCGTACAATTGCCGGCATCGGTCTAGGCGGTGAATTCGGTATTGGTATGGCTTTAGCAGCTGAAGCATGGCCTGCACAACATCGTGCAAAGGCAACAAGCTATGTTGCCATCGGCTGGCAGTTAGGCGTATTGGCTGCAGCACTGTTAACACCCGTATTACTTCCTTATATTGGATGGCGTGGTATGTTCATGGTTGGCATTATTCCTGCCTTTGTGGCCTGGATCTTCCGTGCGAAATTACATGAACCAGAAATCTTTGTTCAAAGTAAAGACACTAAAGAACATTCCCATACGAACTCATTCAAGTTATTAGTAAAAGATGTAAGAACTACAAAGACCTCCATAGGTGTTGCTATTTTAACATCTGTTCAAAACTTTGGTTACTACGGTATTATGATTTGGTTGCCTAATTTCTTGAGTAAGCAATTAGGGTTTTCCCTTACAAAATCTGGTTTGTGGACTGCTGTTACTGTATGTGGTATGATGGTCGGCATTTGGTTATTCGGACGATTGGCTGATAAAATTGGCCGTAAACCAACATTTATCTTGTTCCAAGTATGTGCTGTGGCATCTATTTTGATTTATTCTCAACTATCTGATCCAACAGCTATGCTATTTGCCGGCGCTATTCTAGGGGCCTCTGTAAATGGTATGATGGGTGGGTATGGTGCCTTAATGGCAGAAGCCTATCCAACAAGTGCTCGCGCAACGGCTCAAAACGTGTTATTTAACATCGGTCGCGCCGTAGGTGGCTTTAGCCCAATGGTAGTAGGTATGATTATCTCAATGTACTCGTACCAAGTGGCAATTGCATTCTTGGCTATTATCTATGTAATCGATATATTGGCAACCGTATTCTTGATTCCGGAACTTAAAGGTAAGGAATTAGAATAGATAATTGTTTGTGAAAGCTTTACATTGAAAAGAATATAGACGTTTTATATTGAAAGGCATATAAAAATCAAGAGGCTCTGTCATAAGACAGAGCCTTTTATAGTATGTTTAATTTAAAATATTAGAATTATTTAGAGTGTTTGGTCTATTTAGAATATTTAGACTTACGCAATTCCAATCCAGTGCCAGTATGTAAGTGCAAATACGAGCATCATGATATAGCCGATGATGGTTAAGGGAATCCCTGTAGTCATAAATGTTTTTACATCGAATGTATCTGTACCATAAGCTACCATGCCTTGTGGTGAGTTTACTGGTAATACCAGACCAAAGCAGATTGCATATTGCATGAGCATTGTTACGCCAAGCGGATTAAGTCCTTCTGCGGAATGTCCCATAACGATGGATATTACGATAGGAATCATGGCAGAAGAGAGAGCTGTAGCTGATGCAAATCCAAGATGGATTAAAATCAGGAAGGCAGCCATAATAGCAATCAAAAGGAACACGCTTGCTGTTTCAAGGGAGAAGGCATTTACAAATACCTGTGCGAGCCAAGTAGCAGCTTTTGTTTTAAGTAATACGGAACCCAGTCCTATACCAGCTCCAAACATAACAATCGATCCCCAGTCGATATTTGGCTGTGCAAACTTCCAGTCCATAATACCAATTTTAGGGAAGAAGAATAAGGCAATTGCTATAATCGTAGTTGTTGTAGTATCGATAGAGTGTAGTTTACCCCCTGTGGCCCACAATGCTAATAAACCAATGGAGATACATAATAGTTTCTTTTCATCAAATGTCATTGGACCGATTTCTTTACGCATTTTAGCGAGTTGTACATCACCGCCAACGAGCTCTTTAAACTCTGGTTTGATAAAAGCTTGCGTTACAAAGTAGGTAATAATAGCCATAATTATGGAGAACGGTGCAGCTGCTGTGAGCCAATCAATCCAACTTACAGATGTATTCATCTGTGCTTGCATAAACCCAACAGCTACAAGGTTTTGAGCGGCAGCTGTTTGAATCATAATATTCCAAAATGTATCTGCTTGTACGGCACCTACCATGAGCAGGGCTGCTACACGGCTTTTACGTTCAATACCTAAGTTTTCGACGATACCGATAATAATTGGAGCCAGACAAGCGATACGAGCCGTTGCACTTGGTACAAAGAAGGCGAGAATAAGACCTGTAATAATAACACCTAAATAGATACGGCTTACCTTTGTACCTACACTAGATAATACGAGCATAGCAATGCGACGATCGAGACCTGTTTTACGCATGGCTACGGAAATAAACATCGCTGCACCTACGAGAATCATCGCAGGGGAAGAATAACCTGAAATAATCAGCTTTAAGGCATTGGCTGTGCCCATAGCTTTTGCGGGTGCCTCTGGATTTGGAGAGAATCCTAGTAATAAGGCAGTGAGTGCCGTAATCATAGTCGCACTTACCGGATAGGATACAGCCGATGTCATCCACAAGATGATTGCAAAGGCGAGGACACTGATCATACGATGTCCACCGGTAGATAATGTTTCTGGTGTAGGCAATAATAAAATACTACCTAGAACAATAAAGGCGAGAATAAGGCCAATATTTTGAACTGTTGTATGAGCCTTTTGAGGAGGCGAACTAGTTGTTACACTCATAATAAAACCCCTTTCATTTTCTGTAATACCTATTACTGTATAATACTTAGTTAGATAATGTTTAGTTAGATAATACTCAGTTTAATAATATCTAGTTAGATAATACATAGCTAGATAATACTCACTTAAATAATACTCAGTTAGATAATATGTAGTTAGATAATATGTAGTTAGATAATATGTAGTTAGATAATACCTTTCTAGGTAGAATATATTATATATATTATTGTATCGTATTTTTCTATAGGATTAATAATTATATTATAGAAATATTGTATACATAAAGGGGGATAGGTGTCAGTAAGTATACCTATATACAGAACTTATAATCTCTGTTATACTGAAAGAGTTGTAATAATAAATTGCTGAGAGCAACTTAAGATTGTTGTTGACTTTCACTATCTAATTTGTTATTATAATTAAGTAATTTATGAAGCAGAGGCCATCCGCCACTCACCTAATACCAAGAAGTATGAGGTTAATATAGAGAATTCTATTCGGATGGTGTTTGCCGTCCGTTTTTTTTATTCTCTTGGAGGTGAACGCTATTAGCAAGGATACACCACGCATTAATGAAGAGATTCGTGCTCGTGAACTTCGTGTCGTAGGTCCTGAAAACGAACAAATCGGTATTATGTCTGGCCGTGAGGCTTTGGCATTGGCTGAAGAACAGCATCTTGATCTTGTGGAAATTGCACCTAACGCTAAACCACCAGTAGCTCGCATTATGAACTACGGTAAATATCGTTATGAACAACAAAAACGCGAGAAAGAAGCGAAAAAGAAACAAAAAATCGTAACTTTGAAAGAAGTCAAATTACGTCCACATATTGAAGACCATGACTTTTACGTAAAAATGAAAAACGCATCCAAATTCTTGGCTGAAGGTAACAAAGTAAAAGTAACCATCATGTTCCGCGGTCGTGAACTTTCACATCCAGAACTAGGCATGGCAGTGTTGACACGTTTTGCTGAAGAACTCAAAGAAACGGCGTCTATTGAAAAAGCAGCTAAATTAGAAGGTCGTAACATGACCATGATTTTAGTAAGTAAATAAGGTATTGGGAGGATTATATTATGCCAAAAATTAAAACTCGTCGCGCAGCGGCTAAACGTTTCGCAGTAACTGGTACTGGTGAATTCAAGCGTGCGAAAGCTTTCAAAAGCCACATTCTTGAGAAAAAATCTCCAGCTCGTAAACGTAATTTACGTAAAGCTACATTGGTTGCAAAAGCTGACCACAAACGCGTAGCTAAATGCTTACCATACGCTTAATCGTTAACTATTAGATCGATACATCGTAATTTAGGAGGAATATACAATGGCAAGAGTGAAAAAGGGCGTTACAGCTCATGCACGTCATAAAAAGATTTTAAAATTAGCTAAAGGTTACCGCGGTACACGTTCCCGTTTGTTCAAAAAAGCTAACGAAACAGTAATGAAAGCGTTGTACTACGCTCGTCGTGACCGTCGTGCGAAAAAACGCGAATTCCGTCAATTGTGGATCGCTCGTATCAACGCAGCGGCTCGCATCAACGGTACAACTTACAGTCGTTT
Organism: Veillonella parvula; assembly: GCF_040097785.1. GTDB lineage: Bacteria > Bacillota > Negativicutes > Veillonellales > Veillonellaceae > Veillonella > Veillonella parvula_D. Next base: position 617,204 of record NZ_JBBNNS010000001.1, on the reverse strand, counting down.
CATCGCTGGTTTAGCTAAAGCAGGCGTTGAAGTAAACCGTAAAATGTTGGCTGACTTGGCAGTTAACGATGCAGCAGCATTCGCTAAACTTGTTGAAGTAGCTAAAAACGCTTAATAGCATAATCATATACATTGAGGACTCTCTTTGGAGGGTCCTTTTTTATGTGGTGAAAGTAATAGATTATCAATAACTTTTATAATATGATATTCTATACATAGAATGTGTGTGATAAATATTAAAAGAGGGGAATTAAAATAATGAAAAAATTATTTTCTATGTTATTGTTAGTATGTATAGTAATACCATTACAGATCCAAGCTATATCGATGGAAGCAATTAAAAATGATAAGAACAATGTTCCTATTCTTACAGGAAAAAATGCTATTACGTATTTTGTAGATAAAAGTTCCATTAAAAGAGTAGAAGAGAATGAGTTTATTTATGAAGCACAGGCCGTTGTATATGAGGTTGAAAATAATAATAGTCGTAGAACTAACTCATATATTCACAAGGTTTTAGTTACTTATCGTTATGATATAAACCATTCTGTAGCCAGCGTATTACGTACTCCACAGTATGCACAAGACTATTCACTTCTCATATATGCTAAACAAGCTAGCTCTGGTATGAAATTAACAATAAATAGTGTGGAAGATTTTAATTATGAAGGTGTGGCTTTAGGGAATTTCGGTAATATTCCAGAACAATACGTTGATGTAGCTTTGCATGATCCTAAATATGTTGTAGGTAACTATATCTTTAAAGAAGCTTATGGTACAACTTTTGAAAATATGACTCTTCATAAGAAATAAGATAAATGAGTTTATGGAAGTAGCTAAAAACGCTTAATAGCATAATAATACAGATTAAGGACTCTCTTTGGAGGGTCCTTTTTGTATGGTGAAAGTATGATATAGCTACATTTATATTTTAGTGTAAAATACTAAATCGTTTTAGCTGTTTTATAAAGTGAAATAAACTATCAAAAAAGTAAAATATAAAAGAGGAGTTTTATTATAGCTTGTAGAACTAACATAGTAATAAACCTATTTAAGGTGCTTGTAAAAGGAGACATTATTATGGGAATCTTTAAAAAGCTATGTATGACCTCTATGTTAGGTGTTATGTTAACTGTACCAACGTATGCAACTGTTGTTACAGGCAGTCAATCAGATGTAAATTTAGATTTAAAGTATCCTTTAGTTTATACAGATCATGCTTATGCTCAAAGAGTTATTAATACAGATATTGCAAATTATGTACTCGAAGCAAAGGATATGTATTACAACCAACATATTTATCAAGTTTCTCAAAACTATAAGGTTACCTATGAGGATAGTCAAGTTGTTTCAATCCTACTAACTACCTATTATTACTACGCCGGAGCTGCTCATGGTATGTATAATACAAGAGGTCTTGTATATAATAAAGTAACAGGTCAACGCATTCCATTATATAACTATATAAAAATTGCGAATGCAGCACAATTGGATAACGGCTTACGATCCCATGTATTAAGTTATTATACAGGTAATCATACAAAGAGCTATATTCCAAATGGATGGAGTGTAAAATATGTAACCGATAACTATTGCTTACGCGGTAAGGGGAACATTGATCTAGTTTACCAACCATATGAACTAGGACCGTACGCAGCTGGTAATACCTATATTGGTTTTACACCAAAAGCCATTGAATACTTTAACCGCATGAACTCCTAATACAAGTGTAGCTTTAAATTGTGTCTTATCAGTACATTGATGCATTAAATAGTATTCTTGTTATAAACTCTATAAAAGCCTATAGTACATATACAGTACTATAGGCTTTTAGTGTACTTATCATATTATCTTCTATATCCGCCGCATCCTCTTGTATTAGAGTTTGGACCGCAATAACTTTGGCTAGTATTGTTACAAACTGTATTGTTATTATTACAGTTGTATTGAGCGTTTGTATTACAATTGTATTGAGTATCTGCATTACATTTATACTGAGCATTGGTATTGCAATTTGCTTGTGATCCATTGCATACATAATCATAAGCAAATCCCGTAGATACAGCAGCAGTCACGGCTAAAAAGGTCATGACGAGCATACGTTTTGTAAATCTCATATGTATCATCTCCTTAATTCTATACTTATATTGTACTACTAAATGTCAACTAAAATATGATATTCTATACATATATACTATTTGAGAGACATTATGTGAAAGGATGAGAGTCTATTATGAAACGTATATTGATGGCTGCATTATGTTTAAGCTGTGTTACGTTAGGAAGTCATGCGATTGATATTAATATACCAGGTGCGGATCCTACAATATCAAAGGAGGCATATCAAAATTATCGCAAGACTGATTTAGATGTACATAAGATGGAACATGAGGTTGAAGCAGAGATAAAAGATTATATGCCCAAAGCTGTGGTAGGTAATGGTGACATAGATTTAGATAAGGTAATTTATTCAAATCGTGAGTTAAACCATTCGTTAAATTTTTCTTCAACAGTATTTATTTTAAAGGAGGATGGGGCAAATATAAAATTTACTATGCCATATCCAAGTAGGTATGGTAATACTGAAAAAATTTCAGATGGCACCTCTGCTTTCAAACAGGCAATGATTATGAGTCCTAATGGGATTATGGCCTATGAATTACGACATCAACCAGCTGGAAATAATTGGGAAGATAGTAAGATTCCATATAACAAGTTGACTATTGATGATATGAAAGCTATTGCAGAGAAAACAGCTGGAGTGTATAAAGCGCCTAATCCTTCATTATATGCTGATAAATTTATGTATCCTACTATAGAAAAAGCTACATGGGATGTAACATATGCTAAGGGGACGCCGATGGTAGGGAGTATCAATTTTACAATGAAGGATACACCTACAATTTCCTATCATATCGGTTACAATTTGACACCTAAAAAACAGTTCAATTCATTGGAGAAACAAGGTGTAGATAAGACTAAAGAGATTATAATGTCACCTTTGGTAAACTATGTTCTACCATCTATTGAGCCAGCTAAGGATATCCTTTCTAAAAGTAAGACATTAAAAATTAATGATTTTACATTTTTAACACTAAAAACAAGTAAAATGGTACGGGTAGATAAAAGCGATTCGTATATGTACATACATGATAGCGATCATTATAAAGAGGGGATTATGGTGATGCCAATAGCAGATACTGATATGCAGCATCTAGAGAATATATTCCCAAAAGTTGTACGAAGTATCATTATGTCTGATAAATATTCAATGCGACAACCAATTCAATTTGCTACCGTATGGAATGATGCTATGCCATCTGTATACTTGCAAATTAAGCGCCCTAAAACAACTTTGTATATGTTAGTATCTCATGACAAACAATTTGTATATACGCACTTTATTATATCTAATAATAGTAATCTATTGGTAAAAGACTATCGTGATATTGTGCAATATGTGGATACTAATAACAATAAGGACTACTATAATACATTCCAAAGTGGACTAGGGGCTAAGATGCCAAAAGAAATGGTTACTTATGATATTAAGAATATAAAATAGTTTAGTTAATTATTTAGAATTAAAGAAAACCGTTCTGCATTTTTAAAAATTACAAATTTATTATTGCCTTTGTATGGATTACACTGTATACTTAAGTTAAAAGTTATACAGTGTAATTTTTTTACATGCAAAAATAAATATAAAATGAAAACTATTTTTGAGGAAGAGGTGACATAGTGTATATTAAAGATATATTTCATAGTAATACAGGGGTATCACAATATCGATTAGAGGAAAGCACTAGTGAAGATGCAGTGCTATATACCTTGTATGGACAGAACGAATTATATGAAGATTTAACTGGTGTACCTGGATCTATGAGTGATAGAAAACAAATTCGTACAGAATATAAAGGCTCTACTCTTAAAGCAGGAGATTTAATATTTAGTACAATATCTGGCATTGCTACCCTCGTTACCAGTGATCATGAAGGTTATCTTTTTACTCAAAACTATGTTCGGATGGAGCCGTTAAATACGCCTATTGATAAAAAGTTTATGGCTTATTTGATTAATGAGAATTCTAAAATTAAAAGGCAGTTCAAACAAAATTTACAAGGTAGTCAAGTTGTACGTTATAGTCTTAGCTTATTAAAAGAAATCCAGTTACCAAAATTACCATCTATTGAAACACAACGTATTATGGGGGATATTTATTTTAAACAATTACGACTAAGAGCATTAAAACAGCGTGTGGCAGATAATACATATCGAAAAGCAATTAATATGTTACAGGGAGTAAACTAATATGACAGAGCTAGAATTTGAAAATAAATTAATTGAGCAATTATCAACTGGGATTGTTACTAATGCAGCTAAGTCTAATCAAATAGGCGATACAATAGATGCTTATGGAAATATGAAGGTTTATAAAAGTAAACTCTGGAAGTATGAGCCAACCATAAAAACAACAGAGGCTCTTTGGGAGAATTTCCGTAAGATTTTATATCAATTGAATCAAAATCAATTGACACAACCATTAAGTGATACGGAATTTAAACAAGTTCAAAAGGTAATTAATGAACTATACACTCCATATCAAGCAGGACAGTTTCTATATGGTATTAATGGTGTATCCCAAGTAGAGGTCGATCTAGATGATGGTCGCCATGTATTTTTAACAGTATTTGATCAAAAGCAAATTGGGGCAGGTAATACTGTTTATCAAGTGGTTAGCCAAGTTAAGAGAGAACCACAAATTGCAGGTCGCCCAGAACGTCGTTTTGATACAACACTACTCATTAATGGCTTGCCAATTATTCAAATTGAAGAAAAATCTGTAAAACATTCTGTAGATGAAGCATTAAATCAAATGCATCAATATATTCAGGAAAAACAGTACAGTGATATTTTCTCAACCGTTCAAATTCTAGTCGCAATGACTCCTAATCGAATTAAATATATGGCGAATACTACGGCCGATTTGTTTAATAAAGATTTTGCTTTTGAATGGCAAAATCCTAATGATAACAAGGTTGTTCGCAATTGGACTACATTTGCAGATATGTTCCTTAGCATACCTATGGCACATCAAATGTCTACATTGTTTACTATTCTTGATGGGACTAAGAATAAACAGATGCTTAAGGTTATGCGTCCTTACCAAGTATATGCAACAAAAGCAGTTTTAAATGAATTAAAACGCGCTGATTTTGATTTGCCAATTAATAAATTAGGCTATGTTTGGCATACTACAGGATCTGGTAAAACGATTACTAGTTTTAAAACTGCATGGTTGGCGAGTCGCATGCCAAATGTAGACAAGGTTGTATTCGTAGTTGACCGTATAGCGTTAACGAAACAAACTGAAGCAAACTATAAGGCATATGACCCTGAAGGTTCTATTGATATTGATGGTAAACAATTTGATACCATTGGTGGAACAGAAAATACTTCGGCATTAAAGAAGAAATTAAATGAAAAAGGGTATGGCATCATTGTGACATCTGTACAAAAATTAAATACCCTCATTAATCGTAAAGACTTTGTAGTACCGAAGAAAAACTTTGTATTTATTGTCGATGAGGCACATAGGTCTACCGGTGGTGAAAGCTTTGAAGATTTACAAAAGGTATTCAAAGGTGCTGCTTGGGTTGGCTATACAGGAACCCCTATGTTTGATAAGGTGGTCGGTAGAAAAGGTACTAAAACACATGAAGTTTTTGGTAAGTTGTTGCATGCGTATACTATTCGGGAAGCCATTGCAGATAAAAATGTATTAGGTTTTAAAGTGGATTTCGAAACGACTATTGCGGAAGACAAAATGAAACTTGAATACCTACCAAAGTTCTATAAAGATAAATATCCTGATTGGAATGAGTTAGATATTGAACGAAAGATTGCTAACCTTACTGATAATGATATGGATGATATGATAGAACCAAGCTTCTATGATAATAATGAAGAGCACGTAAAATTGGTTGTAGAAGATATCTTTAAAAATTGGAGAAACCGGTCTAATGATGGTGCTTATAACGCAATGCTTACTACACATATAGGTGGCAATAGACCTAGTACACCAATGGCCTTATTGTACTTTGAAGAATTTGATCGAGTGAACCAAGAACGTAAGGCGCAAGAGTTACCTACGTTAAAAGTTGGTATTACTTTCAGTATGAGTACTAATAATAGTGATAACCAATTAACTACAAATGATGGTCTATTACGTGCAATGAAACACTATAATAAGATGTTTGGTACTAGTTTTGGACTTGATGATGTATCTGGATACACTCAGGATTTAACCACACGTTTGAACCGTACAGCACAAGATGGGCAATATTTAGACATTGTTATTGTTGTGGATCAACTCTTGACTGGTTTTGATGCACCGCAGCTAAATACACTTTACGTAGACCGTACATTGAAGGATGCAATGCTAATCCAGGCTTATTCTAGAACAAATCGTATTGCCGATAATCAAGGTAAGCCGTGGGGCCGTATAGTCAATTACAGATGGCCAGCTAAGAACGAAGAGTTTATGAATAGAGCCTTAAGTATTTATGCTAATAAGCATTCCGCTGATGTACAAGAAACATTAGTTGATACAAGGGCTTTAGTTGATACTGGTGTTTTGGCAAAACCTTTCAAAGAACAATTTGAAGAGGTAAAACAAGTGGTAGACCGCCTTGCAGATATGACGGATAATTTTACAGAAGTTCCTGCTAGCGAAGCTAAGCAAGAGGAAATGTTTAATCTTATGCGTACATATAGCGTGGGAATGTCAAAGCTAAAACAATATGATCCGGATGTTGTTAATGGAGAAGACATCGGTTTTGACTATGATAATCCAGATGAACTTGTCACCTTGCTAGGAATGACACCTGAACAAGAAGAAATGTTAACGACATCTCTGTATAATGATTTGAAAGAGCGTATTGCTGAAAATCATGATGTACCGGTTGCTCAAATTGAACTACGCATGATACATGTAAAACAAATTAGTGTTAACTATGACTATCTCACTGAATTGATAGAAGCATTAATGAATGCTGTTCATGAAAAACGTATGGATGCAGCTGCAGATTATCGTGAAAAAATTAATGACTTTGCAATGGCTTTAGATGATCGCCAATATGCAAAAAAAATTAATAATGCGGCTGATGCAATTTATAAAGGTACGTATCCTCCAGAAGGAAAGACTATTCAATATCCTGTAAAGTTAACTAGTTTGGAAGTCATTGAAGATGTAAATACTATGATTATGAAAGATGATATTTTTGATTTCCGCTTAAAATGGGGAATCATTGATGTTATCAGTAATGACGAAATATTAGATCTATTTTCTCGACATACGGCTGGCAAACAGGATTTGGATAGTACTGGTAGAATTAGTAAATTAAAAAAAGATGCACGTGCGGAATACCAAGCAAAAGCACAAGATACGGATATTGTAAGTCTTAATAAAATCAAATATGGTAATGAACTTGTGGCAGCTTTATATAAATTTGCAGATTCTTATGTTAATGAAAGGTAGTGTTGTTGTGATAAAGGGAAAGCGAGGTTATGATGAGTAAAGAAAAACGGAGAGTACCTAAATTGCGATTTCCGGGATTTACGGAAGATTGGGAACAGCGTAAGTTATCAGATATTTTAAAAGTTAATTCCGGTAAAGACTATAAACATCTAGAACAAGGCGATATACCTGTATATGGTACTGGTGGCTATATGTTAAGTGTGAATGAGTCTTTATCTAATATAGATGCTATAGGAATTGGTAGAAAAGGAACGATTGATAAGCCGCAATATCTCAAAGCACCTTTTTGGACAGTAGACACTTTATTTTATCTTACCGCATTAGATAAGCATTCAATTTTATTCTTATACTATTTAATGCAATTGATGCCTTGGAAAAAGTTTGATGAATCAACAGGGGTTCCTAGTTTATCTAAAACTACTATTGATAATATTAATGGTTATGTACCATCAAATCCCAAAGAGGAAGAATTAATTAGTACACTATTTAATCAGCTTGATAAATCTATTACCCTTCATCAGCGTAAGTTAAATAATCTTAAATTAAAGAAAAAAGCGTTGCTTCAGAAACTTTTTCCGAAAAATGGAAAACGATATCCTGAACTTCGTTTTCCAGGATTTACTGATGCTTGGGAACAGCGTAAGTTATCAGATATTTTAGTTGAACGTAATGAGCAACAAGTTGAAACAAATGAATATCCATTAATGTCGTTTGTTCAAGGGCATGGTGTAATACCAAAAGGTGAAAGATATGATAGAAGCTTTTTAGTATTAGATCAATCGAAAAAATATAAAAGAACTGAGCTGGGAGATTTTATATATAGCTCTAATAATTTAGAAACAGGCTCTATAGGAATAAATAAAACGGGTAAAGCTGTAATATCACCTGTATATAGTATTTTTTACGGTGTATCTATTGGTGATAGTCAATTTATTGGGATAATGTCATTATTACCAAGATTTATTGCTAAGATGATTCGATTTAGGCAAGGTGTTGTTTATGGTCAATGGAGAATTCATGAAAAAGATTTTCTTGATATTTCTATATTAATACCATCAGAAGCTGAACGTACTAAGATTACAAAATTAATTCTAAGTATTGAAGAACTTATTACCCTTCATCAGCGTAAGTTAGATCACTTACAATTACAGAAAAAAGCATTACTTCAACAGATGTTTGTATAAATAAAGGAGATTTTGTATGGCAGAATCAAAAGCACAGAATATTTCAAGCCAATTATGGGCTATTGCCAATGATTTGCGTGGCACAATGGATGCAAGCTCTTTCAAAGATTACATTCTTCCATTTTTGTTCTATAAATATCTTTCGATTCATCAAGAAGAGTACTTAGTTAATAATGACTTGGTTGATGTTTCAGATGGAAAATCTGTTAATGAGGCATATAAGGAACTTGTCGAAGAGGCAGGCTTAGAGGCTTGTTTAATTGATATTGCAGGTACGTTAGGATATGTTATTAATCCTGAGGATACATGGGCTTCTTTGACTGAAAGTATTCATAATGGCTCAGTTATTCCTAGTGATTATCAACGATTATTTGAAAATTTTAATAAGAATGCTGAAATTAATAAAGAGGCTGCAGCAGATTTTAGAGGTATTTTTAACTACATTAATCTTGGTGACTCTGGACTTGGATCAACAACAGCCGGAAGAACGAAGACTTTAAATGCGGTTGTTACTAAAATTGATGAAATCGAGTATAAAGATGAAAATGGTAAAGATATACTTGGTGAGATCTATGAGTATTTGATTGGTAAGTTTGCAGCTAATGCTGGTAAAAAAGGTGGGGAGTTCTATACACCACATGAAGTTAGTCAAATCTTGGCTAAAATTGTTACTGGCAATATAAAATCTCAATCTGATACTTTCACAGTCTATGACCCTACAATGGGTTCTGGTTCACTACTATTGACGGTTCGTAATGAATTGCCTGATGGATCTCGTCAAGGTGCAGTTAGCTTTTACGGGCAAGAACTAAATACAGTTACCTATAACTTGGCACGTATGAATTTAATGATGCATGATGTTACGTATAATAATATGACACTGAATAATGCTGATACTCTTGAAAGTGATTGGCCAGATGGTCCTGACCGTGATGGGATTGATAGACCACGTTCCTTTGATGCGGTTGTTGCGAATCCTCCATATTCTGCGAAATGGGATAATAGTGAAAGTAAACTTAAAGATCCACGCTTTAGTGAATATGGTAAATTAGCACCAGCCTCTAAAGCAGATTATGCTTTCATATTACATAGCTTATATCACCTAAACAATGAAGGTACAATGGCAATCGTTTTACCTCATGGTGTTCTATTCCGTGGCGCAGCAGAAGGTAAGATTCGCCAAACTATTATAGAAAAGAATTACCTTGATGCGGTGATTGGTTTGCCTGCGAACTTGTTCTATGGCACAAGTATCCCTACAACAATTCTTGTGTTTAAGAAAAACCGTACGACACGCGATGTACTATTTATTGATGCTAGCAATGAGTTCGAAAAGGGTAAAAATCAAAATAATTTAAGTGATAAAAATATTACTAAAATTATTGAAACATACCGAAATAGACAAGACGTTGATAAATATGCACATGTTGCGTCTATCGAAGAAATTAAAGAAAATGACTATAATCTAAATATTCCTCGATATGTAGACACATTTGAGGAAGAAGAAGAACTTAATCTTGATGAAATCAATCGTATGATTGAACAAGATAACCGAGAAATTGCACAACTTGAAAAAGAAATAGCCGAACAATTAGCCCTATTAGGTGTCAAAATGTAAGGAAAAGAGGTAGAAAAGACCAAATAGGACTTTTCTACCTCTTTTTGTATTCTTGGGAACAGCGTAAGTTGTCAGAGGTAACTACTTGTTTTGATAATTTAAGAGTACCAGTCACGGCATCAGATAGGGTACCTGGTAAAATACCGTATTACGGAGCAAATGGTATACAAGATTATGTATCAGGACATACGCATTCTGGAGAATTTGTCTTGATTGCAGAAGATGGTGCTAATGATTTAAATGACTATCCTATTCAATATGTAAATGGAGCGATTTGGGTAAATAACCATGCACATGTGATAGCAGGTTATAAGGAAAAACTAGAAAATAAATTTTTATCTTATTCATTAAAAACTGTAAAAATGACTACCTTTATTGTTGGTGGTGGAAGATCAAAACTTAATTTGAAAGCATTGTTAGAAATACCTATATCAATGCCTAATTATGATGAACAGTGCGTTATAGGGAAATTTATAGAAACGATAGATATAAATATTACCCTTCATCAGCGTAAGTTAGATCACTTACAATTACAGAAAAAAGCATTACTTCAACAGATGTTTGTATAAATAAAGGAGATTTTGTATGGCAGAATCAAAAGCACAGAATATTTCAAGCCAATTATGGGCTATTGCCAATGATTTGCGTGGCACAATGGATGCAAGCTCTTTCAAAGATTACATTCTTCCATTTTTGTTCTATAAATATCTTTCGATTCATCAAGAAGAGTACTTAGTTAATAATGACTTGGTTGATGTTTCAGATGGAAAATCTGTTAATGAGGCATATAAGGAACTTGTCGAAGAGGCAGGCTTAGAGGCTTGTTTAATTGATATTGCAGGTACGTTAGGATATGTTATTAATCCTGAGGATACATGGGCTTCTTTGACTGAAAGTATTCATAATGGCTCAGTTATTCCTAGTGATTATCAACGATTATTTGAAAATTTTAATAAGAATGCTGAAATTAATAAAGAGGCTGCAGCAGATTTTAGAGGTATTTTTAACTACATTAATCTTGGTGACTCTGGACTTGGATCAACAACAGCCGGAAGAACGAAGACTTTAAATGCGGTTGTTACTAAAATTGATGAAATCGAGTATAAAGATGAAAATGGTAAAGATATACTTGGTGAGATCTATGAGTATTTGATTGGTAAGTTTGCAGCTAATGCTGGTAAAAAAGGTGGGGAGTTCTATACACCACATGAAGTTAGTCAAATCTTGGCTAAAATTGTTACTGGCAATATAAAATCTCAATCTGATACTTTCACAGTCTATGACCCTACAATGGGTTCTGGTTCACTACTATTGACGGTTCGTAATGAATTGCCTGATGGATCTCGTCAAGGTGCAGTTAGCTTTTACGGGCAAGAACTAAATACAGTTACCTATAACTTGGCACGTATGAATTTAATGATGCATGATGTTACGTATAATAATATGACACTGAATAATGCTGATACTCTTGAAAGTGATTGGCCAGATGGTCCTGACCGTGATGGGATTGATAGACCACGTTCCTTTGATGCGGTTGTTGCGAATCCTCCATATTCTGCGAAATGGGATAATAGTGAAAGTAAACTTAAAGATCCACGCTTTAGTGAATATGGTAAATTAGCACCAGCCTCTAAAGCAGATTATGCTTTCATATTACATAGCTTATATCACCTAAACAATGAAGGTACAATGGCAATCGTTTTACCTCATGGTGTTCTATTCCGTGGCGCAGCAGAAGGTAAGATTCGCCAAACTATTATAGAAAAGAATTACCTTGATGCGGTGATTGGTTTGCCTGCGAACTTGTTCTATGGCACAAGTATCCCTACAACAATTCTTGTGTTTAAGAAAAACCGTACGACACGCGATGTACTATTTATTGATGCTAGCAATGAGTTCGAAAAGGGTAAAAATCAAAATAATTTAAGTGATAAAAATATTACTAAAATTATTGAAACATACCGAAATAGACAAGACGTTGATAAATATGCACATGTTGCGTCTATCGAAGAAATTAAAGAAAATGACTATAATCTAAATATTCCTCGATATGTAGACACATTTGAGGAAGAAGAAGAACTTAATCTTGATGAAATCAATCGTATGATTGAACAAGATAACCGAGAAATTGCACAACTTGAAAAAGAAATAGCCGAACAATTAGCCCTATTAGGTGTCAAAATGTAAGGAAAAGAGGTAGAAAAGACCAAATAGGACTTTTCTACCTCTTTTTGTATTCTTGGGAACAGCGTAAGTTGTCAGAGGTAACTACTTGTTTTGATAATTTAAGAGTACCAGTCACGGCATCAGATAGGGTACCTGGTAAAATACCGTATTACGGAGCAAATGGTATACAAGATTATGTATCAGGACATACGCATTCTGGAGAATTTGTCTTGATTGCAGAAGATGGTGCTAATGATTTAAATGACTATCCTATTCAATATGTAAATGGAGCGATTTGGGTAAATAACCATGCACATGTGATAGCAGGTTATAAGGAAAAACTAGAAAATAAATTTTTATCTTATTCATTAAAAACTGTAAAAATGACTACCTTTATTGTTGGTGGTGGAAGATCAAAACTTAATTTGAAAGCATTGTTAGAAATACCTATATCAATGCCTAATTATGATGAACAGTGCGTTATAGGGAAATTTATAGAAACGATAGATATAAATATTACCCTTCATCAGCAAGAGCCATTTCTATGTGGGAACAGCGTAAATGGTGGGGTAGAATTATGTTGACAATAGAGGAAAAATCCGAACTATTTTATATTTATTACGAAAAATGGATACGAATTTATAAAGAAGGGGCTATTCGTAATGTAACAATGCGAAAATATGAGATAACTCTATTATGGTTAAAAAAATTAGTTCCTGAACTTAAGCTTTCACAATTAAACAGAATATCGTATCAACAATTATTAAATGATTATGCAGAGTTTCATGAACGACAAACAACAATGGACTTTCATCATCAAATTAAAGCGGCTATATTGGATGCAGTAGATGAAGGATTTATTGATAGGGATCCGACGCGGAAGGCCATTATAAAAGGTCGATCACCAAGAATAAAGAAGATTAAATATCTAAATCAGTTTGAATTACATACCTTGTTAGTTAATTTGAAATTGACATCCGAGATTAACTGGGATTGGTTGATATTGATAATAGCTAAAACTGGGATGCGATTTTCAGAAGCTTTAGCATTAACGCCAAAGGATTTTGATTTTTCACATCAATCATTGATTGTGGATAAAACGTGGGATTATAAAGGGAATGGTGGATTTCTGCCAACAAAGAATCGCTCATCAGTTAGAAAAATACAGCTTGATTGGCAAACAATCATAAAGTTCTCAGAATTAATTAAAGGCTTACCTGAAGATAAGCCGATATTTGTGAAAGGTCGTGTATTTAATTCCACAATTAATGGTGTATTAGAAAGATATTGTAAAAAGTTAGGAATACCAGTTATATCAATCCATGGGTTACGACATACGCATGCTTCACTATTACTTTTTGCAGGAGTATCGATTGCAAGTGTCGCAAGAAGACTTGGGCATGCGAGTATGACAACAACACAAAAAACATATATACATATTATTCAAGAAATGGAAAATAGAGATATTGATCTAGTGATGCGGTCTATGGCTGGATTAGCATGAGAATTATTATATAGAAATGGCTTTTACTGATGAAGGGTAATAATACTATCTGTCTGCGACAAAAGACTAGCAATTAAGTTCTGCTCTTTTATTGAATTAGGTATGGCTATACTTTGTTCGATTAAATCAGTTTTACTAATCCCTTTTATTGATGTTCCTTGAAGAACTTTGGCATTTTCTTGCATTAATCGAAATAATTGATATGCAATAAATTTGATATCATTCCCATCAAAATCACTCAAAGATAAAAAATCTTGACTAGTAGTAAAATCTTGATTTATTACTGCAACTTTACCAACTCCAACTCTCGTAACTAAAGCAATTGAATCACGAGAAATTAATTTTGCAGCTGAATTTTTTAATGCATTATTGTCAATAAATTTTTTTATATTAACATGTACAACATCACCTTCAACTAAATCAGATGATTGTATCCAAGGTATATCACCACTCCAATATTCAAGATTAGTCGTTTTAGGAGTCCCTCCACCAGTTTTTATTTTTGCAATATTATCTAACTTACGCTGTTCCCAAGTAATTTTAAGGAGATAAATATGCAGAATTTTGATAATTATGAAAAATATGAAAAAATGAGTGAAACTGAGTTTCGATTAAAGGTAAGTGAATTAGAGGTAAAACTGTCTGAAATTGGATTATCTTTAATTAAAGAATATGCTAGTGGCGGCTTAAAGGCACTACTTTTATTAAATGGTGCAGCTGGTATAGCTATCTTAGCTTTTTTAGGAAATATTTTGGGAACTGAATTTGATCGTTGGATTAGAGGGATTGCATGGGGATTAGTTTTCTTTTCGATAGGTGCCTTTTTTTCAACTATTTCTTGGTTATTTGCCTATATATCACAAACATACTATAACGAAGCTAATGGTAATGATAAAATGATTAAGAATGGTACTATCTGGCGTAATACTACAATTATAACTGTTGTTGTTAGTGGAATTGCTTTTCTTATTGGTGGATTTTTGATATTTTATGTTATAACTAGTTATTAAATTATGAAATAAATGAGAAATATAAGAAGTTCTTATTGGGGTAATATCTTTAAGAAATAGGCTGACTTTACGGTTGGACTGTTTTTATTTGATTTTCATGAAATCTCTTTCTTCTACCTGTATAATATTTTCATTAGTCTAATGAGAGGGTAGGTATAGATGAAAGATATTGCAAAGCAAATTATAAAGTATTGGTATTCACTTGAATGTTTGCAACCGAAAGAGGTTCCTAAGTATAAAGCAATTCCTAAGAAGTATGTTAATGAGCTTGTATTTACTACTGAGAATGATACAACTACTATTTATCAACAGTCTGTAATAAAACCTTATTGGAAAAGAACAAATTCGCGTGTTTCTACGTATGTAGTCCCGTTACCAAATGATCCTTATAATTACTCTATTACTGATGAGATTAAATATTTTAAGGATGAAAAGGAATATGTTTTAGATGATGAACATGCTGTTCTGTTATGTGTAGTTAAAGGGACTGAAATATTAGAGGCTTTCATTGATAAATTAGAAATTGAATATCCTGAAAAACCATATTTAGGGAATGTGTATAGTGCATCATTTATCGTTGATGCAGATGGATACTATAAAGAGGGCAGTCTACAAATTGCTCCTTTTATTTGGGTGATTTATCAAATGATGTTTCAGCCTGATGTGGAGTTTAAAGATATTAAGTTAGATGGATGGGATGAGGTTGTTAAAGAAATTGAGGATGGTTTTAATCTTCCTGAGGAAAAGGTATCCCTTGATAAGGCTGCACGTGTGATCAATGCGTATATACAAGAGCATATCTTGGATCCTATGGGCGTTACCATGTTTCGTGCCGGTGATATTTATGGTTATTGTGGTTTTAAGGAAGAGGAAATTCAGCTTGTTAAAGCTGATACAATGCCTATTAATGATTTAAAATCTAGTTTTTTCCTTGATGATTTACAGTTGGTCTTACGGCACATTGATACATTAAAGGATGATGATAAGGTATTATCTTATATTAATAGTCTTAATCAGGATATTGAGCATTATGATTTGTTGAAAGATACTAAGCAGATGCGTAAATGGTATAATCCGAAGGTATTACCATATGGTAGATGGCCTTCAAAGTTTAACTTATCCTTTATGCAGCAAATTGCTGTTAATATTGCTAAGGAGAATCCTAAAGACGTCTTTTCTGTTAATGGGCCTCCTGGTACAGGAAAAACTACGTTATTGAAGGATATCATTGCTAGTAATATTGTTGAACGTGCTGCTAAGTTTTGTGAAAGTAATCATGTAAATGATATCTTCAAAAAGGTTGTGGGCCGAGATGGGATCTCTTTTTACTATGATATACCTAGTGATATTGCATTATATGGCATGCTGGTGCTTTCATCAAATAATAAGGCCGTTGAAAATATTACATTAGAATTGCCAAATATTTCCTCTGTGGAAGAGGGGACTAATGGGTCTACATTATTTCATCCAGATTCCTCTAATCAACAGGTTGATTTATCTTATTTTGCTAAGGATAAGAAGTATCAATTTGTTAAATCTAATGAGGTATATTTTACCTTTTTAGCAGATCGTTTAGCAGAGAGTAATGAACAATGGGGCTTAATTTCTGCGAGACTTGGTAAGAAGTCTAATATAAACACATTTATGCCAGTATTAGATGTATTATCCTCAGATATGTCCTCTATTATGCGTATGCCTAGTGCTCAAGATGCTTTTGAAAGTGCCAAGAAACAGTTTCAGGCTCAACATAATCTTGTAAAAGCATTATTTACTTATGTAACAGTCTATGAAGAGAATATTCATTTGATTCAAGAATTAAAGGGTAAAATCGATAAATTAAAAGAGGAAGTTCTTGTAATCAATGAACAATTAAGTAAGTATGATGATTTAGATGATAATTTGTTGAAGTTGATAGAGCGTAAAAATAGTATTGAGTCTAAATTAATAGAGTTGAACAGCAAACGTTCTATTATTGATAAGATTTGGAGTGCTACTAACTGGTCTATTTTAGAAGCCATGAGTAATGCTGCATTGTTATCAGTTATTGAAGACGAGACTACAAAGCTTCAAAATGTTAAAGGTGAATTAGATGCATTACACCAGTTGGTTAATGAGCGTGAATCTATAATCAATACGAAATATGGTTTATTAGCTGATATTAAAGAGTTTGATAATACTCTTCAAAAAATAGAAGAAACACAGCAAGATATTTTAGGTACATTAAAAATTAGTACTAAAGCTTCTATACATTGCTTTGATGATATAGTATCAAATTTAATGTCACCTGATGAGGACCGAGCAGAGGCCCATACAGCGTTCTTATATATGTGCAACTACTTAAATGAATGTAGAGAGCATTTGTTATATGATGCTTTACAATTGCAAAAGGCTGTTGTTATGAGTAATGCTTTCAGAAAAAATATGCAATTACTTAGTCAGTATTGGGGCTCATTAAATGATAGGAAAAATTTACAGAAAAATTTTGACCTTGATGCCATATTCCCTGCATTAATTAATTCCTTGATGGTTGCAGTACCAGTTATTTCTTCCACCTTTGCTGCTGTGGAGAGATTTTTGATTAATTGTAAATCTGAAAGTTCGTTAGGTACAATTATTATCGATGAAGCAGGACAAGCGTCACCTCATATGCTTGTAGGGGCATTATTCCGTGCGCAAAAGGCAATAGTAGTTGGTGATCCTAAACAGATTGAACCGGTACAAACTGTACAGGATTTGTTTGTCGAAAAAATTGGTGGCGAAGGTATTGGTAAATATCGGACTAAAGAGTTATCTGTACAAAGTTTAGCTGATGCACAAAATTCATTTGCAGGCATTATCAAAAATCTTGATGGTTCTGAATCTTGGGTTGGTTGTCCACTCGTTATTCATAGACGCTGTAAGGATCCTATGTTTACAGTAGCTAATGATTTATCCTATGGTGGCTTTATGATTAATAAGACTCTGGATACTAAAGAGACTATTGATCTATGCAAAGAGAGCTGTTGGATAACATATGATGCAAGTAATATTGAATCTACTACTGGTAAAGATAGATATATACAAGTACAAGGTCAAATTGCTTTTGAATTGATTCAAAAGTTACGAGCAAGAAATACCAAATTTAAAGATATTTTTATCATTACACCATTTACCAGTGTGGCATATGGTTTTAAAAAGTATATGGAATCCCTTAGTAATGATATTGTGAATTGGACTAAAGAGGATAATAAGAAAGACTGGTTAGATGATAATATCGGTACGGTTCATACCTTCCAAGGTAAAGAAGCTAAAGTCGTTATTTATATGTTAGGCTGTCAAAGCGATGGCGCTGCTAATGGAGCTATTAAATGGGTTAACGCCAATAATGTAAATGTAGCCTTTACTAGAGCAAAAGAATATATCTATGTTATTGGTGATGCTACTAAATGGGCAGAACTTAATAAAAACCTTGCCTTCGCACAAAGATACTTACCTATTTATACCTTAGAGGATTTATAAGCGAGTAAATTGTGATCTTACTAACAAAATAAGGAAAGAAATCCTTAGATTTCTTTCCTTGTTTTAATATGATATAATTTATATCAAAGTGAGGCATAAATGGTTTCGACGCCAGACTTCGCTTCTAAAGTAAATATTTGAAGAAACGGTCTGACTTCTATGTCGGGCCTTTTTTCATACCACTATTAGAAAGCTAGCTTTCAGCTAGAGGTCAATCACTTTGCTGCCATGATAATGGTCGCTACAAGTATGCCAAAGGAAATCATGAGTGATAACACTTTGAATGTACTCATATTGATCACCGCCAATCTCTAGAAGATTAGCAAAGATTGGACCCATTTAGAGGCCTCAAATTCAATATAGTGCTGTCAATAATAAAAGTAAATAGATTAGAGGTTCCTAATAGTCACCTAGGTGACTATTAGAAACCTCTTTCGTTTAGTAACACTATTAGATGTGTTGTATTTTAATATATTACTAGAGTTACTTATTTATTTTAATGTAACTTTGCAGTAAAATGAAAATATAATGAATGAGTGTTTAATGAAGAATATATTTTAAAATATGCTTTATATTATGGGGAGGTATTTTATGTCTACAGAAAATACTATAAAGGAGAAGTTTATACTTACAATAACTGCCAACACAGTTATATCTACTGATTCACGATTCGATATTAATAATCTTGGCTTAGGAGATTATTACAAAACGTTAGATGTGAAATTTGAGAATAGTAATGGGGAGATAATCACACGTAACTATAATAAAGGCGAACGAAAAAACTCGAATCAAACTTTGCCTAGATTAGCATTTCAAATATTTGAAAAAGAAATTGTTAATTTATCTGCAGAAGAAAAAGAAATGTTTCCTGTCTGTAAATATAATCCAGATAGTGAACTAAAGCATGGGATTTACTCGAGTGTTGCATCCTTTAAACGCTATCGCAATTCCATTGAATATATGAAATATTCCTATGGAGAGGGTAGATTATTTGTCATTTATTGTTGGAACTTATTTTCTACTATTATTTTTGTTCAAGAGTGTTTAAAGCGTTTTGGCCAAGAAGGAGATAAATTTATACTTACTTATCGGGACAAAGATAGTATAGAAAGTGAAGAGAACACAATTGAAGCTACGGTTCAAGAAGAATTGGAAAAACCAATTAAAGAATATAGAAATCCATATTCACGTAAGCTCATCGAGTCTAAAAATATAATTTTTAGAGGCGCTCCTGGCACAGGAAAAACCTATTTAGCTAAGCAAATAGCTGCAGATATAATTAGTGATGGCTATTATGATAATTACGAATTGCTTAGTGATGAACAAAAGCAGCAAATTGAGTTTGTTCAATTTCATCCAAGTTACGATTATTCCGATTTTGTTGAAGGCTTACGTCCAAGAATTAATGAGGGGGTAATGCTTTTTGAATTACAAGATGGAATTTTTAAAAAATTTGTAGCTAAAGCAAGAGCAAATTATGAGAACTCCCAAAAAACACCTGAAATTATCGCTAAAGAGATCGAAGTACAAGAGGATATTACTTCCTTTTTAGATGAGGTAGAGTTTGGGGTTGATCAATTTCAGACTATGAAGGGAAGTACTTTTTATATATCAAGTATAGATGGAAAGTATATTTATATTACGATACCAGAGAATAATATCGTAAATAAACTATCTATTAATATAGTTGACATTAAAAAAATGCTTGAGTCTGGAGTAGATTTTAAAAAGGTTAAAGATATATCAACATTCTTTGGTAAAACATTTAATGTTCAGGTATATTCTTATTATTTTGCTATCTTTCAAGCTATTAAAAAAAGTAGAAAAGCACGAATTAAACCAACTGTAGAATCCGAAAAACTTAAGAAATATATTTTTATAATTGATGAAATTAATCGTGGGGAAATTTCAAAAATCTTTGGTGAGTTATTCTTTGCTATTGACCCAGGCTATCGTGGTAGAGCAGGAGCGATATCTACTCAATATTCCACTATGAGTTCTAATGAAGAGAAATTCTATATCCCTGAAAATGTTTATATTATTGGGACTATGAATGATATAGATCGCTCTGTTGATAGTTTTGATTTTGCAATGAGACGGCGTTTCCGATTTATTGAAATTAAAGCTGATTCTACTACAGATATGTTAGATGGGTTAACTAACATTAATATAAATTTAGATAGTTTAGAAAATGACACTTTGAAAGAAGACGCTCTGAATCGAATGGAACGTCTTAATAAAGCTATCGTTGAAGTTGAAGGGCTAAATGAAAATTACCAAATTGGTGCAGCTTACTTTTTAAAACTAAAAACATTGGATTTTAATCAATTATGGGAAGACTATTTACAGCCATTATTACAAGAGTATATCCAAGGTCTATATAATGAAGCTGAAATAATGACAACCTTTGCTAAAGCATATGGTTATAAAGAGGATAAAATAGGAGATGGCAATGGAACCTTTGAAAATAAAGGATAATACTTCTTATAACTCCTCTATTATGTTAAATTGCAAAAATCTTACTAACTGTATATTGAATAAAACGTTACACCAACTTGAGCATGAGGGACTTTTTATCTTTCCTCGTTATATAAATAACTCCGAAGATCTGACAAGAGATCAATTGGTTTTACAAACTATTAATAATTCTATACGCACTGGAAATGTTATGGGGGTTGTAGGCCATGGTACGGAGCGTTTAATTATTGAATCTCGCTTTAGTAATAATAGAAACGATTATTTTTTTAAGTATTTGTTGAAGAGAGTACTCGACTTACCTAATATTGTAGATTTAGAAACTGATGCAAATAAAGACAAACAGTTATTTAACCTTCTACTATTCATGTTTCCTCAATATTTAAGAGCTGCTATGCGGAAAGGGCTTTATAAAGAGTATATTAATAGGAAGAGTAATGATTCGAATATAAAAGGTATAATCGATATTCCTCGACATATTAATAAAAACACGCCTTTTATAGGTAAAATTGCTTATAATGAAAGATTATTTTCATATGATAATTCGCTAATCCAGCTTGTAAGGCATACAATTGAAGTTATTAAAGGTATCCAAGTCGGCCATAATATATTGTTTAATATAAAGGATGAAGTAAAGCTAATTGTTAATGCGACACCAACATATGAAATCTATGATCGACAAGCCATTATAAAAAGTAATGAAAGGAATATCGTTCGTCACGCTTATTATAAAGAGTACGCCGCATTACAAAGATTATGTTTAATGATTTTACGGTATCAAAAACATGAGTTTGGTTTTAATAGTCAGAAAATCTTTGGCATCCTTTTTGATGGTGCTTGGTTATGGGAAGAATATATAAATATTTTAGTTAGTGATATTTTTTACCATCCTATGAATAAATCCCAAAGAGAAGCACAATATTTGTTTAATAATGAGGGAAGAATATACCCAGACTTTATTAGTAGAGTTGATAAGCCACGGGTTATTGCGGATGCAAAGTATAAACCTATAAAAAATATTAAGAACAAAGATTATCTACAGGTATTAGCCTATATGTACAGATTTGATGCCAAAAAAGGATATTATTTTTATCCTGATATTAACCATCAGGAGTCATTCCAGTTAAAGCTAAATAGCGGATCTACCTATGAAAATAATGTTATGGGCCGTAATGATATTAGTATTATAAAACTCGGGCTGGAGATACCTCAGGGGTGTAATGATTACTATGACTTCGTGGACGAAATTCAACTAAATGAAGAGAGATTTATTAATAATCTTAAGGCGATACTATAATAGTATTCATTACGAATGTAAATTAAATTGGATTTGCTAATAATCATATATGATTATTGAAAAAACGGTCTGACTTCTATGTCAGACCGTTTTTTATATTAAATAGTAAGTATCAGTTATGCAGTCCTCGCTTGCCGTATATTTTTAAGATTATAGCAATAATTGTATTTAATACGAATAGAAGAGCAAAGCATAATAAGGCTGTAGTATAGCCATATCCGGCTTCGTGAAAGTATGATACGAGCATAGGTCCAGCAATACCTGCTAATCCCCAAGCGGTTAGGATACGGCCGTGAATAGTAGAAAGCTGGCGTATGCCATAGAGATCCGCAAGATAAGCTGGCATACAGGAGAAGCCGCCGCCATAGCAGGTGATAATAAGAAGGATTAAAATTTGGAATGTTAAAACACTATTTGTTTCGGCGAGTAAATAGAATGCGATGATTTGTATAATAAAGAATAGTATGTAAGTTTGTGCTCGCCCAAGGTAATCAGAGATAGTAGACCATGCAATGCGCCCACCGCCATTGAAGATACCGATGATACCAACCAGTGATGCAGCTGCTGTAGGTGTCATACCAATGGCTTCTTGCGCCATAGGGGAGGCTAAGGATAGTAGGCCTATACCACAGGTAATATTAATAAAGAATACCCACCAAAGGGCCCCGAATTGCCAAGTTTTCATGGCATCATTGGCTAGCATGCCATGGGTATGAACGTACATGGTGGATTTATCTTTCGTAGTTCGAGTTGGGTGTTTTGGTTGAGGTGCTTTCAAATATAGCGAAGAGGCGCTCATAATTACGAGATAGATTACACCGAGGATAATGAAAGTATCCACCAATCCAACCTGAGCTACAAGGTATTGCATAAGAGGCCCTGCAATGAGAGAAGCAAACCCAAAACCCATAATAGCTAAACCAGTAGCAAATCCTGGGCGATTTGGAAAGTATTTCACGAGTGTAGAAACTGGTGTTATATAACCAATGCCTAGTCCAATGCCACCGATGATGCCGTAGAAGAGATAGAGTAAGGTAAGATTGTGTATGCTAAGTGCATAGGCCGTACCCAATAATCCGGTTACCCAGAATAACATAGCGAGAAGTCCACTTTTCTTAGGACCAATTTTTTCTGCAAAGGATCCAAGAAAGCCCGCAGATAGTCCGAGTATTAAAATGGCTAATGAGAATGTCCATGTTGTTTGCGATAAAGTAAAACCCATATCTGCCATAATAGGACGTGTGAGTACGCTCCATGCATATACGCTACCAATGGATATGTGCAGACCAATGGCTGCTAATGCAATAAACCAACGATTTCTCATAAGAAAACTCCTTTCATATAGGTGAGATATTCAGATATAGATAAAGAAGCATTTGTTACGGGAAGGCAATAAAAAAGACCATCTGAACAAAAGCTTGCCCAGACGGTCGGCTATTACACGATGTGTGCTACTGTGCATGTAGTTAATTCTACGTATCCGTCAGCCCAGTAGGAATATATTACAAATATAGCAATTGAAAGGACATCTTGTCGGTGATATAAGTCACTATCGTATGCACTATAAGGCTTTATAAAAGAAAAGAAGGAAAGAAACAATTCGATTCCTTTCTGTGTTTAGATATGATATAATTTATATAAAAGTGAGGCATAAATGGTTTCGACGCCAGACTTCGCTTCTAGAATTTAATGTTGAAGAAACGGTCTGACTCTCAATGTCGGGCCTTTTTTCATACCACGATTAGAAAGCTAGCTTTTAGCTAGAGGTCAATCACTTTGCTGCCATGATAATGGTCGCCACAAGTATGCCAAAGGAAATCATGAGCGATAACACTTTGAATGTACTCATATTGATCACCGCCAATCTCTAGAAGATTAGCAAAGGCTGGACCCATTTAGAGGCCTCAAGTTCAATATAGTGTTGTGAATAATAAAAGTAAATAGATTAGAGGTTCCTAATAGTCACCTAGGTGACCAATAGGAACCTCTTTCGTTTTGTAATTACTATCATAAAAACGAATTAACTATGTTACAATACAATTAATATTAGTGTTTAGTGGGGGAGATATTTATGAAACGTTGTATTACATTACTAAGTTTAGGTTTGTGTTTAGCGGCACCAATGCTTTCAAACGCTAACGATATTAGACCTCTAATACATGTTACGAATATACATAATGGTCAATATGATGAGGGTTTAGATGCTATTACAGAAACCAAGTTTTTTGGTCCGTATCAGTTCCGTGTATTGAAGGGCTCTGTGGAGACTAAAGGGGAAACTAAAGATATAGATGGCAGAGCCTTTAGAACCTCTGATGGTGTCTTCATGCATGTGAAGGCTAGATCTATCGATAATACAAGTATTTCTTTAGATAAAGAGATTGAAAAAATTGTTAAAGATAGAACGGTTCCTGAACCTACTGCAAAGATGGTATTGCCTATTAAGTATGATGTAACAGAGGTCGATAATGATGGTGTGCGTAGTTTACTAGCCGAATTTATGTATGGCTGGCCATTACATAATAGGACGGATATGGTATTAGTTACTGATTATGAAGACACTCGTTACTATTATAAGTTGCAGTTTTATAGAGACAAGTTACCAAATGGTGTTCGCATTGAGCAGTTGCGCCAGATGATTATGGATGCGCAGTTTAGTTATAAATAAGGTGTTTTTGATCAGACTTCCATATTTGTGTATCCTAATGTATTTAGTCAGTCTGTAATATTTAGCTGAACGGGTATAGTAAAAGTAAATTAAAAAGAGGTTCTTATGAGTCAACTTGTGACCATCAGGAACCTCTTTTGTTGCGCAAGAGTTTATATAGTTTTCAAACTATTATAATATGCTTTTACCTAAAGGAAATTATTATTTAGTTAAGCTTTCAACAATGCTTACAATATCGGCTGCTTTTCGGGCAATATGTGTTACGCCTAGTTCTTGGTGGAGGGATTCTTCTCTAAAGCCCCATGTAACACCGATACAGAGTAGACCAGAGTTTTTCGCAGTAGCTACGTCAACTTCAGAGTCACCTACATAAATAGATTCTTCTGGTGTAGACCTTAGTTCTTTTAACGCTTGAAGTACCATGTCTGGTGCTGGTTTACGTTGTAAGCCAGGTCTTTCACCAATGGCAACAGGTAAGCGGTCGCCAAAGTACTCTTTATTGAGTGGTGTTACACCTTCTTGGATTTTGTTGGATACGATAGCTAATTTATAGCCCTTTTCACGTAATACATCTAGCATATCTAGGATGTCTGGGTAGGGCGCTGTTGTGTCTTTTAAATGCTTACCATAGTAAGCTTTGAATTCCTCAATGTATGGCTCTAATTCATGATCAGCTACTGTACTTGGGAGACACTGACGCATTAAATATGTTACTGCATTACCGAGTGCTGCTTTTATCTCTGCTAGAGATTTTTCCGGGAAGTTATGTGTACGTAGAACATGATTTACGGCGTTAGCTAAATCTGTAGCCGTATTGAGCAATGTGCCGTCGCAGTCAAAAACGATAGTCGTATATTTCATAGGAGCCTCCGATATTAAATCAATATGTACTTTTTAAGTATATGATAAATATGTAGAAAATCAAGAGAATAGACCTATTAGTTACTATAATTGTGTTACAATAATAAGGAGTATAAGTACAGTGTATAGGAGGCGTAGTATGACTGAAATACAAGCTCTTTTATTGATAAAATCTATTCTTGAGTCCGCAGATATTCATGGTATTGAAAACATTTTGGCTAAGGATTGTGAATACATGTCCACAGGTCGAGGTATTATCGGTCGTAATCGAAATGAAACGATTGAGTTTTTGTCCTCTATGGCTGAGTCTATTAAGGCTGATAATGTGCCTGTTACGTGCAAGGTCATGCATATTACCGATGTGTATGAGGAGGATGCGCTATTTCACGAGGGTCGTCATGGTTTAACCGTTTCTTATGAAAGTGACGATAACTATGTGTACATGATTTTTGTAGACGTAAATGATGAAGGCCTTGTAGATCGTATCGTTTCAAGCCAAGAAAATTATAGTATTGAGTATGATGATCTTCGTTTTGGCACTGATGAAAGCGAATATGCTTTTATTTCTGCACCAACCACTGTGAAAGACTGGATTACAGTCCTTAGTATGTGGTTAGAAACGGCAAATGTAGATATTGATGATTTCTATCAATATATCGATGAAGACACGCGCGTTGTATTCCAAAAAGGTGATGCTGAATCCATTACCCTTGAAAGCGGTCTTGATGTAGAGGATTACTTTGATCAATTAATGAATCAACACTTTGATGCGGTGCCTCATATCATTCGAGATGAAGAGGATGGATTAATCTTAACCTACGGCCCTATGAGTGCCATTGCTACCCTCAATGAAGAGGGAGCATTAGCTCTTATCAGTATCTATATCGACACCCGTGATGAAGATGAAGCGACTGAAGAGGTTGGTTATATCGAAGAGGACTTAACGAAGGAAACTATTATTGAAGAGGATCTATATTAGTCGATACTACTCATTTGATATATCTAATCTAATTAGGATTAATAGATAAAACTTAGGATTAATAGATAAAACAAAAACTACCAATTAAACATATATCTTTTAAACAGACCTTCTACTAAGGAAGGATAAGCCACTAGATATTATGAATAACTGGTAGTTTTTTGTATTATTTACATTTCGTCATGGCCTTTAATGAGACCAGCTTTTTTCTTTTTCCAGTAGGAGTAGTAGAATGGCAAGATTACGATACAGCCGCCTAGCCCCCATAATAATTGGTTTGTTTGTGCTTGTGCCAACATCCAAAGGGATGTGCCGATAGCAATGACAGGAATTAAGTAGCCACCAGGAATTGTGTAGGAGCGAGCTTTATCAGCCCATTTGCGGCGGAAGATAATGACAGCTAAACACGTTGGTAGATATTGTGTAAAACGAGATACCGCGCTGATTGCTGCTAGTGTTGTAAAGGAACCGGACCAGGCAAGTAAAACACTAGCAATGGCAGTAACGATAGCTGCTACATATGGTGCATTGTAACGATTACGTTTTGCCAAAGCACTTGGTAACATACCATCCTCTGCCATGGATGTTGCCACACGAGGAGCATAGTAAGCTTCGGCAAAGTTGATACCACCCATAGAGATCAATGTACCTATTAATACGATATACATACCAATAGGTCCAACGATCACATTGAATGCATCTTGTACTGGAGCCTTGGTATTTGCTAAGTCAGTACCGAGTACACCAATAGATACGGCGAGGATTGCCATATACAGAACGGATACGAGAAGCATACACATGATAATAGCACGTGGTAAATTCTTTTTTGGATTTTTCATATCTTCTGCAGCAATGGCAATAACTTCAAATCCTGTATACGCAAAGAATAGAAGTACTGCTGCTTGTGCAAATGATCCATCTACATAGGTATCTTGTGGGAATACAGGCGTAAAGTTAGCACCATTAATAAAGAAGATACCAATTGCAATGAATAGGGTAAGCGGAACTAACTTAGAGATAGTAATTAAGTTATTAACGAATTTTGATACATTAACACCAAATATATTTACAACCGTAAGACCTACAATTAAGATAAATGAAATGACATCCTTTGCAAAATCACCACTTAAAGCTGGTACTGCAGCACCTAATGCTGTAGCAAAGCCAACGGCCATAGCCGCCCATGCAATAACGGTTACGATCCATTTTAGAACACCTACTTCAAAGGCCCAGAAATCACCTAATGCATGTTTTGCATATAGATAAGGACCTCCATTACGTGTAAATAGGCTGGCTGCCTCTGCAAAGCAAAGGGCGATACAACCTGCGATAATGGCGTCAAATAATAGGACGCCTAAGCTAGCGGAACCAATTATAGAATATGCTTTGTTTGGTAGTAGGAAAATACCTGTTCCTACAATACCATTGATGCCTAGGAGTACAATACTCCAAAAGCCAAATTTTCCTGTTTCTTTCATGATACAATCTTCCTACTATTTAGTTATATTTTCTCGAACTGCTTTTACGAATGCAGTAAATAAACGCTTGGCATTATCGTCATTTGTAGACATCATTTCTGGGTGGAACTGACAGGCTACTAACCAAGGATAAGATGGATCCTCTAAACCCTCTACAGTACCATCCTTAGCTCTTGCTACAACTTGTAATCCTCTACCGACATTTTTAACTGTTTGGTGATGATGGGAGTTCGTAATCCAAGTATTGCAACCTATAGCACTAGCTAGTTTTGATTTGGAATCAATTTCTACAGTATGGGTGCCAAGAGAAGGTGTTTGATTCTGAGAGTGTTTTATTGTACAGTTTTGATCATATTTTAAATCTTGGAATAAAGAGCCGCCACGATATACATTTAAGATTTGTAAACCACGACAGATACAAAAGATGGGAATTTGTTTTTCTTCTGCTGCTTTGATTAAAGCAAAATCGAATTGATCGCGCTCCGGAAATACATCACCAAGACCTTGCAAAGGTTCTTCTCCATAGTGAAGAGGGTATACATCATGACCGCCGGATAATAGCAAGCCGTCAAGCCTTGCTACCGTTTCGCGAGCTACATCAAGATTTTCGGTAAATGGAATTATAATAGGAATGCCACCAGTCTCCTCAATAGAACGAGGATAATCTTGGTTTACGTAAGAACGTAATAAATCTACGTAAGGTCCACCATTATCTCGTAAGATATTGCCAGATATGCCAATGAATGGTTTCGTCATAATATCACCTCATATGTGTAAAAATCTGTACAACCTGATGTTAGTGTATCAGATTTTTATGGATAAAAACACTACTAATAGATATAATTA
Organism: Veillonella parvula; assembly: GCF_040097785.1. Lineage (GTDB taxonomy): Bacteria > Bacillota > Negativicutes > Veillonellales > Veillonellaceae > Veillonella > Veillonella parvula_D. The sequence goes on along the minus strand of NZ_JBBNNS010000001.1, from coordinate 588,080 downwards.
TAAGACTTATAATAGAGAAAATATGTTAAAGTTGATACATTTTACTATATTTTCTTTCCAGATATAGTTGTATCTGTTTATTGCGAAACATGGTATGATAGACTACGAATGAACTGTGCGGGAGGTTTACTATGGTTTTTCTAACATCCTTACAAAGTATCATACCTATTGTACTACTTATTTTGTTAGGATATATATTAAAAGGGCGGGGCATGTTTAACCCCACTTTTAGCGGTAACTTATCGCGATTTATCATGTCGGTTGCATTACCAGCGGGAGTATTTGTATCTGTATTGCATCACTTACATACTTCAGATATTTGGAATTTACGATATGGCATGTTAGTGGTTGTCCTAACATATGTTATCGCATATATCGTAGCGTTTATCATGATGAAAATGTTGAAAGTTCCTAAAGGACGACGTGGTATTTTTATCAATATGGTAGTAAATGATAACTGCTTGTTTATTGGGTTACCAGTGCAAATTGCACTCTTTGGTCAAGATGCGCTGCCGTATTTTCTGTTATATTACATCGGTAACACTATTTCCGTATGGATGGTGGGGGTATTCCTTATAGAACTAGATCCACTGCCAAATTCTGAAGTAAATTTTAATAATGGCTCCAATAAGATTGATAGTATAAATAATAGTTCAGAATCTACTGAAGGTAAAAGCAAGAAACCTAAATTTGATTGGAAGAAGTTATTACCACCACCATTGATAGGTTTTTTTGTGGCCTTAATCTTCTTGTTTTTTGAAATTCCTTTACTTCCAATTTTGCATACTACCTTGAATTACTTAGGCGATATGGTAACCCCATTATCCTTGATTTATATAGGTATTGTACTTCATGATGCGGGCTTAAAAAGCATGCGTTTAAATAAAGACTCCATCGGTGGAATTGTAGGACGATTTGTCATTTCTCCGATTATCATGTTCTGTCTGATTACGGTCTTACAATATGGAGCAGGCATTGTATTAGAGCCAATCGCAATCATTATCTTTGTTGTACAATCAGCAGGACCAGTCATTGCTGTATTACCAATTGTAGCTAATGAATCAAAATCTGATTTGCCATTTGCTACAGGTCTAGTTATGATTAGTACCATATTATTTGTTGTAGTAATTCCAATCATAATGGAAATTTTAACAATGATAGGTATACAAGCTTAAAATAAGAAAAAGATTAAAATAAGTAAATAAAAAATAGGTTCCTAATGGTCATATAGGTGACTATTAGGAACCTATTTTTATGTAAGTATATACAGCTTATCTAAAAAATCTACCAATGAGTGGCATGCTTGCGCCATCATTTTTATTAAGTCCTTTTAGAAGAACCATGATAATAACGTAGAGCAATAAGCCTTCGATACCAGTGAGTATAAAGTTAGCCCACATTGGTAAGATATCTGTTAAATAGTGGTAACTCAAGAAGATGAGGATACCCATAACACCGGCACTGACCACATTTTTCCATAGTAAGGAAATATCTAGGAAGTAGCCTGTGTATTTTTTGATGTAAATCAAGTTAAGTAATGCGGCGAAGCCAATATCAGCAACGGTTGCCCAGGCGGCACCGCCGATGCCTAGCCAAGGAATAGCCGTCAGTGTCCAGTTAAGGATGACCTTGATTATGAGGGAAATCCCCATATTTATGACTGGAATACGTGGTCTGTTGAGACCTTGTAGAATACCTGTTGTTACTTGATGTACACCTAGGAAGAATATAGAGAATGCCGTGATTTGCGTTGCTAGTTCTGCCTTAGGCGCATTGTAAATCAGTGTAACAGTTGGGGCAGCAAGTACATATAATAGCACTGTAAATGGTACGGTTGCCATAAATGTTAAACGCATAGAGCCAGCAGTGCGATCATATATACCTTGATGATCGCGTTTTGCAAAGGCATGAGAGATAGCTGGTACAATGCTTGTCGCAAGGGCTGCGGTAATGATGGTAGCCAAGTTGATAAGCGGTACCGCCATCCCAGTAAGGTAACCGAAGAGTTCTGTTACTTCGTTCATTGGGAACCCAGCATCTAATAAGCGACGTGGTACGATAAGTAAGTCGAGATTTGCCGTCAACGGTAACATGATACTTGCTAAGGAAATTGGTATGGACAATGTTAAGAGTCGTGACAAAATTTCTTTAGCTGATTCACGAGGGCCATCATAGCTTTCACCAGTACTACTAGCTTTAGGTAATTTGTAGTAATAATACAACAGCACCAGGAAGGCTCCAAAAGCACCTACACCTGCACCCAAGCTAGCACCACCTGCTGCGGCTGGTAAACCGTAAGGTAATAAAATAGCAGCAGCACCGAGCATAACGATAACCCGTAGCAATTGTTCTACAATTTGGCTAATCGCTGTGGGCGTCATCATTTCATAGCCTTGGATATACCCGCGGAAACAGGAAATCCATGTTACAAAGAATACTGCCGGAGCGAGCGCGATGATAGAGTAGTAGGCACGGCTTTCAGCAATGAGACCACTAGAGATTAACCAATCTGCACCAAAGTACATGGCAAGACTGGCGATAAAACCTGTTATAGTCAACATTGTAAAAGAAATATTGAATACTCTCTTAGCACCACCAAAGTCGTGTAAGGCTAATCGTTCTGCCGTCAAAATAGAGATGGCAATCGGCACACCTGCGCTCGAAATTTGTAATAGTAACAAATAGATAGGAAAGGCCATCTGATAGATACCGATGCCTTCACCACCTAAGATGCGAGATAGAAGAATCCAGTTGATACTACCGATGGCTTTCACTACGAAACCGGCAATTGTTAAAATTAAGGTTCCTTTTAAAAATCCACTAGCCATTGATTATAGTTTGTTAGAAGAACCTAATACATTTTTAATTTTGTGAGCTACCATGCCTTTAATAGCATCACGAGCAGGTCCTAAATATTTGCGTGGGTCAAACTCAGATGGGTTTTGAGCCAAGTATTCACGTACAGATGCAGTCATAGCAAGGCGAAGGTCTGTATCAATATTGATTTTGCAAACCGCCATTTGAGCTGCTTTGCGAAGCATTTCTTCAGGTACGCCTTGTGCACCAGGGATGTTGCCACCAAATTCATTACATTTTGCTACGAATTCAGGCAATACGGAGGATGCCCCATGCAATACGATTGGGAAGTTAGGCAATAATTCGCCCACTTTTTTCAAACGATCGAAATCCAGGTAAGGGTTGCCTTTGAATTTGTATGCACCGTGGCTAGTACCAATAGCGATTGCTAAGGAGTCTACACCTGTGAGATGGACAAATTCAGCAGCTTGTTCAGGATCAGTGAAGCGAGCATCTGCATCAGATACATTTACATCATCTTCAACGCCTGCTAAACGGCCCAATTCTGCTTCTACTACAACGCCGTGAGCGTGAGCATATTCAACAACTTGTTTTGTGATTTTTACGTTTTCATCGAAATCATGATGAGATGCATCAATCATAACAGATGTAAAACCACCATCTACACAGTCTTTACAAATTTCGAAGGAATCGCCGTGGTCAAGGTGAAGAGCGATTGGTAGATTGCTGTCTTCAAGAGCGGCTTCCACAAGTTTTACAAGGTAAATATGTTTAGCATATTTACGTGCGCCTGCAGATACTTGCAAGATAAGAGGAGATTGTTCCTCTTTTGCTGCATCTACAATACCTTGTACGATTTCCATGTTGTTTACATTGAAAGCGCCAACAGCATAGCCGCCTTCATAGGCTTTTTTGAACATTTCTGTAGTAGTAACTAATGGCATGTTGTCCTCCTTGGCCATAGGGCCTGTTATATCATGTTATTAATACCGTGACTGCTAATATTTCTAGTTTGTAAGAACTAGATGCATTTCTGTTATTGCAATCATATATCAATTCAAGTTAAGTATATCAAGAAACACTATAAAGGGCCAATATTTTTTGTATAACTTATGCATAAATTTCGTCTTATTTTGTGACCCATGTGGGTTATTTCTGTGTGTTAGCATTTATTTAGTGGTGTTATATCAGCTCAATCGTTCAGCAATACATTCATATCCTCTGGCATCTCTGCATGCAGTTCGATCCATTCATTTGTTATGGGATGGTAAAAGCTTACGTGCGATGCATGCAGTGCTTGGCGTTGAATAAATTCTAGATGACCACCGTATAAGTCATCACCAGCTAGTGGATACCCTAGTTGAGATAAATGAACTCGAATCTGATGAGTGCGCCCTGTGTGTAATAAGCATTGCACATGAGTAAAGTGATTATGATCTATTAGAGAGTTGTCAGTTGGACATATATTACTATTATTAATCAAATTATCAGAGTTGTTTTTACTATAGTTAATTTTGCTTGTATTTTTACTAATCACTGTTATATCTGTGCGAGCCGGCTTTCCTTGGTCTGTACAACAACGCTCAATGATACTGCCTGGTTTACGACCTATAGGCCAGTTAATGCTTATAGGCACAGACGGGAGATGTCCTTCTACAATGGCGTCGTAGCTTTTGTAAAAATAGGTGTGTTTTTTATCAAAAGCATGTTGGACCACTGATGTTTTAGCAATGATGACAATACCTGAGGTATCCTTATCTAATCGGTGTACGGGATGGAAATCATAATGCTGATTTGTTTCTTGGTAGTAATGAAGTACACCATTTGCTAGCGTATGATCTCGTACGGTAGAAGTAGGGTGCATAAGAATACCAGCCGCCTTATTAATGACTAAAATATATTCGTCCTCATATATGATATCTAGTTCCATAGGGCTTAAACTAAACTCTTGCTCTGGTGTTAACTTCATAATGAGATGATCGCCACCGTGAATGAGCGTATTCCAGGTAGCAGGTTTACCATTAATTGTTATGATGCCATCACTTCGTAAACGTCGTCTCATGCGCTGGGAGATATGCTGTTGTTTTATAATATGATTTATAGATTGTGTGTGTACATCAGAATCTACAATTAAGTCGATTATTGTTGCTGTTTTCATACGTATTATTATAACAAATAAAATAAAAATGAAGAATTTTTCATAATTCGTTGTTTTTATGAAGGTCCATATAGTATAATTTGAATTATTAAATTTTATACATTATTTATGTGTGAACTTTTTTTACTGTAAAACCGTGTGTTTAGTTATAACAGTATATTTTATGAACTATATATGTATGTTAATGACTGTATGGTTATAGCTTATTCTATAAAAGGAGAGGTTTATGAATATTAACAAGAAATCTGTATTAGTCGCATGTGTGTTAGCGGCTATGTCTACAACAACTTTTGCGGCATCTACTACAACATCTACTAGTAGCACAACGGTAACAAATCACGATACACCAACATCTACTAGTACACGTGTAACTCGTGAGCAACATACAACGACTACATCAACTTCTACTGTGCGTACAGAGAGCTCTAGCTCCACTAAAAGCACAAAAGCTAGTGTAGGTGTTATGACTCCTCAAAAAATTGAAGAGCGTAGTGCACTTTCTGGCTATATAGCAGCTGATGTGGCGAGTGCATTAAATCCTTATCGCAATGCACCTAAATCTTTAAAATCTGGTAAAGGCACTACTTTCAAAAATGACGAAGTCCTTGAACATGGTGTATTAGCAGCTATGAAACAAGGTGGTAAATGGGGTGTTATCCGTCCAGACGGTACCGTTGCCATTGAGCCTAAGTATAAAGAAATTAAAGATGTTGATTATAAAACGGGCAATGTGTTAGCTCAAGTAGATAAGAAAACAGACACTTGGGTTACGCCTAAGGGTGTAGAAATCTCTGAAGAGGAAGCTTTAAAAGAACGTGTAAAACAAGAAGCAACTCAAGAGTATGCAAGTGATTCTTATGTAGAGTTTAAAGAAAAAGGTAAATATGGCTTTAAAACTACTGATGATAAAGTAGTGATTGCTCCACAATTCCGTCAAATCGTGACTGGATTTAGCGAAGACCGTGCTTTTGTTAAAAATGCTAAAGGTAAAATCGTAGCGATTGATGGTACTGGTAAAGAATTATTTAATGCTCCATCTAAAGAGGTATATAGATACCGTAATGGTCTGGCTGAATACCGCCGCTCTGTGAGTGGCTTTAATTTAGGTGGTCTTGTAGGTGGCTTCATCGTGGGCGGTATCCTTGGAGGTGCGCTTTTAGGTGGTCAACATTATCACGTAGGTGGTTTTGCCTATGATGGTGCAAAACGTGGCTATATCGATCGTTCTGGTAATATCGTAATCGACAGCAAAAAAGATAAAGTATGGCCTATCACAGCTTATGGTACGGTAATCAAAGATGCTGGTAACTTATACTTTGTGAACCGTAAAGGTGAAGTTGTTATTCAACCAGGCGATTACGATGCAGGTGAAATGGATAAATTAAATGGTCTATTAGCGTTAAGAGACAATAAGACTGAGAAATGGGGCATTTTCGATGTATCAACAGGTAAGCAAGTAGTAACCTTCAAATATGATTCTATTTCCTTTGCAGGGACTGATCGTTTAGTGGTTGTGAAAGATCATGTTAAAAACCTTATCGATATGAATAGTGGTAAATCCTTGTATTCTGCTCAAACAGAAGCAACTATTGAACCGTTCAACAACGATACTGTAACATGGGTTCATACTGGTAAAGAGGGCTATACAATCATAGATAATAATGGTCATATTTTATTTAGAGATACAAACAAACTTATTGAAGACGCTAAGTCCTTTAACCATGGTTTCAGCTCTGTTAAGTCTAAAGGTAAATGGGGAATCATGAACTCCAAAGGCGAATGGCTTGTACAACCTACATATGATGCGGTAAACGTTTTATAATATAATGGGTTGTAGAATTCCTTTGAATTTGTATTGTCTTTAGTTTTGGCTTAATTAGTATTTTTAGTTATAGTTCTTAGCTATAAACTAAATACAACATAATAGCGTTATACAGAAACTAGCAATGTACATGTATTATGTATGTTGCTAGTTTTTTATATTATTGTCTTGTATATTGCGTTGCATAACCGTATTAGAGAACTTTCACTATACTTATAAAAGCTTCATTAATACATAGCTAACAATTATAATTAAGAAAATCGATTTACCTAGAAAATAAGCGTATTTTAAGGTATAATTATAGAGATGTATTCCGATTTGGTGTAGTTTTACACTTTCACTTGGAATATGAGGATGATGAAAGTAATGCTATGAACCTTATGCCCAACAGGTTCAGGTGTAGGAGGTATAAAATGGCTAAAGATTGTTCCTTTGATGTTGTGTCTGAAGTGGATATGCAGGAAGTGGATAATGCGGTAAACCAAGCGAAAAAAGAGATTGGTACGCGCTATGATTTCCGTGGCTCTAAAGCAGAAATTAGTCTTGAAGGCGACACTATCAAAATCATCGGTGATGATGAATATAAATTGAATGCCATTATCGATGTTTTAAAAGGCAAGATGGTTAAACGTAACGTAGCAATTAAAAATCTTGACTACGGTAAAGTTGAACCAGCAGCAGGTGCAACAGTTCGCCAAATCATTACTATTAAAAAAGGCATTACTAAAGAAAATGCTAAAGAAGTAGTAAAAGCAATTAAAAACATGAAAATTAAGGTACAAGCATCTATCCAAGAGGATCAAGTGCGCGTATCTGGTAAGGATAAAGATGATTTGCAAGCAGTAATCCAAATGCTAAAACAATTGGATATCCCTGTAGAATTGCAATTCGTTAACTTCCGTTCTTAATACTATATGTCCATAGGATAGGTTAGTTAGACTCGTTTGAGTCTCTAATACTATCAGTGTAGGAGGCCTTATGAAAGTGGAGGACATGAAGGGTGGATATACCACAGGTTCATGTGCTACGGCAGGTATGAAAGCTGGTTTATTGGCCCTCTTAGATAAGAATATTGTGGACCAAGTGGTCATTGAGAACCCTCAAGGGCAGTACATTGAGGTTCCTATTAAAGCGGTAGAGATTATATCCGATACAGAGGCGAAGGTGACCGTCATGAAAGACGGGGGCGATGATCCTGATGTAACTCATGGCAATGATGTGGAAACGACAGTGACCCTTGATAATACTGGTGAGCTGCGATTCCGAGCAGGCTTTGGTGTAGGTACCGTAACGAAACCAGGTCTTGCTATGCCGCCAGGTGAACCGGCTATCAATCCAGGACCTCGGACGATGATGAACATCGTCTTTGAAGAGCTTTGTGTCCATGGTCAAGGTGTAACGGTAACCGTTAGTGTTCCTAATGGTAAGGTATTAGCGAAGAAAACCTTGAATCATACACTTGGTATCGAAGGTGGCATTTCCATTATTGGTACTACCGGTATTGTTAAGCCTATGAGTGAAGAAGGGTTTAAGAACTCGTTAGTGCCACAGTTGAAAGTTATGAAGGCTAACGGATGTGAAACAGCTGTTCTCGTACCGGGGCGTATTGGTCAAGATCTTGCAGAGCAAGTATTAGGTATTCATAAGAACCAAATGGCAGAAACGAGTAACTTTATTGGCTTTATGCTTGAAAAGGCTGTACAGATTGGATTCAAGCGAATCTTAATCATTGGGCATATCGGTAAGTTAATCAAACTAGCTAGTGGCAGCTTCCATACTCATAATCGCATGAGTGATGGCCGCATGGAAAGTATCGTGGCCTATGCTGCCTTAGAAGGGGCATCGCAAGCAGTTTGTGAAGAGTTATTTAATTGCCAAACTACTGAGTCTACCTTCCCTATCTTGGCGCGAGAAGGTCTTACTGGTGTGTACCAACGTGTTGTAGATCGTGCATCTCTACGTAGTGAGCGCTATATTGCGAACGAAGCAGAGGTAGGTATCATCATTACGACCTTAAAAGGCGAGATTTTGGCAATGGATAAACATGCAAAAGAGATAGGAGAACTTGAACATTGGCACATACCTTGTATATCGTAGGCATTGGTCCGGGTAATCCTGATTATGTGGTGCCTAGAGGTCTTAATTTAATTAAACATGCTACAGTACTGGTAGGCAGTGAACGGTCCTTAGAGGACTTTCAAGAGCCTGGACAAATTACATATCCTGTAACGGGTAAACTTAGTTTACTAGCCGAACAAATTGAGCATGAGCTCAAGAGCCATGACGTGGTGGTCATGGTTAGTGGTGATACAGGCTATTATAGCTTGTTGCCCTATTTAAAGAAGAAATTTACTGCTAATCCTATTGAGGTGGTACCAGGTATTAGTTCTATGACCTTTGCCTTTGCTCGACTCAATGAGGTGTGGCATGATGCGGACTTGATGAGTTTTCATGGGCGCCAACCGGCACCAGAGAAACTCGTGTATGAAGCAGGTAAAAAGATGGGGTTCTTAACTGACCCAGAATATAATCCAGCGCATATTGCGCGTATTTTAATAGATGCAGGTTGGCCAAAAGAAACGAGAGCGGCAGCCCTTGAGCGCTTGAGTTATGATGATGAAAAAATCGTAGACTCTACGCTAGAGGTGTTAACTGAGCTCGAAGGCTTTGGTCATTCTGTAATGGTGGTACTAGGATGAGACATTTTTTCGGAATTCCTGATGAGGAGTTTATACGCGGCGATGTGCCGATGACGAAATGCGAAATTCGTAAAGCCGTTATGAACGAGGCACGCATCGAGGAGGATAGCATCGTCCTTGACGTAGGTGCTGGTACGGGCTCTATTTCTATTGAAGCAGCCTTGGCAGCTCCTAAAGGGCATGTATATGCCATTGAGCGCTTTGATAAAGGCATCGACCTTATCAATGAGAATATAAAGAAATTCAATGTAAATAATATGACCGTAATCAAATCCAAAGCTCCTGAAGGCATGGAAGAATTGCCAGAGCTTGATGCGGTTATCATCGGTGGTAGCGCTGGTGGCATGACAGGCATCATGGACGAAGCGCAACGTCTTTTAAAAGTAGGCGGCCGTTTAGTAGTGACGGCTGTAACGATGGAGACTGGCTATACCATTCTGAAAGAGTTGAAAGGTCGTCCTTTCACGTATGAAGGTTACCAAATGTCTATCAGTCGTTACCGCAAGGCTGGTCCTTATCATTTGTTAGACCCATTGAGTCCAATTTTCATCGTATCTGCAACGCGTATCGCAGAAGGAGAGTAATATGGTTGACGTACATATCGTAGGTGCAGGCCCTGGGGATCCTGAGTTAATTACTCGCAAAGGGTATCGTTTAGTGCAAGAGGCAGATGTTGTAATTTATGCGGGTTCCTTGGTAAACCCTGCCATTTTAGAGGCTTGTAAACCAGGCTGTGAAATTCATAACAGTGCTACGATGAACCTTGATGAGGTTTTAGCTGTTATGAAAGCGGCCGTTGAGGCTGGTAAACGTGTAGTTCGCCTTCACACAGGTGACCCTGCTATTTACGGTGCTATTCAAGAGCAAATGGATGCATTGGCTGGCATGGGTATCTCTTATGAAGTCGTACCGGGCGTAAGCTCTTTCCTTGCTACAGCAGCGGCATTGAAACAAGAGTATACATTACCAAATGTATCTCAAACAGTTATTATTACGCGTATGGAAGGCCGTACGCCGATGCCTCCAAAGGAAAAATTGCGCATGTTAGCATCTCATGAAGCGACAATGTGTATTTTCCTTAGTGTTCAAATGTTAGATAAGGTTGTAGCTGAACTTATCGAGGGTGGTTATGACAAAACGACTCCAGTGGCTATCGTGGTAAAAGCTTCTTGGCCAGACCAACGTATTATCCGCGGCACATTGGAAACCATTGCGGACATCGTAGCGAAAGAAGGCGTATTGCGCCAAGCTATGATTGTAGTAAGCCATGTATTAGATAGTGAATACGAATTGTCTAAACTCTATGACAAAGGCTTTGCTCACATGTACCGCAGTGCTAAGGACTAGTATGATGAAAGAACTAGAAATTGGTGCGCCTATGACGGAAGCTAAGAAGAATAGAACGGCTATTCTTTCTGTTTCTGAACGAGGTGCAAAGCTAGGTCAACGTATCAAGTCTTTGGTGGTACCTTATGCGGATTGCTTTGAAAAGAAAAACCGTCCCTCTGGTGGAGAGGCTATTTATTTTGATTCCCTCAAAAATCACATAGGACAGATTTTCAAGGATTACGACCAAGTATTATGTATTATGGCACTCGGCATTGTAGTTCGCATGATTGCACCGTATATTGAGCACAAATCCAAGGACCCTGCTGTAGTTGTAATGGACGAAGTAGGGCACCATGTAATCAGTTTATTATCTGGTCACCTTGGGGGCGCCAACGAATGGACGCAGTCCATTTCGCTGGCCATCGGTGCGGACCCTGTTATTACGACGGCTACGGATGTAAACGGATTGCCAGCGCCTGACGTGTTGGCGCGCCACGAGCATCTATTGGTAGATGATTTTCAAACCTTAATCAATGTGAACTCTGCCATCGTTGGAGGAGAGCGTGTTGATTATTATATCGATGCAAGCTTACCGAATGCAGAGCATTTAGAACAAGCTGCGAAAGCTCATATTGGTAAACATGGTATGGTTCATATTGTTTCTTTGGATCAACTTGAGTCTATTCCCTGTAAAAATGAGAGCGCTGGAGAGGGCTCATCTCGAGTTGTAATTACTGATAAAGTAATGACCGAGTATGGTCATCAATTGATTTTGCGCCCTCGTACGTATACGATGGGCATTGGCTGTCGTCGAGATACGCCGAAGGAATTGATTCTTGATGCTATTCAACAGTCGCTAGCAGCACATAAGCTTTCACCAAAGAGCCTTGTAACGGCTGCATCGGTCATAGTTAAACAAGATGAAGTAGGCCTCTTAGAGGCTATGCAAATTATGGGGTGGCCTATCGTGTTCTATACACAAGACGAGATGGCACCACTCATTGAACAAGAAGAATTAAAAGAATCTAATTTTGTAAAAGGAACTATAGGAGTAGGAAACGTATGCGAGACAACGGCATTACTAGCGGCCAAGAGCCGAACACTAATACAGCACAAAACAATTTATCCCAAAACAACGGTAGCCATTGCTCAGGTAACATCAAAGTAATCGGCATCGGCCCTGGCGATGAAGAGTTCATGACACCTCAAGCACGTGAAGCTATCTTAGCGGCTGACCGTGTTGTAGGTTATTTGACTTATCTTGACTTGATTAAAGACCTAATTGAAGGTAAAGAGACTGTAGGCACTGCCATGATGCAAGAGGTAGATCGTTGCCAACAAGCAGTTGATTTAGCAGTAGAAGGTCATCAAGTCGTAGTTGTATCATCTGGTGACTCTGGCGTATACGGCATGGCAGGTCTTGTGTTGGAACTTGCTAATAAAATACCAGCAGAAAAACGTCCTTCCGTAGATATCGTACCTGGCCTTAGTGCTGTAAACGTAGCGGCTTCTGTTTTAGGCGCTCCGTTGATGCATGACTTTGCAGTTATTTCTCTTAGTGACTTGATGACTCCATGGGATTTAATTAAAAAACGTGCTGACCTTTGTGCACAAGGTGACATGGTTATCTCCTTGTACAACCCGCGCAGTAAAAAACGCGTTACTCATTTAGATGAAGTTCGTGAAATCGTTCTTAAATACCGCGATCCTAAAACACCTGTTGGTATCGTGCAAAAAGCAGGTCGTCCAGGGCAACACATGGTAATTTCTGACCTTGAGAATTTTACAAACGAAGAAGTGGATATGCAAACACTTGTTATTATCGGCAATAGTCAAACCTATGTTGAAAATGGTCGCATGATTACACCTCGAGGCTACAAATTATGATTTGGGTCATCGCTGGTACCTTGGATGGTCGTACCTTAGCGGTAGACATCCAAGAACGGACAGGTGAAGAGGTTCTCGTTACTGTTGTGAGTCAATATGGGGCAGAGCTTGCTGCCCATAAAGGCATTACTGTTCATACGGGCCGTCTTGATCAAGAGGCTATGCAAAATTTGATTAAGAAACACAACGTACGTTTATTAATCGATGCAAGCCATCCGTATGCGGCTATTGTTACAGCTACGGCCCAAGATGCAGCAAAAGCTGAAGGTATTCCTTTTGTTCGCTTTGAACGTAAAGAGGTGCCATTGCCAGACTATGATAAATTGCATATCGTAGTGGATGAGGTAGAAGCCGCTAATTTAGCTGGCAAATTGGCAAAGGAAAACAATAAACATGTGTATTTGACCACAGGTAGTAAGACAATGCACATCTTTGCTAAATCTGAGGCTTTACAAGATTGTGAAGTATGGACACGTATTTTGCCGACCGCCGAGGTGTTACAAATGATGGAAGACCTCAACGTGAGTCCTAAGCGCATTGTTGCTGTCCAAGGTCCATTTTCTTATGATATGAACCGCATCATGTTCCACGATACACAGGCAAGCGTTGTAGTTATGAAAAACTCTGGCCTTGTAGGTGGTGCTGATACAAAATTACAAGCAGCTATGGATCTTGGTATCCATGTTATTGTTATCGATCGTCCGCGTGTTAAACTTGAAAGTCACGTGGTATCATCAAATGATGAATTCTTTAAATTATGGGAGGACACTAATGGATTACGTTAAAAATCCTAAAGCTATTGAAGATAAAAGCATGGAAATCATTTACGATTATGTAAAGGATTTAGGCTTAACAGATGATGAAGTGCGCGTTGTATCTCGTACAGTACATGCGTCTGGCGATGTTGAATATGCTCAACTTGTAAAAATGAGCCCTGATGCTGTTCAAAAAGGTATTGAAGCATTGGATAATGGTGCAGATATTTATACAGATGTAGAAATGGTTCGCACAGGTATTTCTAAGCCAGCTCTTAAAATTCGCGGTAATGAAGTGCACTGCTTAATTAAAGATGAAAATGTAGCTAAAATGGCTAAAGAATTAGGTGTAACTCGCTCCATCGCAGCTATGCGTACCTTTGGCAAACAATTAGAAGGACAAATCGTTGCTATCGGTAATGCACCAACTGCATTGTATGAAGTATTGCGCCTTGCTTTAGAAGAAGGCATTAAACCAGCTCTTATCATTGGTATTCCTGTAGGCTTCGTAGGTGCAGCAGAATCCAAAGACTATCTGATGGAAGTATCTCCGGTTCCTTACATCACTGTAAAAGGCAACAAAGGTGGTAGCCCAATCGCTGCCTCCGTATGTAATGCATTGCTTTATACAGACGTAAAACGCAATGACATGCTCTTCGTAGAAGGCAAAGAATCTAAATAATACAAAACCCGAATCGTATATGTAGTTTTGCGATTCGGGTTTTACTGTATATATTATTGAGAGGGGATTCATATGGCATCAAGTAATGAACGAAAATTATTTCGCGTATCAGTGATTTGTATCTTAATCATCGCCGTTATTACGAGCATGATTATATCTCTTATTTGGGGATCAACACCCGTATCATTAGCTGAGATTTGGCATACATTATGGTCTAGTGAGCTAACTGATACATCTTCACAAATTATTTGGAATATTCGATTGCCTCGCAATATTGTAGCTGCGTTAGTGGGGGCTTGTCTAGCTGTATCTGGTGCAATTTTGCAAGCAGTTATGAAAAATCCCCTAGCGGATCCACAGATTGTAGGAGTATCCTCTGGTGCAGGACTAGCTGGTGTTATCATATTTATTTTATTTCCTGGGTATGATCATATAGTTCCTTTAGTGGCCTTTTTAGGTGCTATGGCTGCAGCGCTCATGGTGTATGCATTAGCATGGAAAAATGGAGTGCGACCTAGTCGTATTATCTTAGCTGGTGTTGCGGTCGCAGCCTTTTTAGGCTCAGGTATTTCAGCACTACTTGTATTCTTCGGTGATCGTGTACAAGGGGCATTGCTTTGGATGGTAGGGGGACTCGCTGCACGCAGTTGGCCTCAGGTAGAAGTGCTGTTTCCATATGCTATAATTGGTCTTATTTTTGCCTGTTTAGGAGCTAAACGACTTACCATTTTAAGTTTAGGTGATGAAACTGCAAAGGGATTAGGCCTTAAGGTAGAACAAACACGGTTTATTATGACTGCAGTGGCTGCTCTTTTAGCGGCTGGTGCTGTAAGTATAGCTGGGCTTATCGGATTTGTAGGTTTGGTTATTCCCCATATGTTACGTCTTATAATCGGTAACGACTATGCATATTTACTGCCTGGATCCGCATTATTAGGCGCACTAGTTCTTGTTGTCAGTGATACAATAGGACGTGTTATGTGGAGCCCTATAGAGGTACCAGTGGGCATTATTATGGCATTTTTTGGAGCGCCGTTCTTCTTGTATCTGTTGAGGAGGGATAACTAATGAATACCGCTATTGATGTAAAACAGTTATCCGTAACTCTTGGTAATCGTCATATTCTACATGACATTAATGTATCGGTTCCTATCGGTAAAATTACGACATTAATTGGGCCTAATGGTTGTGGTAAAAGTACGCTTTTACGATCTATGATCGGATATATTCATAGTCCTCATGAATGTATTACCATATTTGATAAACCGTTACAATCATATTCTCAAAACAATCTGGCAAGGCAAATGGCATTTTTGCCACAAGTACCGAATATGCCAAAGGATATGACTGTAGAAGAATTGGTATATTGTGGACGGTATCCATACCAAACGTGGTGGAAAAACACGGCTAAAGAAGATCGTGAGATTGTTGACTATGCGTTACATATCACGAAAACGAATCATTTGCGAGAACAATTAATCCCATTCCTATCTGGTGGTGAACGGCAACGCGTTTGGATTGCTATGGCGCTAGCACAGCAACCAAAATTATTAGTCTTAGACGAACCAACAACATATTTAGATATTAATCACCAATTAGAAATTATGGAGTTATTGAAACGATTAAATAAGGAACAAGATTTAACCGTTCTCATGGTACTTCACGAACTAACACAGGCGGTTCAATATTCACATTATATGGCTGTTATAAAAGAAGGCCATTTAGTAGTATCAGGAGAGACAAGTAAAATTATATCGGATGAGTTGTTTAGAGATGTATTCTCTGTAGATGTACAACTTGATACATTTGATAATAAAAAATATGTGCGCGTAAAAGGATTAGTTGAGTAGCTTGATACTAATAGAAAAAGAGGGCATTCCCTATTTGGGGGATGCCCTCTTTCGCATGATACAATATGTTAGAATGTAACATTAATACCGTATGCTTCTTTAACTAAACGTGCCATAGCTTCAGGTGTTTGTAGTCCTGGGTTTAATAGGAATAGTTTAGATGGTAAGTATATTACGCGGTTATTTTGTACGGCTTTTAAATTAGCCCATGCAGGATTATCTGTCATAGCTTGTTTCATAGCTTTTGTAATTTCTTCTTCTTTACCCATTGTAACAACAAAGATAATATCAGGGTTATCTGCAGTCAATGTTTCAAGAGAGTAAGGGACAGTTTTATCCTTAGTTGTGCCTTCTAAGTGGGAGGCAACAACGTTTGTCATGCCTAGTTCTTTTACCATAGATGCAGTAACTGCTTCATCAGTTTCGGCAGTTACACCTTTTCCTGTGGCACGTAATACGGCAACACGTGCAGGCTGTTGATTCTTAACAGCATCTTTTACCTTGGTAATATTGCTTTCATAGGTATTAATAACAGATTTAGCCTTATCTTGATGGTTGGTTAACTCGCCAAGGAATGTTAACATTGGTACATTATCTTTAATACCATCGTAATCAAAAAGTACGGTTGGAATATTATTAGCTTGTAATTGGGATTCATATTTTTTATGTTGATTTACTAAACCCAATACTACATCTGGCTTCAAGCCTAATAGTTGTTCCATGTTGATATTTGCAGTTTGACCAAGAGCGGGTAGAGCTTCTAATTCTGGGGCTAATTTATCCGTTGTATTGGCACGGCTAATGGCTTTACCATCGACAGCATAAAGCATAGATAAAACAGAATTAGATAATACAGCAATTTTTTGTGGATCCTTTGGTACAGTATAGGTTTGACCATTAAAGGTCAACTCCTTCGTAGTAGCAGAAGAGCTGGATGTGGTTTTACCACACCCAGCTAGTGCTAGTACAATCATAACCAAAGCGATACTACCGAGTAGTAGTTTTTTCATGATGTACTCCTATGAATGTTATATATGCAATAACGATCTTAGTTATATTGATTATTTTTCTAATGCATCCCAAGCTTCGTTAGCACGTTCAACGAATAAGTTACGGATGTTTTGGTTTTCACCTAAACCATGGATGTAAGTGTCAACTTTGAAGCCTTCTTTTTCAAGAATGGATTTGTGGGAATCTGGTTCGTTACCAGCCATGTCGTTGTTTGCATGGTCACCAGCAACCATCATGAAAGGCATCAATGTAACATGTTTAATACCATGTAATTTCAATTGAGGGATAACTTGTTCAAGATTTGGTGTACCTTCTACTGTGTAGATGAATACATTTTTCATGCCAAGAGTATGGATACGGTCTTGAATTACAGAATAGTATGCATTGGAAGGATCTGGAGTACCATGAGCCATGATAAGAAGACCATCTTCTTTACCTAATTTAGGGAATTGGGATTGAACAGCTTTTAATGTTTCAATAACTTGGTCAGTTTGGTTTTCTTGACCCATCCAGTACATAAGAGAAGTACCGAGTGTCATTTTTTTGAAATCATTTTTGTATAAATTATATACTGCTGCATCGTAGTTATATTCCATACCAGGAATTACATCTAGAGATGCCAATGCAACGCGAGTGTAACCATCTTTTTTAAGTTCAGCTAAAGCTTCTTCAGGCGTAGGGTATGTTATACCTTCTTTTTGTTGGATACGATCACGAATAATATGGCTTGTGAAAGCAGTTATCACTTTAGTATTTGGGTGAGCTGTCTTAATAGCATCTACAGTAGCATCGATTGTTTTCACACGAGTATCTTTATAAGTTGTACCAAAGCTCATAACAACCATAGCATCTTTGTTTGGCAAGTTTTGTAAAGCTTCTGTATTATGTGTACGAACACCAATTGCAGCGGCTTCTTTCAATGCTGGTGTAGGATCTTTTACTTCCTCATTTAATTGATATGCAGCATTAGATACAACTGGTGCACCAAAGGATACTGCAAGACCTAGAATAGCGGATGCTAAAGCTAATTGTTTTTTCATTTCTATACTCCTATCTATAACTATAACTACACTAATATGCAATCATTTACATAGTTCTATTATATGAAAACTATGGATTCATTGCATATATATAACCTTATTTCAATCGTAACAAAGCGGAAAACAGGTGTCAATAAACCCTATACCCCTAGAAGTATAGAGAAATTAAAAAGTTTTTAATAAATTAATGTGATGAATAAAGTATGATAGTACATTTTATAATTATATTCTTATTGGTTATAAGGATATGAATATGTGAATATATAAGTGATTTTATTTGATCTTTATTTAGGCATATTTTGATGGGGCCCCATAACATTACTACAAATATATTAAAAATGATGCCCTATACTTGTTTGCTCCTCGTTCCTGATGTCGCTACACAAGTACAGGGCATCATTTTTATTACTGTAGTTATGTAGGCGTCCCATCAAAATATGATATATAATAAATATAAATATAAAATTTTAGTAAAATAAAATTATCATATAAAAGAGAGAAGGACTATGTTTGTTTTTTTGAGAGAGAACAAATTCTTTTAAAACAGAATGTATACGATCTACTACATAATACTAGGATAGGTAGAAAAGCTTTTTTACTTATTGTTTGGTAAGGGATCTTGGCAATTTGTAAAAGACCTCTAGGTTTATATTCTATGAAATAGGAAATAGATTATAATATATGATTTATTAATTTTAGGCATTAGTATATGGTTATTATATGATATTTTTCTTATGTATAAAGCAAAGAATAAATCACAAGTCCTAATAGAGTTTATATTGCTTGCTGTATTAATTGCTGGATACTTAATAAATAAACTGTATGAAACTAACTATTTTGTATCAGATATATATTTTTATTTAGGTATGGTATTAGCGGTTATTATATATTGTTGTATATTATGGTTACATAGTTATAAATATATAAATACTGACGACGAGAGAAAAAAGAAAAATATAATTAATTCAATTCTAACAATTCATGCAATCATATTTTTATATGGATTAGTGATAGTTTGGATAGTATTCTTTTAGATTTTAATATGATTCTTAATTAAAACATGGTGTTGGACTCCTTTGAGTTTAACACCATTGGTAGATATGTTTGAGAATATTGTAAATGGAGGATGGATACCATTGAGTAAATCAGATTTTCAAAATAATTTTACTAAATATAAAGGGTAGATTATGCATCTTAAAATAAATATCCCTAATGACTGTAATTTATTCAAAGCTAATATACGAGCATTAGGAGATTCTAATATTTTTAGAAATAGACGTTTAAATATTATAACAGCAATAACATATTATGCTGCGATAGTATTTATATTCTTAATGACAATGGCTTTAGGTTTTTATGTTAACCCTAGATTATATAGCGCCTTTTTTTATGGGATTGATATGATAACTAATATATTGTTTTTAGTTGTATTGGGATATCGATGTCAAGATTATGGGATTCATAGATATATAGGTATTTTATGTGTTGTTGTAATTAGTTCCCTTATTACCTTATATTGTGGTGGTGATTTTTTTGTAAGTCCTAGTAATTATATTTTAGCGGTATCGGATACAACTATTTCTCTTAATAAACCCTTTTTTTTCATGGTAATGAATAGAATGATTTTTTTATTACTTTTAATTCCTGGAAGCCAAAAGAATTCGTATGGTGATAGACCTGCATCCGGATTTTGGGATGGCTCTTATTTAGTAATGGATCCTTTAAATATTAAAATTGTAAAGAGTAAGATTAGAAAATTATGGAATAATTTAATTGGTAAAAAGGACTATGATGATACATTAAGGTCTGGTAATGCTATAAAAGAGCAAAAGTTTGAGTTTATGGAAGTTCTCCAAAAAATTCTCATTAAAGATATTTTTAATTTTGAGGGCCGATCTTCTAGAGATGAACTGATGATATTTACTATGCTATTTTCTGTGCTATCAATGTTATTAAGTTATATAAATATATCTGATATATTGAATAGTTATGTTGTTAATATTTTTATAATTGACGTCTTAGTCGCTATTATTATATTAGTACCTTATATAAGTTTACTTGTTCGTCGTCTTCATGATAGTGGAAATAGTGGTCTTTGGCTTTTCTTTATAGTAGTTCCTATTGTAAACGTATATGTTTTATATATGCTATTTTTTAAGCCAACCTATAATGATGAGACAATCAAATGCTGAAATTGATTTTTTATTTATTTTTAGAGAAAATTGATAGGTTGGTATGTTTGAGAATATTGTAATTGGTCTCTTTGGCTTATTAATGGTGAATTATCTCGTCATATTTGAAGTATATTTTGATTATTATTCTTTGTATTGCTTGTGTCTTTGATCTATGGCGTCATAATCGCTCAGGCAAAATCACAGCTGACGACAAGAGAATGTATGATACCTTTATAGGTCGAATTAAGTTCATTGTTATGTTTTTACTTGTTTTATGTGGTGTTGCATCGGTTATACATTATTTTGGTTGATTTTGATATTTTTTCTCATTGACTTCTATAGATTAATCTTGTACTATTATTACATAGTAGTTGATAACAATTTTCAATTGTGAAAGTTGTTTCATGTATGAGTAATATGGAGGTCACATATGAAAGGCATAATTATTGCATCCTTTGGATCAATTTACCAAGATGCTGTGGAGAAATCCATTGGCAGTATAGAGAAAAAAGTACGTTCCATGTATAGTGATATGGAGGTACGCCGCGTATTCTTATCTGATGCATTAGTAGAGAAGTGGAATGAGAAATACGAAGATAAGATTTCTTCTTTCACAGAGGCTATGCAAGATTTCGCTCGTATGGGTATCGATGAGGTGTACATTCAACCTATTACATTGGTGGCAGATCAGTGTTACCAACAAATGCGCAAACAAGCATTAAAATTTTTACATAGCAATGAATATGGTTTTAGCCAGGTAAATATTGGTAAACCATTGCTTACCTCTTTAGGTGTAAAAAATTATGCCGATGATTATGAAGCAACATTAGAAAGCATTGTTCGTCACGTTAATACAAAAGCACTTAATAAATCTGTTGTGCTCATGGCGAATGGTCAAAATCAATTAGAGTTCAGTACATTGCAATTAAAGGCGATGTATGGTGCAGCACCAAATGTAGTAGTATTTACTACAAATGGTTTCCCTACTTTTAAACAAGCTCTTACTTTCTTGGATCGTATGGGGCATAAAGATTTATTAGTTGTACCATTGGCTCTCATAGGTTCTACACATTTAATGGATTATCTTGGCGGTGAACGCTCCGATTCCATTTATGCTTTACTCGCTGAGGAAGGCTACAATGTTGACATCTGGAATGAAGGGCTTGGGGAAAACCCACATGTACAAGATTTATTTTTGAAACATTTAGGTCAAGCTATCCGCATGTCTGATCGGAAACGGCCCATGCCTAGAGAATCCGTAAAACCTGTCATGACAAATTCTCGCTTAGAAGCGCAAGGTTTGATTTCTTGATTTTTGCTATTACATAATTAGACATACAACACTCCACTCTTTCACATTAATAAAAATCCTCCTTGTTGGACATCCAATGAGGAGGATTTTTACTTTTACCATGAAAGATAAGAATAATTTCTATTTTATACGTACCACGGTATGCCCCTATAGAATGGTCTATGGTATGATTAAGATACATTATTAGTTAATATAAGGAGACATTCATGAAACAAGCTATTTTAGTTGTTGCCTTTGGATCCACTGTGGACAGTGCTCGTGAACATAATATCGATTCCGTAGTAGAACATATTCGTAAATCGTATCCGGATTATACTGTAGAATTAGCTTTTTCCTCTCGTATCATCGTTAAGCGCTTACGTGAGCGTGGTATTGAGATTCCTACTGAACAAGGGGCGTTAGAAAAACTAATTCGAGAAGGTTATACACATGTATATGTGCAGCCACTTCATTTCACCGGTGGTGAAGAGTTCGATAAATTGAAAAATAATATCCTTGCTCATGAAGGGGAAGGACAACTCGAAGTATTACGTGTAGGTAGACCTCTCGTATACTATATGGGACAAGAAAAGCACCCAGATGATTACCAAATCTTGATTGACCATTTCATTAAATCTCTTAATATTTCCAAAGATGATGGTTTGTTATTGGTCGGTCATGGAGGTCTTGGTTCTGGCAATTCTTCATATGGTAATTTACAGTTTAAGCTAATCCGTAATGGACTTACGAATGTGCGTATTGCTGTACTTGAAAACGCACCATATGTGTCAGATGTAGCAATGCCTTGGGAATGGCTTGATGGTAAACGTCCAAAAACAATTTATGTACATCCTTTATTATTGGTACTCGGGGATCATGCACAAAATGATTTATTTGGTGAGGAAGAGGATAGTGTTGTTAATGAACTTTCTGGAGCAGGATATGCGGTTAAACCAATTCATAGTGCTCTAGGTGAATATGAAGCGATTCATGATATTTTCCGTCAACATGTGCAAGATTGTATCGATGATTTGTATGGCAAACGTAGCCCACATCGTCCTGCAATTCCAAATATTAAATAGTATCTTTGTATATATTGTATAAATTGGTTATAATAAAAGATATTGCAATTATAAATAGAGTGTGACTATAAGAATAGGAGATACCCATGAAAGGTAAATTATATGGTATTGGCGTAGGCCCTGGCGATTCTGAATTAATGACTGTGAAAGCTGCTCGCATCGTAGGTGAAGCAGATATTATCATCACACCTAAAACAGAAAAAAAAGATGGTTCCGTAGCCCTTGATATTGCATCCCCATATATTCAAGAACATACAGAAATCGTTCCCGTAGTATTCCCAATGGTATTGGATGATTCTACACAGGAGGAAGGTTGGCAAGAGGCTAAACGCATTATCTTGTCTTACTTAGATGAAGGTAAAAGTGTTGTATTCTTAACATTGGGTGACCCGATGTTCTATAGTACATATATGTATGTATATCGTTTGATTGAAAATACAGGTCATGAAATTGAAACAATTCCTGGTGTGACTGCATTCTGTGCTATCGGATCTCACCTTGGCTATCCAATTGTAGAGAAGGAAGAGGTATTGGCCATCGTTCCAGCTACAGCGCCTAAAGAAAAAATCGATGCTGTATTAGCTGTTGCAGATGATGCAGTTATCATGAAGGTATATAAAAACTTTGATGAAGTACAAGAAACCTTGATTAAACATAATATGGCAGATGATGCGGTTATGATTAGCCGTGTAGGCTTGCCTGATGAGCAAGTATTTATAGGTTTAGATAATATGCCAAAAGATACTAAACTCAACTACTTATCTACAATTCTTGCAAAACGCAAGGATCGTTAACAAACACATCGTATTACGAGGTAATATCTATGAACACAGTACAGATTCCACGTGTTGTCATTGCTGGCACTAATTCTGGTGTTGGTAAAACAACTATCGTAGCGGGCTTATTGGCCGCTTATGCAAATGGTGGACGTACGGTGCAATCCTTTAAAGTGGGCCCGGATTATATTGATCCGGGCTTTCATAAAATTGCATCCGGCCGTGACAGTTATAATTTAGATACGTGGCTCGTGCCACCTCATAAATTAAATCCTTTCTTTGCTACTATGGCGCACGATGTAGACCTTGCCATTATTGAAGGTGTTATGGGCCTTTATGATGGTGGGCGAGAAGGTGTTAGCTCTACAGCTCAAATTGCTAAACAGTTAAATGCACCAGTGGTGCTCGTTATTGATTGCAAGGCTATGGGTGAAAGTGCGGCTGCTATTGCAAAAGGTTTCCGTGATTATGACCCAGAGGTAAACTTTGGCGGTGTCATCTTGAACCGCTTAGGCTCAGCTAATCATGAGCGTATGGTTCGTGAAGGGATGGATAAAATTGGCGTACCTGTTATTGGTGCCATTTATCGTGATGATCGTATGCATTCTCCAGAACGTCATTTAGGACTTACACCGGTTACTGAAATTGATCCAACAGAGGCGATTAATACGATTCGAGAAGCTGTTGAGAAAATGGTAAATCTCGATGCACTATTGGAAATTGCTACTAATGCACCAACTATCGAACTACCAGATGCTATAGATGTTAAAACAATTGAAAAACGTGTGAAAATCGGTGTAGCTTATGATGAGGCGTTCTCTTTTTACTATCCAGCTAGTCTTGCTGCGTTAGAGGAAAAAGGGGCTGAGCTTGTTTATTTTAGTCCGCTTAATGATTCGGTAATTCCTGATGTAGACGGACTTGTATTTGGGGGTGGCTTCCCAGAAATGTTTTTATTCCAGTTATCTAGCAATGAGTCTATGAAGGAATCCATTCGCCAAGCTAATGCACAAGGTATGCCTATTTATGCCGAATGTGGTGGCCTTATGTATCTTTGTGAAAGCATTCATGACTTTGAAGGTTTTGTATATAAAACTGTAGGTATTGTACCTGCCAATTGTGTGATGCAACAAAAGCTTCAAAAGGTGGGGTATGTTACAGCAACTGCAAAGAGAGATACTTTATTAGGCGCTATGAATACAGCTATTCGTGGTCATGAGTTTCATTTCTCTACAATGGAGCCAACTATAGATGACTTCCCATGGGCTTTTCATTTAGAAGGAGGCCGTAAACCTCAATCGTATGACGGCGGCTATGCAACAAAAAATGTATTAGCTTCTTACTTACATTTGAACTTTGCTGGCTCTGATGAAGGGGCACAACACTTTGTTGATACATGTGCTACTTATAAAGCTCAAAAGTAATTGATGTATTTAATCGGTTTATATCATTAAGTATTATCGCAATTACATTTATAAGTATTATCGTAAATACATTCATAAGTATTGTTGCGATTACATAGCTAAGTACTAGTGAGATGTTATTGATTGGGAATAGTTAGTTCTAAGGGGCAGGTTCGTATTAAAGGAGCTATTATGAATGAACGAGGTTTAATTCTAGTTAATACAGGCAATGGTAAAGGTAAAACAACAGCTGCTTTAGGTGTTGTTTTGCGTGCTGTTGGACAAGGTTTCAAGGTTCTTATATTACAATTTATTAAGAGCGGCAATGGCTATGGTGAATTGGCAGGTCTCGCTAAACTAGGTGATCAAGTTGAAATTCGCTCTATGGGAAAAGGCTTTATTTACTATAAACGGGATGAAGTTGGGGAAGCTGAGCTTTCTCGTCACAAAGAAGCAGCACAAGTCGCTTGGCGTACATTAGTAGAGGAAGTAAATTCCGACAAATGGGATCTAATTGTTATGGATGAAATAAATAATGCCATTAATTATGAGCTTATCGATGTGCACTCTGTAGTGGAAATGCTTAAAAATAAGCCAAAAAGACTTCATGTTGTTTTGACGGGGCGTTATGCTAAACCTGAAATCATTGATATGGCGGATACTGTAACAGAAATGAAGGTAGTAAAGCATGCTTATGAAAAGGGCATAAAAGCTGCTAAAGGAATAGAATTTTGATTTAATTCAAAAAAATCGAAAAAAATCGAAAAAGAACTTGCTAAAACTATATCGAAAATGTATAATATAGTCATAAGCACAGAGGTGCTCAATATTCTTGACATTAAGTATGTATATAAGACTAACCA
The DNA here is from genome assembly GCF_040097785.1 of Veillonella parvula. GTDB lineage: Bacteria > Bacillota > Negativicutes > Veillonellales > Veillonellaceae > Veillonella > Veillonella parvula_D. The sequence continues at coordinate 562,441 of NZ_JBBNNS010000001.1, read as the reverse complement.
GGAGGTTAACTATGGCTGTACATGATTACATTAAATCTGGCGATTTCGCTACTGAAAAACACGTTCCTGTTATCGAAACAGTTGACACTGTAAAAGCAGGTGAAACATTCCACGTTACTTTATCCGTAGGTAAAGACATTGCACATCCAAACACTGTAGAACATCACATTGATTGGATTAAATTGTACTTCGTAGCTGAAGGCACTCAATTACCATTCGAAGTTGGCGCTATCGAGTTCAACGTTCATGGTGACGGTGCAACTGCAAACGAAGGTCCTGTAGCAGCAGTTTCTGAAGGTACTTTAGCAGTAGCTTTGAAAAAATCTGGTAAATTGATCGCTGTTTCCTACTGCAATATCCACGGTTTGTGGGAATCCGAAAAAGATATCGTAGTTGCTTAATTAACTATTACAACTAATAAAGACCAGTCCTAGGGCTGGTCTTTTTGTATATCTATGTGTTCACATAGTTTAATAATGAGGCAAAGTTAAACTTTTAATAGTAGATATTTAATGGCATTATGGCTAATACATGTTAGGATTGTTTAATGCATATTCATAATATTATAGACATATTATTTGATTTTTAATGTCCGCATAAAAAGGAGTTTTGTATCACTCCAGTGGATTAATTGCTGTACATCCCTTTACAGTGCTATTTGTTTGTGGTAAAGTATATGCATATTGATATTTAGTAAACATAGTTAAATGAGGGATTATTGTGGCCTTAATCGTTAAAAAATTTGGTGGTAGTTCCGTAGCTACACCAGAAAAAATATTTAATATTGTTGATCGCGTTCTTCGTGAGAAGCAAGCTGACGATAAAATCGTTCTTGTTGTATCTGCTATGGGTGATACAACTGATGACTTGGTGGCCTTAGCTAAACAAGTTACATCCAAGCCGTATGGTCGCGAAATGGACCGCTTGTTGTCTACCGGTGAACAAGTAACAATTGCATTGATGGCAATGGCTTTTAACGAACGTGGTCAGGAATCTGTATCCTTAACAGGTGATCAAGCAGGTATCACAAGTAGTGATACGTTTAATAAAGGTCGCATTTTGGGCGTTGATCCTAATCGTGTGTTTGAAGCTTTGGATGAAGGTAAAATTGTGGTAGTTGCTGGTTTCCAAGGTATAACTGAATATGGTGATATGGTGACATTAGGCCGTGGTGGCTCTGATACAACAGCTGTTGCATTGGCAGGTGCTATGAAAGCGGATGTATGTGAGATTTTTACGGACGTAGACGGCGTATATTCTACAGATCCTCGCGTGGCGAAGGAAGCTTTCAAATTAGAAGAAGTAACGTATGGCGAAATGCTTGAGATGGCACGCCTTGGTGCAGGTGTAATGCAGCCGCGTGCCGTAGAAATGGGTTTCCGTTATGGTGTACCTATTCATGTACGTTCTACATTTAGTGATAAACCAGGTACTATTATTCGGGAGGATTATACTGTGGAAGCAAATAAACACGTAATTACTGGCGTAGCTGATGATACAAATACAGCAAAAGTAGCTCTTGTAGGCGTTGAAAATAAACCAGGTGTTGCAGCGACTGTATTCAAAGCATTAGCTGCTAGAAACGTTGACGTAGATATGATTGTTCAATCTATCCGTTCCGTGGGAGAACCAAAAACTGATCTTATCTTTACAGTAGCTATGGATGATGTGGTATTAGCTCGAGAAGTATTAGAAGAATTACAAAAAGCAGTAGATATTGAAGCTGTTAATATTGACGAAAAAATGGCGAAAGTTTCCATTATTGGTGCAGGCATGTTAGGACAACCTGGTGTAGCTGCGCAAATGTTTGATATCTTGAGCCAAGAAGGTATCAATATTGAAATCATTTCTACTTCTGAAATTAGTATTTCTTGTCTTGTTGCTGAAGATCGCGTAAAAGATGCTGTTCGTGTAATTCATAATGGCTTATTGTTAGATCAACGAGGTTAATCACTGCATGGATAGTCTACGTAGTTTTATGGATGAAATGCTCAATGACCAAGGTCGTAAGGAAGGTTTCATTAGCGATCTACTAGGAAATCTAAAAAATCAGCCTATTCCAACATTGGAACAAGCTCAAACTGGTTATACAACAATGAGTAATTTACATGGTATCTTCTATGATTACGATAAGTCTGAGGTTACTATTACTTACAAGGTTGTACCAGATATGTATCAACCATATACATTGAGTTTTATACAATTCGAAGCCGTGTTAGAAGGCTTATTAACCTTGCGTCGTAATCAAAAGTGGCAGATGCAACATAATAAATAATATGAACCCCATGGGTATACTTGCCTATGGGGTTTTGTAATTCGATAATTATTCTTAACATCTATATATAGAGTCATCGATATGATATAATAAATTATTCAGAGAGAAATCATTATATTAGTATAGAAAGAAGGGACAGCATGGAAATAAATAAGGTTTATTCTGGCTTTCGCCTTGACCGCATTGAGCGCATTGATGAGATCAATGGTACCGCTTATGAAATGAAACATGAAAAGTCTGGTGCTCGTTTAATTTATATTGATTCACCAGATTCTAATAAAGTATTCAATATCGCTTTTAGAACAACACCACATAATAGTACTGGTGTGGCACATATTATGGAACATTCCGTTTTATGTGGTTCTCGTAAGTTTCCTTTAAAAGAGCCATTTGTTGAGCTTGTTAAAGGATCTTTAAACACGTTCTTAAACGCTATGACTTACCCTGATAAAACAATGTATCCTGTAGCCAGTAAGAATGATAAAGACTTCCACAACTTGATGGACGTATATCTTGATGCTGTATTGTATCCACGCGTTCGTGAAGATGCGGAAATCGTAATGCAAGAAGGTTGGCATTATGAATTAGATAGTGCGGACGATGAACTTACCTATAAAGGTGTTGTATTTAATGAGATGAAGGGGGTTTATTCCTCTCCGGATTCCGTTCTAGAACGCCAAATGATGCGTGAACTTTTCCCAGATACCACTTATGGTGTTGATTCTGGTGGAGATCCTGACCATATTACAGACTTAACTTATGAAGAGTTCCAAGAGTTCTATCGAGTTCATTATCATCCGTCCAATAGTTATATCTTCCTTTATGGTGATATGAATATTGAAGAGCAATTGGCATTCTTGAATGATGAGTACTTAAGTCATTTTGATGCTATTGAGGTTAATACAGAGGTTGGTATACAAACTCCATTTACAAAAGGTAAGGTGGTAAGCTATCCATATAGCGTAGGTTCTGAAGAGCCAACAGACAACCGAACTTTACATTCCTTTGCCTATGTTTTACCTGATGTAACGCCTGAGCATAGCTTGGCTTTTGAGGTATTAACACATGCATTGTTGACATCTCCTGCGGCTCCTCTTAAACAGGCTTTGGTGAAAGCAGGTATTGGCTCTGATGTGAGTGGCTATTATCTTGATAGTATTCGTCAACCTTTGTGGACCGTGCAAGCAACTGGTTCCAATCTCGATAAACAAGCTGAGTTGCAACGCATTGTGGAGTCTACATTGCAAGAACTTTGTGATAATGGTTTAGATAAAGAATTATTAGAAGCTTCCTTGAATAGCATTGAGTTTGCTCTTCGTGAAAGTGACTTTGGTGGTCGGCCAATTGGTTTAGCGTATGTTATCCGTATGATGGATAACTGGCTATATGACAATGATCCACTCGAGTTATTACACTACGAAGAAGCATTAGTGAATATTCGTAAGGGCTTATCCGGTACGTACTTTGAAGATTTAATTCGTCAATCTATCTTAAATAACAATCATAAAGTGCTTGTTTCTATTTATCCTGAACGGGGTCTTCAAGAGCGCAAGGATGCAGAGGTTAAAGAACATTTAGCTTCTGTAAAAGCTAAGATGTCTCCAGAAGAAATCGAAGCAATTGTAGAGCAAACAAAACGACTTAAACTTCGTCAAGAGGCTCCAGATAGCGACGAAGCGTTAGCATCGATACCATTGCTTGAATTATCAGATTTAAATCCTAATATTGAAGAGGTAGAACGTCGTGAAAGTAAAATTGGCAACACTACAGTACATTTTGTGCCTACTTTCACAAAAGGCATCAACTATGTAGGGCTTTACTTTAATTTAAGCTGTCTTACAGAAGATGAATTGTTCTACGCCGATATTTTAAGTGATATTATTGGTCGTATTGACACATCTGAACGTGGCTATGAAGCATTGGCGAAAGATATCAATATGAATCTTGGTGGTTTAAGCTCAGATATTACGGCTATTAGCAAAGATGGTAAGCGTGATGAATTTACGCCTCTCATGATTGTTCGAGCTAAAGCCTTGCATTCCAAATTACCTGACTTATGCCGTTTGATTAACGAAGTAGTACAAAAAGCAGATTATAGCGACGATAGACGCTTGACCGAACTTGTTCAAGAAAGCAAAGCTATTTGGGATAATGAAGCATTCCGTCGTGGCAACTCCATTGTAAGTCAACGTGTTATGGCACAAGTATCTGCAGTTGGTAAATTTAGAGATAATGGTAACTTTGGTTACTATCAAAAGATTAGTGAATTGGCTTCTAATCCTGCGGCATTACCATTATTGCCAGAAAAATTAGCTGATGTGGCTCGTAAGATTTTCCGCGCTAATAATGTGGATATCATGTTCGTTGGTGAAGAAGGCGAATTAGAAGCCTTTGAAAATCTCATGAAACCATTGATTGAAACCTGGGATACTACTGACTTAAGTAATGATACATTAAAGATTACACGTTTGTCTGGTAATGATGGTATCGTTACAGCTGGTAAGGTTCAATACGTAGCTCAAGGTGGTAACTTTGTAGACCATGGGTATAAACACGTAGGCCCAATGAGTGTATTGGAAACGATTTTACGCTATGAATATCTATGGATTCGCATTCGTGTACAAGGTGGTGCTTACGGTGCCTTTGCAAACTTCTATGACGATGGTAATATGATTTTCTGTAGCTATCGCGATCCAAACTTGGTAGAAACATTAAATGTATATAAAGAATTACCTCAATACCTTCGTGAGTTTACGTTGACTGATCGTGAGATGCGTAAATATATTATCGGTACTATGAGCTCCTTGGACTTGCCTATGACTCCTGCGTTGCGTGGTCCACGTGCGATGGGGATGTATTTTAGCGGTGCTAAACTAGAGGATAAGGTAGAGTTTCGTAAACAAGTTATCGCTTGTAAGCCAGAGGATATCGTTGCTTTAGCAGATGTGGTTGAACCAGTGTTGAAGGACAATCATATTTGTACAATGGGGAACGAACAAAAAATTAAAGACGCTGGTAAGGTATTCGATAACATTATTTCTCTAGGATAATCGTTTTATATCATGTATAGTGGCATATTCTGTGTAAGTTTACGGGATATGCCACTTGTTTTGTACTGTAGGAGGGCATCATGAAAGGTCGATTTGCTCCAAGCCCCACAGGATATATCCATCTCGGAAATGTATGGATAGCCCTCTTATCTTATGTTTCTACGAAGCAACAAAAAGGGCAGTATGTTGTGCGAATGGAGGATATAGACATCCAACGCTCTAAACGTGAGTTAGGGGAATCTCTATTAGATGATTTAGAGTGGCTAGGCTTTGAATGGGATGAAGGGCCTCGTGTTGGTGGACCAGAATCAACATATTGGCAAAGTGAACGACAAACATATTATGGAGACGTATTAGAACATTTTGCATCAGAAAAACTAATTTATCCTTGCTTTTGTAATCGCACAAGATTGCATTCTATTGCTTCGGCGCCCCATGTAGGAGAGGTAGTACATCGATATGATGGTCATTGCCGTCATCTAGAGGATAAATTGATAAAAGAGTTTATGATGTCTAAGGAGCCATCTTTGCGTTTAGCCGTTAATTCCTGTGATATAGATTTTGTAGATCGTTGGCAAGGCTTTCAACATATTCATTTGGAAGGTGAATTAGATGATTATGTATTGCGTCGTGGTGACGGTATGTATGCCTATAATTTAGCTGTTGTACTGGATGATATTGCTATGGGGATAACAGAGGTCATTCGTGGAGATGATTTACTAGAGACTACGGGGCAGCAAATATATTTATATAAAACATTACAAACCAGTTTCAAATCTAAAAATATACAACTACCTTCTTATGGGCATGCTCCATTATTAATTGATTCTGAAGGGCACAGATTATCTAAGCGACAAAAGAGTATTACTATTCGTGAATTACGTGAAAATCAATGGTCTCCTAATAGGATTTTAGGTGAGCTGGCTATTGTAGGGGGCTTAGTTGAAGCTCATACATTAAGTCGTAGAGAAATCAGTTTATCTGAATTAATTGAGATTGATTTAAATTTACCTAGTCTTAGTCAAAAAGCGATTGAGATAGAAATCAAAGAATAGAGCAAAAAAATAGTATTGCTTTATGTTATAGGATGTTTGCTAAAAGAGAATAATTCTTTAACCATATAATTCGATATAATATATTGACAATATTCGATATTTATTTATAATAGTATATAAGAGGTGGTCGAAATGACAATTCAACAAGCTTTAAATCAAAAAGTATGGGCCGTTATTGGAGCTACCCATAAAACCGAAAAGTTCGGTTATAAGATTTATAAATGTCTTAAAGATCACGGATATGAAGTATATCCAGTCAATCCTAATATTGCAGAAATAGATGGAGACACTTGTTACTCTAGTCTTTCTGCACTTCCCGTTGTGCCTACTGTGGTAGATTTTGTTGTACCAGAAGCAGCGGGGTTAGCTGCACTTGATGAATGCAAAGAACTTGGCATTTCTATTGTGTGGTTGCAACCGGGGGCGGATAAACCATCTGTTGTTGAAAAAGCACATGCTTTAGATTTGCATGTCATTCAAGATTGTGTATTAGTTCAATTACCGTAGGAGGGTACAATGAGCGAATTAAAAGATTTAAAAACTGCTGAATATCAAGATTTAGTAGACCAAGGTGGTGTTACTGTTGTTGACTTCTGGGCTCCATGGTGCGGTTATTGCGTACGTATGATGCCAATCATTGAAGAAATTGCAGGTGAGCTTGAAGGTAAAGCTAACTTTGTAAAAGTAAACGCTGATGAAGAACCAGAATTAGCACGTAACTTACAAGTTGAAGTATTGCCTACATTCGTTATTTTAAAAGATGGTGAAGTAGTAGACCGTAAAATTGGTTTCTTGCCTAAAGGCGATCTTCAAGCGGCTATCGAATCTAAATTCTAATACTATAAATAAAATTATATAAATAGAGGAAAACCTCATCAATGTATGTGTTGTACATTGATGAGGTTTTTTTGCTTTTTAATATAGACCTAAATATATTTAACGTTTATGCGTTACTAAACATAATACATTGAGTTGCTAAACATAATACATCTAAAAGTGGGGTTTATGTCCATTTAAGGCGTGACATTACGCAATTGTGGTGGAGAGTGGTTTAAATTGTTTATTTTTGAATATTTAATCGAACATATGTATTAAAGAAAAGAGGAGAAAAATAGAGATTAAACAAGAAAAATATAAAAAAGTGGGATAAAAATGGATTTTTTGTTGTGAAAGGTGGGGAATTGTGGTAGAATTTACCATATAGTGGTGGATAAGAAATAGAGAAAGGCGGTGATACGTATGTTCATGGGCGAATATAATCACACCATTGATACAAAAGGGCGGATGATTATACCTGCGAAAATACGTGAACAACTAGGCGATTTGTGCATCGTTACAAAAGGCCTAGATAACTGCTTAGCTATTTACACCGAAGAGGCGTGGAAGAAAATTTCCACTGCTTTACAATCACAATCTTCCACTAAAGCTAGCGTGCGTGCCTTAAAACGTTTTGTTTTTGGTAGTGCTGCTGAGCTTGAATATGATAAACAAGGTCGTGTCCTCATTCCTGTACCACTACGTGAATATGCAAGCCTCGATAAACAGGCTGTTATTGTAGGTGCTGGGGACCACGTTGAAATTTGGAGCCGTGAAAAATACGATTTCTATGATGAGCAAGTGGCTGAAAGTATGGAAGAATTAGTTGAAGGGCTTGAAGGGATTATGTTATAGGAGGCTATGATGGAATTTAATCATACTAGCGTACTCTTACGTGAAACGGTGGACTCCGTCGTAACTAATCCAAAAGGTATTTATGTGGACTGTACCCTTGGTGGGGCAGGACATGCTCATGCAGTGGGCGAGATGCTAGATCCAGAAGGCATGATTATAGGTTTAGATCAGGATGAAGATGCTTTGAGTGTAGCTCGACAGCGTTTATCTGATTTGAAATGTCAGGTGTTAACGATACCTACAAACTTTTCTAACTTAAAAGAAGCCCTCCAAAATGCAGGCATTTATGAAGTCGATGGTTTTATATTTGATCTTGGTGTATCCAGCTATCAACTAGATACTCCTGAACGAGGTTTTTCATATATGAATGATGGACCTCTTGATATGCGAATGGATAAAGATGCACCTCTCACGGCAGAGGAAATTGTCAATGAATATGACAGCGAACAATTACTGCAAATTATCCATGATTATGGGGAGGAACGATGGGCTAAACGAATTGTCGAGTTTATTGTTGAAGCACGTCAAGAAAAAAGAATTACTACTACTGGTGAGTTAGTTAGAATTATTAAGAATGCAATACCTGCAAAGGCGCGACAAGATGGACCTCATCCGGCAAAACGGACGTTTCAGGCCATACGTATTGAAGTAAATAGAGAATTAGCAATTTTGCATGATAGTTTTGTAGATGCTGTATCAATGTTAAAACCAAAGGGAAAGATTGGAGTTATTACATTCCACTCCTTGGAAGATCGAATTACAAAGCAAACTTTTAAAGAGTTAAGTACTGCATGTATATGTCCTCCACAATTGCCTGTGTGTGTTTGTAATCACAAGGCAGTTGTAAAGGCAAAGAATAAGGCTATAGAGCCAAGTATAGGGGAGATTGAAGTTAATCCGAGAGCTAGAAGCGCTAAATTGCGCGTAGCAGTAAAGTTGTAGATTTGGAAGGGGTTAAGTGTTATGTTAGCTAGAAAGGCTGTTGTGGGCCAAGTAAAAGGTGATATGTTGGTCATTGCACAAGGGAGAAGACGTAGTGCAAACGTAGCTTTAGATTTAAGCCCTATGATGTGGCAAGTTGTATATGGTATTGCTGCATTAGTTGCATGCTTACTTATCATGATGGTTATGAATGCATACAGTACAAAGTTGGGCTATGAGGTAGTTAAAACACAGCAAGCTGTAGTACAATTAACAAAAGATAACGATGCATTGGACGTTGAAGTGGCTTCCTTGAAGTCTCCTGTACGTATCCAACAAATCGCAGAAGAACAACTAGGAATGGTTTTGCCTGATTCTTTTGTTTATAGCACAAAAAGCGCTGTTACTGAACGTAATGTACAAGAGAAACAGCAAATTATAGACTAGCAGGCGAAGCAGCTCGTATTGGGCTGCTTTCCTTTGCGTGTAAAGGAGATTGTATATGAAACACTTACAAGATATAGTAAAAACCTTACATGCACCGCATGTAGAAGGTAATACAGCTGTTGAAATTTTAGATGTAACCGCTGATTCTCGTGCTGTAAAAGCAGGTAGTTTATTTATTGCTTTAGATGGTGCTACTGTCGATGGACATGATTATGTTAATAAAGCTGTTGAGGCTGGGGCAGTAGCCGTATTAGTATCTAAACCTGTTGAGGTAAATAGTGATGTTTGTGTTATCACTGTTGAAGATACACGTGTGGCTATGATGTCCTGTGTGCCATACTTTTTTGATTATCCAGCCAATTCCATGCGCATGATTGGTGTTACTGGTACTAATGGTAAAACGACTACAACTCATATGATTCGTCATATTTTGAAAGCTCAAGGTCATAAGGTCGGTGTGATTGGTACTGTTCATATCATGATTGGTGATACATCATATCCGATTCATAATACGACTCCTGACGTAGTAGATTTACAACATATTTTGCATCAAATGGTAGAAGAGGGTGTTACACATTGTGTAATGGAAGTATCTTCTCATGCGTTGGCTTTAGGACGCGTATCTGGTGTTGAGTATGATACGGCTGTATTCACAAATCTTACACAAGATCATTTAGACTTTCACAAAACATTTGAGAATTACTTGGCAGCTAAATGTAAACTATTTGAACAAGTTAGCAAATCAAACCAAGTAAAATCTGGTAAGGGTGCTGTTATCAATATCGATGATGCCTATGGGCATCGGGTTGTTGAAAAAACTACTGCCCCTATCATTACCTATAGTATTGATGGTAGCGGCACATTGAATGCTCATGACGTAGATATGACGCCAAAGTCTAGCCGTTATACTGTATCTTATGATGGTCATGATTATACAGTTGAAATGAATACGACTGGCTTGTTTAATGTGTATAATACATTAGCAGCTATTGGTGCCTGCCTATTGGAAGGTATTTCCATGGAAGACATCGATAAAGCGTTGAAAACATTTAGTGCTGTACCTGGTCGTTTTGAATTGATTGAAGAAGGTCAACCATTTGCTGTTGTTGTAGACTATGCACATACACCAGATGGGTTAGAAAATATTTTACAAACAGCAAAGGCTATTCAAGAAAATCGTATTATTGTAGTCTTTGGCTGTGGCGGGGACCGAGATGCAACCAAACGTCCTATTATGGGACGCATTGCGGCACAATACGGTGATGTTGTGTATGTTACATCTGATAATCCGCGTACAGAGGATCCTGTACAAATTGTTAAAGATGTGGAAGTCGGCGTTAAAGACGGCCTTCGAGAAGGAACTCACTATGAAGTTATCGTTGATCGTCGAGAAGCGATTCAACATGCAATACAACATGCAAAACCTGGGGATATTGTACTCATTGCAGGTAAGGGGCATGAGGATTACCAAATCTTAAAGGATAAAACGATCCATTTTGATGATCGTGAAGAGGCGCGAGCAGCCCTCAAGGAGATCTAATATGGCAGAATTTACATTGTCTCAAGTACTGGAGGCCACAAAGGGGACGAGTGCACATACCGATAATATTAAGTTTTTAGATGTATCTACTGATACAAGAACTATTGAATCAGGCTTTTTATTTGTAGCCTTAAAAGGTGATACCTTTGATGGTCATGATTTTATCAATGCGGCTATCGAAAAAGGTGCTACAGGGGCTATCGTTGAAAAAGGACGTTCTGTAGAAGGTATTGCTTGCATCGAGGTAGACAATACTTTGGTAGCATATCAAAACTTAGCACGATATCATCGTCGCCGCTTTGATATTCCTGTAGTTGCTATTACTGGTTCCTCTGGTAAGACTACGACAAAGGAAATGGTGGCAGCCGTACTTGGCACAGAATTTAATGTATTAAAAACTGAGAAAAATTTTAATAATGAAATTGGCTTACCAAAAACACTATTGCGCTTAACTGCTGAGCATGAAGCCTGTGTTGTTGAAATGGGTATGCGTGGGCTCGGACAAATCGAAGAACTGGCCTTGATTGCAGAACCAACGATGGGGATTATTACCAATGTTGGTACTAGTCACATCGAGCTTTTAGGTTCTCGAGAAGCCATTGCCGAAGCGAAAGGTGAATTGATTCGTTGCTTGCCTGAAAACAGCGTGGCTATCCTTAATGAAGATGATCCATATGTAAAAGCTATGGATCGTTTAGCTAAGGGTAAAACAATTACCTATGGTATTGAACGGAATGCTACTTGTATTGGTAGCCATTTGCGCTATAAAAAAGACGGTATTAAGTTCACTTGTAAGTGTTATGATGAAGTTTTTGATATCTTCTTGCCTATGATTGGTGAACACAATGTATATGATGCATTGGCGGCTATCGTTGCAGGTCGAGTGCTAGGCATTAAATCTAACACAATTCGCAAAGGTTTGAGTGAGTTTAGTGGAACTCCAATGCGTCAAGAAATCGTCCCATTTGAAGATATTGTTATCTTAAATGATGCTTATAATGCAAACCCTTCATCCATGGCAGAAGCTATTAAAGCACTTGGCCAATTAGAAGGTAAGCGTAAAATTGCGATGTTAGGCGATATGCTCGAGCTCGGCGACTTCTCTAAAGAAGCACATCGTGAAATCGGCCATTTGCTTGCTGAAGAGGGTTATAGTGTTGTATTCACCTTTGGTGATGCTGCTGCCTTCATTGCAAAGGAAGCAAAAAAAGCAGGTTTAACTACATTCCGTTGTAACAGCCATTTAGAAATGGCCAACGCATATAGTGATATTCGTGAAAAAGGGGATGTTATCCTTGTGAAAGGTTCTCGTGGTTTACGAATGGAGCGCGTTGTTGAAGAATTAAAGGATCGAGAATAATAGGTAACGGCTAGTTATATCTAGCCGTCCTATTTATTAATAAGTAGAGGATTCATATGATAAATCACATTCTATTAGCCTTCGTAGCGACTTTCATCATTACGGTAGTGCTAGGTAAAATTGCTATTCCTATGTTGCGTTCTTTGCACGCACAACAAAGTATTCGTGAAGAAGGCCCTGAAAGTCATCAAGCAAAAGCCGGTACGCCAACAATGGGTGGTGCTTTCATGATGGTGGCCCTTATTATTGGCGTGGCATTGTTTGCACCATGGAATGTGGGCACAGGAATGTTATTATTCTTAACACTGGGTCATTGTTTATTAGGTTTTTTTGATGATTTTGTAAAAGCTGTAAAAAAACGCAATCTTGGTTTAACAGCAAAGCAAAAATTACTTGGACAATTTATATTGGCTGCCGTATTCTGTTATTGCATTACTGAGATTATGGTTGTTCCTACCACATTATGGATTCCTGTTGTAGATATACAATTACAATTGGGATGGGGTTATTATGTATTGGCATTTTTGATTATTGTAGGAGCTACAAATGCAGTAAATTTAACAGATGGTCTTGATGGTCTTGCTGGTGGTACATCAGCAGTGGCGGCGATAGCATTCTCTGTTATTGGTTTGATGGCTGCATCGATGACAAATTCTATTGGTGCTGAAAGTGTTGCGTACTTCGGCGCTATAATAGCAGCTGTATGTCTTGGCTTTTTGGTATATAATGTGAACCCTGCAAAAGTATTCATGGGGGATACAGGCTCTTTGGCATTAGGTGGTGCCTTTGCAGCAATGGCTATTTTAACTAAAACAGAATTGCTACTTGTGGTGATTGGTGGCATTTTTGTTATGGAAGCATTATCTGTTATTATTCAAGTTATTTCTTTCAAAACACGTGGTGTGCGTGTTTTGAAGATGAGTCCTATTCATCACCATTTTGAACTTTCCGGATGGGCAGAACAAACAGTTGTTAATCGCTTCTGGTTTGGTGGAGCTGTTTTAGCCATTATTGGTGTACTTTTAGCGACTATAACTTTATAAGATAATACTTAACGGAAGTTGTAAATAATGGTATGCTTATTAGATAGGATACATTAATTTTATAAATAGTTTAGGTGATATAGATGGAATATGGAGATAAACATATACTTGTTCTTGGAGCTGGAGCCAGCGGTATAGGTGCATCTTGGGTATTAGCCCAAGTGGGTGCGCATGTTGTGTTAAATGATTATAAGCCTATGACACTGCCTACGGCTGAGGAGAAACGACTCGTTGCGGCAGGGGTAAATATTATTACAGGACGTCAAGATGAATCCTTGCTAGATGGCGTGGATCGTATCGTTATTTCTCCAGGTATTTCTTTAGACATTCCGATTGTAAAAGCAGCACATGCCCGTGGTATTGACGTGGTCAGTGAAGTAGAATTAGCTTATGAAGTATCTAAATCACCTATCGTAGCTGTTACTGGTACAAATGGTAAGACTACGACAACAACCTTATTAACTAAAGTACTAGAAGGCTCTGGAAAACCAGTTCACGTCGGTGGAAATATTGGGGATTCCCTTAGTGAAGTGGCGTATTCTATGCCTGCAGGCGGTTTTTTGGTAGCTGAATTATCTAGTTATCAATTAGAGACAATTAAGTATTTTAGGCCTATTGGGGCTATTATGCTCAATATTACTCCAGATCACTTAGCTCGTCATAAGACGATGGAAAACTATATTGCTGCGAAGGAACGCATCTTTGAAAATCAATTAAGTACAGATTATTTAGTGTTGAATATAGATGATCCCGTTGTAGCTGATATGGAACATCGTGCGCCTAGTCATATTCTAAAAATTAGTCAAAAAAAAGCCGTAGAGAATGGCGCTTATTATGCTGATGGGCAATGTTATATTGCTAAAGATGGGGTAGCAAAATTTGTTATTGCAGATGAAGATATTCATATTCCAGGCAGTCATAATATTGAAAACATATTGACCGTTATTGTTTTATCTCATGCATTGGGCGTACCCGTAGAAACAATTCATCGTATTATTAGTGAGTTCCATGGCGTTGAACATCGTTTAGAACGCGTTAAGACGATTGATGGTATTACATTTTATAATGATTCTAAAGCGACTAATGTAGATTCTGTGGTTAAAGCATTAGAATCCTTTGATCAACAAGTTATTCTATTAGCTGGTGGTCATGATAAAATGACGCCTTTAGAAGACTTCATGGAGTTAGTTAAGGAGAAGACTAAAGCTGTTATTTTCATGGGGGAAGCAGCAGATCGTTTTGAGACGGCTGCAAAAGAGGCTGGTGTGAAGCTGATTTATCGTGCTTTATCCATGAAAGAAGCCGTAGAACAAGGCTATAAATTGGCAGAGACTGGCGATATTGTGCTATTATCTCCGGCTTGCTCAAGCTTTGATTGGTACAGCTGTTTTGAAGAGCGTGGAGATGACTTTAAACGTTGTGTTCATATGTTGCAAGAGGGAGGACACCATTAATGAAACGTGTTATTATTTCAGGTGGTGGCACTGGTGGACATATATATCCAGCAATAACTATATATAAGGAAATTATGAAACAAAATCCTGATGCAAAGGTGTTATATGTTGGTACCAAGCAAGGTCTCGAGGCTACATTAGTTCCTAAAGAGGGGATAGAGTTTACTACGATTCCTGTGCAAGGCTTGCAGCGTCAATTATCGTTAGGTACATTAGTTACATTAGGTAAAACTGCTTTAGGCATTGTAAAAGCTAATGCCATAGTTTGTAAGTTTAAACCTGATGTGGTTATTGGTACTGGGGGTTATGTATGTGGCCCTGTTCTCTTGGCTGCAGCATTACATAATATTCCTACTATAATTCAAGAACAGAATGTCATAGCAGGCATTACTAATAAAATTCTGAGTCGTTTTGTTGATGTGGTAGCCCTAGGCTATAAGGATGCAGAAGCATCGTTTTCTAAAGCAAAGCGCGTAGTCTATACAGGGAATCCTGTTCGTCCAGATGTGCTAGTTGATTCGAGAACAGAGGGACGTAACTATTTCAACTTAAGTGATGATACTTTTACAGTACTCATAGCTGGAGGTTCTCGAGGGGCGAGAACTATTAACAATGCTATGATAGATGTACATAAACACTTCCAAGGTGTGAAAGGTATTAAATTAATCCATATTACGGGAAACGGAGAATATGAATCTGTTTTATCCCAATTGGGCATTACCGATGGGGATGGTTTAGGTAGTTCATCTTTGATTTTGCCGTATTTACATGATATGCCAAAAGCACTAGCAGCAGCCGACTTAGCAGTATTTAGATCTGGTGCTATAGGTCTTGCAGAATTAGCAGTTCGCGGTATTCCATCCGTATTGATACCGTATCCATACGCAGCGGAAGATCATCAAACCTATAATGCACGTATCTTTGTACAAGAAGGGGCGGCGCATATGATTGTAGATAAAATGTTGAGTGCTCACGATTTAATAGGGGAAATCGAGATGTTTATGGCCAACCGTGATTTGTTGGCACAAATGGGAGACCGAGCATTGCAATTGGGAAAACCGAATGCGGCTCACGATATTGCAAAATTAGCTTTATCTATTGCAAAGTAACAAGGAGAGGTTTTATGTTAGACGGTATTCACAAAATTCACCTTATCGGTATTGGTGGATCTGGTATGCGTGCGATAGCGAATATTTTGATTCAAAAAGGTTATGATGTATCTGGTTCAGATATTGCTGAATCTGCAGTGATTTCTAAGTTTAGAGATATGGGTGCCACGGTGCATATCGGTCATAATAAAGAATATGTAAATGGTGTTGATGCCATAGTTCGTTCTACAGCGATTCGTGAAGACAATCCTGAAATTGTTGCCGCTAAAGAGCAAGGGATTACCATTTTACATCGTTCTGATATTGTAAAGGCTGTATTAGATGTAACAGATGGTATCGCAGTAGCTGGTGCGCATGGTAAAACATCTACAACTTCAATGATTGGACAAATTTTAGTGGAGGCTAATGCGGACCCTACGGTAATTATCGGTGGCGAAGTAGATTATCTCAAAGGTAGCAGTTGCCTTGGGAAAGGCCATTTTTCAGTTGTGGAAGCGGATGAGAGCGATGGTTCATTTTTAAAATTGCATCCACATACTATCGTTATAACTAATATTGAAGATGATCATATGGATCATTATAAGACTATGGATAACTTGTTAAACGCTTTCTGTGAGTTCGTCGAAACGTTACCAGAAGCAGGCAAGGCTATCGTATGTGGTGATAATGAAAATATTCGTTATGTTATGAGCCGCGTAAAACGTACTTTTATTACATATGGCTTAGAGGATAATAATGATTATGTAGCAAAAAATATTCATTATGTGGACTCTTCCTTGGTATATGATGTATATCATAAAGGTATTAATATAAGCCGTATCAGCTTGCGCGTGCCTGGAGAACATAATGTATTAAACTCATTGGCAGCCTTTATTGTGGCTCATGAATGTTGCGGTGTAGAAAATCGCTTTATTACAAAAGCGTTAGGTAAATTTATCGGTGCAAAACGACGTTTTGAAACAAAAGGTCATGTTGCTGGCGTCTGGGTTGTCGATGATTATGCACATCATCCAACAGAAATTAAAGCGACCTTAAGAGCAGCAAAAGAACTTGAAAAACATCGCGTTATTTGTGTGTTTCAACCGCATCGGTATACACGTACAAGCTTGTTGAAAGATGAATTTGCCACTGCTTTTACAAGTGCTGATGAAATATATATGACAGATATTTACAGTTCTGGTGAAGATCCGATTGCAGGTATCGATGGACGTACTATTCCTGACGCTGTTGAAGCTGCTACACATAAGGTTGTACATTATGTACCATCTGTTGATGATATACCGGCTGTATTGGCAAAAATTGTGCGACCTAACGATCTGGTTATCACAATGGGGGCTGGTTCTATTAATCAATATGGACCAAAATTATTAGCTATATTGGAGGAAGGCTTACAATGAAAGATAGAAAAATAATTGTATTGATGGGTGGCCCTTCCAAAGAGGCTGAAGTATCTCGCCGTACTGGCGCTGCTATTGCGGAAGCACTCGAAAGTAAAGGGTATAATGCCCAAACATTAGAACTTAATCCTCGTACGGTTTTAAAAGACATTGAATCCTTAGGTGGAGAGATTGTATTTAATGCAATTCACGGTCGTTATGGTGAAGATGGTGCATTACAAGGCTTACTTGAAATGGCTGAAATTCCATATACTGGATCGGGCATCATGGCTCATGCGGTAGGAATGAATAAAAAAGTAAGCAAAGATGTTTTCAAAGGGGCTAATATTCCAACAGCTACTTCTGAATCCTTTAATGGTAATTTAGAATCTGCAGAAGCTATTATAGGACATATTCGTAAACAGTTTACGATTCCTGTAGTGGTGAAATCTGCTACTCAAGGCTCTAGTATTGGCGTTACCATCGTTCGTGATGAGGCACAATTGGAGGCTGCTGTTACAGAAGCGCTAAAATATGATCCGATTCTTGTAGTAGAGCAATTTCTTGATGGTCGCGAATTTACAGTATCCGTTCTTGACGGAAAGGCATTGTCAGTAATTGAAATCCGTCCACATTCTGGGGAGTATGACTATACCAGTAAATATACTGTAGGTGCTACAGAATATTTAGTACCTGCGCCTATTAGTGAAGAAATGACTGCTGAGATGCAACGCATAGGGGAACTTGTGTATCGCGAAGTACAAGGCAGTGGGGTTATTCGTGTTGATATTATGACAGATCATGCAGATAATATGTATGTTCTAGAATACAATACTGTGCCAGGTATGACGGCAACGTCTTTAGTACCAAAGGCAGCTAAAGAAATGGGTATTGACTTCCCAACATTATGTGAAAAGATTTTATTAACAGCTAGTATAGGGAAATTTTAAGGGCTGAATAGAATATAAGGAGTTATCTATGGATGATAAGCAATACCATCCATCCAACTCTGGGGAGATGCAGTCTTCTACACCTGTTCAAGATGAACGGGCTGTATTTAGAAAACGAGTGTTAAAAATCGGTGGTGCAGTTACTCTCGTGTTGGTGGGATTGTTTACACTACCTATTCCTTTTGGATCCTTAAAAATTGTAGGATCGGATAAGGTAACTGTACAAGATGTAATGGTAGCAGGGGATATTCATGAACCTGTAAATATATTGCAAATTAGTACAGAGAAATTAAAAACTAGATTGGCGAAAGACTTACGGGTTGAAGAGGCTCAAATTAGTTATCAATTGCCATTTACAATGGTCGTACGTGTCATAGAACGCAAAGCTGTTGCAGTTGTACCAGCTCAGTTTGGCTATCTAACACTTGATAGTAAAGGTCAAGTGATTGCATCAGAGCCTGCTATACAAGATACGTCGGTACCAATGATATCAGGAGTTAAGGCGGGAAATATTTTATTAGGTGATACCGTTGTGGATAAACCTATTTTAGCGGCTCTTGAATACTTGAACTCTCTTGATGAAAGCACCTTCAAGAATATTGCAGAAGTCAATATAGGAGACCCTGATGCAATAATGGCGTATACCGTATCGGGGGTACAAATTCGATTAGGAGATAGTAAAGACTTACCTAAAAAAGCCGAGTTAACTCAGTCTATGTTACAAGATATTAAGACAACACATAGCAATGTACAATATATAGATGTTAATGTTTCATCGCCATATATAAAAACTGATGTAATACCGGAAGTTAAAAAGCATCAGTCTGGAACAAAGAATACAGAAGATTCATCTACTAAGAAGGATGATACAAAACAAGATAAACAAGGTCATGTTGAAGATAAAAGGTAGATGATTGTCGTGAGACACGAACGGTGGGCAATAGCCTTAGTCAGCTGTATATTGGGCTTCATGGTTGTTACTCAATATAAGATGACTCAAGATAATATAGAAGAAAATATCCGTTTACAACGGGCTGGTGATTTAGCCGTACAATTGCGAGAGGCTCAAAGTGAACGTGATGCATTGTTAAAACAAATAGAAGAACTTAAACAGTCTGGTGCTAGTAGCAATGTTAAAGCAGATGAACAGTTGATGATGAAAGCAGCTTTAACTAATGTTAAAGGTACGGGTGTTAGTGTATTAATTGAGGATAGCTTAAAGCCAATTCAAAGTGGTGAAAATCCTAATTTATATGTAATTCATGATGAGGATATTTTACGTATTGTTAATGAATTGCGAGCTGGTGGGGCTGAGGCGATAGCTATCAATGACCAACGTCTCATAGGGACTTCTGAAATACGATGCTCTGGTCCGACTATTACTGTGAATGGTAAGGTTTTTGGGGCTCCTTTTACAGTTAAAGCGATTGGTGATCCAAAAACATTAAATTCTGCGCTCACTATGCGAGGCGGTGTGGTGGATTCCTTGAAACACTGGGGCATAAAGGTAACCATAAAGGAAGAAAATGAAATAGCTATTCCAGCTTTTACAGGAACCTTTAGAGAAGAGCATATAAAGCCTAATGAAACAGGAGGTAAAGAATGAATATTTATATCTTTGCCATTGTTGGTTTAATTGTAGGTACTACATTAGGGTGGCTTTCACCATTTCATATACCTATAAGTTATGCGAACTACACATCAGTTGCTGTTCTGGCTGCACTAGATGCTGTATTTGGTGGTAGCCGTGCTGCATTGGAACGAACCTTTGATCTTAGTAATTTTGTGCTTGGGTTCTTTTCAAATGTTGTGTTAGCTGTTATTCTTGTATATGTAGGTGACCTCATAGGAATTAACCTATATTACGTAGCTCTTATTGGCTTTGGATTGCATGTATTTATTAATGTAGGCGCTATACGAAAGATTATTATGACTAAGCGATTCTAATAAATCACATTCTATATAGTGGAAAGTTTTTAAATTTTAGTGTAAAATAAATGTAATTGTTATAAGATTGTCAGTATATAAATCGATACATTGGGACGTATATTGATACGATAGATAACGATAAGAGGAGGAAGTTCAATGTCTGATTTTGCAAATATTAAAGTTATCGGTGTTGGTGGCGGCGGTAATAACGCTGTTAATCGCATGGTAGATAGCGATCTTAAAGGTGTTCAATTTTTATCCGCTAATACTGAAAGCCAAGTGCTTGAATTATCTAAAGCGGATGTAACGATTCAAATTGGCGAGAAGGTTACAAAAGGTCTTGGTGCAGGCGCAAATCCACAAATCGGTGAAGAGGCTGCTCAAGAAAGCCGCGAAGAAATTATAAAAGCTCTTGAAGGTGCTGATATGGTATTTGTAACTGCTGGTATGGGTGGTGGTACTGGTACAGGTGCTGCTCCTATCGTTGCAGAATGTGCTAAAGAAATCGGTGCATTGACAGTCGGCGTCGTTACTAAACCGTTCGCATTTGAAGGTAAACGCCGTCGTGCACAAGCGGAAAAAGGCATTGAATTCTTGACTCAAAAAGTAGATACTATTATCGTTATTCCTAATGATAAATTGTTGCAAGTTGTAGATAAAAAATGTTCCTTAAGCGATGCATTCCGTACAGCTGATGATGTACTTCGCCAAGGTATCAAGGGCATTTCAGACTTGATTCAAGTTCCTGGCTTGATCAATCTTGACTTTGCAGATGTTAAAACTATCATGACTGAACAAGGCGAAGCATTGATGGGGATTGGCGTTGGCGAAGGTGAAAACCGCGCTGCTGACGCAGCTAAAATGGCTATTAATAGCCCATTGTTGGAAACATCTATCGATGGTGCAAAAGGCATCTTACTCAATATTTCCGGTAGTGCTAACTTAAGCTTGTTTGAAATTAATGAAGCTGCCGAAATTATTTCTGAAGCGGCGGATCCTGATGCAAATATTATCTTCGGTTCCGTTATCGATGAAAGCTTAGGCGATACAGTTCAAATTACTGTTGTGGCAACTGGTTTTAATTCAAATACTAAGAATGTACCTGAATTCGGTAAAACAACAACTACATCCCGTCCGGCATCCACTACAAATACTAACAGTGGTATCCCTGATATCCCTGTATTCATGAAACGCTAATTTATAGATTGTATAATTACTATACCTATCGATTAGTAACTTATTAAGACATACCGTTGGTATGTGTATAGGAGGTAAAAATGAAGAAATTAGTATTATTAACTTTAGCAGCTACAGTTGTAGCCGGTAGTGCATTTGCTGCAGCTCCTGTAACGAAAATTAGTGATGGATCCACTAAGGTACAAGCTGATTATGCTTTTAAACAACATGTATCTAACGGTGGCGGCAATAGTAATGATGGTTTCGGTGTTTCTTTACAACACGACCTTTCCAATAAAGCCGCATTACAATACTCTTACGATAAATTAAATGCAAAAAATGGTGATATTAAAGATCATCAATTAGCATTGGTTTATAAAGTACATCCAAATGTAAATTTATATGGTGCAGGTACTGCGATTCGTACAAATGATACTGAACTTGGTTTCCAAGCTGGTGTTATCGGTCATGTACCTTTGACTAATAAAGTAAACGGCTTTGCTAAGGCTGGTTGGGGTAATGATATTAAGCAAACTTATCAAGTAGGTGCTCAATATGAAGTACGCCCTGATGTAGATTTGAATGTATACTATGGCTATGATAAATATAGTGTAGATAGCAATGATAAAACTGCAAAAGGTTTACACGCTGGTGTAGGCTATTCCTTCTAAGGATGATGATGACCACTCTTTTGAGTGGTCTTTTTTTATATATTTACTGTTTTATTGTATATTTGTTAATTATTTTTCCTAAATAAGGTACTTAATATATTCTATATATATTTAATAAGTGTTGAGTTACTAATAGTTAGTTAAATCTTCTATGTATACAATATATTTACTGAATATACGTTGTATATTTAAATTAGTTTAGGTATGATAAATATGTAATATTCATTTCAGATAGGATGGTGCTAGTTATGACAAGTGTTGCTGCAAAGCATGCAAAAGGAAAAAAATTAAAAGATGTGATCTTCGTAACTGCTGGTCAAGCTCAAGCTGATGCTAAAGAAAATGGCCGTGAGAATGTTGTAAATGGTACGTTGGGTGCTATTCATGATGAAGAGGGAAACTTAGTTTTTCTTAAGACCGTTAAAGAAGAATATTTGAGTCTTTCGGATTCTGAACATGTTGGTTATGCACCAATTGCGGGTATTCCAGATTTTTTGTGTGCTGCTGAAAAAGAATGTTTTGGAAATTTCCGTCCAGAAGGTCATATTCGTAGCATTGCTACCGCAGGTGGCACTGGTGGCATTCATCATTTGATTCATAACTATACAGAGCCTGGTGATGAAGTATTAACAGCGGATTGGTACTGGGGTGCATACCGTGTTATTTGTAGTGATACTGGACGTACACTAGTTACGTATTCCTTATTTGATGAACATAATAACTTTAATCATGAGGCATTCCAAAATCGTGTAAACGAATTGGCGGCTAAACAAACAAATGTGGTTGTTATCTTTAATACACCTGGTAATAACCCAACCGGCTACTCTATTGAGGATAAAGATTGGGATTCTATCCTTAATTTTCTGAAGGATTTAGTTGCTATTGGTCGAAATAATGTGATTATTGGTATTGATGTAGCATATCTTGATTACTCTGGTGAAAAAGATGAGGTACGTGCGTTCTTCAATAAATTTAGTCATTTGCCAAAAGAAATACTCACCTGTGTGTGTTATAGCTTATCTAAAGGATTCACTATGTATGGTCAGCGCGTTGGTGCGATGATTGGGATCTCTGACGATGAAGAAATAGCTGATGAGTTTTTCGAAGTTAACAAATCTACAAGTCGTGCCACATGGTCCAATATTTGTCGTCCCGCAATGCGTACAATGGCTAATATTGTGGCTGATCCAGCTAAGTTTAAGGAATATGAAGCTGAACGTAATTGCTATTATCAATTAATTCGCGATCGTGCTGATATCTTTAAACAAGAAGCAGCACAAGTGGGTCTTCCCATGTTACCTTACCGTGGTGGGTTCTTTATTACAATCCCTACAGACTCTGCAAATGCTATTTGTGAAGAGTTGAAGAAAGAGCATATCTATGTAATTGCATTAGCAAATGGTATTCGCATAGCTGCCTGTGGTATTCCTAAAAAACAAATGACAGGACTCGCCGGGAAAATTTATACTGCTATGAAACGTCTTGGTAAATTATAATAGATAAGTGAAATTATATTAAAAACCACTTGATACATGTATCAAGTGGTTTTTAATATGTATATATAAATTTGATTGAATAAATATAAAAGGATATTAGTAATGTAATCAATTTTGTTTATTTGTTACATTAATAAATATCCTTATGCTCTTTAATGTCTTGATCAACTTCTTTTGCCAAGTTTTCAAGCGCTCGTTTAGGAGCGGTTCTTTCACCTGTTTCTGGGTCTACAAATTCAACGCGATTCAAGGTGCTTGTAATTTGACCACGAATGAAGCTTAAGTAGATTTCGTATAATTCTTTTTTTTCTGCTAATTCCTCTGGTGTTAATTCTTGCCCAGATTTTTTCTTTGCAGCTAGTTCATTTATTCGTTTTAATGTATCGTTAATATGACTCATATGCGCCTCCTGTATTCTATATTAGAATAGCATGTTTTATTATAACATAGAACTTAATGAATACGTATGGTAAGATATAAGTTGTACGCGTCTGTACTTTCACAGGTGAGAAAGGAGAACTGTATGCGTGTAACAAAAGCGATAAAGGCAGAGCAGTTGAAACTGTTACAAGAGCATTATTTTGATGCAAAACCTGCCCTTGAGTATACAAATGAATTTGAATTATTAGTTGCTGTAGTTTTGTCTGCACAATGTACGGATGAACGGGTTAATATTGTTACTAAACGACTGTTCCCAGAACTTAATCATCCTGCAAAGATGCTTGAAATCGGAGTTGCTAAGTTAGAGACTCTCATTAAAGATTGCGGCCTTTATAAGTCCAAGGCAAAAAACTTAATTGCTACTTGTCAAATTTTAGTTGAACAATATCATGGAGAGGTGCCTCGTGAGTTTGATCAACTCGTTGAATTGCCTGGTGTGGGGCGTAAAACAGCAAATGTTGTGGTATCCGTTTTATTTGGTACACCAGCCATTGCGGTAGATACACATGTATTTCGCGTGTCTAACCGATTAAAATTAGGTATTGCTAAGACGCCAGAAGAGATGGAACAAAAGTTACAAAAGGCAATTCCAAAAAAGGATTGGGCTGCTGCACACCACTGGTTAATCTATCATGGCCGTAGAGTGTGTAAGGCTCGTAAGCCTTTGTGTAATGAATGTTTTTTAAATCATCTATGTCCTTCAGCCGGAAAGGTTTAATATGAAAGTAAATAACGAAGAATTTATTGCCCTTTGTGCTAATCATGGTATTGAGGGAATTGATATTGTAAATGAGTTAATGCGTTTTAAAGTGCTAGATCAATTGATTTCTAGTAATGCTAGCTCCCGTGAGTGGGGGGTAACGGCAGATGATTTATATGCGTTAGCAGAAAAATCCACAGTAGAATCCTTTGGTCCAGTACCATATGATTTGAATACATTCCAAGCTCTTTATGGACCATCCTTTAGAGTGGAATTGTTTGATTTTATTAGTGACACAGGCATTTTAGAAGGTCTAGATGTAGGCACTATTTGGGAAACTCCTGTTCGTGAAAGTATCGAAGCTCATAGTAAAACGGGAGAACTGGTTCTGTATGCTTATGTAGAAGAATATGCAGGCATGGTTGAAGAGATTCTTCAATCTTATGAAGATAAAAAAGTCGTTCTGTATACGGCATCTCCCGTGTGTTATAGCATTTTGACACGTTTATATCCGATGGCTCAAATCATTAATCAATGGCCTCATCGTAGCTATTTTGACCATATCTTTACAGGCACAGTTGGTATGTTCCAATCCTCTGAAGATATTGTAGAAGAGGTCGCTAACGGATTACATAACTTGGTTCCAGAAGGGACTGCTCAATTATTCTTACCTGCTACAATGGCACAAAATCAATTGGGCTTAAATAATATGGCGTTGCAATTTTTCTTGAACCAAAAACGAGTGGAAGCTATACGAGAATGGACTCCATTAGGGGCTTATGAAATCGTATATGGTAAATACGATGTAAAAAAAATGCGTGTTGGTCTTCGTGAACGTGTAGGGGATAAGTGGAAAACAATTAATTATATTCCATTACCCCATGGCGTATTTGCGCAATTGCCAGTATTTACGGTATTAAATTATGGCTTGTCCTTGCGCTCTATTTTGTTGCCCGGCGGTCAAACGGACGTAGCCTTAGGTCAAGATGGTATTTATTGCATTGATAGCCGTGTATCTGAATTAGGTCGCACTGCTCTTATTGAAAGTGGAGCTTATTTTCTTACTTTTAAACGTCATACTGATTATATTGATGTAGATATTACGACAGAAGCGCCTGTAGATGATATGTACTGGATGTTCCCAGATGCTGAATTAGCATATATGTGGTATGCCTATTTCTGCAGCACTACGGGTCAAACATTGATTCAAGAAATCTCCATGCTCGTTCAAACAGATGAATCCTTTGGCTATATGCTTAGTAGCGTACGTCGTCGCGTATTAGATGTGAAGAATGAAGCCCAACTAATTAAATCTGTACAGGCTGCTGACGAGGCATATATCAAGGCTGTTACGGAGGCTACAAGGAGTTGGAAAGAGACCGTAGATTCATTAGGTGCACAAGTTATGCCACCTACAGCTTCTATTGATATTGAAGATTATAGTGACTATA
The DNA here is from genome assembly GCF_040097785.1 of Veillonella parvula. Classification (GTDB taxonomy): domain Bacteria; phylum Bacillota; class Negativicutes; order Veillonellales; family Veillonellaceae; genus Veillonella; species Veillonella parvula_D. The sequence goes on along the minus strand of NZ_JBBNNS010000001.1, from coordinate 536,326 downwards.
AAAAAGAATTGTAAATCATATAATTTTGGTTTAAAATATATCGTATCCTAAAAAATATAAACTACTAAATATAGTAGATACGAAACATAGCATATGAATATGTAAGAAAGGAGGACCTATGGCAGTTATTAATTTTGAAATCTTCAAGGTTATTGGTACTTTATCTGAAGATAAAGATGGTTGGAAAAAACAATTAACATGTACTAGTTGGGGAAAATACAATCCTAAGTTTGATCTTCGTGCTTGGGATAGTGAATATACAAGCATGAAAAAAGGTATTACCCTTTCTTTAGAGGAGCTCATTGCATTGCGTGACATCCTCAACGAAAGTGACTTGGAAGCTATTTTAGCTGAGGCTATTGAAGAAAAGCAAGCGTCCAAGGAATAGTATTGGTTACTTGCATTTGTGTAGGTGTCATGCTATAATCTATAAGAATAATATTGATTGCTGGAAAGAGGTGTATAGAATGAAACAAGGTATTCATCCAGACTATAAAGAAGCTACAGTAACTTGCGGTTGTGGCAACACATTCAAAACTGGCTCTGTAAAAGAAGACCTTCGTGTAGACGTTTGCTCCAAATGCCATCCGTTCTTCACTGGTCAACAACGTGCGGCTCAAGCTCGTGGTCGTATTGAACAATTTAACAAACGTTACGGCAAATAATTTGTTTTGTAATGTAACATGTATTGGCAGGGCTGTTGGCTCTGCCTATATTTGTTTATGAGAGGAGATCTTGTGAACAGAGAACGTATAAAAAAGTTTGTCGGAGGACAGGCTGTGATTGAAGGTGTCATGATGAGAGGCCCTGGCTATACGGCAACTGCCGTACGTGAGCCTGCGGGAACTATTGTAGTTCAAAAAGAAGCTACAAAGTCCATTGCTGACACATATCCAATATTGAAAAAACCATTTCTTCGCGGCTGTGTAGCTCTCTATGAATCTCTAGTGATAGGCATGAAGGCTTTATCCTTCTCCGCTAAGGCTGCTGGCGATGAAGAGGAAGAAATGTCTAATAGTGAAATCGCCATTACCATGGTCATTTCTACACTGTTTGCGATAGCTGTGTTTTTGGCATTGCCTACATTTATCGTAAAATTCATTCCTGGTGTACAGGATAATCATATAGTATTAAATCTCATTGAAGGTGTCATTCGTTTAGTACTTTTCTTACTTTATATTTGGGGGATTGGTCTTACGAAGGATATTCAACGAGTTTTCCAATATCATGGGGCAGAGCATAAAACGATTCATACTTATGAATTAGATTTGCCTTTAACTGTAGAAAACGTTCGCCAACAAAGTCGCTTGCATGCGCGATGTGGTACAAACTTCTTACTTATTGTTATGGTAGTTAGTATCTTTGTATTTGCTTTCTTGGGTTGGCCCAATTTGTTGGAACGTATCGTGAGCCGCGTACTCCTTATGCCTGTAGTAGCTGGTATTGCGTACGAGGTGATTCGTCTTGCTGGACGTAGCGATCATTCTTTTGTGAAAGCTCTTATAAAACCAGGTCTTGCGTTACAATATATGACAACGCGTGAACCAGAAGATGATCAAATTGAAGTTGCTATACGAGCTTTAGAAGAGGTCCGTCCTCCTGAGAGTGACGCATATGAAGAGGAATAAACATGTTAGTTGATAAATTACAAGTTATTGAAGATAAATTTATGGATCTTGAGCAGCGCATTAGTGACCCAGAGGTCATTGCTCGCCAAGATGAATGGCGTAAATTGACCCGTCAACATGCTCAATTATCTGAAACTGTTGAAACGTTCCGTACTTACAAAAAAGTTTTATCTGGTATTGATGAAGCTATGGAAGTTATTGAAGATAAATCCATGGACGAAGAATTCCGAGAAATGGCTCAAGAGGAATTGAAAGAGTTAAAACCTCAAAAAGAGGAATTGGAAGAAAAGTTGCAAGTTCTATTATTGCCTAAGGATCCTAATGATGATAAAAATATTATCATTGAGATTCGCGGGGGCGCTGGCGGTGATGAAGCTGCATTATTTGCAGGCGACTTGTTCCGCATGTACACAAAATATGCGGAAAGCCAAGGCTGGCGTTGTGAGATTATCGATGCTAATGAACCAGAGCTTGGTGGCTTTAAAGAGGTTATTTTCTCTGTGGATGGTGAAAATGTATACTCTAAGATGAAATTTGAATCTGGTGTACATCGTGTACAACGTGTACCGGCTACAGAAACACAAGGCCGTGTACATACATCTACAGTTACAGTAGCCGTATTGCCAGAGATGGAAGATGTTGATATTGAAGTTAATGAAAAAGATTTAAAAATTGATACATATCGTGCGAGTGGTGCCGGTGGTCAGCATATCAATAAAACTGAGTCTGCTGTTCGTATTACACACTTACCATCTGGTATCGTTGTAGCGTGTCAAGATCAACGATCTCAATTACAAAACCGTGAAAAAGCTATGCGTGTATTGCGTGCTAAGTTACAGGATCAAGCTGAACAAGAGGCCATTTCTAGTATGGCTGCAGATCGTAAGAGTCAAGTCGGCACAGGTGATCGTAGTGAACGTATTCGCACCTATAACTACCCACAAGGTCGCGTCACAGATCATCGTATTAATTTAACATTATATAAATTAGATGCTATTTTAAATGGCGATCTTGATGAAATTATTCAAGCCTTAAATGCTGCAGACCAAGCGGCAAAAATGCAGGAGGCTAATACAAATGCATAAGGAGATTTGGACAATCGGTCGTATTCTCCAGTGGACAGAGCAGTACTTTCAAAGCAAGGAGATGGATACACCTCGACTTGATGGGGAAGTACTGCTTTCTCACGTTTTAGGTAAAGATCGGATTTATCTATATACCCATTATGACCAACCGCTTATTCAAGACGAGCTCGATGCCTTTAGGCCTCTCGTTCAACAACGGGCTAAGGGGCATTGTGTAGCGGCTATCATTGGGGAAAAGGACTTTATGGGGTTGACCTTTAAGGTGAATGATAAGGTATTGATTCCACGACCTGATACGGAAACCTTGATTGAGCATGTACTAGGTACTTATCCAAAAGATAGTAATGTGCGTATTCTTGATGTATGCACAGGCCCTGGGACAATATTATTAAGTCTATTACATTATTTGCCAAATGCTAGTGGTGTTGGTTTAGATATCTCCACAGATGCTTTACCGGTGGCACGCGAAAATGGTGAGTCCTTTAATTTAGCTGACCGAGTACAATTTATGGAATCAGATATGTTCTCCACTTTATATGGAAAAGAGGAGAAGTTTGATCTTATTGTTTCTAATCCTCCATACATTCGAACTGGTGATTTAAAGATGTTGTCACCAGATGTATTAAATGAGCCTCATATTGCATTATTTGGTGGAGAGGATGGACTTCAATTTTATCGAATCTTAGCTAAAGAATGTAGAAATTATTTAAACGCTAATGGCCGTGTGGTGTTTGAAGTAGGCTTTGACCAAGCAGAAGAGGTAGGTGCTTTATTGCAAGAAATAGGTCAATATTCGAATATTCAATTTATAGCTGACCTCGGTGGTCATAACCGCGTAGTGACAGCTGTATATGAGGGCAAATATGGATACTAAAATCATTACAAATCCATCAGAACAAGATATAGATACTTTGGCCCGTGCTTTGCGCAATGGTGAATTGGTATCTATACCAACCGAAACTGTATACGGTTTAGGTGCTAATGGTCTAGATCCAGAGGCGATGGATAAAATCTATGCTGCCAAAGGACGGCCTTCTGATAATCCACTTATTTTGCATGTTCCTAATAGTGAAAGCATAAAACCTTTAGTAACAGAAATTTCTGCTACGGCGCAAGCCTTAATGGATACATTCTGGCCAGGACCATTAACGATTACATTGCCTAAATCTGATTTAGTGCCAGACCGTGCTACCGGAGGTCTACCTCGCGTGGCATTGCGTTGTCCTGATCATGAGGCATGTCGAGTATTATTAGACCGTGCAGGTATACCTATAGCGGCACCTAGTGCCAATATTTCAGGGCGCCCAAGTCCAACTACTGCAGAAGATGTATATAATGATATGAATGGTCGCATTTCCTATATCTTAGATGCTGGTCCATGTACGATTGGTGTAGAGTCTACTGTTGTGGAAGTCCATGATGATAAGGTCATTATATTAAGACCTGGTGGAATTACAAAAGCACAGCTTGAACGTGTGGTGTCTACTGTTGAGTATGATACTGCTTTAGTTAATGCAACCACTAAGCCAAAGGCTCCTGGTATGAAGTATACGCATTATGCGCCTGATGCACCTATGACGGTTGTTGTAGGTAGTCCAGAGGCGATAGCATGTACTTTTAAAGAACTTTCAGAAGGTATAGAAGGTCCTATCGGTTGTTTGGTAAGTCGTGAAACGTACGACCTGATTAAAGGGAATACAGATTTTATGTGCTATTGTTTTGGCCATCATGGTGATGCGTTAGCATTGGGGCACGACTTTTATAAAAGTCTATTACATTTTAATGAAAATCATGTTACCCTAATCTTGGCAGAAGGTGTTGATGATGACGGTTTTGGTGTTGCTATTATGAATCGTATGGAGAAGGCATCGAGCCATCATATCATTTATAAGTAAATTTACTAGCATAAAAATGTCCACTGATAATAGAAAAATGTCTTTACATATTGGATGAATTTGCTATAATGTATAAAGTAATCACAAAATGTGATTAAGTAAGGATGTTATTATGAATATTTTATTTGTGTGTACCGGTAACACTTGCCGTAGCCCTATGGCTGAAGGTATTACACGGGCACTTGCAGCGGAGCAACATAAGGATGTTACCACTGTATCGGCTGGGTTATTTGCCGCTTATGGCGCAAAACCAACTGAACAAGCCGTGGAAGCCGTCCGTTCCATTGCAGATATTTCTGATCATGAATCGAGACCATTGACGATGGAACTCGTGAATGCAGCAGATCTTATCATTGGTATGACGAAAGATCACAAATCTGTACTACTTCGCCAATTCCCATTTGAGGAAAGTAAAATCAAAACGATTTCCGAGTGGGGTGGTCAAGATGGTGATGTTACGGACCCATATGGATCTGATCAAACCGTATATAATCAATGTGCGGAACAAATTTATCACTTAGTAGAGGCTGGTCTTACATCAGTGCCTCAGAAGGCGTAGGAGATGAAATTATGAAAGTTGCAATCGGTTGTGATCATGGCGGATTAAATTTAAAGGCATCCGTTAAGGAATTGTTAAATGCATTGGGACATGAAGTAGAGGACTTTGGCTGTCATACAGCTGATTCTTGCGACTATCCTGATATTGCTGTACCTGTAGCAAATGCAGTTGTATCTGGTCAAGTAGACAGAGGTATTTTGATTTGTGGTACTGGTATTGGTATCGGTATTGCAGCAAATAAGATTGCAGGTATTCGCGCTGCTCTTTGTCATGATACATTCTCTGCCCATGCATGTCGTGAACATAATGACGCTAATATTCTCACAATGGGGGAACGCGTTATCGGCCCCGGCCTTGCAAAGGACATCGTTACTATTTGGATGGCAACGGATTTTGAAGGTGGCCGTCATGAACGCCGTGTGAAAAAGATTAAAGCCTTAGAGAAGTAATACATCGTTACCTTATACGCATATATTTACATGAGGAGGATACTTATGAGTTTCTTAGAAAAACAAGACCCTAATATTCAAGCTGTTATCAATCAAGAGTTGGCACGTCAACGTGACAAATTGGAAATGATTGCTTCTGAAAACTTCGTTTCTCAAGCAGTAATGGAAGCTCAAGGTAGCGTATTGACTAACAAATATGCAGAAGGGTATCCTGGTAAACGTTATTATGGTGGTTGTGAAAATGTTGATGTTATTGAAACATTAGCTATTGAACGTGCAAAACGGTTGTTCGGTGCAGAACATGCTAACGTGCAACCTCACTCTGGTTCTCAAGCAAACTTTGGCGTGTATTTCGCATTATTACAACCAGGTGATACTATTGTGGGCATGAACTTGTCCCATGGCGGTCACTTAACTCATGGTTCCCCTGTTAACGTATCTGGTACATATTTCAACGTAGTACCTTACGGTGTAGATGCAGAAACACAACAAATCGATTATGATGAGTTCCGCAAGATTGTCTTGGAAGCAAAACCTAAATTGATTATTGCCGGTGGTAGTGCTTATAGCCGTCAAATCGACTTCAAAAAAATGGCTGATGTAGCTCATGAAGTTGATGCTATCTTCATGGTAGATATGGCTCACTTCGCAGGCCTTGTAGCAGCAGGTTTACATCCAAATCCTGTAGAATATGCTGATATCGTTACTACAACAACTCATAAAACATTGCGTGGTCCTCGTGGTGGTATGATTCTTTGCAAAGAAAAGTATGCTAAAGCAATCGATAAAGCCATTTTCCCTGGCATTCAAGGGGGTCCTTTGATGCATGTTATCGCTGCTAAAGCCGTAGCATTTGGTGAAGCTTTACAACCTGAGTTCAAAGTATATGCACAACAAGTCATCGACAATGCAAAAGCGTTGGCTGCAGCATTGCAAGAAAAGGGCTTAACAATTGTTTCTGGTGGTACAGATACTCATGTTATGCTTGTAGATGTTCGTAATACTGGTTTAACTGGTAAAGAAGCTGAACACTTACTCGATGAAGTAGGTATTACATGTAATAAAAATACAATTCCATTTGATCCAGCTAGCCCCTTTGTAACAAGCGGCATTCGACTTGGCACGCCAGCTCTTACGACACGTGGTTTGCAAGTGAAAGATATGGAAGAAATTGCCGATATTATTGCAGTGGTTCTTAAAAATCCTGAAGATAAATCGGTCCATGAAGAAGCTAGTAAACGTGTCGCTACACTTTGTGAAGCGTATCCATTGTACTAATCGATTACATTAAAATTACATTATATATTTATAGTCCTATAAGTTTATAGGTAGTATAAAAGGGGTGTGCCCTCGGCACATCCCTTTTAATATTTTTATGGCATGATTTTCTAATCTGTGATAGAGTAAATATGATAGTTAATAGCTAGAATGGGATATGTATATTGTTTTATAGGAGGACAGTCATGAAAGTTAATGTTATGACACATCCATTGATTCAACACAAAGTTACATTGATGCGTGACGTACAAACAGGCTCTAAAGATTTCAGAGAACTACTTGATGAAATTACTATGTTGATGGGGTATGAAATTACACGCAACTTACCACTTGAGGATGTGGAGGTAGAAACACCATTAACTAAAATGATTGGCAAACGAATTGCAGGTAAAAAATTGGGTATTATTCCAATTCTTCGCGCTGGTCTAGGTATGGTAAATGGTATGCTTAGTTTAATTCCAACTGCAAAAGTTGGTCATATCGGTTTGTACCGTGATCCTGAGACTTTGAAACCAGTAGAATACTACTGTAAACTACCATCTGACGTAGGCGAACGTGACTTTATCGTAACTGATCCAATGCTTGCTACTGGAGGGAGTGCAGCAGCAGCTATTACATTGTTAAAAGAAAAAGGAGCTAAGCATATTAAGTTAATGTGCTTAGTGGCTGCTCCTGAAGGTGTAGAGGCTGTAAATAAAGAACATCCTGATGTACCTATTTATGTAGCAGCACTTGATGAAAAGCTTAATGATCATGGTTACATCTTGCCTGGCTTAGGTGATGCAGGTGACCGTATCTTCGGTACAAAATAAAATACAATAAAGTAAAACGACATATTAAAATATAATAAGAGGACATGACGACATATTATTAGATTTGAAATAATAACAAATCATCTAAGACGTATGTCGTTTTCTCTTATTTAGGGTTGAATAAAATTTACATAAGGTATACAATACAAGTGTAAAAGTATTTTTTTATTTTAGGTGGGACGGATTTTGTTCACATGGGACGAAAAACGATTCATGCAATCCAAACGGGTAAAGGAGGGACCCGATGAACGAATTTCTAATGATATGTGAACGTATTGTTCCTGAAATTGTTAGCGTATTGAAGGAGCGATACAAAATACTAAACCACCTTGTTTATGAAGAGCCTATAGGCCGTAGGACATTAGCTACTGCAACGGACCTTCCTGAGCGAACCGTACGAAGTCATATTGAGTTAATGCGTGCTAATGGTCTTGTAGACATTTATAAACCAGGGATTTTTCTCACTGATGAGGGACATGCAATTGTTCCAAAGTTGCGAAATTTTTTAAATGAGCTAGATCGTATTAACGAGCTAGAACATCGATTGACTGAAGCACTTCATATCGATAGGGTTATCATCACTCCTACTGAAGGAACCTTGATGGTTAAAAAGTTAGGTTTTGCAGCAGCAAAGCTATTACAGGAATTATTAGAGCCTGACTCTGTAGTTGCCATCAGTGGTGGCAGTACAATGGCTGCAGTAGCTGAAGAGATGCCAGTATTACCATTTAATCCTATTGTTGTACCTGCCCGGGGTGGCGTTGGTGAGGTAGTGGAGTATCAAGCTAATGTAATCGCTTCTGTGTTAGCTGAAAGACTTCGCGGGTCCTATAAGATGCTCCATTTACCTGATGGACTTTCACAAGACTCATTACATATGCTCATGACTTGTGAACCACAAATTAAAGAAATTGGAGACCTCATTAGTAGGACTGACGTACTATTATTTGGTATTGGTACTGCAATGCGCATGGCGGATCAGCGCCATATTGCCGATGATGTGCGTAAGCAGTTGGTAGATAATCATGCGGTAGGTGAAGCACTTGGCCAATATTGTGACATTGAGGGTAAGTTAATTTATTCTACTAATAATATTGGTTTATCACTTCCCGATGTAGTAAAGGTTCCCAATGTTATTGCTGTAGCTGGCGGACAAGAAAAAGCGAGCGCTATTATAGGTGTGATGCGAGCTTGCCAGAAAGGGATACTTATCATTGATGAGCAAGCAGCCGAAGGTATGCGTCAATTGTTACAAATTTCTGCCTTATAGGCGAATTAGTAGTTATAAATTTTAGTTTGAATTTGGTTAGAATTTTTGTTATTAGGAGGATCTAACAATGGCAGTAAAAGTTGGTATTAACGGTTTTGGTCGTATCGGTAAATGCGTAGTTCGCGCAGCGATTAATAATCCTGATGTGGATGTAGTGGCAATTAATGCAACTGGTGATAATGAAGGTACTGCATTATTGTTAAAATACGATTCCGTACACGGTACAATTCCTAATGAAGTAACATTTGATGAAGAAAATATCTACGTTGATGGTAAAAAAATCCGTGTATTCCATGACCGCGACGCTTCTAAATTACCTTGGTCTGAAGAAGGCGTAGAAATTGTTATGGAATGTACTGGTAAATACCGTGATGCAGAGGAAGCAAAGGTTCATTTGAATCAACCTACTGTAAAAAAAGTATTAATCTCTGCACCTGGTAAAAACGAAGACTTAACTATGGTTATGGGCGTTAACCAAGATATGTATGATCCTGCAAAACATCACATTATCTCTAATGCATCTTGTACAACAAATTGCTTGGCTCCATTTGCTAAAGTATTATGTGATGAATTCGGTATCAAACGCGGTATGATGACTACAATTCATTCCTACACTAATGACCAAAAAATTCTTGATGCACGTCATAAAGACCCTCGCCGTGCTCGTGCTGCAGCAATGTCCATCATTCCTACAACAACTGGGGCAGCGAAAGCTGTTGCTAAAGTATTGCCTCAATTAAAAGGTAAATTAGATGGTTTTGCATTGCGCGTTCCTACTCCAGACGTATCTGCTACAGATCTTGTTTGCGAACTTGAAAAACCGGCTACTAAAGAAGAAATCAACGAAGCATTTCGCAAAGCAGCAGCTGGTGAATTAAAAGGTATTCTTGGTGTATCTGATGTACCATTGGTATCCTGTGATTTCAGCTCTGATCCTCGTAGCTCCATTGTTGATGCTGATTTGACAATGGTTATGGATGGTAACATGGTAAAAGTTGTTTCTTGGTATGACAACGAATGGGGTTACTCCGAACGTCTTATCGACATGGCCGCATTTGTAGCAAGCAAAGGCTTATAATCAGGAGGCTTTGATGAAACAAACAATTGAAGGTTTACAAGTAGCTAATAAAACAGTATTTGTTCGTGTTGATTTTAATGTTCCTATGAAAGACGGTGTTATCACTGATGACACTCGTATTCGTAGTGCATTACCTACTATCAATTACTTAATCGAAAAAGGGGCAAAGGTTATCCTTGCTTCTCACTTTGGTCGTCCTAAGGGAGAACGCAAACCAGAAATGTCTTTGGCACCATGTGCTAAGCATTTATCTGACCTTATCAACAAGCCTGTAGCATTCGTAGATGACTGCATTGGTCCTAAAGTTGAAGAAGCTGTAAAAGCATTACAATCTGGTGATGTATTGATGCTTGAAAATTTGCGTTACCACAATGAAGAAACTAAAAATGACCCTGAGTTTGCTAAGCAATTGGCATCTCTTGCAGATGTTGCTATCAATGATGCGTTTGGCGTATCTCACCGTAATGCGGCATCTGTAGTCGGCATTGCTGATTATATCCCTATGGCAGCAGGTTTCTTGCTCAAAAAAGAAATTGACGCATTAAGTGCAGCTATAGTACATCCCAAAACACCTATGGCAGCTATTATTGGTGGCGCGAAAGTTACAGATAAAATCTCCGTTATTTCTAACTTATTGCCTAAAGTTGATGTAATGATCATCGGTGGCGGTATGGCTAATGCGTTCATTAAAGCGCAAGGTTGTAATATTGGTAGCTCCTTATTTGAAGAAGGTCAAGAAGTTATTGCTACAGACCTTGTTATGGAAGCTCGCGTAGCAGGTGCTAAATTACTGACACCTATCGATGCTGTAGTAGCAGATGCTTTCAGCAACGATGCTAATACTAAAATCGTTGATGTTGATCAAATCGAAGATGGCTGGATGATATTAGATATTGGGCCTAAAACCCGCGAACTTTATGTAGAGGCATTGGCGCCAATGAAGACTATTATTTGGAATGGTCCTATGGGCGTATTTGAAATGGAAAACTTTGCAGCTGGTACAAATGCAGTAGCGAAAGCTGTAGCTGAATCTGATGCGATGACTATCGTTGGTGGTGGCGACTCTGTAGCAGCCATTGAAAAAAGTGGTTTAGCAGATAAAATTAGTCACATCTCCACAGGTGGCGGTGCATCTTTAGAATTCTTAGAAGGCAAAATCCTACCGGGTATTGCTGCATTGTCCGAGGCATAATATGAGAAAACCCATTATTGCAGGGAATTGGAAAATGAATGGCACCATTGCATCTGGATCAATTCTGATCGAAGCGTTTAACAGCGTGTTACAAGATATGGAATTGTCCTGTGATGTAGTTGTATGTCCGCCTTTTACAGCTATCGAACGTGCTGTAGTATTGACGAAAAATACAGCTATTGAAGTAGGTGCACAAACTATGGATTATCATGATGCTGGTGCGTTTACTGGTGAGATTTCACCACTTATGCTTACAGAAGTAGGCGTTAATTATGTAATCATTGGTCACTCTGAGCGCCGTGAATATTATGGCGAAACAGATGAGACCGTTAATGCAAAAATTAAAAGTGCATTTCATCATAATTTGAATCCTATTGTCTGTGTTGGTGAAAGTTTAGAACATCGTGAAACGGGTCATACACTTGACTGGATTACGTCTCAACTAAAAGGGGCTTTGGCTGATACTCCGAAAGAACAAGTCAGTCAATTGATCATTGCGTACGAACCAATTTGGGCTATCGGTACGGGCAAGACAGCAACGGCGGATCAAGCTGAAGAGGTATGTAAAGAAATCCGCAATTACATTCGATCTCTATATGATAATGAAACTGCTGAGGCAATACGCATCCAGTATGGTGGTAGCGTTAAATCAGAAAATGCATTAGAAATCCTTGGAGAGCCTAATATTGACGGTGCTCTCGTAGGTGGTGCATCACTTGTGGTCGATGAATTTATTGATATAATTAAAGCTGCAAACCAAGTAAGCGCTTAATATGAGGTTACAAATGGCTAAATTAGAGGCTCCCGTAATGCTAGTCATCCTAGATGGCTTTGGCTTGGGGGATAAATCAGACACAACCAATGCTGTAGTACAGGCGAAGCCGCTCTGTTTTAATCGATTATGGGATATGTATCCACATACAACATTAGAAGCATCAGGGCTTGCGGTAGGTCTTCCAGAAGGTCAAATGGGAAATTCTGAAGTTGGCCATTTAAATCTTGGCTCTGGTCGCATAGTGTATCAAGATTTGACTCGTATTACTAAAGATGTCGAGTCTGGTGAGTTTTATAATCGCCCTGTTATGAAGGAACTATACGAAGTAGCTAAGAAGCAAAGTTTACATCTTATAGGCTTAGTTTCAGATGGCAATGTGCATTGCTCCTTAGACCATATTAAGGCTGTCATCAAGGGGGCTCATGATAATGGAATCGAGCATGTGTATGTCCATGCTTTGCTCGATGGTCGTGATGTAGCTCCACAATGTGCACAAGGCTATTTAAAGGACTTAGAAACGTATATGGCTAATTTAAATTGTGGCAAAATTGCTACAGTTAGTGGTCGCTATTATGCAATGGACCGCGATAATCGTTGGGACCGCGTTGAATTGGCATATAATGCTATCGTACATGGTCAAGGTGAAATAGCTACATCTGCATGTGAAGCAGTGCAACAGTCTTATGATAAAGATGCGGCAGATGAGTTTGTACGTCCTACGGTGATTGATGCTGCAGGGACTATCAAAGATGGAGATGCGGTTATATTCTGTAACTTCCGCCCAGACCGTGGGCGTGAACTTACAAAGGCACTAGTGTTACCTGATTTTGATGGCTTTAAACGGGAGCCACTATCTATATATATGGCAACTATGACAAAATACGAGGATGGTTTGCCCGTACATATTGTGTATCAAAAGGATACATTATCTGAAACATTAGGTGAAGTTCTAAGTACAGGTGGTTATCGCCAATTGCGCATCGCGGAAACAGAAAAGTATGCTCATGTTACATATTTCTTTAATGGCGGTGAAGAGGAACCCTTTGAAGGGGAGGACCGCATTCTCGTAAAATCCCCTCAAGTGGCCACCTATGATTTACAACCAGAAATGAGCGCTTATGAAGTGACCGATAAGGTTGTACAAGCAATACAAGATGAAACATATGACATGATCATCTTGAACTTTGCAAATCCAGATATGGTTGGTCATACTGGTAGCTTTGAAGCTGCCGTTAAAGCGGTTCAAGCAGTAGATACTTGTTTAGGTCGTATCGTGGAGGCTATTCGTAACAAGAAAGGTCATCTGTTAGTTACAGCAGATCATGGTAATGCAGAGCTTATGGTTAACCATGAAACAGGTAAGGTACATACGGCACATACAACGAACTTGGTTCCTTTAATTTTAATGAGCGACAGTTTAAAAACAGCTACATTAGAAGCTGGTAAATTATGTGACATTGCTCCTACATTATTAGATTTAGCTGGGATACAACAACCAAAAGCTATGACAGGTCACAGCTTGGTACATAAAGCATAATATGGAGCTTTCACTATATTAGTAGTTAATTAGAGTTATAAGCCTATAAGGTTTAGCTCAATATATATAATGGCTGTCAGATGGCAGTTATTCCATTAGATTATATGAGGTGAAGAAATGGCAGTAATTGAACAAGTCATTGCAAGAGAGATTTTAGATTCCCGCGGTAATCCAACAGTTGAAGTTGAAGTATGTTTAGAAGATGGCACTATTGCTACAGCAGCTGTTCCATCTGGTGCATCCACAGGTATGTTTGAAGCCGTAGAATTACGGGATGGAGATAAATCCCGTTATTCCGGTAAAGGTGTTTTAAAAGCTATCGATAATGTAAATGCTAAAATCGGTCCTGCACTTATCGGTTATGATGCGACAGAACAAGTGGCAATCGATAACTTAATGTTGCAATTGGATGGTACAGATAATAAATCTAACCTTGGTGCAAATGCAATCCTTGGTGTATCCATGGCAGTAGCTCGTGCTGCAGCTGAATCTTTGGACTTGCCATTATTTGTATATCTTGGTGGCTTTAATACAAAAGAGTTGCCAGTTCCTATGATGAACATCTTGAACGGTGGCGCACATGCTGATAATAACGTAGACATTCAAGAATTTATGATCATGCCTGTAGGCGCTAAATCTTTTGCAGAAGCTCTTCGTAGCTGTGCAGAAGTATACCATACTTTGAAATCCGTACTTCACAATAAAGGTCTTAGTACTGCAGTAGGTGATGAAGGTGGTTTCGCACCTAACTTATCATCTAATGAAGAAGCATTAGAAGTAATCTGTGAAGCTATTAAAGCTGCTGGTTATGAACCAGGAAAAGATTTCAAATTGGCACTTGATTCTGCATCTTCTGAATTCTACGAAGGTGGTAAATATAACCTTGCTGGGGAAGGTAAAGTTAAAACAGCAGCTGAAATGGTAGATTTTTACGAATACCTAGTAGGCAAATATCCAATCATATCCATCGAAGATGGCCTTGCAGAAGAAGATTGGGAAGGCTGGAAATTGTTGACAGATCGCCTTGGTGACCGCGTACAACTTGTTGGTGATGATTTATTTGTAACTAACACAAAACGTTTGGCTCGTGGTATTGAGCTTGGTGTAGGTAATTCCATTCTTGTAAAAGTTAACCAAATCGGTACTCTCACTGAAGCTTTCGATGCTATGGAACTTGCTAAACGTGCTGGTTACACTTGCGTAGTATCTCACCGCTCTGGTGAAACTGAAGATACATTCATTGCTGATATTGCTGTAGCTGTAAATGCTGGTCAAATTAAGACTGGTGCACCGGCTCGTTCTGAACGTGTAGCAAAATATAATCAATTACTTCGCATTGAAGAAATGTTATACGAAACAGCTCAATATAAAGGTAATGACGTTTTTTATAACTTAAAATAAGATACGTTATATCTAATAGTCCAATAAGGGCGCCCTTTGGGGCGCCTTTTTTGTATGTCTAAAAAAAGAAAAGTTTTCGCTTCGTGGATTTTTAAAAATAAAAGAGGGATTTAGAGGCTGATGTCGAAACCTATAACGCCATACGCTAGTGTGAGGTAAAAACATACCGCAAGGTATTGGAGGTGACCATGTATGTAGACGTAACATTAGACGATATTATCTTGTATGCCTTAGAACACCATGTAAGTGATATCCACTTTGATCCCGTTGAAAGTGGTGCTCATGTTCGGTTGCGACAAGATGGACTGCTGCAACATTACATGACTGTATCATTTGAAGAAGCTGAACTCATTATCAACCGTATTAAGGTTTGTAGCTCTCTAGATATTAGCGAGAAGCGTTTACCACAAGATGGGCGTTGGTCTTGGAGTCATAAAAATAAGTCTGTAACGATGCGTGTATCTACATTGCCTAGCCTATACGGAGAAACCTTAGTATGTCGCCTTATGGGAAATGAAGGGAGTCATAAAGACTTAAAAGAATTAGGCATGCAGCCGGATATCTTTGAGCACATTGAACAATTATTAAAACGTCCTTATGGATTATTACTTATCTGTGGACCTACAGGCAGTGGTAAGACAGCTACTTTATATGCCATGCTTCGCATGTTAAATTTAGACGAAACTAAGCTTATCTGTCTTGAAGATCCTGTAGAAGCTGAAATCAAAGGGGCTATACAAATTGGTATTAATGAAAAGATTGGATTTACCTTTGCCAAAGGTCTTCGCTCTGTATTACGGCAAGATCCAGATACGATTATGATTGGTGAAATTAGGGATAAGGAGACCGCAGAGTTAGCCGTTAAGTCTGCTTTAACGGGGCATCGCGTATTATCTACTATACATACCAATACAGCTATAGGCGTTGTAACGCGACTCATGGATATGGGCGTAGAGCCGTACTTAATACGGGCTACTTTAATGGGGGCTATTGCACAACGGCTAGTGCGAAAATTTGATGGTACATCATATCAGGGACGGACTGCTCTATTTGAATACTTAGAAATACCAGCTAATTCGGCTCATTGGGACGAATTGGAAACACATTTATTATTGTCATTAGAAGAGTCTGCTCGTAAGGCCGTATCTCAGCATGTTACATCTATAGAGGAGGTGCATCGTTGTGGACTCATGCTGTAAACGTGAAAGTTTAGAAACTATTGTAGAAAATGCAATACAACTATCATCAACAGATATTCATCTACAATGTGGTCAGCCTATCTATTTGCGACATGGTGATGGATTAAAGGCTACTTCATTTATGTGTACTACAGAATTAATCGAGGATATATTGCGCCGTTGCGGTATAGCATCCTATGAATGGCAGTCTCTTGATGAGGCTTGTTCCTGTTGTGGTGTGCGTATCCGCGTTCATTTATATCGAGCTAATCAGACAATATGTGGTACATTGCGATTACTTTGTCATCAGCAACTTAAGTTAGATGATAATAGTGAAGGTCAGTTATTACAAAAACTATGCGAAGCACATGATGGTCTGTTGCTTGTTTGTGGCCCTACAGGTAGTGGTAAAAGTTTTACCTTAGCTTGTTGTATTGATTATATAAATCAGACTATGGAGCGCCACATTATTACCTTAGAAGACCCTGTCGAATTTGAGTTTGTACCTAAAAAGTCTTTAATACATCAACGACAATTAGGTGCTGATATTAATACTATGTCAGATGGTATTCGAGATGCTTTACGAGAGGATCCGGATGTCATTATGGTAGGCGAACTTCGAGATCGTGAAACCCTTGAAGCGGCACTTCATGCGGCAGAGACTGGTCACCTTGTAATGGCGACTATGCATACACAGCGTGCAGTGATGGCGGTTCACCGCATGATTTCTCTATTTCCTGGGGAGCAACAAGAAGAGATACGCAATCAAATATCTCAAGTGTTACGGGCCGTTATATGTCAGCGTTTACTTCGATGGAATAAAAAGTTCATTACTATTCGTGATATTTTGCTAAATACCCATGCAGTAGCAAATTTGATACGGACCCGTAAGGAACCACAAATCATATCTATTCAAGAAACGCAACTACCGATGAAAACATTAGAAATGGCTGTGCGAGATGTAAAGGCACAATATGGAGCCCAACAACAATTGCATACCTTGCTTGATCAACAATTATCGTAGGTGAATATATGGAGGCTTATGAATATGTCGTAAAAAATAATCAAAATGAAACCGAAAAAGGTTTGATGTGGGGGGATTCAGAACAAGAAATTGCAATACGGTTAAAACGAGATGGTTATAGAATTTATAGAATATCGTTGCAGGATGAAAGAAAGAAACATAAATGGAATCATACTATGGTGGTAGATGTGACTTATCAATTAGGTCTACTCATTGAATCTGGTGTTCCATTACGGCGAGCCTTACAGTTGCTCTGCCAGGGGAAACGAGGACTACTCTATACAGCTTTATATGAATCTATAGAGCGTGGTCAGACTTTATCACAGGCTTTACGAAGTGAAGGATGTCCTCCTATTGCTTTGGCTTTACTAGAAAGTGGTGAAGCAGCGGGCACTTTGGGTGAGAGTTTACAATATATATCCCGCCACTATGATTGGGAGAGGCAGCTGAAACAAAAGGTTATGAGTGCTATTTCTTACCCTTTATTTCTTCTTTTAATGATGAATATATTTTTTCTAGTTACCATTTTGTTTATTATTCCTTCGTTTGAAAAGGTATTTACCACTATGCATATTACATTACCTTTGATGACGCGAGCTCTTTTTGCATTAGGACAAGGGTTAAAATCGCATCCTCTAATGGTAATAGCTATACATTGTGTTGTAATAGGTTCCTTAGCATTTGCTTATAAACAGCATAGTATAAAGTGTAAAGTACATCGTTGGCTTTGGCTGTTGGCTCACCGATACCAATGGAGTACTTGTGTGTATTATACAAGTATGTTAAAAGTTTGGGCTCTCTTACTAGATTCTGGTATTTCTATCATTCAAACCATGAATATCACTCGCCCTTTGTGGGGGAATATATATGGTGTTGAATGTAGTAAACAAGTGGAAGCAAGATTATTATCAGGACACTCACTGGAAGAAAGTTTACGTAGTGGCCAGATAGGAAATGCTTTTATATGGCAAATGGTTTCCATTGGAGAAGAGAGTGGCGAATTAGTAAAAATGTTAAACCACTGTGGCTACTACTATGAATCTATACTTTCAAAATATATTGCTCGTTTAGAACGATTATTGGAACCGATTTTACTAACCATAATGGGAATCGGTGTAGCCGTATTAGTTGTATCTGTTATGTATCCCTTATTTACGTCCATTGCCAACTTAGGAGGGCAATAGACAATGTTATTACTTAACTATTAAAAGGAGAATATTATGAAGTCTGTTATGCATATGATTCATGGAGTGAATCATCGATTAGAAATGTGCGGTCAATGGGTCGTAGATCGATTACATATTTCTCGTGTTCGAGAAGGGTTTAAAAAATCGAGAAAAGGCGGATTTACTCTCGTTGAATTAATGGTTGTAGTAGCGGTTATCGCTATATTAGCGGCTATTGCGATGCCACAATTCTTATCTGCAGCGGATAAAGCTAGAAATGCTAAAGAAACAGCAGATATTCAAATTATTAAAAATGCTACTCAGTTATATATGATTGATAAGAATGTCGATACACCTCCAACAGTAGAAAATCTATATAAGGAAGGATATCTTACTGAACATGTTAAGACTGCAAAAGGAAAAGAATACACTATTACTTATGAAGTTGTCAGTGGTGGGACTTCAAAATCTGTTGTTGTTAAAGCACCTAATGAGCCTTAATTAACTTGTATAGATTATGAATTATATACGTTAGTTATATGAAAGGACAAGGTATGAAAGGGACTAATTATGTAATAGGACTTTTTGTATATATAGCATCTATATTGTTACCTATTATAGTTTCATCAAAAGCAATATCTTATACTCACATTGCTTTGTATGCTGTGTTTTCACTCATCATCATAGCAGGTGCTACCATCGATATGTATTACTATATATTGCCTGATGAAGGGGCATTAGTTCTTGTAATAGGTGGCATTATATATAGCTATATAAATGATCAATCTATGTTAGTAACCTTATTAAGTGTTATCAGCGTAGGTGCTATTACATATGGACTTCGTTTGATTAGCCATAAAGGCTTTGGCATAGGCGATATTAAATGGTTTTCTGCTATTGCAATATGGCTCACTCCATGGGAAATTATATGTTTCTTTTACGTAACTTTTTGTGTTGGTTCTCTCTATCTCTTACTCGCCGGTTATCGTAATCGATATATCCCATTTGGTCCCTTTCTATGCTTTGGCGGATGGTGTGCCTTACATGGTGGTTCCTATATGGAGGTGCTTTATCAATGGTTAAGGTGCAACTTATAAATCGTCAAAGTGGATCTTTATTGGCGGAATGGATTATTACTATTGGTTTAATCTTATTGCTCATTTCTATTGCCTTACCTATTGTGACAACACCTAGTCGTTATACTTTAAATGGTGCTACGCAAGAGGTGGCGTATATGCTCAAGAAAGTTCAACTGTGGTCTATGTTAGGGCATAAATCTAATGGTAAAGGGAGAATGCTTTTTATTTTAAATAAGGACAGTTATACCTTAGAGGAAGATGTTAATCATCATACGGTAAACATATCATTACCGCAAAATATTGAGAATGAACGGTCTATGACAATTATTTCTTTTTCAGCCTTGGGCTTACCCTATGATGGGACAGAAATTATTTTGAAAGATCGTGAAAGTGGTGAGAAAAATCGTATATGGATATCTGTACAAACGGGGCGAATTAGATGGGAAGAAGTGCACTGAAGGATTTATGTATGGTGACGCTTTAATATCAGCCGCTATAATCATGTTCATTTTACCGGTTGTATTATCTATTTTTTGGATGGCTACTCTTACGGTATATAGGGCGTATTATTGGGATCATATATTGCAAGATACCATAACGTATTTAGAAGTGGCTAAAGCTTCTTATTATAAGAATGGAGCAATAGAAACTGGTGTATATAATTCTCAATTTACAATGAGTCCCAGTGAAAAAATTACCTATAAAATACATATAAAGCCTGTAGTGATAGAAGGTGTATCTTTACAACGATTAACAGTAGATGCCATCGACAATCAATCTGTTGTCTATTCTCTATCAGTTGATTTGGAGGGGATACATTGAAGGGCGAGGATATAGAAACGGTAATTGGGAAGAATAAAGAATACAAGCAGAATCCCATAACAGATAGAAATAAAAATAGAAATGATATGGGTTTTATTTTGTATTCTACGCTTATTAGTATGATGATTTCTATCATAGTCCTTACCTTATTGTTAGGTATCGTATTCTATGCAGTTATGTGGGATGCTAAATTACTTGATAGTGTAGCTATGATGGAGGATGGTCGATATACACGGCGTATGGTTGTGGCTCATATGATATGGAATCCTGTGAAGGTTACTGTAGAAGATCGTAATACAAGTTTATATATTCACGATACAAAGCGCACAACCTTAACTGTACAACGTCATGCATTATACAGAAAATTAACGGATGGTAGCTTGCAACCTGTCAGTGGTAGTCGAATTGTAGGAACTACAGATAAAAGAAATGTGGGCTATACCCAAGAATACCCTTTTAGTGTAGATACTAATGGGACCGTGTATTTACGTTGGTATATTAATAATCGTTTTGTTAATGATAGAAAATACACAAGTGGTTATGGAGGATTATCCATATATGAGGTCTCTATTGGACAGAGTACTATTTATGATTGGTATACAAGTAAAGAGGAGACAGGTTATGAACGTAGGAGCCCATAACGCGGGCTTTATTACATATATAGCGATACTTACAATGTCCTTTTTATTATTATTATTAGCTTTTATGGGGCTGCGTATAGGACAAATATGTGAAAGTAATGTGGTAGACGAATTGCATTTGGAAGAGGCTCATTATGCGGCACAGAAAGGTGTTCATTGGTTTGTGGGCTATTGTAAATTAGGAAATGTATGGGACTTTCAAAATAAATTAGTTGTGATAGATGATGAAAATGTAGAGATTACTATTGAAGCAGACCAATCAACAGATAATCCGCGACATATTATGAGTTATGGAAAATTGAAAAATAGTGAAATCGTGAGTCGTGTACATATGTATGTGACCGTAGATAAAGAAAAACATATGCATGTTATAAAGGTAAAACCTTATTGAGGTGATTCTATGAAACGAAAAAAGAGAATACATTCTGGAGTATGTATAACTGATGAACATATTGTATGTGTTACCGCTCATATAGAAAATAAAACAATGGTCATTACTGATGCGTTAGAAATGAAGCGTACAGGACCTATTGATGAAGACGTTACAAAATTTATAGAAACGTATGATTTAGATGAAGGGGCTTATAGTATTGTTGCTAATATTGATACACAAATGCATGTAGCACCTTATGATCCTCATGATTTTGATATGAAGGAGTTTATAAAGTGGAATATAGAGGACTACTTTAGTTTTGAGGGGGATAGTTTCCAAATGGATGCTTGTCGCCGGGAATATCCACGACACAATTATCATATGTTTATGGTGGCTGTAGATCGGCATTCACTAGAGCTTTTGAAGCAAGGTATACGAGATACTTATGCACCCGTTGATGTTATTGATTTTTGGCCCATTCCTATTTGTTATTGCTTGATGCGGCGCAGCGGTACTGTAACAGGTGTTGTGGAAGAAGGCGCCATGCATTTATGGCTTTGGTGGAATGATATATGCATTCAAGAGTGTATTGTACCTATTACTAGTAGCGATGTAGCTGAAGCTATGGATAAGTTAGAAGTGAGATTACAAGACTTTGGTATAGATGAGATACAGGGAATTCGGATGTATGGGTTAGAATCTATAACAAATGAAGAACGGACAGATATGGAAGGTATAATTTCCATGTATGGAGAAACTGAATATATTCCATTATTATTTTTAGGTCGTGGTCGTAATCGTTGCAAGCAAGGACAATTAGATTGGGACATGGCTATCGGTATGGCAGCAAGGGGGCTTAAATGGATTGGATTGGGCTGGTAAGGACAGATGTATTAATTTAATGCCTCGCTCGTTACGATGGCATAGTTTATGGCATACCTATCGATACCTTCTTTATGGGATAAGTCTTATATACATTATAGTAGGGCTTGTTACTATATATAGTTGTTGGTCAAGCTATCGTAGCTATGAAAATCGAAAGATAGACTTTGTGCGATTGCAAGCAAATGCTCAGTATCAAGAAATACATCAACAATATGGTGAATTAATGGAAATAAGAAATAAAATAATAAAGAATAAAATCCTTAAGAATCAAACAGATATATTACCCAATACAATGGTCCTTTATATTCTTGATGCCGCTATGTCAGAACATATTAGTCTACAGCATCTTAGCATTAAGGATGGGCGTATCAGTATAGATGGTATAGGTACGAGTGACGAAATGTGTCGTAAATTTATTGCTATTCTCCAACAAAAATTACTAGGGATGGAGTGTCATGGAACAGTTAAAGCAGATAAAGGTGGTTATACATTCCATATGGACGGATCTAAAAGAGAGCACAACGTATCAGGTCGAGAGAATATTAACGGGCCTAGTGTTGTGGGGGATGCTCATTAGCCTTTCTATGTATGGGCATATTTATTTTGAAGACAAAAATAATAGCTTAAAAAATCAACAAGATAATTATAATATACAAATGAATGCTGAGTCAGATTATATAGTGTCTAATGAAGCAAAACTATTAGAATCTTTTACACGGAACAAGACATCTAATACGAGTTCTAATACAAATATTTTTGATTCCTTGCAAGGAGAACCATTAATGATTGTCAGTACTGATGAGCATGAAGGTATACTAGAATTAACAGTATTAGGTAGTACAGAGCGTATGATTAACTGGATAAATACTGTTGAAGAAAAGGATCCTTCACGCCGTATAGAAATAGAAGATATAGAACGTAAAGGTAATGTAGTTTATGTGCATTGTGCAATTAAATCGATTATAAAACCTTAATGAAAATCGGGTGTACTGTATAGAGACAGATTATAGATTTTATGTCTATAGTCTGTCTTTGTTTTTGGACCATTTTATAGTACAATGAAGGATATGTAATGATAAGGGGCACATAATAGATGATAATAAAACGGAATATTATGCTCATCGGTTCTATGGGAAGTGGCAAAAGTCACTTTGGACGGAACCTTGCAGAACGCAAGGGTTGGCAATTTGTAGATACCGATCGCGTATTAGAAAGTCGTTTTGGGTTGCCCATTGCTGAGATTTTTAAAAAGATAGGAGAAAAAGCATTCCGCCGCGCCGAAATGGATGTACTAAAAAAGGTTTGCTTATACCATGAAGCAGTGATTTCTGTGGGTGGGAATTTTCCTATTGAACATCGCACCTTAAAGGTATTAAAAAAATATTCCTATATTATTGGTATCCGAGCTGCACAATTCCGTATTGTCAGTCGTGTGAATCGCCGTGTTGGGAAACGGCCTACCATGGACTATAGTAATGTGAATGCCTTTGTACATGCTATGATACAATCGTGGAAGCCCGTGTATAAGCAGTGCGATTTTGTACTAGATACAACAAATGGCCGGACCTATGATTTTATACAGCGTATTGAGGATGAATTAGATGCCTCAGATGTGCAATTTAAAGCAAGACGTCAACCCAATGATACAAACGATGTAGATGCTAAAGAAGCATCTGAAGATATACAATTTAATAATCAACAAAGTAGGAAAAAAGAGATTTCTGAAGCAGTATCAAAAAGAGCAATGTCTAATAAAATTCGTTATGATAAGAGGTATAAACAAAAGACTTCTAATCAAACGAATAAAAAAGGTAAAGCACATAGTATATCCAAACAACGTACACCACAAGGGGGTAATGGATATGAGAAGAATCGCAATATTAACAAGCGGCGGAGACGCACCAGGAATGAACGCCGCCATAAGAGCGCTAACTAGAAAAGCTATACATGAAGGTTTTGAAGTATTTGGTATTGAACGTGGCTATTTAGGTATCATTGAGGAAAAGATATTTCCCTTATCGAATCGAGATGTTGGTGGCATCATAACACAAGGTGGTACGATGCTGAAAACGGCTCGTTTTCCAGAATTTCAAAATGAAGAAATTCAACGCAAAGCTTATGATATTTTGAAAGCTTATGACATCGACCATCTAGTCGTTATCGGTGGTGATGGCTCCATGCGTGGTGCTGCAAGTTTATCTAAACTTGGTATGTCTACTATGACCATTCCATGTACGATTGATAATGACATGGGTGGCACACAATATACGATAGGCTATGATACGGCTCTTAATACGGTAGTTGATGCGGTTGGGCGTATTCGTGATACATCAAACTCCCATGAACGTGTAGCTATTGTGGAGGTTATGGGGCGCAAAGCTGGACATATTGCATTAAAGGCAGGCCTAGCTTGTGGGGCAGAAATAGTTTTGGTTCCTGAAAATCCCATGCCTTTACATGCGGTTTGTCGTCATTTAAAGGAAACACAAATTCGGGGTAAAGAATATAGTGTTATTCTCGTTGCAGAAGGTGCCTATAACAGCGGTGAGGTGAAAGCTTTTATCAAGGAGCATACAGAATTTGATCCTAGCCTAACTGTGTTAGGCTACTTACAACGTGGCGGTGGTCCATCGGCATTTGATGCTATTTTAGCGGCTCGCATGAGTGAAGTCTGTATTAATTTATTGATGAGTGGTGTCGCTAACCGATTAGTAGGTTATATAGATGGTCATATCCGTGCGCTATCTTATGAAGAGGCAGAACGTCTTGAATTTCCAATCGATGAGAAGGATTATAGATTATTGTCAATATTGAGTAGTTAATGGCCCGTAAGGGCCATTTTTTATATATCATAATTTATTCATTAATGAAATTATATTGCGTAAAAGCAATTGGTGCTGTATAATTTAAAAATACTATATGTGTTGATATAGAATAAATGTCTTTTTAATATATCTTCATCTTAAAAAAAGGAGATCATAATGAAAGAGTTCTTACAAAAGCATCGTAAACGTATAGTAACAGGTGCTGTTGTTCTTTGTGTTCTTGGTGGCGGCACATATTACTACATGGATAGTCTAAATGCAAATCAAGCACAAACGTTATACACTACTGGCAAGGTTGAAAAGGGTGATGTAAAAACTAGTATCAGTGCCACAGGTACTATTAACCCTGTAAATTATGTAGATGTTTCTACAAATGTTGCTGGTAAACTTGAAAAAGTTTTAGTTAAAGAGAATGATCAAGTTACGGCCGGTCAAGTTATTGCTTATATTGATACACGTCAATTACAAGCATCTGTTGATGATGCTCGTGCGGCGTTAGCCAAAGCAGAACTTGATATGAATCGTTATAAATCCTTGGCGGCTCAAGATGCTATTGCACAACAAACATATGATGATTCTGTAACAACTTATGAACGTGCTAAATCTACTTATGAACGTGCGGCCGCAGATTTAAGTGATGCTACTATTACAGCTCCAATGTCTGGTACTGTTGTTGGTACACCGCTAAAAGCCGGTCAAACTATTAGTACTGGTATTTCCACACAAATGATCATTGCTACCATTGCAGATTTAAAAAATTTAGAGATTTATCTTACTGTAGACGAAACTGATATTGGCAATATTAAACAAGGTGCTAAGGTAGAGTTTACTGTAGATTCTAAGCCAGGTGAAACTTTCACAGGTTACGTTTCTGAAATTGCAAAAGGTACAAAGGGTAATATGGGCACTACAAGTACAAGTGTAGTGTACTATACGGTTAAAGTTCAAATTCCTGAAAATATTTCAGGTAATTTCTTACCATCTATGACAGCTCGTGCCACAATCTTTGGTGAAGATATTAAAAATACATTGGTAGTTCCTCTTACTGCTGTACGTACGGATAAACAAGGTGAGTATGTATATGTAATAAAAGATGGTCAACCAGTACGTACCGCTGTTTCTACAGGTGTAACTGGGGATACTAATGTTCAAATCCTAAAAGGTTTATCTGAAGGTGATGAAATTATCGTAAGCGGTGATGTGAATGCACCAAAGAATAATGTAGCTGGACCATTCTAAGGGTAGGTGCTTATGAACCAAACAGTAATTGACATACAAGGGATTACAAAAACCTATGTGAATGGCAAATTATCAGTACCTGTTCTGCATGGCATTGATTTAGTTGTCAATAAGGGTGAATTTGTATCCATTATGGGGCCATCTGGATCTGGTAAATCAACCTTTATGAATATTCTCGGATGTTTGGACCGACCTACAACTGGTTCTTATCGACTCAATGGAGACGAGGTTGCTACCTTATCTGATGATGAACTTGCGTATGTACGTAACAAACAGATAGGTTTTGTATTTCAAAGCTTTAATTTGTTGACAAAATTGACAGCCCTAGAAAATGTAGCGCTTCCTATGATTTATGCCGGTGTAAATAAAAAGATGCGCATTGAACGGGCCACTCAATTATTACAGTCTGTCGGCTTGGGCGAGCGTATGGACCATTTGCCATCCGAGTTGTCTGGTGGGCAACGTCAACGCGTGGCGATTGCTCGTGCATTGGCAAATAATCCTGCTATTATCATGGCTGATGAACCGACAGGGAATCTTGACTCCAAGTCAACCATTGACGTTATGAACATCTTTCGAGGCCTTCATGATGAAGGCCGTACGATTCTTCTAGTTACACATGAACCGGATATTGCTACGTACGCGAGTCGTAATGTAGTCTTGAAAGATGGGATAATCGTAGAGGATTCGATCAATTCTAATATGACTCCTATAAAGGAGGTGCCTAATGTATAAAGAAAGTTTTCTAATGGCATGGGCTTCCTTGATTGCTAATAAATTGCGCTCCCTCTTGACCATGTTAGGTATCATTATCGGTGTAGCAGCTGTTATTGCCTTGGTATCTATCGGTAATGGGGTGAAGCAAGATATTGAGAATTCTATTTCTAGCTTAGGCTCTAACTTGTTGGTAGTTCTGCCAGGGGCGCCGCGGACGCCAGGTGCTAGATCTTCGCAGGGGTCCATGAAATCGTTGAAAATATCTGACTATGAAGCTATTGCTAAGTTAGAAGGTGTAAAAGCCGCCAGTCCTATGACAAATGGCTCTTATGTGGTGATTTATCAAAATAAAAACTGGACTACATCTGTTGCGGGGGTTAATTCTAACTTTCAGGACGTAAATAATTGGACTATGACATCTGGTCGATTTTTCTCCGATAAAAATGTTCAGAACCGAGAACGTGTAGCGGTTGTGGGACAAACGGTAGTAAAAAATTTGTTTGCTGATGAAGATCCTGTAGGCAAGGAAATCCGTGTTAAAAATATTCCATTCCGTGTCATTGGTGTTCTCAAAAGTAAAGGGAACGGAACCATGGGTAATGACCAAGACGATACGGTGTTAATTCCATATACAACATCAATGGAGCGCGTAGAGGGCATTGACTATCTTCGCAGGGTGTATGTTGTGGCTAAGGATGATGGGGGCATTGACCGTTTGCAGGCAGATATAGAGAATTTGTTGCGTGTTCGTCATAATATTAAAGATACAAATTTGGATGATTTCAATATTCAAAATATGAAATCCATTATGGAAACAGTGGCTCAGACGACGGGAACATTTACGTTATTCCTAGGAGCTGTAGCTGCAATTTCACTCGTTGTAGGTGGCATTGGTATTATGAACATCATGCTTGTATCTGTAACGGAACGGACTCGAGAAATTGGCGTGCGTAAAGCTTTGGGAGCTACGTATAGCGTAATTGTTACACAATTCTTAATAGAAGCCATTGTAATCAGTTTAATGGGGGGCTTTATTGGTATCGCTTTTGGTATAGGCGCCTCAAAAGTAATTGGAATGGTATCTGGAATGAGTACAGTTGTATCTGTTCCAACAATCATAATGTCCTTTGCCTTTTCTATGGCTATTGGTTTGATTTTTGGGATTTACCCAGCCCGTAAAGCGGCTAAGCTCAATCCAATTGATGCATTGCATTACGAATAGTTTTGAGTTTATAAATGTATTTTCTTAAGAACATACTATATAATTAGATAGAGTTATTCGCATATGGTGCGTTGCATGATACAATATGTATGATGTAACGCACCATTTTTATATGTTTGTATTGAATTTTGACATATAACTATAAAGATTTTCATACAGGTAATGTAATAGACTTAGTATTTAGATTAGTTAATCTATGGGTATGTATATAGAATGGAGAACCTTATGGCTACAACATTGTTAGAATATTTCAACGAATTACGAGATCAAAACCCATTTTCTTGGGTGAAAGATTCTGAGATTACAGCAGTGGAACCAGGTCATGCGGAAATGACATTGCAAACAAATGAAACAGATTACTGCAATTTTAGAGGGGATTTGCATGGTGCCGTATGTATTGGCTTAGCAGATAGTGTGATGGGGACTGCTTGTTTTACATTGGGAAAATCTGTTAGCACAATTGATCTTAACGGTAACTATGTGAAAGCTGTTAAAGGCGGTGCTGTATTGCGTGGTGTAGCCAATGTAGAGCACAATGGTAAAACTACTATGGTTGCTACCGCTCGTATTTATAATGAATTAGGTGAACTTGTTCACTTGGCACGGGGTACATTTTTTGTACTAGAAGAGAAGCCATTACCTGATTTACCATGGCGTTTTATTGAAGAAGACAACCCTGATTTGGTATAATATAAGTTAGACTTTTACAAATAGGAGGATGCTTGAATGGAACAAGAATTACAACGTATTAAGGCAGAAGCCCTTGATGCCATCAAAGGCGCTGCTGATCAACAAGCGTTGCAAGATATACGTGTTAAATATTTAGGTAAAAAAGGCGAGGTAACGGCTTTACTAAAAGGTCTTGGTAAATTATCTCCAGAAGAACGTCCGAAGGCTGGCGCCCTTGTTAATGCTGTTCGTGAAGCGTTAGAGGCTGAAATTGATACGGTTAAAGCTCGTATGGAAACTGCAGAGTTAAATGCTCGTTTAGAAAAAGAGCGCATCGATATTACATTACCTGGCCGTGCACAAAAAGCTGGTCATATCCATCCATTAACAAAGGTTAATGAAATGATTGAGGACTTCTTCATGAAAATGGGGTATACCGTTGAAGAAGGTCCAGAAGTAGAACAAGATTACTATAACTTTGAATGCTTAAACTTGCCTAAAGATCATCCTGCACGTGATATGCAAGATTCCTTCTATATTACAGAAAACTTCTTATTACGCACGCATACATCTCCAGTACAAGCTCGTACAATGCAACGTCATGAACCTAATAGCCCAATCCGTATGATTGCGCCTGGTAAGGTTTACCGTTGGGACTATGATGCGACTCATTCCCCTGTATTCCATCAAGTGGAAGGTCTCATCATCGATGAGCATATTACATTTGCTGACTTAAAAGGCACATTAGAGTCCTTCTTACGTCACATGTATGGTGATGACACAAAGGTACGTTTCCGTACAAGCTTCTTCCCATTCACAGAGCCATCTGCAGAGGTAGATATTTCTTGTGTAATGTGTGGTGGTGAAGGTTGCCGTGTATGTTCTCATACAGGTTGGCTTGAAATTTTGGGCTGCGGTATGGTTCATCCCGATGTATTGCGTATTAATGGGTACGATCCTGAAAAGGTTAAAGGCTTCGCCTTTGGCATGGGCGTAGAACGTATTGCTATGCTTTTATATGGCATTAACGATTTACGTCTATTCTTTGAAGATGATGTACGATTCTTGGAACAATTTTAGGAGGAACTCATGAAAGCAAGTTTACAGTGGATGAATGAATACGTGCCTGTGGATATGAATCGTCCTGCACAAGAATTGGCCGATGAATTAACACAAGCTGGTATTCCTGTAGAAGATGTCATTGCTATGGATAATGGCATTAAGAAAATTTATACTGGCAAAATCGTGGAGATTACAAAACATCCAGATGCAGATAAATTACAAGTATGCCAAGTTGAATGCCTTACAGAAGAAGGTGAACCTGTTACAAAACAAATCGTAACGGCTGCTACAAATGTTGCAGTAGGCCAAATCGTGCCTGTAGCATACCATAAATCTCGCTTAGCTGATGGTACAGAGATTAAAAAAGGTAAATTGCGTGGCGTTGTTTCTGAAGGCATGTTCTGTTCCGTTGCAGAATTTGGTATCTCTAGCGACTTAGTATTGCCAGAAGAAGCTCAAGGCATTTACATTTTCCCGGAAAATACACCAATTGGTCTTGATGTAAAAGAGGTTTTAGGCTTAAATGATACAGTATATGAATTTGAATTGACTGCTAACCGAGCAGATTGCTTTTCCATGGTTGGTTTGTCCCGTGAATTTGGAGTCATGACAAATCAAAAAGCTTTATTCCCTGTTATCATGGTTAACGAGAATGGCGAATCCATTGAAGGCAAAGCATCTGTATCTATCGAAGCTGATGATCTTTGTACGCGTTTTACAGCTCGTGTAGTAACTGATGTTAAGGTTGAGCCATCTCCATTGTGGATGCAAAACCGTTTACGTAATAGCGGCATTCGTCCTATTAATAATGTAGTAGACGTAACAAACTACGTTATGTTAGAACTTGGTCAACCTATGCATGCCTATGATTATGATCATGTAAAAGGTCATAAATTAGTGGCGAGACGTGCTAAAAATGGTGAAGTGCTTGTTACACTTGATGGTTCTGAACGCGAATTGAATGACTCCATGCTTATCATTGCTGATGCTGAACGTCCAGTAGGTGTAGCAGGTATCATGGGTGGCTTTGATAGTGAAGTGACAAACGAAACGACCACAGTTATGTTTGAAGCTGCTGTATTTAATGGTCCATCTATTCGCCGTACAGCTAAAGCTCTCGGCATGCGTTCTGAAGCATCTGGACGTTTCGAACGTGGTGTAAATCATAAATACACTGCCTATGCTATCGACAGAGCAGCTCAATTATTACAACAAATCTGTCCTACTTGTAAAGTTGATGTAGGCGTTATCGATGTATATAAAAACCCTGTAGAACAACATACAGTTACTTTTACAGCAGAACAAATCAACGATTACTTGGGTACAAATATTGAAAAAGACGAAATGGTTCGTATTTTGACTGCCCTTGAGTTCGTTGTAACCGAAGAAGGAGACAAATTGTCTGCCCTCGTTCCAACATGGCGTGGCGATGTAACGGTGATGCCTGATATCGCTGAAGAAGTAGCTCGTATTTACAACTACGATAATATTGCGCCTACAATTCCGGTAGCCGTATTATCCTCTGGTGGTATGACACCTAAGAAAGCTCTTACTAAAGAGGTAACTCATGCATTGGCTAAATTGGGTATGACTCAAATCATTACATTTAGCTTCATGCATAAAGATGGTCTTTCCAATATGATGCTTCCTGAAGGGGATAGCCGTTATACAGCCATTCCAATCTTGAACCCTATTTCCGAAGAATTCCCTTATATGCGTACAACATTGGTACCGGCTGTTATTGAAGCAGCAAAACGCAATATTGCGCAACAAAATAAGGATCTTTGGTTATTTGAAACAGCTAATGTATATGAACCAAAAACGTTACCTTTAACAGAAGTACCTCATGAACGCCCTATGGCTTGTGGTATTTTGATGGGGAAGGCAAACCAAGCTGGTTGGAATCAAGCAGAACGTACTACAGATTTCTATGATATAAAGGGTATTGTAGATGCGTTGTTAGCTGAGCTAGGCGTTACAAGCTATGAAATAAATCGTGGCACTGAGCCATACTTTCACCCAGGTGTAAGCGCTCAATACGTAGTTGATGGTAAAATGATTGCTCAATATGGTGAATTACATCCACAAGTGAGCAAAAACTTTGACTTACCTGGCAAAGTATATATGTTTGAAATCGATTTGGAAGCCGTATTATCCTTAACGATTCCACCGTTCCGTTATACATCCTTCAGTAAATTCCCAGGCACTAGCCGTGACCTTGCCATCGTTGCACCTGTGTCCGTATTCAGTGGTGAAATTTTATCTATCATTAAAGAACATGGTGGAGAATATTTAGAAAGTGCATCTATCTTTGATGTTTATGAAGGTGAACATATCGAAGCAGGTTACCGCAGTCTCGCATACAACTTACAATTCCGCTCTATGGAAGGTACGTTGAATGATGAGGATATTGACGGTAATATTCAAGCTATTATTGATGTATTAGCAGAAATTAACTGCAGATTACGTTAATTTTAAGCAGTATATTGAAAGGGTTTACCGTATGGTAAACCCTTTTAGTACTATAGTTATGCCTTTAGTTAGGTAGAAAGGACTGTCCATGGAATTATTGGCTCCTGCCGGTACGATGGAAAACTTTATAGCCGCTTTAGAATCTGGAGCAGATGCCATTTATCTTGGTGGCAAAGGTTTTAATGCCCGAGCTCATGCAGCAAACTTTGGAATTGAGGAATTAACCGAGGCTATTCGCTTGGCCCATATTCTAGATGTGTCTGTATATGTAACGGTAAATATTCTCATAGGTGACTCCGAATTATCTGCTCTTGAGGCATATTTAAAGGACTTAGAGCGCATCGGCGTGGATGCTATCATCGTTCAAGATTTAGCAGTGGCTAAATTGGCGCAGCGAGTGGCTCCTAAATTACACTTACATGGCAGTACACAAATGACTGCAGCTACGCTCGATGCGGTTCGTTTTTATGAAAGTCTCGGTTTTACACGTGTCGTTTTAGCTCGTGAATTAAGCCTCGCTGAAATTGAACATATTTGCAAGAACTGTACAGCTGAAATCGAAGTCTTTGTACACGGTGCGTTGTGCGTATGTTATTCTGGTCAATGCTTAATGAGTTCTTTCATCGGTGGTCGCAGTGGTAACCGTGGTGCTTGTGCACAGCCTTGTCGGTTGCCTTATGAGCTATTGGATTCTTCAGGTACTAGCTTGTTGCCAAAACACGAAGCCTATCTATTAAGTCCAAAGGATCTTAACTATAGTGAATATATGAATGAACTTGTGGCGGCCGGTGTTACGTCCTTTAAGGTAGAAGGGCGTATGAAAAAGGTTTCCTACGTGCGTCAAGTTATTGGAACCTATCGTCATATTTTAGATACGGCTCATATAGATTCTACTGATGCCGATGCATTAGCTTCTGGATTTAATCGTGGATTTTCTACGGATTATTTAACAGACCATGTAGGAAAATCAATGATGACCGTGGTGGCCCCAAATAATCAAGGGAAATTGATTGGCAAAGCTGAGGTCAAAAAGGGTCAAGTTCATTTATTCCTAACAGAACCGATTGAAAAAGGATCACTCTTAAAGGTCATGCAAAGTTCTGGTAGTATTACGTATTATCAAATCGATCAGAACTGGTCTCTAGTGGATGAAAAGCATATTGTAGGTAAACCGGATGAAGGCTTTGCTGCGGGGCAAGTATTCCTTGCATCAGGCCCTAAAGCTAAAAAGCAACGGGGACTACAAGACTTTACCGCTAAATTAGAGGTACATGGTTATTTATCTATTAATACTGAACGAGAAATACCTTATACAGAACTAACCTTTGTATTAAATGATGGTCGTACTGTGACTATATCTAACGAGTTTGAACCTGTTTATGCTAACAATAAACCGACTACATTAGAGAAGGTTAGAGATCAAGTAGGTAGATTAGGGAATACATTATTTACACTAGGCTCTATGTCTATTCCTGATGGACCGTACATGTGGCCCGCTAGTGTTTTAAATGCATTGCGTCGTGATGCTGTAGAGGCGCTAGAAAACTTGTTGATTACAGACCATGAAGCAGCTTGGGCAGAACATGCTGTAGAACCCAAAAATATGTCATCGTTAGTAGCTAAAAGTAAGGTTCAATACACAGAGCTTATGGTGAGTGCTCGCGTTGATGAACTCGATGGTGTAAAAGCAGCGATCGAAGGGGGCGCTAAGAAGATTATCTTCGGTGGTGACCGTTTGCAACGTAAGCCTTATGAAATTAGCATCTACGAGCAGGTAGCCAAACTTTGTAAAGATTATAATGTACTCTGTGTATTTGCTACGCCTCGCGTCGTTAAAGATGATGAGGTAGACGCGTACATGAATACGCTTAAGGCCATAGTTGAGTCTAAACCAGATAGCATTTCTATTCATGTACCACAAGCATTACTGTGGCTTCGCGATTTAGGGTATACAGGTGCTATTGAAGCTGATACAGGTCTCAACATATTTAATAGCTCTGCATTACAAGTATGGGATGACTTCAATTTGAGTAGCATAGCACCATCCTTAGAGTTGACCTTGGCGCAACTAGTAAATTTACAAAAATCTACTCATTTGCCATTAGAGGTAATGGTACACGGTTATACAGAAATGATGATTTCTGAGTATTGTGCCATCGCTAGCTTTGTTGGTACTGGTAAAAAGGAAAATTGTCCTATGCCGTGCGTAATAGAAGATTACGCATTAAAGGACCGCAAAGGGGAAGTGTTCCCACTTCGTACTGATCCATATTGCCGTATGCACATTATGAACAGCCATGAAATAGATATGCGTGCTTACGTGCCTGAGTTACATC
Source organism: Veillonella parvula (assembly GCF_040097785.1). Classification (GTDB taxonomy): domain Bacteria; phylum Bacillota; class Negativicutes; order Veillonellales; family Veillonellaceae; genus Veillonella; species Veillonella parvula_D. The sequence continues at coordinate 501,657 of NZ_JBBNNS010000001.1, read as the reverse complement.
GTAAAGGTCTACATATCTTGCGCATCGATGGGCGTCATATGGATCCACATCGATTGCGTAACATTGTAGCAGATTATGTATCCATTCAAAATGGAACAAAAGAGGCTCCGCCTAAGAGTATAGGTAAAGATGATACACCTATTACAAGGGGCCACTATTTTAGAGGTATTTTATAAAAGAGGTAGTACATTGTTTAACGAAGATGTATTAGACTTTCACCATATAAAAGAACAATTACAACAGCATTGTAGTTCTACTATCGCTAAAGAATTGGCTATGAATATTGAGCCAATGACGGATGCTAAAGCTATTCAAGAGAACCTTGATGAGACGGCAGAAGCCATGCGTTCTTTGCAAACAGAGGTAAAACAGCCGTTAGGCGGTACACGCGATATTCGTGAATCTTGCAAGAAGAGTCGCAAAGACTTTGTTCTTACACGTGAAGCCTTGTGGGACATTTATTTGACCATTGGTGCTTATAAGCGCATGACAAAGTTCTTTAGAACGAAATATATGGATTATCCATTGCTATCCCTATGGGTACAGGATATGCCAAATACAGATCGCATTGAAAATCGTTTTAAACGCGTCTTTGATGAAAAGGGGGAATTGCTTGATACCGCGTCTCCTAAATTGGCGAGCCTTAGAAATACGATTATTAAAACTCGTGAAAAGATTAAAAATGATATTCAAGCTATCCTGCATGATAAAGATAATCAAAAGTATTTCCAAGAAACCATCATTACGCAGCGTAACAATCGTTACGTAATTCCTGTAAAACAGGAGTATCGCCAATACTTTGATGGTCTCATTCACGACCGTTCTGCAACGGGTCAAACCTTATATATTGAACCGATGCGCTTGGTGAATCTAAATAATGAATTACAAGAGGCATTAATTGGTGAAGAGCAAGAGGTATTGCGTATTTACCGCGAATTATCGGCCCTTGTCAAACAACATAGCAATGATTTGATGGATGCTTGTGAAAAGGTATCCCATATCGAATTTGTATATGGTAAGGCAAGTCTTGCTATTTCTTACAAGGGGGTACCGGCAATCTTAAGTACTGACAGAACAGTTAATCTCATGAGAGCTCGTCACCCATTAATTCCACCAAATATGGTAGTGCCTACAAATATTCAATTAGGTACATCGTACCGTATTTTACTAATTACTGGTTCTAACACAGGTGGTAAAACAGTTTCCCTTAAAACATTGGGCCTGTTGAGCTTGATGAATCAATGTGGCCTATTTATCCCTGCTGATCACGGTTCTATGTTACCAGTATTCCATAATATCTTTGCCGATATTGGAGACGAGCAAAGTATTGAGGCCAGCCTTAGTACGTTCTCTGCTCATATGACACAAGTTATTTCCATCATCAAACATTGTGGTCCTAACGACTTGGTTTTACTGGATGAACTTGGGTCTGGTACTGATCCAGAAGAAGGTAGCGCATTAGCTGTATCTATTCTTGAGTTCTTCCGTAAAAAAGGTGCCCTTATGATGGTAAGTACCCATTATAATGAGCTTAAAAATTATGCTTACCATACGAAAGGTATTGAAAATGGTCACGTAGAGTTTGATGAGCGCACCTTAAAACCTACATATCGGCTCCATATCGGCGTAGCCGGCAGTAGCCATGCGTTAAGCATTGCTGCACGTTTAGGCTTACCAAAGGACATTGTAGAACGCGCAACAGAGTATAAATCTCAATTTGGTAGTCATGAAATGGAAGAAGTTCTTTCCGACTTAAACGAACAACTCCGTAAAGCCTCTGAACGTGAAAGAGCGTTAAAGAAAGAACTTGATGAAACACGTCGTATGCGTGGCCAATTAGAGAAGGAAAAGAAACAGTTTAATGAAAAACGTAAACAAATCTTAGCCAAAGCTCAGGCCGATGCAGAATCCATGAAACGTAGTTTACGCGTTGAAGGGGAAGCGATTATCAAACAATTGAAAGCGCAATTCTCTGAAACAAATAAGGATAGGCGTCAATCGGCTATTAATGCAGCACGTAAGGGGATTTCTAGTGTTCATGTACCAGAAGCTCCAGTGGATGATGATCGTAAGTCGTTAACCGCAGATGCTATTAAGGTTGGCCAGGCTGTTTATGTTACGTCCTTGCGTTCGTTGGGTACTGTGTTATCTATCAATGGTAACCGTGTAAATGTCGATATTAATGGACTAACAGCTACCGTTAAGGTTAGCGAATTACAATCAACTACACGTGAAGAAGGCAATAAACTAGCTCGTGAACAAAAAGTAGCCATGCCTAAAACAAGAAAACGTATGGGTGGCTCCGCCGTACAACGTCAAAAAGAGGTTCGTACTGAAATCAATATTCTTGGCCAAACAGTAGATGAAGCGACCGTTACTGTAGGTAGATTTATTGACCAAGCTTTGCTTGGTGGTGTTAATCAAGTGCGTATTATTCATGGTAAAGGTACAGGTGCATTACGTGAAGGCGTTCACCAATATTTACGTACCTTGCCTCATGTAGCGCACTTTGAAACAGCCGGTTATGATGAAGGTGGTGCAGGGGCTACGAATGTAGTTCTTAAATAAAAATATAATTTTCAAAATATTGTATATGGAAATAAAAAGGTAGTAAGCTCCTAGGGCTTGCTACCTTTTTGTATAGATAATATTTGGATAGTAAATATGTATAAAAGAAAGGGCGGAACACTGAGTTCCGCCCTTTTAGAAACTACTGTTGAATTAGCGTTCCTTTTTAGACTTTTTATTTTTCGATGAATTTGATTTTTGTTCTGTAACCTCTTCTTTTTGAGGCTTGTCATTACTTTTTATTTTTTCATCTGTTGTTTTGCCTGTATCGTCTTTCTTATCTGCTTTTTCGTCCTTTTTACCTTCTTTTTTAGGTTGTGCCTTTGCAGGATTGACGTAACCTTCAGAGATTGCTGATTGTGCGCTAGCTGGGACAGGGAAGTCAGATGCTGGAGTATTGGCAAGAGCATTGGCCATGAATTGACCCCACATAACAGCAGGTGTACTACCACCTGTAATACCGTGTAATGTTTCGGTGCCGTAGTCATCACCAATCCAAACAGCAGCTACTAAATCTGGAGTGTAACCTATGAACCAAGCATCTTTGGAATCATCAGTAGTACCTGTTTTACCTGCTGCAGGACGACCGATGGCTGCATTACCGCCAGTACCGCCATTTATAACAGATTCTAGCATATTAGTCATGATGGCCGCATCTTTTTCATCAATAACGCGTTTTTCTTGGATAGAGTTTTCTTCTACAACTTGGCCATTGCGATCTACAATTTTAAGGATGGCTGTAGGTTGAACCTTGATACCGCCATTAGCAAGTACACCGTAAGCCTGTACCATATCAAGAGGTGTAACACCATGAGTTAAACCGCCAAGTGCTGTCGATAAGTTGTAATCTTGATCAGTTAGAGTAGAGATACCCATTTCTTTAGCAAGATTAATAACTTTAGTCATACCTACTTCATCGGCAACTTTTACAGCTGCTACGTTGCGAGAATGTTGTAATGCGTAGCGGTATGTAATATTACCTTCGTAGTCGTTTTCATAGTTTTTAGGACTCCAATTACCGAAAGTAACAGGACTGTCCTCAACTATAGAACCAGGAGTTTTACCTGATTGAATAGCTGCTAAGTAAACGAAAGGTTTCATAGTGGAACCAGGTTGACGTTCTGCTTGTGTAGCGCGGTTGAAAGCGTCGTCACCGCGACCACCGACCATGGCTACAATGTAACCATTGTGAGGGTTCATAGCTACTATAGCACCTTGTGGTTGAGATAATCCATTTTTATCAGTGTAGTAATTAGGCAAGTTTTGCATTGCTGCAACTGCAGCATTTTGTGCATCCATATCGAGAGTAGTATAGATTTTTAATCCATCTTTATAGATGGCATCATCGCCGTACTTTTCAGAAATTTGAGAAATAACATAGTTAATGAAGTAAGATGCATTAGATTTCTCATGAGCTTGTTCTTGTTTAGCTATCAAACCTAAATCTGCTTGGCGAGCTTCGTCAGCTTGCTCTTGTGTAATATAACCATATTTTACCATTTGGCCCAATACGACGGCTTGACGTTTTTTACTAGCCTCCAAATCATTAAATGGGGAGTAATAGTTAGGGCTTTGTGGTAAACCAGCAATGAGAGCCGCTTGTGCAAGTGTTAACTCACTAGCATCCTTACCAAAATATACATGAGATGCAGATTGTACACCGTAAGCCCCTTGACCAAAGTAGATTTGGTTCATATACATTTCAAGGATTTCATCCTTGGTGTAATGTTGTTCAATTTTAAGGGCTAATAAAGCTTCGGAAATTTTACGTTTTAATGTTCTATCTTGAGATAAGAATGCATTACGAGCTAACTGTTGAGTAATTGTGGAACCACCTTCAGATACGCCGCTATGTACAATGTTTACCCATACGGCACGTAAAATACCAATTGGGTCAATACCATGATGCGTATAGAACCGAGAATCTTCTGTAGCTACAAAGGCATTCTGTAAATCTTTTGGTACATCCTTTAGAGGTACTGGTAATCTATTTTCTGTGGAGTGAACCGTAGTAATGAGATTGCCATGCACGTCATAAATCTGAGACGATGCAGAAGGGCGTACATTGGATACATCCGGTAGATTTGATAATGTGGCACTTATGAAACCACAGCCACCACCGGCTACGATGAGTATAAAGAGAAGTGTACAAATCCAAAATAGACGCTTAGGATTTGTTTTCTTCGGTGTAGAACCATTACCATTTGAGCGGCGATTGGTTCTCGTATTTGAGTTACTACTCATAGAGTCACCTCTTTTTTCTTTTAGTAAATATAACGTAAATTCTATTACGCAGTTATAAATATTATATCATAAATGGTTTAAATCCAATACTATATATAATTGTGAAAGTTTTTAGATAATGGTATACTTAAACAATAGTATTTCTAGGAGGATTATCATGATTAGTGCTCAAGAACAAGTGCGCCAAATTAAACATGGTGTAGCGGATTTAATTAACGAACAAGATCTTGTAAAAAAAATAGAGAAATCCATTAAGGAAAATAAACCACTAGTTGTAAAACTAGGTTTGGATCCAACGGCTCCAGATATTCATTTGGGACATACTGTTCCTCTTCGCAAGCTGCGTTTATTCCAAGAATTTGGTCATCAAGTAGTGATCGTCATCGGTGGCTTCACTGCTCGTATTGGTGATCCTACTGGTAAAAGTGTTACTCGTCCACCATTAACAAAAGAAGAAGTATTGAAAAATGCTGAAACTTATAAGACACAAATCTTCAAGGTATTAGACCCAGAAAAAACAATCGTTCGTGACAATAGTGAATGGTTAGAATCTATGAACTTTGCTGACGTACTTCGTTTGGCTAGCTCCTATACAGTTGCCCGTATGATGGAACGCGATGATTTCAGCAAACGCTTTAAAGAAGGTCGTCCTATTGGCGTGCATGAGTTCATGTACCCATTGATGCAAGGTCACGATTCTGTTGCATTACATGCAGACGTTGAATTTGGTGGCACAGACCAAACTTTCAACCTGTTGATGGGGCGTCATTTACAAGAGTTAGAAGGTCAAGAGCCACAAGTTGTTATTACAATGCCATTGCTTGAAGGACTTGACGGCATTCAAAAAATGAGTAAATCTTTGGGCAATTACATCGGTATTGATGAAGAACCTAAAGAAATGTATGGTAAAGCGATGTCCATTCCTGATGAATTGATGATGCGTTATTTTATGCTCGTTACAGATATGTCTATCGAAGATCAAGAGGACATGGCAAAACGTCTAGAATCCGGAGAGTTACATCCACGTGATGCTAAAATGCAATTGGCTCGTACCATCGTTCGCTTGTACCATGGTGAAGAAGCTGCTCTCGAAGCGGAAGAAGAATTTAAACGGGTGTTCCAACAACGCGCCATGCCTACAGATATTCCTGAGTACGCTATGGATGCACCAACAGAACCAATCTTTGTCCCACAATTCTGTACAGATGCTGGTTTAACTGCGTCAAATGGTGAAGCACGTCGATCCATTAAAGCAGGTGCTTTCAAAGTAAACGGTGAAAAATATACGGAAGAAAACCTTAAGCTAGAAGATGGCATGATTGTTCAAGTTGGTAAACGTAAATTTGTAAAAATTAAATTTAACTAATATAAAACTGTGATGAGGTTTAGATTTCTCATCACAGTTTTTTCTGTCTATTTTGTCTATAATATTATCTATTTATTGAATCTGTTGTTTGTGAAGCAAGAAATTGACTTACAAGTTAATGTATAATGAATATACAAAGACAATATAAAAATAAAATACAAATTTGATACATAAAAGATTTTTACAAATATTGTATAAAATAGATTATAACTTGTGAGAGGACCATTTATGGACAAGAAATTAAGTAACCTTTTATCACAACGAGAACATACTGTTCTTACAGATATTGATGTTATCACAGCTGCAGTAGCCGTGCCTCTATTAGAAATCGATGGAGAAGATCATATGGTGTTTACCGTGCGTAGTAATACATTGCGACGTCAACCCGGTGAAATCAGTTTCCCTGGTGGGCACTGTGAACCTAATGATAAAAGTGGTGCTCATACAGCCATGCGTGAATGCTCTGAGGAACTTGGTATAGACTTAGATCAAATTGAACTGCTAGGAAATTTAGACTGTTTAGTATCTGCTATAGGTGTAAAACTATATGCGGTCGCCGTGCGCCTACATACAAGTGATTTAAAACCAAATTCCGATGAAGTAGGCGAGGTATTTACAGTTCCCTTACAATATCTATTAGATATGGAACCGACCGTAGGTCACCTAGACATTGGAACTAAGCCGTTAAAAGACTTTCCATTCCATCTATTAGAAGGATATAATATCGACTGGAAAATTAGACAAAACTATTCCGTCTATTTCTATCCTTATAAACAATACACCATATGGGGATTAACAGGACGAGTGTTGAAGAATTTTTTAGATATATATAGGGAAGTTCATTTACATAATAATGCCCATAAAAATTGACAGATTGTAAATTAAGGTATACTATTTATGTGTAAAAGGTTTAATGTGTTGCACTAATTAATCTAGGAGGTTCTCACATGAATCGCGAAACAGCATACGTACTTTGGTTTGATGAATTACAACGTGAAGATGTTAATTTAGTAGGTGGCAAGTCTTCTTCATTAGGGGAATTGACATCCTCCACTAATGTACCTGTACCTTATGGCTTTGCAACAACTGCTCATGGTTATCGTGAGTTTATGAAAGCTACAGGTTTGGAAGATAAAATCCGGGCTGAACTTGATGCTTTAGATGATGTAGAAAATTCTGCATTATTGCGCGAAGTGTGTGCTAAGATTCGCCGCATGATTTGTCAGGAAGAAATGCCAAAAGACTTGGCAGATGCTATCCGTCATGCTTATGAAGAACTTGGTAAAAAAGTGAACGAAGAAAATCCATTTGTGGCTGTTCGTTCTAGTGCAACAGCAGAAGATTTGCCAGATGCAAGTTTCGCAGGTCAACAAGATACGTATTTAAATGTACGCGGTGCGGACGTAATTATCGAAAAAGTAAAAGAATGCTACGCATCTACATTCACAGATCGTGCCACATATTACCGTGTAAAACAAGGCTTTGATCATATGACAGTAGCATTGAGTGCTGCGGTTCAAATGATGGTGTTTTCTAAAGCAGCTGGCGTAATGTTTACTGTTGATCTTGTAACAGGCAATGATAACAATATTCTTATTGAAGGCTCTTGGGGTCTTGGTGAATATGTTGTACAAGGTACGGTTACACCAGATAATTTCCGTGTGGATAAAGAAAAGATGGAAATTACGGACCGTATGATTAACGATAAACATGTTCGCCTTGTTCGTAAAGCCGATGGTGACTGCGTTGAAGAAGTAGTTCCAGCCGACGAAGCAAAACAACAAGTTATTACAGATGCTCAAGTTTTGGAACTTGCAGAATATGCAAAAGCAATTGAAAAGCATTATGGTTGCTACATGGATATGGAATGGGGCGTAGATGAACGCAATGACAAGATTTGGATCTTGCAAGCTCGTCCAGAAACAGTTTGGTCCCGCAAAGAAAAATCAGAAACGTCTGAAAAAGCTAGCACATTAGATGCAGGTAATCGCGATATTATTGTAAAAGGTTTGCCAGCATCCCCTGGTAATGCAGCAGGTAAAGCTCACGTTATCATCAATCCTGAGGATATCGATGAGTTCAAAGAAGGCGAAATCCTTGTTACAGCTATGACAGCTCCTGATTGGGTGCCAGCCATGAAAAAGGCAAAAGCAATTGTTACTGACGCTGGTGGTATGACTTGTCATGCGTCTATCGTTAGCCGTGAGCTTGGTATTCCTTGTATCGTAGGTACTAAGAGCCGTAGTCATGAAGCGACTACCTCTATTAAAGATGGTCAAATGATTACTGTAGACGCTACAAATGGTATTGTATATGATGGCGTATTAGAAGATATCGTTAAAAAGCCTGAAGCTCAAGTATCTACAGGGGCAGCAGCTGAATATGTACCTGTAACAGGCACTAAGATTTATATGAACCTAGGCGATCCTGATTTGGCTCAAAAATATGGTGTACTACCATGTGATGGCATCGGTCTCATGCGCGAAGAGTTCATTTGGACTACCTTTATTCATGAACATCCATTACATCTTATTGAAACAGGTCGCAGTGACTTCGCTGTAAATACATTGGCGGAAGGCATGCGTAAAGTATGCCAAGCATTAGCTCCTCGACAAGTAGTAGTTCGTTTAAGCGACTTCAAATCTAGCGAATACCGTGACCTTAAAGGTGGCGATAAATATGAACCACATGAATCCAGTGCATTACTTGGCTGGCGTGGTGCATCTCGCTACTATGATCCTAAGTATACACCTGCTTTCAAATTAGAATTAGAAGCAATCAAAAAAGTACGTAACGAATTTGGTTTCAAAAATCTACAGGTTATGATTCCATTCTGCCGTACTGTGGAAGAAGCTGAATTAGTAACTAACTTAATGGCTCAAGAAGGTCTTGCACGTAGCAAAGACTTTAAAGTATGGCTCATGGCGGAGATCCCATCCAATATTATCTTAGCTGATCAATTTAATAAATACGTAGATGGTTATTCTATCGGTTCTAATGATTTGACTATGCTTGTACTCGGTTGTGACCGCGATAACGAAACAGTTCAACATATCTATGATGAACGTAATTTAGCAGTTCGCAGAGCAATTCGTCACCTCATTGAGGTGGCCCATAAAGATGGTAAAACTGTATCTATCTGTGGCCAAGCGCCAAGCGTATATCCTGAACTTTGCGAATTCCTTGTGAAGAGCGGTATCGACTCCATTTCTGTTAACCCAGATGCAGTAGTTAATACTAAGAAAATGGTGGCTCAAATCGAACAACGAATTATGCTCGATGCTATGACTGGTCGTGGTCGTCAAGAATCTGACGAACTAATTTGGTAATAATATAGTTATAGTGAAAGAGGAGGCCTGTGGGTCTCCTCTTTTTCTGAATGGTAACTTAGGATATAATACAAACAGAGATGAAAGGGGGTTACCGTGTGAAACTGTCGAAACGACAAGAACAAATTGCTCAAATCGTTCGCGAAGAAGGTCCTGTAACAGGTAGTGCCATTGCTGAACATTTAGAGGTCACAAGATCTGCGTTACGCTCAGATTTATCTGTATTGACCATGTTAGGTGTGTTAGATGCACGTCCAAACGTAGGCTATTACTATGTAGGACTTTCAAAAGAAACACAAACGGCTGAGCGATTAAAGTCATTTCTGGTAAGTGATGTATTATCTCAAGCCGTTGTGGTCAATGGGGATACGAGTTTGTATGATACAATTGTCACATTATTTACAGAAGATGTAGGTACCATATTAGTGTGTGATGGCTCATACCTAGTAGGTGTGGTATCTCGAAAAGATTTACTACGCGCCTCTATGGGACAAACAGATTCGCATACTATGCCTATATCTATGATTATGACCCCTGTAAGCAAGGTTATAGCGGTGGAGCCTACCGATACTTTGGTAGAGGCTGCACAGAAAATGATAGATTATGAAGTAGATTGTTTACCTGTCGTCGCTCGTGAGGATGTGGGTAACAAGAAACGTTTAAAGGTTGTGGGCCGTGTATCAAAAACGACGGTAGCAAAAGTATTTTTAGAATGTAGCATACACTGAGGTTGATAGAATGGCAGAAAAAATTATTTATGCAATATCGGATTCTCTGGGAGAAACTGCTGAGGCTGTAGCAAGAGCTACGGCGAGTCAATATGATAAGGAGCAAATTGAAATTGTTCGTGTTCCCTATATTGATAGTGAAAGCCAAATTGATGAGGTCATAGACGACGCAAAACGTGGGAATCATGTTATTTGCCATACCATTGTATCTGCGTCTTTACGTAAGTATTTGCATGAGAAGGTGGCTGAATATAATATTCCGGCTGTGGATATCATGGGGCCTGTTCTCGATGCAGTTGGTACTATCGCGACTACTAAACCTCGCATGACAGCAGGTATGGTTCATAAGCTCGACCAAGAGTATTTTAAAAAGGTTGAAGCTATTGAGTTTGCCGTGAAATATGACGATGGTAAAAATCCATCTGGTTTTGAAAAGGCCGACATAGTTATTATTGGTGTATCTAGAACTAGTAAGACACCATTGTCCATGTTCTTGGCGTACAAAAAGATTAAAGCCGCAAATTTGCCACTAGTTCCAGAGGTACCGTTGCCAGAGGAATTATTCAAAATTCCGGCAAAAAAAATCGTGGGCCTTATTATAGATCCATACAAATTAAATAATATTCGTAGTGAACGTTTACGCGCTATCGGTCTTGAAGACGAAGCAAATTATGCATCTATTGAGCGTATTCAATCTGAATTGGATTATGCAAAGGCTATTATGCGTCGTTTGCACTGCCAAGTGTTAGATGTTTCTAATAAATCCATTGAAGAAACAGCTTCCCTTGTTATGCAATTGATTGATAAAAATCGCGCGTCGGAGGGTAAATGAATATACGTGAACAAATAGAGGAGAGGGAGGCTTTGCTTCTGTCTCCCTATGCAGCTAAAAGCCGCGATGCAATCCGTGATATAGAAGAAAAGCCTGATCCACTTAGAACCGCGTTTCAACGCGATCGGGATCGCATCATTCATAGTAAATGTTTTAGACGGTTAAAGCATAAGACACAGGTATATATTGCGCCAGGTGACCATTATCGGACACGCATGACTCATACCCTTGAGGTAGGTCAAATCGGTCGTACTGTAGCTCGTGCATTACGTTTAAATGAGGATCTTGTGGAAGCTATTGCCATGGGTCATGATGTGGGACATACACCATTTGGTCATGTAGGCGAATATGCATTGCGAGATATGGTGGGGCACTTTAATCATAATGAGCAAAGTTTACGCATGGTTGAGGTATTAGAAAGACATGGTGATCATCAAGGACTCAATTTAACCACCGCTGTTCGAGATGGAATCGTAGGTCACACAGGAACTACAATTCCTGTGACCTTGGAAGGTCAAATTATTCGTATTGTAGACCGCATTGCGTATTTATGTCACGATTTTGATGATGCACAGCGAGCAGGTATGTTGACGGCAGAGGCGTTACCTTTTGAAGTGCGCGAACATTTTGGCATGACTCCATCCAGTATGATTACTGCAATGGTAGAGGATATGGTACGGGAATCCTTGGATAAGCCAGCTATATCTATGTCTGCTGATGTGGAAATGACGATGAATCTATTCCGTCAATTTATGTTTAAACATGTATATTTGGCACCAGCTTTAATTCCGGATCGCAAAAAGGCATCCCATGTGGTGAAAAATCTATTTACTCACTTCATGGAACACCCTGATGATATGGAAGGCTGTGAAACAGGTAAAGCGTTTTACTCTACACGTGATGTAGTTGATTATGTAGCAGGCTTAACAGATCAATATGCTATTAAGTTATTTAAGCAATATTATATTCCCAATATTACATTATAAATAACAAAAAAAGCAGTTAGTTCATTTTGAACTAACTGCTTTTTTTGGGGCTCTAGAACCCCAAAGAGTACATGTACTTTTTATTTTACGCGCGTGTAACTTTATTAGAACGAAGGCAGCGAGTGCATACGTTTACTTTTTTTGTAGCACCGTCTACAACCGCCCGTACTCTTTGAATGTTCGGTTTCCAAGTTTTTCTTGTGCGAATGTGAGAATGACTCACGTTCATACCGCTAGATGTGGATTTACCACATACTTCGCAAAGGTTTGCCATAGTTTCCACCTCCAAGCTTAATCTATAACATAACAAAAGTATATTATCATAAAGAATAGCTTAAAGCAAGTGTTTTTGTCGTACATATTGCTCTTTTTATGAAATATACTACAATATAAGGTATACTATATATCATATTCTAAGATATAAATGGACTTTTACACAAGGATATACAGAAATTGGATATATCTCATGTGTTTATCGTATATTTAAAGGAGTTTTTATGGATGAACGATTGACGACTATAAAAGGAATTGGTCCTGGTCGCGAGAAACAATTGCATAAATTGGGAATTACTAATGTTACATCCTTATTGACTTACTTCCCTAGAACCTATGAAGACCGCCGTACGATTTATAGTATTGGTGATTTAAAATCAGGTATGACAGGTGGTGTCGTAGGTACTGTTATTGCAGTACAAGAAAAACGCCCTCGCCCTCGATTGTCTATTTTAGAGGTGGTCATTGCAGATGGTACAGGACCTTTGAAGATTGTTTTGTTTAATCAAGGATATAAAAAGAACTTTTACAAAAAAGGACAGCGTATATATGCATATGGTAAGGCTGAGTTTCAATATGGTTACATGCAAATGAATACACCGCAAATGGAAAACTTAGGAGACGGTGGTGAACCAGATCGAGGTATCGTTCCTATTTACGCGCTTGCTGATGGGGTATCTCAGTTTGTGGTTCGTTCAACTGTACGTAATTGGTTCGCAGCTAACCATGAATTGCCAGAGATTTTACCTGTGGAGGTTCGTGAAGATCATCATTATATGAGTCGCTATGATGCTTTTAAGATGATGCATTTCCCAGACTCCTCAGAGCTCTATGAAAAGGCTCGTTATCAATTGGCCTATGAAGAGTTGTTCGTCATGCAAGCTGGTTTAGCTTTGTTGCGAAATAAAGAACAATGCCATAGAGGGTCTAAAATGGGACCAAATGGGGAACTAATGGCTCAGTGTATAGAGAATTTACCGTTTTCTTTAACAGGTGATCAACAACGAGCGTTAGAGGATATTCGTATTGATATGGAAGATGAACGACCTATGCAACGTTTGTTGCAAGGAGATGTAGGCTCTGGTAAAACTATTGTGGCTACCTTGAGTTTATTAAAAGCCATTGAAAATGGGTATCAGGGGGCATTGATGGCCCCTACGGAGATTCTAGCGGCTCAACATTACGAAGGGATACGAACTGTATGTGCTAATTTAGGTATTACCATAGAATTATTAACGGGATCCTCTACGAAAAAAGAGAAAGAATGCATCTATGAGGGCTTAGCAGATGGCAGAATCCAAATGATTATTGGAACGCATGCTCTTATCCAAGAGGGGGTTAATTTCCATAATTTAGGCCTTGTTATCATTGATGAGCAACATCGCTTTGGTGTAGATCAACGGGCGAGATTGCAACAGAAGGGAACATATCCTCATGTACTTATCATGACGGCTACACCAATCCCTCGTACCATGACATTATCCGTATATGGAGATTTAGCAGTATCTTTAATTAAAGAAATGCCACCAGGGCGAAAACCTGTTAAAACATATGCTGTAGATAGTTCTTATAAAGAGAGATTACGCACTTTCTTTGGTAAGGAAATGGCGGAAGGGCGTCAGGTCTACGTGGTGTGCCCTCTTGTAGAAGAATCCGAAAAATTAGACTTGCAAGCTGCTGAGGAATTGTATCTAGAATTAAAAGAGTACTTTTATAAGGCCTATGAAGTGGGCCTCGTTCACGGTCGTATGAAGCCGAGTGAAAAAGATGAAGTGATGAATGCCTTCCATAGGGGTGAAATTTTATTACTTGTTTCCACAACAGTTATAGAAGTGGGTGTTAATGTGCCAAATGCGACCATTATGTGCGTTGAAGGGGCAGAACGATTTGGCCTGTCTCAGCTACATCAGCTGCGGGGCCGTGTAGGTCGTGGCGCTCATCAGTCCTATTGCATTCTTGTTAGTGATTCTAAAAATGATGTAAGTCAAGAGCGTTTAAAGTTGATGGAACAAATCCAGGATGGATTTGAGCTTGCAGAGCAAGATTTATTGATTCGTGGATCTGGTCAATTGTTTGGATTAGCTCAATCAGGACTACCTGATTTGCGCGTTGCTAATATCATCAAAGATATTGAGATTTTAGTAAAGGCTCGCAAGGATGTGCTAGATTTTGCAAATCAATTCGGAATAGAAAAATTAGAATCTATCATGAAAGAAGAATTAGAAAAAAGATTTGGTGAAAAATTTCTAAGAATATTGTATAATTAAGAGGTAGGATTAATAAGTATATAAGCATCGATAATATTAGATTTTATCTGGTTTTTTTCCTTGTTTATATGTCCTTCATACCGTATAATAGAACAAACAATTTATTTCATTTTTTCATCTATGGAGGTTAATATGCCAATTATTCATGTAGAGCTCGTCGAAGGGCGTACAAAAGAACAAAAGAAACAATTAGGTGAAGCAATTACAAAGGCTGCGGTTGATATCGTAAATGTTCCTGCTGATGCAGTAAAAGTTATCTTCGTAGATATGAAAAAAGACGATTATATGGAAGGCGGCATTTTGCGGTCTGAACGCTAAGGCTACGACTGACCGCCTAGTCCATAGGGACTAGGCGGGTCGTAGTTTTGTTTTATTATACGGAAAGGAAAGAAATATGAGAGACGATAAATTCGGTATGCGTGGACTAACTTTTGATGATGTATTATTAATACCAGCAGCTTCGGATATACTGCCTAATCAAGTAGAGTTAAAAACTCAATTAACTCGTGATATTACATTAAATATTCCTATGATTAGTTCTGGGATGGATACGGTTACTGAATCACGGATGGCGATTGCAATGGCTCGTGAAGGAGGTCTTGGCGTTATCCACAAAAATATGTCTATTGAAGAGCAAGCTCATGAAGTTGACAAGGTAAAACGCTCTGAACACGGTGTTATCGTTGATCCTATTTTCTTAAGCCCTCAAAATTTACTATCCGATGCAGCAGAACTTATGGAAAAATATAAAATTTCTGGTGTACCTATCACAGAACATGGTAAACTAGTAGGGATCATTACAAATCGCGATATGCGTTTTGAAACTGATTTAAGCCGACAAATTGGGGAATGTATGACAAAAGATTCCCTAGTTACTGCACCGGAAGGTACATCTCTTGAAGCGGCGAAAGCTATCTTAAGCGAACATCGTATTGAAAAATTACCTCTTGTAGATGGCGACGGTAACTTAAAAGGCTTAATTACGATTAAAGATATTGAAAAAGCGACTAAATATCCAAATGCAGCAAAGGATGGTAGTGGCCGATTATTAGTTGGTGCTGCAGTAGGTGTTTCTCAAGATTTGTATGATAGACTTGATGCGCTTGTATCTGCTAAAGCTGACGTAATTATTGTTGATACTGCCCATGGGCATTCTGCAGGTGTTCTTCGTACGTTGAAGGACATTAAACAAGCGTATCCTCACATTCCTGTAATTGCAGGTAATGTGGCAACTGCAGCAGGCACTGAGGCTCTTATCGAAGCCGGAGCTGATGCAGTTAAGGTTGGTATAGGACCTGGTTCTATTTGTACAACTCGTGTCATTGCTGGCATTGGGGTACCTCAAATCACAGCAGTCTATGAGTCTGCTCAAGTGGGGCGTCGCTATGGAGTTCCTATCATTGCTGATGGGGGGATTAAATATTCTGGAGATATTGCTAAAGCTATTGCGGCTGGTGCTAATGTAGTTATGATGGGTAATATTTTAGCGGGTACTGATGAAAGCCCTGGAGAAACAGTGATTTATCAAGGCCGTTCTTATAAAGTATATCGAGGCATGGGTAGTCTAGGGGCTATGAAACTCGGTAGTAAAGATCGATATTTCCAAACAGAAGCTAAGAAATTAGTTCCTGAAGGTATAGAAGGTCGTGTACCATATAAAGGTATGCTGGCCGATACAATTTTCCAAATGGTTGGTGGTTTGCGTGCAAGTATGGGGTATTGTGGATGTCATAACATCCAAGAAATGATTGAAAACACTCAATTCATTCAAATTACAGCGGCTGGTTTGAAAGAAAGTCATCCGCATGATGTAAGCATTACCGTTGAAGCACCAAATTATAGTGGTTGATAATGGAGTATTACATTGAATAAACGTATTTCTGTTTTATCTGTGCCTATCGATTGTGTCACAATGGATGAGGCAGTCCAACGTATTTTACAATTAACTGAACAGCCGGGGCTACATTTAGTAGCAACGGCTAATGCAGAAATGGTTATGTTGGCTAATGAAAATCCTACATTGCACTCCATATTGAATAATGCTAGTCTCGTCGTTCCCGATGGGGCTGGCATTTTGTGGGCTGCAGAGCGTCAAGGAGAACATGTGCCTGAACGTGTAACAGGCGTAGACGTAACTAAGGAATTGTTTAAAGTTGCGGCGACTCATCAGATTCCTGTATACTGCTTGGGGGCGGCACCAGGTGTTGCTCAACGAGCGATTGATAATGTATCTGCTCAGGTAGGTGTATTAAATATAGCAGGAATTCATGACGGATTCTTTGATAGTGCAGAGGAACAAGAAATCATTAAATCTATAGCTGATTCTAAGGCAAAATTGGTATTTGTTGCCTTAGGTGTGCCAAAGCAAGAACAATGGATTGCAGAAAAGTTGAGTCACCTCGATGGCGTAGTTGCCATCGGAATTGGTGGTTCCTTTGATGTCTTGGCAGGTAATATTCCTCGGGCCCCAGAATGGATGCAACAAAATCGACTTGAATGGTTGTATCGATTATATTTAGAACCTCAACGGATTGGCCGCATGTTGGCTATTCCAAAGTTTATGTGGACCGTTATTAGAAATAAATAGAGGAGTGTTGAATCGTGCCTACAGGACCAATAATTAAGGAAGGGTTTCCTCTGATAGGAGCCATGCTCATTATCACTGTGGTGTTAGGATATTTAGGACATTATGTAATTGCGATTATTTCATTTATTCTGGCATTATTTTTCGTCAATTTCTTTAGAAATCCTAAACGTGTAATCCCTCAAGATCCAGATTTGATTTTATCCCCAGCGGACGGTAAAATCATGGATATTTCTGATGTATACGAAGATATTTACTTACACAAAGAGTGTAAAAAAGTAACTATTTTCTTATCTGTTTTTGACGTGCATGCTAATCGTGCGCCTATTGATGGTAAAATTACGTACCGTCACTATACGATGGGTAGTTTCCTACCAGCTTTCAAAGATGATGTAGGTTTTGAAAATGAACGTCATACTATTTGTATTGAAAATGATCGTACTTCCGTATTAGTAACGCAAATTGCGGGCCTTTTAGCAAGACGTATCGTATCTTGGACAGACCTAGATAGTGTACTTGAACGCGGTCAGTTGTACGGGATGATTAAGTTCGGTTCCTGTACTGAGCTCTATATGGATAAGGATGTAGAGTTGTTCGTGGAAAAAGGTCAACATATTACAGGCGGTGATACTGTTATCGGGAGGTTACGACATGAATAAATCTATTATTCCAAATTTATTTACTAGTGCAAATTTAGCATTTGGTGTTCTTGGTATTACGTTGTCTGCTACTAATAATACATTTTGCGCAGCTATATGTATATTATTGTCTCTAGTAGCAGATGGGTTAGATGGGCGCGTAGCAAGAGCTTTAAATGTTGCAGGACCAATGGGCCGGGAACTTGATTCTCTGTCTGATGTAGTGGGATTTGGTGTAGCTCCTGCCTATATGCTTTATATGAAAGAATTATATGGTTTAGGATGGATTGCATATGTGCCATTACTAGCTTTTGCAGTGCTTGGTGCATTTCGTTTAGCGCGATTTAATATTAAAACTGACGAAGTTCATGGCTATTTTGAAGGTTTGCCAATTCCAGCCGCTGGATGTTTAGCAGCGACATACGTGTTGTGTGGCGTATCGGTACCTCAATTTGTGTTGGTAGTTTGTATGATTGGTATAGGTCTCCTTATGGTTAGTGAAGTTAAATATCCCGATTTTAAAGGTAAAAGTGAGATTTATATCAATAAATTTTCTATTGTACTCACAGCCATATTTGTTGTAGCTTGTCTCGTGTATGATTGGCATACATGGGCCGTTATGATTTTTGCTGGTTATGTAATGTTTGGGCTTATTAACGGGGCTTTAAATATAGTGCGTAAATAGATGTGTGGAGGAGAATAGTATGAATTACCTACTGGATCTATTACTGATTCCTATGCAGGTAATAATCGTAATTTATACGGTTTATTATTTTATACTCGCTGTCGTAGGGATGTGGCGATCGCGAGTACATAAAAATTATACCCCTAAAAATTCCTTTGCCATCGTTGTATGCGCTCATAATGAGGAAGCTGTTGTTGGTGAGTTAGTTAAAAACTTACGTGGCCTAGATTATCCAGATGATCTGTACGATATTTTTGTAGTTGCCGATAACTGTACAGATAAGACTGCGGAAGTAGCAAGTGCTGCTGGTGCTAATGTACATGCACGTGAAAATAAACAAGAAATTGGTAAAGGTTATGCCATGGGGTGGATGTTTGATCGGGTAGAACAAATGGATCGGAAATATGATGCATTCCTGATTTTTGATGCCGATAATTTAGTACATCCTCAATTTATGTTAGAAATGAATGATCATCTTGAAAAAGGTGAGTCTGTAATTCAAGGTTACTTGAACTCTAAAAATCCAACTGACTCTTGGGTAGCCGGTACGTTCTCTATCGCCTTTTGGATGGTTAACCATATGTGGCATTTAGCAAAATATCGTCTTGGATTATCTACGGCTTTAGGTGGTACAGGCATGTGTATTCGTACATCTATTATTCGCGAATACGGTTGGGATTGCAATAGCTTAACCGAAGATATGGAATTTTCCATGAAACTATTGACTCATGGTATCCGTACTTGTTGGGGGCATGATGCTATCGTATACGATGAAAAGGTTACGACTATGATGGCTTCTTGCAGACAACGTTTACGATGGGCTCAGGGGCAATTTGACTGTGCGGGTCGATATATTCCTAAATTATTTGCTATTGGTATCAAAACAGGGAATATTATGATTTTGGATGGTATATTCCAAGTGAGTCAACCTTATTTCTTATTGTTGACAACCGTATACTTGGTGTTATCCTACATCAATGCGTATACTCCAATTTATACAAATATTTTGTATCAAATTATGCCTATGTCTGTATGGACAATTATAGGTGTTGGTCAATATCTATTCCCATTAATTGTATTGTTGAAAATCAAGGTACCACCAAAGATTTGGTTCTACTATTTACTATATCCATTATTTGTTTATTCTTGGATTCCAGTAAATATTTTAGGGTGGTTCCGCCGTCATAATAAGGTATGGTCTCATACAGTCCATACGAGAGCTGTGGGCTTAGATGATGTTAAATTAACACGTATGGGCAATATGAATAAGAATGAAAAATAGAATCTGTAGGAGTGACTATGCATATTTTAATGTGTAATGACGATGGCATTTTAGCAGATGGTTTACGTCATCTTGCATCGTATTTAAGTCAATATTATAGAATTACCGTTGTAGCACCTGCTAATGAGCAAAGTGCTAAATCCCATGCATTGACGACCGAGGTTCCATTGAAATTAGATGCTTGCAATGGCGAGGATGAAAATCCTCGCCTTTATGCTCTAACGGGAACGCCGTCCGATTGCATGAAGTTCGGCCTCAGTTATTTATTGACTGATGATATGCCAGATCTTGTAATTTCTGGAATTAATCATGGATTTAATTTAGGCTCTGATGTATTGTATTCCGGCACTGTTTCGGCAGCTATGGAAAGTGGTTTTTACGGTATTCCCGGTTTAGCATTATCTGTTGAGAGATATTCTGTTGAACGGGGAGACGAGATGCATCCATTTATACATGAATTGATTGAGAAAATTTATGTGGCGGGTCAGTTTAGCGGTTTACTAAATGTGAACTTCCCATTACGTGGCACATGTGATTGGGACCATTTTAAAATGGTGAGCCAAGGCTTACAAACCTACAGTAATATTATCGAAGCTCGCATTAATTCAAGAGGACAGGATTATTATTGGTTAGCTGGCGAGCTAGACTATGGTGCTGAAAGTGTTCCTACAGATGTAGAATTTGCCCGTAAAGGCTATATTACAGGTGTCGCACTTACATGGAAACAACAATGTGATACGGATATGAAAAGGGTTCAAAATATTTTAGATGAAATATAAAAAATATGTTGACATTGCTTAGGGATGTCTGTATAATAACAAATGTTCCGATACGCCGGAGTGGCGGAATGGCAGACGCACTTGACTCAAAATCAAGCGGGTAACACCGTGTGGGTTCAAGTCCCACCTCCGGCACCAACATTAGGCGGTAAGACTTTTGTCTTACCGCCTATTTTTATATTTATGAATTTATATACTATAATATACATTATTAATTTCATGAGGTGACAGTATGGATCAAGGTGTAATTGATTATATTACAAATATCTTCGATATTCCTAAACTTACTCAACAGGTTAGCGCTGTACAGATGCCATTGCCATTATCTCGCTTGGCAGAAATACCATTAGATGGATCTGTAAATCAGTGCCAAGGATTTTGTTATAATTCCAAAAAAGACGTTTTTGCTTTAGCTTGTATTAATTCAGATAATACGAAGCAAATTATTTATGAAATTAATCCAAAAACTTTTACTGTTGTTGCAAAATATGAGTATAGTTATAAAAGTTTATTAGGTCATATGAATACCTTAACTTATAATTCTGTCAATAATCGTTACTATACAACAAATGCTGTTGTAGACGGATATAACCTTACTCCTATTGAAGCGGATAGCATGATTGTTGAAGCACCGATTAAACTAAAAGAGAAAGTTTTTAATTTTGCATATGATAAAGTACGCAATGAATATGTATCAATTGTGCCTTTAACAAACTCTGAACGGACAATTAATTATTACGACTCCAATTTTAATCGTATTCGTTCTTATAAAATTGATGCTAATCATACAAACTTAAATAATAACGGTGCTTACGCAACTAATGGAAATACTTTATTTACAACGTTGACAACCTTTGTATACGTCGATGAAGAGGGGGTTGTTAAAAATATTAGCCCTTATGCTTCTGGAATGGAAGTAGAAGACATGGATTGTAGAAATGGTCAAATGTATATGGCGGTCAATCGCAAAGGTAAAGTTGAAATTTATAGTTTGTCTAGCCTACCATTTTCGGTAAATGTCTAGATATTACCTATGTTTTAATCCCCTTTATGAGTGTATAATAATAGTATTAGGGTATTTTAGGAGCTATTATGAAATTAGGGAATGATATTATAGAGATTGACCGTATACGTCAAGCTATAGAGAAATCAAGTTCATTTAAAGCGCGCGTTTATACGATTCATGAGATTGAATATTGTAAAAGTCGGAATAAAGGATGCTACGAATCCTTTGCAGGTATATATGCTGCAAAAGAGGCTTTTATTAAAGCTTTAGGCACAGGGATGAGGCATGGATCATGGCAAGATATAGAGATTTATCATGATGAATGGGGCGCACCCTTAATTCGTTTACAAGATACTTTCAAAGATATTTACGAAACATTAGGTTATACTGATATTCATGTATCGATTAGTCATTGCAAGGATTATGCAATGAGTACAGTTATACTTGAAGGAGCATAAGATGAATATTTTAACTACAGAAGATGCTCGATTTATAGATCGAGAGGTTCCTAAGCAATTAGGAATCTCTTTAGAAATCCTCATGGAAAATGCTGGACGTGGTATCGTAGATGCCTTATGGGGAGAGTACGATTTATTTTTCCTGAATAATGGCCGTTCCATAAATAGTTTTGTTTTATTCATATGTGGTATGGGTAATAATGGGGCAGATGGCCTTGTAGCGGCTCGCCATTTGATGGAGCAAGGCGTACCAGCACAAATTGTACTAGTAGGAGATATAAAAAAGTGTAGTGATCTTTTTGCACTGCAAATTGAGCGCTGCAAAGCTATGGGCTGTAGCATCGATATGTATGATGAATTCAATGATTGGTCCAACGTAGCCATCGCTGTGGAAGGCATCATGGGAACGGGCTTTACTGGAAGGTTAAGAGAGGTGACTATCGATATATTGAACGATATTGATACTATGCGTAGTCAGTATAATTTTGATTTGTGGGCTATTGATGTACCTGCAGGTTTGGATGCTACTACTGGTCAAGTAGCAGAAGGCACACTGACCTATGATTATACTGTTACTTTTGGGGCAATCAAACAAGGTTTGTTATTATATCCCGGAAAGGCTATAGGAGGAACCTCAGTGGTTGCTCCATTGGGGGCTCCTTGGCAGCATGTACTGGGTGAACATGTTAGAACTTTAACCATTGATTCTGATTTAGCCGAAAAAATTATCAACTATCGTATCCCAATGGCGCATAAAGGCGTCAATGGAAACACTTTAATTATTGGTGGTTCAAATGATATGATAGGAGCCCCTATTTTGGCTGCTGAAGCGGCAGTTCATAGTGGTGCTGGTAAAGTAACATTAGCTGTACCCAAAATAATTAAACAGATTGTACAAAGCCGTGTCATACCTGAGGTGATGGTTAGTTCCACAGAGACTAATAAAGAACTTTTTGATTGTCGCCAAGTTGTTGCTATGGGACCTGGTTTAGGTCGCACCCGTGAAATCTGTGATTTAGTGGATTATATTTTAGATGCTTACGAAGGAGCGTTAGTACTAGATGCTGATGCTTTGTATGCATTGGGACATGTTGGTTGTGTTAATAAAGATGCTTTGCGAGATGGTGATATTGAGTCTGCATATACAGTGGAAAGAGAACTTCCATATTGTGTCATGACACCGCATTTAGGTGAATTTAGTAGACTTATTGATTTACCTATTAAATGGATTGAGCGTCATTATATCACGTTGGCTAGAGAATTTGCTAAGGCTCATCAAGTTATTCTTGTACTAAAAGGAATTCCTTCAATTGTGGCATTACCTGATGGAACAGTGTATGTAAATACTATCGGTAATGCGGGCATGGGTACTGGCGGTATGGGAGATGTGCTGACTGGTGTAATTGCTGGTTTTATAAGTCAGGGTTATTCACTACAAGATAGTGCTGTTCTCGGTGTATATGTACATAGTCGTAGTGCAGATATTCTGAATGAAACAAAGAGTTGGGGTTATACTCCGAGTGATGTCAGTACTTCTTTAGGTTGTGTTATTAGTGAATTGTTGGGAGATTATGAATGACAAATAGAATACAACGATTTATAGCTTTCTTGCTAGTATTATGTATTCCTATCTTCGCCATTGCAGGATGCACAAATAAGGATGTAGCAAATGCAGCAAATCAGGTAACCACTAATGCTAATGGGGCTTACTCTATCGATACTAAGACGACTACTCCTGAAGGCAAGCTAGATGTATATATGCTAGATATTGGTCAGGGGGATGCTATATTGCTTAAGGTAGGCGATGAGTATAGCATGATTGATACTGGTGATATAGAACATCGTGAAAATATTGTGGCCCAACTTAAAGCTATGGGTGTAACGAAGTTAAAAAATATTATTATCACGCATCCTCATGCTGATCATATGGGTGGTTTTTATGCTATTGCAAAGGCTATGCCTATTGAACATGTATATGATGATGGTATTGCCGTTGATAATAATATGTACAAAACCTATGAAAAATGGATTGAGAAAAATAAAATTCAACGAACTACTTTGAGAAGTGGAGATGTAGTTGATTTTGGACATGGTGCTGTCTTTGTAGTATATGCTCCTTGGGTTGAACCTTTGACTGATAAAAAAGGAGAGACAGATCTTAATAATAATTCTATTGTAGGTAAATTAATCTTCGGTAAATTTTCTATGCTCTTTACGGGTGATGCTGAATTACAAGAAGAGAAAAAACTTATAAAAGAGCAGAATTCTAGATTGTTTTCTCGTATTCTTAAGGTAGGTCATCACGGTTCTCGTACAAGTAGCTCTGAAGATTTTTTGAAATCTATTAGGCCTGAAAGTGCATTAATTTCAAATGGCATGTATAATAAGTATGGTCATCCTCACGATGTGACATTACGTCGTTTACAGGAAAATAATATTGCTATTTACCGTACAGATACGATGGGGCGTATTCATATTAGTACGGATGGGAATGAATGGCAAATTACAACTGAACGTTAGTTTTGATTACTTATACAAAAAATAATTTTATGAAACTGTTTTTTGTGTATTCTGTATAAGGTCTTTATATAGTAATATGTGTAATCGGCATACTAATCTTCATGTTTGTATGAAATAATCTATTTATAATCTAACATTAGTTTATGGATAGATTGGAACGATGAGATTTTGATAGATAAAAATATCATCGACTCATCTCTATGGTTTGGACACTATGTATGTCAGTTAGATTGGAGTGAATGTATTGCGTAAACTATTTTTAATGTGCCTTGCAGTCTTGATGGCGATACCTTTATTATTGACGCAAGCAAAGGCAGCTAATTTGGAAGATGCTCGATGGGTGACTAGAACAGATGCACCTGTACCATATGTTCGTATTGTTATGGACTTATCGGCACCTATAAAGGCATCTGCATCAATTAGCAAAGATGGGAAAACTACGACTGTTACTTTAAAGAATACAAAGCTAAAGACGGCTAAAGAGAACATTTCTATGGACTCAGCTATTGCTAGCTCTGCTAAACTTTCACAAGATGGCAGAGACGTTAAAGTAACAATCAAGACACCTTCATCTATTGATACTAGTGATGTAAAGGTTTTTTCCTTGAAAAAAGATACGGTTAATAAGAAACCGTATCGTATCGTTGTTGATGTTCAGAAAAAAGGTGCTGTAGCTAAGCCTGCTTACTATGGTAAAAAGCCATCTCAATCTGCGCATCCAGCAAAAAATGTACCTACAGGATCTGGTAAATACTCTACTAGTGGTGGTTTATCTGGCAAAACAATTACTATTGACCCAGGACATGGTGGTAGTGATTCTGGTGCTATTGGACCTCACGGTGTACAAGAGAAAAACATTACACTACCAATTTCTATGTATTTGAAAAAATCTTTAGAAAATCGTGGTGCTAAAGTACTTTTGACTCGTACTACCGATGTAGATGTATATGGCCCTAATGCAAGCGGTGTTGATGAATTGGGGGCTCGTGTTAACGTGGCTAACCGTAGTAATTCTGATGCTCTTGTAAGCGTTCATATCAACGCATTTAATAATCCTAGCGTTGGTGGTATTGCAACATATTACTATAGCAAAACCGGTAATGATGCTCGATTAGCACAAAAGGTACAATCTCAAATTGCTAACACACCTGGTTTCAATGGTGATCGTGGCATTCAAGAAGGTAACTTATACGTGTTGAGACATTCTAATATGCCTGCAATTCTTGTAGAGCTTGGTTTTATTTCTAACCCTAATGAGGAACGTGTGCTACAATCTCCTCAAACTCAAGAAGACTTTGCTAACCGCATTGCAAATGGTATTGCTAATTACTTTGGAGGTTAATCGATGAAATTACGTAAACAAGTTCTATCGATTCTCTGTGTAGGTATGCTGGCATTTGTAGTGGGTTGTACACATGAACAAGCTCCTACAACAGGTAAAAGTGAACCTACGCAAGAGACGAAAGTCAATAAGGATGCAGAAACAAGTAAAGTATCTCAAGAAAAGGTTAAGATGGCCTTCTTTGTTCCTACAGAGGATGGTTCTGGGGTAAAACAAACTACCGTTGAGATAGAGGCGAATAAAGTTACGCCTAAAGCAGCTCTTTTAGCAATGTTAAATGCTGATAGAGCACAAAAATATCCAGTCTTCTCTAAGGATATTGAAATTACATCTGTTACTGTAAAAGATGGTATTGCTTCTGTTGAAGTAAATGATGCATTCGTAAAGGGTAATGGCGGAGACTTAACTGTTAAGTTACAAATGGCTGCTATTGTAAATACATTGACATCCTTTGATAATATTAATGGTGTTCTATTCGTCAATAATGGTAAAAAGGTGCCAACTGTAGGTTCCTTTGATACTAAAGAACCTGTTAAGAGAATGACGAATCTAATTAAAAAATAATTCTTTTAAGGACATTTATAGCAGATAGTTGATATATCAACTATCTGCTATTTTTGTTGTCTTTTATATATGTTACAATACAATAAGTAATAATCGGAAATTAGGTGATCAGATGCAATTAAAAGATGTAGGGGAATTTAATTTCATTCGTCAAATTCAAGATAACACGATTTATAATCCTAATACCGTAGTGTACGGTATTGGTGATGATTGTGCTATTTATAAAGCAGATCAAAATACAGAGCAATTGATAAGCACTGACACAATGGTGGAAGGTGTTCATTTTAGCTTTCACTATATGATGCCCTATGATGTAGGGTATCGCCTTATGACGGCTAATTTAAGTGATGTTGCGGCTATGGGTGGTATACCTAGACAAATTGTATTATCTGTAGCCGCACCAGACCATGTTGATACAGTCATTCTTGATGAAATTTATAGGGGAATTAAAGATCAATGTATGAGATATCAACTCAATATATTGGGTGGAGATACGGTACGTACGGAAGGCCCCATGGTTTGGACTGTAACAATTATCGGAGAGGTTCCTAAAGGCACTGCGGTTATGCGAAGTGGTGCGAAAGTAGGAGATGTTGTAGGTGTTACAAACTATGTAGGTTATGCAGCTACAGGCTTAGGAGCGTTATCATATAATTTAGTAGGCTATGATATGACCAAAGTGGGGCATCAACGTCCCGAACCACAGATTGAATTGGGGCAAAAATTGCGACGACTTGGTATCCATAGTATGAATGATATTAGCGATGGACTAGGAAGTGAATTGAATGAAATTGCTGTAGCTGGTAATGTATCCATTGTAATCGAAGAACAAGCAATTCCTCTCCATGAGGAGACTTACGCATTAGCTAAGCATTTACAAACTAATCCAGTAGATTATGCTTTGTATGGTGGTGAAGACTTTCAATTAGTCTTTACAGCGCCAAAATCACTACTTTCGGAATTGGAAAAGCTAGCAGGCATTACGTTGATTGGAGAAGTTTTATCTGGCCCTCCTCGGGTTCAAATGGTAACACCTGATAAAACGATTAAGACTGTAGAAGCGAAAGGATATAATCATTTTCATGAAGGGTAAGGTTCAGGTCCAATTAGAGACTCATACAGTAGAAGATACACAACAATTTGGCCAATTATTAGGCGAATGGGTTAAACATAATGGGCATCCTCTTTGTATAGCACTCAGTGGTGACTTGGGGACAGGAAAAACACATTTGTCACAAGGCATTGCAAAGGGCTTTGGGGTTACTGAAGAAATTACAAGTCCTACCTTTGCCATCATGAATACCTATGATGTGAATCGAACTCATTTATATCATTTTGACGTATATCGCTTGGAAGATATTAGTGAACTGGAAAATATTGGCTTTTATGAATATACAGAAGATTGCGTATCCATTGTAGAATGGGCTGATAAATTCCCTCATGAATTGCCTGATGAAACACTATGGATTTATTTAACGCGCATTGATGATACAAACCGATCCATTACATTAGTTAGTGATTACCTTACAGCGGATGATTTAGTAGAAATAGGAGGCCCATATGTGGTTGGGAATTGAGACGAGCTCACTCGTGTCGAGTGTGGCTTTAATGGATGAAAGTTGCCTAATTGGGGAATTGACCATTCAATCTGGATTGACTCATTCTGAGCAGTTGGTACCTCATATTGATATGTTATTACGAGCCTCTCAAGTTAAAAAAAGTGAATTAAAAGGTATTATGGTCAGCATTGGACCTGGTTCTTTTACAGGGTTACGGATTGGTATGGGGACAGCAAAAGCTATGGCTTATGCCTTACAAATTCCTTTATATGGCGTAATGACCATGGATAGTTTAGCTCGTAATGTAGTTTATACAGACCGCACGATTTGTACCGTTATTGATGCTCAGAAGAAACATGTCTATGCAGGTATCTACAAATATGATGGTAATGAACTAGTCTGCAAAGAGGAACCTTTTGTCATTGCTGCTAATGATTTATTAGATCGACTCCGAGCATCTGAAGAGCATGTTGTATTCCTTGGGGATGGCGTTAAGCGAATAGAGAAGCTACTAGATGAAAGTGATACAAATTTAACGATTTTAGATATATCGCAACGTATTCCAAAAGCTAGTTCTCTATTACTGACTGGCCGTAGATTGGTAGTCTCTGAAGAAAGTTCTGACCCTATGGATATGGTTCCTTATTATATTCGACGGTCAGAAGCAGAAGTGTTATGGGAAGAACGCCATAAGGATAATCCTGAAATGTTGAACCAAAATCCTGCAGTTATAGTAACTGAGGCAGGGGGAGTCGAATAATGGAGATTCGTTTGGCTACAATAGATGATGCTCAAGCTATCTATGCTATTGAACAACAGTCTTTTTCTGTTCCTTGGAGTTTAGAATCTGTTCTCGTTGAGTTAGAAGGGGCATCAAATAAATTATATATGGTAATTTGTGAGGAGAACAAAATTGTTGGATATGCAGGTGCTTGGCTTGTATACGATGAAGGTCAAATCACGAATATCGCTATTATTCCTTCCGCACGAGGTAAGGGATATGGATCAAAACTTACCAAGCAATTAATAGATGAATGTCTTATGAGAGGTATGAAAGAAATTTTCTTAGAGGTGCGCATATCTAATTTAGCAGCATTGGCTATGTATAGAAATTTAGGATTTTCTGTAAAAGGAATTCGTAAAGATTATTATTCAGAGCCTACGGAAGATGCTTATATTATGTCTCTTGTTTCAGAGGAAATAGAATGAGTATATACACATTAGCCTTGGAAAGTAGCTGTGATGAAACCGCTGCTTCTGTCCTTAAGGACGGGCGCACCGTTTTGTCTAATGTTATTTCAAGTCAAGTACCAATACATAGAAAATTTGGTGGCGTTGTACCTGAAATTGCATCACGTCATCATATAGAACAAGTTATACCCGTTATAGACCAAGCATTACGTGATGCGAATGTGACTCTACAAGATATCAATCATATTGGTGTTACGTATGGGCCAGGTCTTGTAGGGGCTTTATTAGTTGGTGTTGCTGCAGCAAAGGGACTATCTTTTGCTACAGGGATACCCTTGGTGCCAGTGCACCATATGGAAGGTCATATTTTTGCTAACTTTTTAGCTAATCCAGAACTAGAGCCTCCGTTTTTAAGTCTCGTTGTATCTGGTGGTCATACCATGTTAGTACATGTAAAAGGATATGAAGAATTTGATGTTCTTGGACAGACACGTGACGACGCAGCTGGAGAGGCTTTTGATAAGATTGCACGGGTCATGGGATTCCCTTATCCAGGGGGCCCTCATATCGATGCCCTTGCCGCTGAAGGGAATCCAGAGGCTATTGAATTTCCAAAGGCTTTAAGTGAACCAGGTAATTTTGAATTTAGCTTTAGTGGTTTAAAGTCTGCCGTTTTAAACTATTTAAATAGTAAGCAACAAAAGAATGAACCTATCAATCAATCTGATGTGGCCGCATCATTCCAGAAGGCCATCGTTGATGTATTAGTAGAAAAGACGAAAGATGCCGCACATACTTTAGGTGAAAGTCGTATTACTATTGCTGGTGGTGTATCAGCCAATAAAGGATTACAAAAGGCTTTAGAAGCTATGTGTGTAGAAGAAGGTTTTACTTATTACAAACCACATAAAATTTTGTCTACTGACAATGCGGCCATGATTGGATGTCGAGCTTATTATATGGCGCAGGCCGGTAAATTTGGCGATTTAACATTGAATGCAAAGCCTAGTGTTGAAATTGGATACGTATCTTGGAAAGAGGATTAATCGTGGATATTGGTCAAGATATTTTAAATAGAACACCATTAGGACCATTACAAACCTCATTACTTGAGCATATTAGTAAACTCATATCCTTTGGCGAGTCTTTAACTCGTCAAAGGATACAGATTTTTACACCCCTACTAGAGACAGGACAAGGTGAAAGATCACAACAATGTGTAGATATGCTATGCATAGAACGCAGTGATCAAGGGATTACTACACGTCAATTAAAAGGCAGTCATACGTGGCATACTATGATGAAAGATGGTCAGCCACTTATCGGGTTAGATGATAAGCAGCGTCAACATGTCTTTCCTATCGTAGACAACGGAGGTCGTATTATTGGGGGCATATCTTTTACATTATCACCATCTATTAAGGCAGAACAATATGAGCAAGAATACGTTTTGTCTGATACGATGCAACGTCTTATGCTGACAGCTACTGATGAACAAATATTGTCTTACGAACCCATGTCCTATTTTGATGGTTTAATTATTTTCGACGACACTTATAAAATACTGTATGCTAACGATGCAGCTATGAAGTTAGTAGATGTATTAGGCTTTGACCGTCGCTTGGTTGGTTCATCAATTTTTAGCAGTACCTTAAAGATGTCCGCTATACAGCAGGTATTATCAGATAGAAATATACTTACAAATGAAGAAATCTATCAAGATATGGTAATTCGTCAGCATATGATTCCTATTGCTATGGGGCGCAATGAAACGAGGTGCTTTTTAGTTCTTCATGATTGTACTCGTGAAAGTAAACAGCAACAAGAATTATTAGTTAAAAATTCCATTATCAAAGAGGTTCATCACCGTGTAAAAAATAACTTACAAACAGTAGCAGGTTTATTGCGCATGGAGGCGAGACGCTCTAGCTTGCCAGAGGTAAAACAAGCACTCCAAGAGGGGATTAATCGCATCGAGAGTATGGCTCTAGTTCACGATATAGTCTCCCATTACGATGAGGATTATATTGGTATACGATCGATCTACGATGAATTATGTCGATTGTTGCGTATGAGTATGGTGCGACAAGACCAAGAGGTTACTTTTACTTACAGTGGCGAAGATATGCTAATTTCTTCTCATATGGCAAGTTATGTATCTCTTATTATTAATGAATTGATTACGAATAGCTTAGAACATGGGTTAGACGGTAGAAATGGTCAAATTCATTTGACTGTAACGGATATAAACGGGAGTATCGAACTAATCTTTTGGGATAATGGTAAAGGATTGCCTAGTGATTTTTCTGTTTCGTCTAATAAACGGTTAGGTTTAACAATTATTAATAATTTAGTTACTCATGAGTTGAAAGGTAGTTTATCCATAGAAAATACTGGTACAGGTGTATTGGTGACGATACATATGAAGAAGGAGGCATAAATGCGCGTTTTAATCGTGGATGATGAATCTCTAATACGTATGGACTTACGGGATATTATTGAGTCTTGTGGTCATGAAGTCGTTGCAGAAGGTACAAATGGTGTTGAAGCTTTAGAACTTTGTAAAAAACATAAGCCAGATATTATATTGATGGATGTTAAAATGCCAGAATTAGATGGTATTGAGGCGGCACGTCAAATTGGCTTTCACCATGAAGCACCTGTAGTATTATTAACAAGTTATAGCCAGCAAGATTTAATCGATAAGGCTCGAGATTCTGGTGTATATGGCTATTTAATTAAACCAGTACGGGAGGAGCAGTTAGTTCCTTCCTTAGAGATGGCTTTAGGCCGCTATAAAAGTGATGCTCAGTTGCGCGAAAAGATGGCTGAGCTAGAACAGTCATTAGAAGATCGTAAAATCATTCAAAAGGGAACTGGTATATTAATGGAACTATATTCTATATCTGAAGCGGAAGCGTATAATCGCATTCGCACCTTAAGTATGAATAAACAAATATCTATTATAGAAACATGTAATCTCATTATTAAACAGTCTAATAAGTCAAATAACATCTAAAAAGTCAAAAAATCAAAATTAGTACTTGCAATTATTTTAACTTCGGTTATAATAATACTTGTGATTAGCACTCAATGAGTTAGAGTGCTAATAAATTATGGAGATTAACTATTAAAAAGGAGTGACATTATATGTTAAAACCATTAGCTGACCGCGTTCTTATCCGTCTAGAAGCAAAAGAAGAAAAAACTAAAAGTGGTATCTTCCTTCCTGATACAGCTAAAGAAAAGCCTCAAGAAGGTGTAGTTGTAGCTGTAGGTGCTGGTAAAGTATATGACAATGGTCAACGTGTAGCTCCAGAAGTTAAAGTTGGCGACACTGTTATGTTTGCAAAATATGCTGGTAGCGAATTAGAAATCGATGGCGCTACTCATTTGATTATTAGCGAACGCGATATTTTAGCAGTATTATAATCGCTGATTTATAGTCTATATGACTATAAAAACTGATGATACATTCTATATTGCCTAAAGGCACATATATTTCGTTACATTGGATAGTGTTACTATTTAGGAGGTAATACATATGGCAAAAGAAATCTTGTTTAATGAAGAAGCTCGTCGCGCTTTAGGCCGTGGCGTCGATCAATTAGCAAATGCTGTAAAAGTTACATTAGGTCCAAAAGGTCGTAATGTTGTGTTGGATAAAAAATTTGGTTCCCCAACAATTACAAATGATGGTGTAACCATTGCTCGCGATATTGAACTTCCAGATCCATTTGAAAACATGGGTGCTCAATTAGTAAAAGAAGTTGCTACTAAAACTAACGACGTAGCAGGTGATGGTACTACTACCGCAACAGTATTGGCGCAAGCTATGATTCAAGAAGGTATGCGCAATGTAGCAGCCGGTGCAAACCCAATGATTTTGAAAAAAGGCATTGAAACAGCAGTAAAAACTTTAGTTGAAGAAATCAAAAAACGCTCTATTAAAGTTTCTGGTAAAGCTGAAATTGCTCAAGTTGCAAGTGTATCTGCTGCTGACGAAGAAATCGGTGGTTTGATTGCTGAAGCTATGGAAAAGGTTGGTAATGACGGTGTTATTACTGTTGAAGAATCCAAAGGTTTGCAAACTGCATTAAATGTAGTAGAAGGTATGCAATTTGATCGTGGTTACATTTCCCCTTATATGGTAACTGACCCTGATCGTATGGAAGCCGTTATGGATAACCCATATATCTTGATCACTGATCGTAAAATCAGTGCTATCGCAGATATGTTGCCAACACTTGAAAAAGTAGTAAAAGTAGGCAAAGAACTTCTTATTATCGCTGAAGATGTAGAAGGGGAAGCGTTGGCTACATTAGTAGTAAACCGTTTGCGTGGTACATTCAAAGCTGTAGCTGTTAAAGCTCCTGGCTTCGGTGATCGTCGTAAAGCTATGCTTGAAGATATTGCTATCTTAACTGGCGGTACGGTAATCACTGAAGATATGGGCCGTAAGCTTGATTCTGTAGAACTTGAAGATCTTGGTACAGCTCGTCAAGTTCGCATCACTAAAGATGAAACTACAATCATTGATGGCGCAGGTGATAAAGATGTAATTACTAAACGCGTTAACCAAATCCGTGTACAAGTTGAAGAAACTACTTCTGATTTCGACCGTGAAAAATTACAAGAACGTCTAGCTAAATTGTCCGGTGGTGTTGCAGTTATCGAAGTAGGTGCTGCTACAGAAGTTGAAATGAAAGATAAGAAACTTCGCATTGAAGACGCATTGAACGCAACCCGTGCAGCTGTCGAAGAAGGTATCGTAGCTGGTGGTGGTACTACATTCATCGATATCATCCCTGCATTGAATACATTGAAAGCTACTGGTGATGTTCAAACTGGTATTAACCTTGTAAAACGCGCTGTAGAAGAACCACTTCGTCAAATTGCATACAACGCTGGTCTCGAAGGTTCTGTAGTAGTAGAAAAAGTTAAAAATACTGAAGCTGGTGTAGGTTTCAATGCCTTGACTGAAGAATACATCGATATGGTTAAAGCTGGTATTGTTGACCCTGCAAAAGTTACTCGTTCTGCCCTTCAAAATGCCGCATCTATCGCATCTCTTGTATTAACTACTGAAACAATCGTAGCTGATAAGGTAGATGAAAATGCAGCAGTTCCTGCAATGCCTCCAATGGGTGGTATGGGCGGTATGATGTAATCAGCTGCTTAGAATTAATTTTATAAGAAATATAATAATCCTAATGAATTGTGAATTACATTTTTTCATATTCATTAGGATTATTTTTTACTGATAAATTAATCTATTGTAAGGGTGTAATATTTTAAATTTCAAATTTCAAAAAAACTATGATTGTATTTAAGCTGACTATATTATGTTGATTACATCGATAAAATTGATTTTGTATACAATGTATGATATAATTCTATAGAATTTAATAGTGAGTCTTATTGACATAGTTATTCTCTAATAGTATAATTAATGTATCGAATTTATTCGATTTGCTATATTTGAATTGAAAGAAGGACACTATGTTGAACTTTATTTTTAAAAGTAAACCTAATTATGTAAACTTTGGCTTATTGATTTATCGCCTTGCATTGGGCATTTCCATGTTTTATCATGGTTATTTAAAATGGCTTAGCGGAGCTGAAGGGCTCTACAAAGTAGGGACTATGTTAGCACCTTTAGGTGTATCCGGTGGTTATGAGATGCTAGGCACTATGGCAGCACTTGCAGAAATGATTGGTGGTATTCTCATTGCAGTAGGATTATTTACACGTATTGGTGCTATTCTAGTTGTAGGTACTTTAGCAACTGCGACTATTGTGAGTTTGAATGGTAGTTTCTTTAGCTGGGACTACCCATCTCAATTAGGGTTTGGTGCACTTATGTTATTCTTTGCTGGTGCTGGTCGCTTTAGTTTAGATAAAGCTTTATTTAAATAATTAGGAAATTAGAATAAAAGACTCATCGGCTGATGAGTCTTTTATTTATGTAGAAAGGTTATCATGAACAAAAAAACAGTTCCATTCACGTCAGAACAATTAGAAAATATTATTGCTCAGTATCCAACTCCATTCCATATTTATGATGAAGAAGGAATTATTGAGAATATGAAATCTTTCATCAATGCATTCTCTTGGAATAAGGGATTCAAGCAATATTTTGCAGTTAAAGCAACTCCAAATCCATATATCATGCGTTTATTACAAAAACTTGGAGTTGGTGCAGATTGCTCTTCCTTAGCGGAATTAATTTTATGTGAAAAGGTGGGTATTACGGGACATGATATTATGTTCACATCTAATGACACACCATATGTGGAGTATAAAAAAGCACTTGAAATGGGTGCAATCATCAATCTTGATGATATTACGCATATAGAATATTTAGAAAATAATCACGGCTCTTTGCCAGATACATTCTGCGTGCGTTATAATCCGGGTTCTTTAAAAGAAGGGGGCAATACAATTATTGGCCTTCCTGAAGAAGCTAAATATGGTATGACACGCGAACAAATATTTGAAGCGTACAAACAATTACAAGCTAAAGGTGTAAAACACTTTGGTATTCATACAATGGTTGTTTCTAACGAACTTGATATTGACGGTTTAGTTGGTACAGCAGAGCTTTGCTTTAATCTTGCTGTAGATATTAAGAAAGAACTTGGTA
Organism: Veillonella parvula; assembly: GCF_040097785.1. Classification (GTDB taxonomy): domain Bacteria; phylum Bacillota; class Negativicutes; order Veillonellales; family Veillonellaceae; genus Veillonella; species Veillonella parvula_D. Next base: position 465,810 of record NZ_JBBNNS010000001.1, on the reverse strand, counting down.
TCACTGTTGAATTTATTGATTTAGGTGGAGGTGTAGGTGTAGCTTATAAACCAGAACAAACACCAGTAGACTTCCGCGTATTAAGCAAGGGTGTAGAAGAAGCGTATAATCGGATTTTAGTAGCTAATGGACTTAATGATGTAGCATTGGCTTATGAATGTGGGCGTATGGTAACAGGTCCATTTGGTTACCTTGTTTCTACTGCTATTCATAAAAAAGATATTTATCGTCATTACATCGGTTTAGATGCTTGTATGGCAAATCTTATGCGTCCGGCGTTGTATGGCTCTTATCATCACATTACCGTAATGGGGAAAGAAAATGCTCCCAAGGATCATATATATGATGTAACAGGCTCCTTATGTGAAAATAATGATAAATTTGCTATTCAACGAGAGCTGCCAAAAATTGATATTGGAGATCGTGTCATCATTCACGATGCTGGTGCACATGGACATTCTATGGGTTTCAATTATAATGGTAAATTACGTTCTGCAGAGTTATTGCTACATAAAGATGGCTCTGTTACACAAATTCGTCGTGCTGAAACATATGATGATTTATTTGGAACTCTTGATTTTTCAAACCTATAATTTAATATTGAGAATCGAATAGGATGAGAACTAATATTAATAAAAACCTATCAATATATGTAATACTTGATATTCTTTTAATTCCTGTATATTTTAGTAGGAATATCTTGCTATCATTTAGATAAGAATGTATAATGAGTATAGATTGTTATGCACATACTTGCTAAGTTGGCGAGAATTACGGCGGTATTCACGTTAGTGCGTACCGCCTTTTTATATGTGTCAGTATATACATTTTATATATAACGAGTGTATGTTTCTTATGGTTACATACAAATAAAAGGAGTGAACATTTTGGCTGAATTACTTCAGATAAAAGATTTAAAGGTATCTGTTGAAGAGAAACAAATCTTGAAAGGTATTGATTTAACAATTAATAAAGGTGAAATTCATGTTGTGATGGGGACAAATGGTGCTGGTAAATCTACACTTGCTAATGCAATCATGGGTAACTCTACATATACAGTAGATAGTGGTTCTATCATTTTTGATGGTAAGGATATTACGGAAGATGCAGTAAACGATCGTGCAAAAGCGGGTATTTTTATGTCCTTCCAAAATCCAATTTCTATTCCTGGTATTACTGTAGAAAACTTCATTCGTACAGCTAAATCCACAATTACTGGTGAAAATGTACGTGCATTATCTTTCAAAAAAGAATTGAAAGAAAAAATGGATGAATTGTCCTTTGATTTATCTTATGCGCAACGTTATGTAAATGAAGGCTTCTCTGGTGGTGAACGCAAGAAGAATGAAATTCTTCAAATGTCCATTTTGAATCCTAAATTGGCTATTCTTGATGAAACTGATTCTGGCCTTGACGTAGATGCGGTTCGTATCGTATCTGAAGGTGTACAACGTTTCCATAACGAAGAAAATGCTGTATTAATCATTACTCATCATAACCAAATCTTGCAAAAACTAAAACCAGACTATGTTCATGTGTTGATCAATGGCAAGATTGTTAAAACTGGTGATGCTTCTCTTGTACGTGAAATCGAAGAAAAAGGTTATGACGCATACAAAGCATTAGCATAGGAGGCATAATGGAAGAAAGAAAGAAAACCCAAGTCGCGGATATGGACCGTGGCGTCTATGATATAAAGAACGAATTTGAATATTCTTATATCTCTGATGCCGGTTTAACAGAAGATATTATCCGTGAGATTTGGTCTAATAAAAATGAACCAGAATGGATGCTCGATTTCCGTTTAAAATCTTTGGAAATCTATAATCGTATGGGCATTCCAAATTGGATTCCTGATATCTCAGGCTTGGATATGGCAAATATTCATACGTATGTTAAGCCTAAAGTAGATATGAAAGAAAACTGGGATGAAGTTCCAGAAGAAATTAAAAGTACTTTTGACCGCTTAGGTATTCCAGAAGCGGAAAAAACATCTCTAGCTGGTGTTGGTGCTCAATATGATTCTGAGGTTGTTTACCACAGTATTCAAGAAGATCTTGTTAAGCAAGGTGTTATCTATACTGATATCGAAACAGCATTACATGAGCATGAAGAAATCGTAAAAAAATACTGGATGACATTAATTCCGCCTACAGACCATAAATGGGCTGCCCTTCATGGTGCCGTTTGGTCTGGTGGTTCCTTCGTATACGTTCCTGCAGGTGTACAAGTAGAGATTCCATTGCAATCTTATTTCCGTTTGAATGCACCAGGTGCTGGTCAGTTTGAACATACGATGATTATCGTAGAAGAAGGGGCTAAATTGCACTTTATCGAAGGTTGTTCTGCTCCTAAGTATGATGTGTCTAACCTTCATGCAGGCGCTGTTGAACTGTTCGTTAAAGATAATGCTACATTGCGTTATTCTACAATTGAAAACTGGTCTAAAAACATGTACAACCTTAACACAAAACGTTGTGTAGTAGGTAAAAATGGCACAATTGAGTGGGTATCTGGTTCCTTTGGCTCCAAAGTTTCTTGTTTGTATCCAATGAGTATTCTCAACGGTGAAGGTGCACATGCTGAATTTACAGGTGTAACATTCGCTGGTGAAGGACAATTCCTCGATACAGGCTGTAAAGTGGTACATAATGCACCATATACAACAAGTAATGTAAACTCTAAATCCATTTCTAAATCCGGTGGCGCTGCAATTTATCGTGGCCTTTTGAAGATTGGCCCTAAAGCTGAACATTCCAAAGCAACCGTTTCTTGTGAATCCTTGATGCTTGATGCTGAGTCTCAATCTGATACAATCCCAGCTATTATCGTAGAAAATGACAATGTGGATTTAGGTCATGAAGCTAAAATCGGTCGTATTTCCGACGAGGCAATTTTCTATCTTATGACTCGTGGTATTAGTGAAGAAGAAGCTCGTGCGATGCTTGTTCGTGGCTTTGTAGAGCCAATATCTAAAGAATTGCCACTTGAATATGCAGTAGAAATGAATAATCTAATCAATCTTGAATTAGAAGGTTCTATCGGTTAAGGAGGAATTATGAGCGAATTACTATTTAATGAACTCCCTAGACCGACATTCAGATGGTTGCGCGTTAATCATACTGTAAGCTCTCTAGCTGGAGAAGATACAGCGGTACAATCCATCGCTGTGGAAGCGAATAAAGATATACTTTCACCATTACCTGTTGGTACAGCATTACTAGATGGTAATTATGAAGGTGCTAATAAAGAAGCTGTTCAAGTATTAGTTGAAAAAGCGGAAGGCTATGCTATCAATGTGCCTCCTAAGGCGAAAGAAGTTGTAGGCATCCGCATTGATGCTAATGCTCGTGTGGCAAACCGTTTCCAATTTATCGTTGGTGAAGGTGCTGAGCTAGAAGTACAATTCTATGTAACTGGTTCTGGCGATGCATTGACAAATGTTAGCTATTTAAACGAATACGATGTGAAAGAAGCTGGTAAGGTTGTAGTAAAAAAGGTAAATCTTTTGCCTGAACATGTACAACATATCGAGCATCGATACACTAAATTAGAAGAAAAAGCAGATGTAGAATACATCAATATTGAAATTGGTGGCAGTGAAAACATCTTGAATTACTATCATGATTTAGTAGGTCAAGAATCCCGTATGGTTCATGACATTGCTTATCTTGGTAATAAAGAGCAAAAATTTGATATTTCTATGGTTATGAGTCATGGTGGTAAAAAATCATTTAGTGATATTCATACCTTAGGTGCTCTTAGTGGCAATTCTAAAAAATCCTTCAGAGGGACCCTTGATTTTCTTAATGGAGCAACAGCTTCTGAAGGTGCGGAAGAAGATACTTGCTTATTGTTAGATCCAACTGTAAAATCTGTTTCGTTACCACTTTTATTGTGTAAAGAAGATAATGTAGTTGGTAATCATGCAGCAAGTGCAGGCCAAATTGATCATAATAAATTGTTCTATATCATGAGCCGTGGCTTTAGTGAGGTAGAGGCAAAACATATCATTGTTGAATCTATGATTCGACCTATTATTGATCGCATTGGTGATGAAACGATTGAAGAAGCAGCGTTAGCAGCTGTACGTAATAAAATTTAAAGAGGCGTTTTTATGAGACCAATTGCAGAAGCATACAAAGACTTTCCTATATTACATAAAGAGCATAATGGGCATCGTGTTATCTATTTAGATAGCGGTGCTACTGCTCAAATTCCACAGTCCGTAATTGACCGTGTTGTGGAACATATGACACAACGTAATGGTAACCCACATCGTGGTTCTCATATTTTAGCCATTGAAGCATCTGAAGACTATGAAAATGCACGGGATCGCGTAGTTGAATTTATCAATGCTCGTGAACGCGAAGAGGTTATATTTACACGTAATAGTACGGAGTCAATGAACTTGATTGCCCACAGCTATGGCCTTCATAATGTGAAAAAAGGTGACAAGATTGTCATTACTGTTGCTGAACATCATGCGAATCTTGTAACATGGCAATATGTGGCAGAACAGACGGGGGCAACCTTAGAATACATGTATCTTGATGAACATGGGCACTTAAAAGATGGTGAAATCAATAAAATTGATGAAAAGACTAAAATTGTTGCTTTCGCTCATGTTAGTAACGTGCTTGGTATGGAATTCCCAGTAAAAGAATTAACTGAGAAGGCTCACTCTGTAGGTGCTATTGTTGTTCTAGACGGTGCTCAATCTACACCTCATAAAAAAATTGACGTACAAGCATTGGATTGCGATTTCTTCGTATTCTCTGGCCATAAAATGTGTGCATCTCAAGGGATTGGTGTACTATACGGTAAACGTGATTTATTAGAAACTATGCCTCCATTCCTATTGGGTGGCGATATGATTGAGTATGTAAAAGAACAAACTGCTACATTCAATGAGCTTCCATATAAGTTTGAGGCAGGTACTCCAAATGCTGATGGTGCTGTTTCCTTGCATGCAGCTATTGATTATTTGGAATCCTTTGGAATGGATGCTATAGAAGCCTATGAAGAGGAGTTAGTAGCTTATATTCTTCCTAAGATTGTTGAATTGCCACATGTCCATGTTATTGGTTCTCAAAATCCTAAGGAAAAACATGGCGTTATTGCGTTCACTGTAGATGAGGTACATCCTCATGACGTAGCTACGATTTTGGATTCTAAGGGAATCTGCGTTCGTTCCGGTCACCATTGTGCACAACCATTAGGTGCGTTCTACAATGTATCTGCATCTACTCGTTTAAGTATGTACTTATACACTCGCAAGGAAGATTTAGACGCATTCCTTGAAGTATTAAAGACTGTTCGTTCAGTAATGGGTTTTAAAGATTAGGAGAGTTACCACTAATGGAAATGGATCAATTATATACGGAACTTATTTTGGAACATAACCAAGATAAACGTAATAAGCATGAATTATCTGAATTTACAAATTCTGAACATGGACATAACCCTAGTTGTGGTGATGATCTAACATTACAACTCAATGTAGTAGATGGTATCATTAAAGATGCTGCATATACAGGTTCTGGTTGTGCTATTAGCCAAGCATCTGCATCTATGATGATTGATATCATTAAAGGCAAATCTGTTGAAGAAGCGCTTCGTTTGGTAGAAATTTTCTTAGGTATGATTAAAAAAGAAATTACCGATGAAAATGAGTTAGAAGAATTGGAAGATGCTATGGCATTAAAAAATATTTCTAATATGCCAGCACGTGTGAAATGTGCAGTTCTTGCATGGCATACATTGAAAGAGGCTTTAAAGAAATAATATGAAGAAAACGATATTATTTGATTTAGATGGAACCTTAACTGACTCTCAAGAAGGTATTCTTAAAAGCATTAAATTTGCATTGGAACATTTCGGTTATACTGTACCTGATGAAGAAACATTACAATTGTTCTTAGGACCACCATTGGTAGATGCTTTCCAAGAATATTGTGGTTTGACCTTTGAGCAAGCGGAAGAAACATACTTTAAATTCCGTGAACGTTATGGTACCATTGGTAAATTTGAAAATAAAGTATATCCGAATATTGTAGACTTATTGGCTAAATGCAAAACTGAACAATATACTATAGCTGTAGCTACTGCAAAACCAGAGCATTATGCTAAAGATATTCTTGATCACTTTGAATTGACACCATACTTTGATGTTATTGTTGGTGCTAATTACGAAGCGGGATTGTTACACAAAAAAGAAATTCTTGAAAAAGCTCTCACGCTATGTGGTAACCCATTAACTGATGAAAATGGTCGTCGATTGACATTCATGGTTGGAGATCGTAAGTACGATGTAGAAGCAGCTAATGAACTTGGCTGTATCTCCATCGGTGTTACCTATGGTTACGGTACAGAATCTGAGTTAAAAGAAGCGGATGCTGAATATATCTGTGATGATGTTGATGAAATTGCTGATGTTCTCAATCTTGAAGAAATGATGGTTCGTAGATAAGCTATATAAATAGAATTACATATCAACCCAAATAAAAAGCTAGAGGAAATCCTCTAGCTTTTTTGCATTTTCATTTTATGTTATTTTTTTAGGCCACTCTTTTTAGCTAATGTTTTGATAACCTTAGCACTTTGTTTTTTCAACTTGCCTCCTGTTTGTTTGAGTTGGATACGTGTACGAGAAACACGACCAAGTGTAGTAATCTTAGTTTTGCGACGTGGCTTCATATCACGTTCGTTACCAAAGTCGCCACGTTGCACACTTGTTGCCTTTACTTTTTCAGCTCTAAAAGATTTACGTAAGGCTTTCATAATTAACGTAAGCGGTAATGTTTGCTCGAAGGAATACAAATCAACTGCTACATAACCAAGTGCAGGATATGTGTGCAATGTAAAGTGAAAACCTGGTGCGACAGAAAGAAGGGCGATTTCCTCATCCATAACCTGACAACTGATTTCATCTACATCAAGTTCAGCTAAGTCAAATGCGGTTGCTACACTTTCCTGTACAGCTGTAGCGGATGAAATTGCGTCTTCATCGCAGGAATATAAATCAATTAACAGTTCTTGTCCTAATGCTTCTGCCATAACAACACCTTCCTTCAGAAAATAATATCTCATTTATTATACATAGATTTAAGCATTAAGTCCAATTATATGAGAATACATTAAAAGTCAAACGTTATTTTTATGAAATTTGACTTTTATGTTGACTAAGGTTAAAAAGTCAAATATAATAAAGTTATGCTAAAGAACAAATAGTCAAAACTATAGTAAATAAACTTTAAAGGGGTGTTTTTTATGAGTATGATAGCTGATAAAATAGAAAAATTTATATTAGACCGTATGCGTGAAGAACAAGAAAAGCTAATTTTAAAGCGTAATGAATTGGCTGATGAATTAGATTGTGCGCCATCCCAAATTAGTTACGTGTTAAGTACGCGTTTTTCTAATGAGCGCGGTTTTGATGTTGAGTCAAGACGTGGCTTGGGTGGATATATTCGAATCAAAAAAATTAACCCAGAAAGTTCAGATTCTTTACCTGCTGTTACAACTTATCGGATTTATGAAGGTCCAAATACGGTAGAACGATTAATTGATATGCGAGATGTAGATCAATCATTATTTCAATTATTACAATCTGAAAAGATTACCCGTCGTGAAGCTCAATTGATGCATAATTCTTTTGCTACATTAATTGAAAATGTAGACGTAGAAGAACGTAATGATGCTGTTCGTCAATTATATGCATCAATGGTGGACACTTTACGGAAGGAGTGATGATTTGTGTTATGTGATCATTGCCATAAAAATGAAGCTACTATCCATATGACTAATATCATAAATAATCAAAAGACTGAGCAACATCTTTGCAGTGCTTGTGCCACCGAGTTACAACAAGCTGGGAAATTATCTCCTTATAGTTCTTTTATGAATGATATGTGGGATAATAACTTTTTTACTAATGATTTTTTTAAGAATATGGTGTATCCAGATAACTTATTAAAAGCTCATCAATCTAAGAGATGCCCTCAGTGTGGTATTACTTATGATGAATTCAATCGGGTAGGTAAGTTTGGCTGTGGTCAATGTTATGAGACTTTTAATAGTGAAATAAATCCATTATTAGAACGAATACAAGGTAGTTCTGAGTATGAAGGGGCTATACCTAGTCGTGGTACTAATGTATTTAAAGCAAAGTATGAAGTAAAGCAATTGCGCCGTCAATTAGATACAGCTATTCAAGCTGAAAACTTTGAAGAAGCCGCAATTTTAAGAGATAAAATTAAAAATCTAGAAGTTATCATCGATGGTGATAACGAATAGGAGGTTCTTATGTTAGATACTATATTGGACTCTCCGCTAAGTCAGTGGCTGTGTCAGGATACAGAGGCGACTGACCACATTGTAATTTCAAGTCGTATACGATTGGCGAGAAATTTTGATGATATATTGTTTACGAATCGTGAAGATATAGTTTCCTTAGAAAAAGTGAATACAATCTCTCGAGGCCTATTGCCAATATTAAAAAAGGCTGATGAGCATCAATATACAAATATTAGCCTTGAGCAATTAAGTCAACGTGAACGTGCTGTCTTAGTTGAAAAACATTTAATGAGTCCTGCTTTAGAGGAACAATTACCGTATCGTAATTTGATCGTATCTGATGATGCTTCTATCGCAATTATGATAAATGAAGAAGATCATTTACGTATTCAATCTATGGCTTCAGGACTTAAATTGCAACAAGCTTATAATCATGCAGTTCAAATTGATAAAGCTATCGAAGCAAAATACCCTTATGCCTTTGATGAGCGATTTGGTTATTTAACTGCTTGCCCCACTAATGTGGGTACAGGTTTACGGGCCTCTGTTATGTTACACTTACCCGCATTGACGTTATCTGGTCGTATTACGAGACTCATTCGTAACATAATACAATTAGGTTACTCTGTACGAGGTTTGTATGGGGAAGGTTCCGAAGCTTTAGGTTGTATTTACCAGATTTCTAATCAACGAACGATGGGGATTAGTGAAGAAGCAACTATTGAGCAATTGATTAAAATCGTAGAAGGAATTATTGCAGAAGAACGAAAGTCCCGGCAATCTTTATTACACAATGATAAAGAAGGTTTGGAAGATATACTTTGGCGATCCTATGGAGTTTTACAATATGCACGACGTGTAAGCGGTAAAGAGGCACTTAGTAAGCTTAGTGATATTCAATTAGGTGTAGATTTAGAAATATTACCATTCTGGGGTAAAGATACTTTTAATGAGCTTGTTGCTATAACTAGACCAAACTTCCTCTCTAAATACTTAGGTAGTGAAAATTTGACAGATACCGATCGCGACAGCTATCGTGCAAAGGTGATACGTCAAAAAATTTCAAATTAATATAAGTACATAAATAATTAATGCATGATTATTTATTTTGTATAGATTGATTTATATAATTTTCTTAGTTTACTGTTAAGAGATTTGTAAAAAATAGTAAATATTAATACTAGATAGCATAATAGATTAATAGAGTTTAATAATATTTTTGATATTCCAATGGTTATTTCACCATTGTTTACATATATTTGAAAAGAAATAATTACAATTTACATAGATAGATGAGGTGATATTATGATGCAACGGTTTACAGACGATGCACAGCGTGTTCTTTCGTTAGCTCAAGAGGCTGCTTTGGAGTTAGGACATGACTATGTCGGTACTGAACACGTACTCATCGGCCTTACAAAGGTTAAAAATGGTGTAGCAGCTAAAGCTTTAGAAGAGCTTGGCCTTGTTACAGAAGATATTTTTGAAGCTGTAGAAGAACATGTAGGACGTGGTAATAAAAAGGCAACGTCAATATATATGACACCTCGCGTTAAGCATGTGCTTGAGCTTGCCATTCAAGTAGCAAATCACATGAATCACAACTACGTTGGTACTGAGCATATTCTATTGGGCCTACTTAGCGATGGTAGCGGTGTTGCTGTTGCTATTCTACGAGCTATGAATATACGTAGTAATGACGTAGTAGAAGCAATTCGTAGTATTCTTGGCTCGAATAAAGGTAGCAATAATGGTGGTCAAGAGGGAATAAATAGCAATAATGATTTAGGTGAGCTGTCAGATTTTGCAACTGACCTTAATGAGTCTGCTAAACAAGGTAAGATTGATCCTGTTATTGGCCGTGATACGGAGATTCAACGAGTCATTCAAATTCTCAGCCGTAGAACTAAAAATAATCCTGTTCTTATTGGTGAACCAGGTGTAGGTAAAACAGCTATTGCCGAAGGCTTGGCACAGCGTATTGTGACTGGTAATGTACCGGAGATTTTACGTAATAAACGCATTATTTCTCTTAGTATTGGTTCTATGTTAGCGGGTGCCAAGTACCGTGGTGAATTTGAAGAACGGTTGAAAAAAGCCATAGATGAAGTACAACAACATGATGATATGATTATCTTTATAGATGAAATTCATACATTGGTTGGGGCAGGTGCTACTGAAGGCGCTATGGATGCAGCTAATATCTTAAAGCCTGCTTTGGCACGAGGTGAATTCCAAGTTATCGGTGCCACAACACTTGATGAATATAAGAAACATATAGAAAAAGATGCTGCTTTAGAGCGTCGTTTTCAACCCGTTCAAGTAGGAGAGCCTAACGAAGAGGATGCTCTTGAAATTTTAAAGGGATTAAGAGATCGGTATGAAGCTTTCCATAAGGCTAAGATTACAGATGAGGCATTAACAGCAGCTGTGTCTTTATCTAGCCGATATATTACAGATCGATTCTTACCTGATAAGGCTATCGATGTAGTCGATGAAGCTGCATCTAAGGTTCGTATGAAAGTATTTTCTGCAGCACCTGATGTTAAAGCATTAGAGGATCGCCTCAATACAGTTAAGAAAGAAAAAGAAGCGGCTGTTACGTCTCAAGATTTCGAAAAGGCTGCAAAGCTTCGCGATGAAGAACAATCACTAGTAAAAGAAATTGGTGATAAAAAATCTATCGCTAAAGAAAAAAGTGATCAAAAGTTAATAGTAACAGAGGAAGACATAGCTGCTGTAGTAGCGCAATGGACAGGCATTCCAGTGGCTAAAATTGCAGAAGAAGAGTCTGCAACCTTACTACATTTAGAAGAAGAACTTCATAAACGCGTAGTAGGTCAAGATGAGGCTGTTACTGCTGTAGCTAAAGCTGTACGCCGTGCAAGGGCTGGATTAAAAGACCCAAAACGGCCTATTGGTTCATTCTTGTTCCTTGGACCAACAGGGGTTGGGAAAACTGAGCTAGCAAGAGCGCTTGCATCCTCCTTGTTCGGCGATGAATCTGCTATGATTCGACTTGATATGTCTGAATATATGGAAAAACATACTGTGTCTCGCTTAGTCGGTGCCCCTCCAGGTTATGTAGGCTATGAAGAAGGTGGCCAGTTAACAGATGCGGTACGTCGTAAACCATATAGCGTTATCCTCCTCGATGAAGTGGAAAAGGCACATGCAGATTTCTTTAATATTTTGTTACAAGTTCTTGATGATGGTCGTCTTACTGATAGTCAAGGAAGAAATGTAGATTTCAGAAATACAGTTATTATTATGACAAGTAACTTAGGTGCTAAAGCTTTACATAAAAACTCTCCAGAACTTGGTTTCTTAGCAGCTAAAAAGGCTGATTCTAATGTTGATGAAAATAAAGGAATTGATTTTAAAGAGGCTAAGAAGTCGGTAATGGATGCGGTAAAACGTTATTTTAGACCTGAGTTTTTAAACCGCATCGATGAAATGATTGTATTCCATCCATTAACTGAAGAGGACTTAAAAGAAATTGTAACTATCTTGATGAGTGATGTTACAAAACGTCTTGAAGAGCGTGATTTACAATTAGAAATCTCTCCTGAGGCTATGAAATTACTCGTTAAGGAAGGCTCTGATTTTACGATGGGGGCTCGACCATTAAAACGTGCTATTCAACGTTTAATTGAGGACCCAGTGTCGGATCTTATTTTGAAAGGAGATGCAAAAGAAGGCAAAATTATTAAAGCAGATGCAAAGGATAATGATCTTGTTGTATCAATATGATAAAAAATACAAATTATACAGTTGATGACTACCTTTCATATAAAAAATATAAGTTAAATGGTATACTATAGAATGATGATAGTTAACCATGTAGTAAAATTATGCATAAAAGGTCATGAATGGTTATCATTCATGACCTTTCTTTTTAAATGTATTGAGGTGTTATGGCAAAAGCAAAATCTGTATTCTTTTGTCAAAATTGTGGGGCTGAATCCTCTAAGTGGATGGGCCGTTGTCCACAATGTGGAGAATGGAATACATTAGTTGAAGAAATCATTAAAGAAACTAAACATAGTCGAACACCTTCTCGAGGTGTTGGAAATCAAACGACGAAGCCTACCGCCTTGCCAGATATCGAAATTTCTTCTATTGCACACGTATCTACAACCTTTGGTGAAATTGACCGTGTATTAGGTGGGGGCATAGTGCCTGGTGCTCTAATGCTTTTAGGTGGTGATCCTGGTATTGGTAAATCTACTCTGTTACTACAAGTATCCCAGAAGGTAGCCGATACAGTAGGAGCAGTTCTTTATGCATCTGGTGAAGAGTCTCAGTTACAACTTAAACTTCGAGCAGAACGACTGCATATTAATAGTGAACGGTTACAAGTTATTGCAGATACTGATCTAGATCATATATTGGAGCAAGCTGAAGCAATGACTCCTTCTTTACTAGTCATTGACTCTATACAAACTATGTATACGGGAGATATAGATGCTGCGCCAGGCAGTGTTAGTCAAGTTCGTGAATGCACATCTCGCCTACTTCGCTTCTGTAAAGAACGAAATATACCTACTGTAATCATTGGTCATGTAACAAAGGAAGGCAATATTGCAGGGCCTCGTATGTTAGAGCATATGGTAGATGTAGTGCTTTACTTTGAAGGGGAGCGTTCCTATCAATTCCGTATATTACGGTCTATTAAAAACCGTTTTGGATCTACATCAGAAACAGGCATTTTTGCCATGGTAGAGGAAGGGTTACAGGAATTGTCCAATCCGTCTGCTTCTCTTTTAGCCGAGCGTTCCGATGAAGAAAGCGGCAGTGCCGTCATGATTTACCTTGAAGGGGTTCGTCCCATCTTAGTAGAGGTACAAAGCTTGGTAGTTACTACGGCCTTTGGTATGCCACGACGCACGGCGATAGGTTACGATCTCAATCGATTAATCGTATTATTGGCTGTTTTAGAAAAACGCTGTGGCTTTACATTAGGTAATAAAGACGTGTATGTAAATGTTATCGGTGGTCTCAAGGTAAATGAACCGGCTTGTGATTTATCTATGGCGGTTGCTATAGTATCAAACTTAAAAAATCGTATCGTGCCAACAGATATGGTTATCTTAGGTGAAGTAGGCTTAACTGGTAATGTTCGCAGTATTCCTCGCATTGAACAGCGTATTAATGAAGCTAAGAAATTAGGTTTTAAAAAGTTTATTATTCCTGAAGGCAACTATAAACAAATCAAGGATAATGATAGTTCTATCAAAATTAAAGGTGTCAAATCTATACAAGAGGCGATGCAACTCGTATTTTCATAATTAGGAGGTGATTTCATGATTTATCGGATTTTACGCTATGTAATAGCCATTTTAGTAGGTACAGCAGCCTACGTGGGAATGGATAGCTTAGCACCTATTATTGACCCGTATTTGGTTTCTCAATTTGAATCTTTTGGGGACATGTCATTAACAATTGCACGCATTGCAGTATTAATCGTAGGTACTCTATTAGGCCTTGTTATTGGTTATCTGATTTCATCATTTATTTTGAAACAAGGTTTAGTAATTGCTAAAAGATTAGAGCGTATTCTTACTCATATTCCAAATCAAGAATTGATTGCAGGCACCATCGGTTTATTATTCGGCCTTATTATTGCAAATCTAATTGGTGTTGCATTCAATCAAGTACCTATTATAGGACCTTATATTCCTATAATTTTGAGTGCTATTTTTGGATATAGTGGACTTAAAATTATGGCTCGTAAAGGCCCCGAAATGTACAATAATTACGTACAACAATGGGGAGGAGATAGCACTAAAAAAACAAGTCGTTTTAAAATGTTTTCAACTCATAAATTAGATAAATCCTCTAGTACGCCAAAATTACTAGATACTTCAGTTATCATTGACGGTCGTATCAAAGAACTATGTGCTACGGGTTTTATTGAAGGTCCTCTTATGGTGCCACTATTTGTATTAAATGAGTTACAGGTAATTTCTGACTCTGCGGATGCTACGAAACGCAACCGTGGTCGACGTGGCCTTGATATTTTGAAGGATATGCAAGATGCCAATAAGGTTGCTATAGAGGTCGTTGAAGATGATTATGATGATCTTGTAGAGGTTGATTCAAAACTTATGCGACTTGCTTTAGATAAGCAATGGAAGTTGATGACAAATGACTTTAACTTGAATAAGGTGGCTCGTGTACAAGGTATAGAAGTACTTAACCTCAATGAATTGGCAAATGTATTAAAACCTGCTCTAATCGCTGGAGAATGGATTCGCGTTCAAATCATGAAAGAAGGTAAGGAAGTACACCAAGGTGTGGCTTATCTCGACGATGGCACGATGATTGTCGTAGAGGATGGTAAGCCTTATGTTGGTCAAAATGTAGAGGTTATGGTTACATCCATATTACAAACGAGTGCTGGTCGTATGATCTTTGCTCGTGTAGATGGAGGACAAAATGGGCAAGGCAATTAGTTGTATCGTTCTCGCTGCAGGTGCTGGTCGCCGTATGGGATACAAAGAAAATAAGATATTTATTCCTTTAGGAGGATATTCTATTATTCAACGTACCATACAGAATGTAGAAAAGATTGAAGGTTTAAAAGAAATTATTCTTGTTGTAGCTGAAGGCGAACAAGAATATATGTCTAACCATATTCAAGGGTTGGATTTGCATATTCCTGTAAAGATAGTACTTGGTGGAAGAGAACGTCAACATTCTGTGGCATATGGACTCAAAGCTGTATCAGAAGATAGTAATATTGTGCTGGTTCATGATGGAGCGCGTCCATTAGCATCTAGGGAACTGTTTGATGCTGTTGTTAGGGCTGCAATAGAATATGGAGCTGCTACTGTAGGTGTCCCTGCTACGGATACGATTAAACGGGTTAATACAGAGCATACTGTAATAGAAACATTAAAACGCAGTGAATTATACCAAATTCAAACGCCACAAGGCTTTCAAAAAGAACTATTTAAAGCGGCCCATCAAAAGGCTCATGATAAAAAATATTTAGGCACTGATGATGTGTCCATCGTTGAGTATTTAGGGCAGCCTGTACATATAGTAGATGGAGATTACTGTAATATTAAAGTGACTACACCTAATGATATTGTTGTAGCAAAACGATATTTAGGAATTGAGGATAAACGTATGCGCGTTGGATTTGGTTATGATATTCATCAATTAAAAGCAGGTCGTCCTTGTATCTTAGGTGGTGTTCAAATCGAATCTGACCTTGGCCCTGATGGCCATTCCGATGCGGATGTTCTCATCCATGCCTTGATGGATGCCCTGTTGGGAGCTGCAGGTTTACGGGATATTGGATACTATTTTCCGCCTGAAGATGACCAGTATAAAGGGATTTCTAG
Source organism: Veillonella parvula (assembly GCF_040097785.1). Classification (GTDB taxonomy): domain Bacteria; phylum Bacillota; class Negativicutes; order Veillonellales; family Veillonellaceae; genus Veillonella; species Veillonella parvula_D. Next base: position 450,157 of record NZ_JBBNNS010000001.1, on the reverse strand, counting down.
TATGCTTTTACTAGAAAAAGTAAATTTCTTATTGAAAGAACGTGGGTTACAAGCCTATAATATTGATATTATGGTTATTTCTGAGACACCTAAATTAAAACCTCATATTGATATGATGAAGGCTAATTTACAGTCTATTTTAGAGATATCATTAGATCGCATTAGTATTAAAGCGACAACAAATGAAATGCTCGGGGCTATTGGACGCCGCGAAGGCATTGCTGCACAAGCTGTCGTTTCTGTATATGAAGGAGAGATTTAATCATGAGTTCCATGAAAGTTCGTTTTGCTCCAAGCCCTACGGGTCCATTCCATATTGGTGGTGCTCGTTCTGCTTTATTTAACTGGTTATTAGCACGTAAGGAAAAAGGCACATTTGTATTGCGCATTGAAGATACAGATTTAGCTCGTTCTACACGTGAAAGTGAAGAGAATATTAAAGCTTCCTTACAATGGCTTGGCATGAACTGGGATGAAGGCATTGATGTAGGTGGTAATAATGGTCCTTACCGTCAAACAGAACGTCTTGATTTATATAAAGAAGTAACACAACGCTTATTGGATGAAGGTAAAGCTTATGAGTGTTACTGCACACCTGAAGAGTTAGATGCGGTGCGTCAAGATCAAATGGATCGTGGGGAAACACCAAAATACAACGGTCATTGTGAACACTTAGATGAAGAGACAAAGGCTAAATACATTGCTGAAGGTCGTAAACCTACAATTCGTTTGCGTGTACCGTTGAATAAAACTTACGCTTTTGATGATATGGTACGTGGGCATGTATCCTTTGAATCTAATGGCGTTGGTGATTTTGTAATTGTAAAATCTGATGGCATTCCTGTATATAACTTTGCTGTAGTAATGGACGATCATATGATGGGGATTACTCACGTTATTCGTGCAGAGGAACATTTATCCAATACACCTCGTCAAATGGCTATTTATGAAGCTTTAGGTTGGGAGGTCCCTAAGTTTGGTCATATTTCTTTGATTCTTGGTAAAGATTACAAGAAAATGTCCAAACGTCATGGTGCTACCTCTGTTGAACAATATAAACAATTAGGCTACTTGCCAGAAGCACTTGTAAACTTCTTGGCACTTCTTGGTTGGGCTCCTGAAGGTGAAGAAGAATTCTTCACACAAGATGAATTAATTCAGGCTTTCTCTATGGATCGGGTAGCGAAAAATCCTGCTGTGTTTGATATTGATAAATTGAACCATATAAATTTCCACTACATGAAGAATTTGAGCGATGAAGAATTATTCCACCTTTGTTTGCCGCATTTGAAAGAGGTTGGTTTAGCTCCAGATAGCTTGAATCAAGCTGATATTGATTGGTTGACATTATTATGCTCTACATTCCGTGATCATATTAGCTATGGTGCTCAAATCAAAGATCATGTAGGCTTGTTTATGGGCGAAACAGTATTCCTTGAAGAGGGGCATGAAGAGGAGTTGCGTGCTGTATTGAATGAAGAAACAGCTCCAACAGTTCTCGGCGCTTTCCGGAATGCATTGGCTGAACTTGATGAAATTACACCTGAAGTTGTAAAAGCAACAATCAAGGCCGTAATGAAAGAAACCTCTTTAAAAGGTAAATTCGTATTTATGCCAATCCGTGTAGCTTTAACAGGTCAAATGCATGGCCCGGATTTGAATAATATTGTTACATTACTTGGTAAAGAAAAGTGCTTACATCGTTTAGATAATGTAGGTGCATTAACAAAATAAATTTGATCAATTAATCAAAGGAGTTCACGTAACAGGTGTTATGTGAACTCCTTTTGTATATGTTGTTAATATTCTATAGAAATGCTATAATAATCGGCGTATTAAATTTTGATTTATTATGAAAGCGAGTGTTTTTATGAGTGTTATTCGTTCTATTAATCACTTATTCAATAGTTATCTATCCTGGATAGTACTATTGATGGCTGTTTTAGCATATATGCTACCTGCAGTATTTTCTTGGATGACTCCTTATATTGCTTACATGCTACAGTTTGTTATGTTTGCGATGGGGTTAACATTAACGGCTCAAGTCTTTATTGATGTATTTAAGCAACCAATGAAGGTTATTCTCGTATCCGTAATCCAATTCTTATGGATGCCATTGGCAGGTTTCTTAGTAGCCTTAGCATTTAATTTTCCTCCAGAAGTTGGGATTGGTTTTATCTTGTTGGGTGCATGTCCTGGTGGTACTGCTTCTAATGTAATGACCTTCCTTGCAAATGGTAATGTTCCCTTATCCGTATCAGCAACAACTGTATCCACATTATTGGCACCTATTTTAACGCCTTTATTTGTCGTATTATATGCAGGTGCAACATCTTCTATTGAAATTCAATTTATGCCAATGTTTATATCTATTGTAAAAATCGTGTTAGTACCAATTATTTTGGGGATTGTATTGAATTACTTTATTGGCGCAAAAATTGAACCTGTAAAATCTGTATGTCCAACCATTGCAGCTATCGCGGTATTGCTTATCTTGGCAGCTGTAACTGCAGTTAACCAAAAGCAAATTGCCGAAACCGGTTTCATTATTTTTGTAGCGTGTTTAGTACAAAATTTGAGTGGTTATGTTGTGACATACTTTGTATGTAAAGCTCTCAGTATTGATGTGTCTTCTCGTCGTGCTATGCAAATCGAAGTGGCTATGCAAAATTCTGCATTATCCGTATCTTTAGCACTAAAACACTTTACACCACAAGCTGCGGTAGCAGGTGCAGTATTCTCCATCATTCATAACTTTACAGGATCTATTTTTGCAGGTATTTGCCGTAAACACGATGATCAAGATAAATTAGAAAATGCTTAATATTAATTGATTTGATGTAATGACATTATTATTACTTGTGTGCTATAAAAGCTATTGTTATGAATGATAATAGTAATTTAATATTCTGATTATATATCCTCATCTTTCTAATTAAGCTATTTAAAATACCTATGTATGATATGTGAATAGCTGCCTATGAAAGATGGGGATTTTTCTTGTAAATATTGACATTCTATAGCTTTATTGGTAAAATATTTTTATATATAAATATAGATTATATAATAATAGCTGAGACTGAAAGAAGTACTCTACAACTAACTTTTTAGCGAGAACCGATGGTGGGAGGGTTCATGGATAGGTAGATGAAATGCATTCACGAGCTGACACTCCGATTATAGGTAGGTTTGTCCGGCGACGCACCGTTATGCGATGAGTGGGTATCGCTATTGGTACCTAACAGAGTGGAACCGCGGACCATCGTCTCTGTATGAGATGAGAGGTCTTTTTTATTTTACAAAATTGGAGGCATCGGTAACGATGAGAGAAATTACTGTTTATAATACTATGACGCGCCAAAAAGAGGTATTCAATCCTGTAACACCAGGTGAGGCAAAAATGTACGTATGTGGTGTCACACCATACAATCATCCTCATATTGGCAATGCTCGTCCTTTTGTGACTTGGGACGTAATTCGTCGCTATATGAAACATGTAGGCTATAAAGTAACCTATGTACAAAACTTTACTGATGTGGATGATAAAATCATCAATACTTCTAATGGTGAAGGCATCTCTTGGGATACCATTGCAAATCGTTATATCGATAGTTATTTTGAAGTAATGGATGCATTAGGTGTACAACGGGCTGATATGTATCCACGTGTATCTACGCATATTGATGATATCATTGCTATGATTAAAACATTGATTGACAAGGGCTACGCCTATGAACTCGATGGCGATGTATATTATAGTGTGGAGAAATTTGAACATTACGGTGAGTTATCTGGTCGTACATTAGACGATATGGAAGCAGGCGCACGTATCGAAGTAGATGGTCGTAAGAAGAATCCTATGGACTTTGCTTTGTGGAAAGCAGCAAAACCTGGTGAACCTTATTGGGAAAGCCCATGGGGGAATGGTCGTCCAGGTTGGCACATTGAATGTTCTGCTATGAGCCAAAAATATTTAGGTACAGAATTTGACTTCCATGGCGGTGGTAGCGATTTGATTTTCCCACATCACGAAAATGAAATTGCTCAATCAGAAGGTTGCTCTGGTCAACATCCAGCAGTGCGCTACTGGTTGCACAATGGTTTTATCACTATTAATTCTGAAAAAATGTCTAAGTCCTTGAATAATTTCTTTTTGGTAAAAGATATTTTAGAACAATATAGTCCTGATGCATTGCGTTACTTCTTATTGAGCACGCATTACCGTAGCCCATTAGATTTCTCTGATGAGCGTTTAGAAGAAGCTAATAAATCTTTGGAACGGTTAAGCACGGCTATTGAAAACCTTCTTTATCTTGAAAAATGTGAACCAGGTGCATGTGATGAAGCTCAACGTTTATTAGAAAAAGCGAAAGAATACGAAGAAGAATTTGAGGCTGCCATGAGCGATGACTTCAACACGGCTTTAGCAACATCTAGCATGTTTGGTCTCGCAAAGGAAATAAATATTTATTATCAAGCAGTAACAAGTAGAGAAGGCGTTGTTTGCCAAGAGGCAATTGCTGAAGTAAAACGCATTTTCAAATTTATGACAGATGTTATTGGCGTTCTCGAAAAAGCTTGGGAAGGCAACACGGGCGCCAATGCTGCTGAATACGAAGAATTAATGCAAGTTATTCTTTCTGTACGTCAAGCTTGTCGCGAACAAAAACAATGGGCATTAGCTGATTGTATCCGCGATCGATTAGCTGAGATTGGTATTACCATTGAGGACTCTCCTCAAGGTGCACGGTGGAAAAAACGTGAAGTTTAAACAATTTCAATTCTTAAAGAATGAAGCGATAAAAAAACTAACGGCTCTTGAAGAAGAGCCGCTTCGTTTGCGCAAACGAACAATAGAGGAGTGCTTAAGTGCTGATGCAGTTATGCTAGCATATATCGGTGATGCAGTATACTCCATGTATGTGCGTGAACGCGTGGTACAAATGAATATTACAAAAGTACAGATTTTACATACTATCGTTACTGAATTTATTTGCGCTAAATCACAGGCGAAAGTATTGCTAGAAATAGAAAATACTTTCACAGAAGATGAACAAGCTCTTGCACGCCGTGCTAGAAATAGTAATGTAAACGTGCCTAAAAGTAGTACTGTTCAAGAATATCGCAGTAGTACGGCCTTTGAAGCAGTACTAGGATTTCTTTATGAAACGCGCCAAGAAGAGCGCTTACAGCATATCATGGGGCAAGCCTTTTCTATAACTCTACGAGGTATGTAGTATGGATAATTATATTGTAGGTCGCAATGCGGTTAAAGAAGCCCTTAAAAGTGGTCGTTCTATTCAACGTATTTTGGTCAGCGAAGATAGGGTAAAAACAGGGCTAGCTGATATTGTAGATCTTGCTAAATCTCAAGGGATTGAAGTTAGACCAACACCAGTTAAGCAGATGAATAAGTACGATTTAGAGGTACCACATCAAGGGGTTATAGCTCTTGTATCGGCCGTTCAATTTAAAGAATTGGGAGAGGTATTACAAGAAACAACACATGAGGTTCCTTTACTCATCTTAACGGATGGTGTTGAAGACCCACATAATATGGGAGCGATTATTCGTACTGCTGAATGTGCAGGAGCTACGGCTGTACTCATTCCTAAACGACATAATGCGCCTATTAATGCTACTGTTGCAAAGACATCTGCAGGTGCTATTGAACAAATTCCACTTGTACAAATTGGTAATGTAACGCAAACCATTAAACAACTTCAAAAACAAGGGTTTTGGGTAATGGGGGCTCATATGGAAGGAGATCGTACCTTGTATGAAGCTGATATGACAATTCCTACGGTTATCGTCATTGGTAATGAAGGTAAGGGGATTAGTCGCGTTGTAAAAGAAGCTTGTGATTTCCTTGTAACAATTCCTATGTATGGGAATTTGAATTCTTTGAATGCATCTGTTGCAGCTGCAGTTCTTATGTATGAGGCGGTACGTCAACGCCAAGCGAAATAACTATGCTGAAAGATATCTTAATTGTAGACGGATACAATGTAATTTTTGCATGGACTCATTTGAAAAAATTGGCTCATGAGTCTTTAGAACATGCGAGAATGGAACTTCGAGATAGATTGTTAAATTATGGTAAATTCAAGGGCTATGAAGTAATCCTTGTGTTTGACGGTAAATATACAAAATCCGGAGGCTCCATTGAATCCATCACAAGTGGATTCATTGAAGTATATACTGAGGATGGAGAAACGGCGGATTCATTTATTGAACGAGAGGTATTTTTACGTAAAGGCAAATATACTAATGTATATGTTGTAACCTCCGATGGGGCAGAACAGAATCAAATTCTAGGCTCTGGAGGGTTGCGTATTCCTGCTCGTGAGTTGCAAAATATGATTCGTATTGCTAAGGAAGAAGAACGACTTCAATATGCTCATGAACATAGACGTGATCAATTTTCAGTGCGTCGTAATGAAGTGGGAGGTTTATTATCTCCTGAAGTGGCTGAAAAGCTTGAGAAATTGCGTCGAGGTCATTGATAGTTGAAAATCGTATACTGTTCCAGTATAATAAATATATTGGTTTTTCTCGCTCAATTGTAAGGAGGAGCTTATGAAAATGATTCATACACGCAAGTCCGATTACAATTTCAAGGAAATGACCGATGAGCAAGTTGTGGCCATAGCTCAGGAAGAGCAAAATGAGTTTGCAATCGATTATATTGTTAATAAATATAAGAACTTTGTTCGAGCTAAGGCTCGCTCCTATTTTTTGGTAGGTGCCGACCGAGAGGATATCATCCAAGAAGGGATGATTGGACTCTATAAGGCGACGCGAGATTTTAAACATGATAAATTAGCGTCTTTTAGAGCTTTTGCGGAACTTTGTATAACTAGACAAATTATTACAGCCATTAAATCGGCTACAAGACAAAAACATGCGCCTTTGAACTCCTATATATCCTTAAATAAACCGGTGTATACAGAGGACTCGGAGCGTACATTGATTGAAATGCTATCTTCAACAAAGATTACAAATCCTGAAGACCTCATTATCAGTCAAGAGGAATTAGATGATATTGAGCGCAATATTGGCCATATTTTAAGTGATCTTGAATGGGAAGTTTTGGAAGGATACCTTGATGGACGTTCCTATCAAGAAATGGCTGAGGTTACAGATCGTAGTATTAAATCTATTGATAATGCGCTACAAAGGGTAAAACGTAAATTAGAGAAGTATTTAGAACATCGTGTATTGGGCTCGCATCGAGCATCACAGGAAGGATGACAGTCGTGACAAATTTCTTAATGATTGTAGAAGTAATCGTATCTATTTTATTAATTGTAGTAGTTGTTGCACAAAATAGCAAAAACGCAGGCATGGGCGGTGCTGTTTCTGGTGCAGCAGACTCTTCTTTTGGTGGTAAGCAACGCGGTTTAGATGCCTTCTTATCTAAATGTACGATTATATTGGGGATTATCTTTGCTGTGTTGAGCTTAGTGTTAGGGGCAATGATTAATCAATTCTAATGATGAAAGCCTGCATTGCAGGCTTTTTATTTTTTCATCCTAATAAGGGGGTGCAGACTTGAAGAAGAAGGTATTGGACTTTTATAAATCTATACAACCACATGCATACCATATTGAGGATGCAGCAATGGATAATCGTATTCAAGGTGGCAAAGATCTTGAAATGTTTATTCGATCTGCGAAAATGCTCGCCCGTGAAGGCGTATTAACTTCGTCTCGACCAGATGTATATCGGTATGAAGATCAACAACATGAAGAATATGAAGGTATCTATAAAGGTTATCGTAAGTCATATGGCTTTGTTATCATGCTAGATGATGAAGATATTTATGTAGCCGAACAAAATAAAGGTACAGCCATGCATAATGATAAGGTGCGTGTTCGCGTTGTACCATCAGATTATACTAAGCATAAACGTGAAGGCATCATCGTTGATGTTATTGAGCGTGCCAACGAAACTATTGTGGGTACTTACGATAGACAACAACATTTTGGCTTTGTTGTACCTGATGATGAACGCATTGGTACTGATGTTTTTGTGGACTTAAAAAATACTTTAGATGCTCGTAGTGGAGCTAAAGTATTAGTAAAAATTACAAAATGGCCTGAAGGCGACAAAAAGCCTGAAGGAATTATTACAGAAATCCTAGGTTATAAGGGGGATGTAGGCCTAGATATTAACTGTATTATGGCTAACCATAAGATTCCTTTTGCCTTCCCTAAAGAGGTTATTAAGGCTAGTAAGAAGATAGATACTGTTATCCATGAGGATCCAAAACGTTGGGATCTTAGAGACTTACAAATGGTAACTATCGACGGAGAAGATGCAAAAGATCTTGATGACGCTGTAAGTGGTCGCAAATTACCAAATGGTAATTACGAACTAGGTGTACATATTGCGGACGTTAGTCATTATGTCACTTCTGGTCAGCCTATTGATAATGAAGCGTATAAGCGTGGTACTTCTGTTTATTTGGTAGACCGAGTGGTACCAATGTTGCCAGAGGTATTATCGAATGGCATTTGTAGCTTAAATGCACATGAGGACCGCTATGCTATGACGTGCATGATGGAGATTGATGATTCGGGTACAGTTGTTAATTATCGTATTCGTCCGTCTATTATCCACGTAGGACGCCGTTGCAGCTATAAGGAAGTTTATAAAGCGCTTGAAGAAAATATTATTCCTGACGATTTAGTAGAGTTTATACCTATGCTTCGCGATTTAGCAGAGATTTCAAAGATTTTAAATCGGATGCGTCGTCATAGAGGGGCATTAGACTTTGATTTTCCTGAATATAAGGTATTACTTGATCTCGACGGTACACCGTTGCGTATTGTAAAACGCGACCGAACTATGGCAGAGCGACTTATCGAAGAATGTATGCTCATTGCCAATGAAACGGTAGCAACACATTTGAAAGATACTGAACGTACATCGGTATATCGTATTCATGAAAATCCAAGTGAAGAGAAATTGGATTTATTCCAAAAGGTATTAAATTATTTAGGTCAAAATCTCGTCCTCAGTGCTGATGGCGTAACGCCACGAGATTTCCAAAAAATCCTTGATGTGGTGAAGGGACAAGATATTGAGCAAGTAGCGCAAATTATGATCTTACGCTCCATGCAGCAAGCAAAATATAGCATTGAAAATGTCGGCCATTTTGGGTTAGCATCTACATGCTATACGCATTTCACATCTCCCATTAGACGGTATCCGGATTTGATGGTGCATCGTCTTTTAAAAGCGGATATGCACTGGAAAGGTGGATACTCTAAACGAGATGTAGATGAAGCCTTCTTGGCAGGTGCTGTGGAACATTCTTCCATACAAGAACAAGTAGCAACCGAAGCGGAACGTGAAACTACAGATCTTAAGAAGACTCAATACATGGTTCCTTTTGTAGGCGAAGTTTTTGAAGGTACTATTGCGAGCATAACCTCTTTTGGCATGTTTGTAGAATTAGAGAATGGTATTGACGGTCTCGTGCATATTAGCATGATGAACGATGATTACTATTTCTTTGACGAAGAACACTTTGTCCTCGTTGGTAAGCGTACAGGTAAAACCTATCACTTAGGTGAAAAGGTTACGGTTACACTTGTAAAAGCCGATGTAGAAAAGAAACAAATCGACTTTGTCCTTGGTGAAGTAGATAACCTGATAGCTATCCAAGAAAAATTGAACAGTGGTTCCGATTATGCTACTAGTCGTGATGGTTTTGGCAGTTCTAAGGATCGTAAATCATCCCGTAAAAGCGGTAGAAAATCGTCTAAACGAGATGACTCAAAAACTGGACGTTCTAGATATGATGCTTTCAGCAAAAAATCTAAAAAAGGTAAATCGAGTCACAAGAAGTCAAATAAAGCTACAAAACGTGGTCAATCTAAAAAATCTAAAAGTAAACGTAAACGATAGAGGAGAATATGGCAAAGAAAACTAGCCCATCGCTTATTGCTGATAATCGTAAAGCACGTCATGATTTTCATATTCATGAAACCTATGAAGCTGGCATTGCTTTAACAGGGACAGAAATAAAATCTATCCACCAAGGTAAGCTCAATCTTAAAGATAGCTTTTGTCGTATAGATAAAAGGGAACTCTTGTTGTATGGCGTTCATATTAGCCCATATGAACAAGGAAATCGCTTTAACCATGAACCAGAGCGGACACGTAAGTTGTTGATGCATAAATCTGAAATCAATAAGTTACATGCTCAAGTTAAGGAGAAGGGGTTTTCTTTAGTACCACTTAACTTTCATTTCAGTCACGGTTATGTCAAAGTTACCGTAGGTCTAGTAACTGGTAAGAAAATTTATGATAAGCGCCAAGATATGGCAGAACGTGATGCTAAGCGCGATATTGCTAAGCGAATTAAAGAACAACAAAAATATTAATGATTATAAGGAATCAAGTCGATATGGCTTGGTTCTTTTTTTATATATTTGTTAACTATATTGTTTTTGGTGGTTGATAAAAATACAGTAAGAATTTATAATGTAAACAATAAGAGGTGTTTGTAGTTGACATTTTCTAAGTAGAGGAGATACATTATGAATCAGAATATTCGGTACATTACAGAAATTGCTATCTTAACGGCTATGATTACAGTATTAGGGGCAATTAAAATACCTAATATTATTCCTGGTATAGAGTTTCAACTATCTGCGCCGTTAGCGGTCGCTATATGTGCTGTATTTGGGTTCAAAAAGTATATTATTAGTGGATGTTTATCTAGCTTGATTGGATTAGCATTAGGGACACAATCTATTCTTAATGTTATGATTGCCATGCAATTCCGTCTCATCGTAGGTCTTATTCTTTGGATGTGTCAAAACCATATGATTGGTATCATGATTTCTGGTCCAATTGCATCTGCTTTAGCGCGATTATCTTTGTCTTTATATGTTGGTAAGGCTGCATTACCTATGATAGCTCTCGCAGCTCCAGGTATGATCTTTACAGTAATTATGGCACCAGTATTTGTGAAAGTATTCCATAAAATTCACAACCAAGTACCTCAAAGTAATGTAGTTAAAGGTAAGGTATCATAATGGATGAATTATATAGTGTGCGTATGCGCGCAGCTCAAGGTGGTCCCCATGAAAACGGGGGCCACCATATTTCTGGCGCAGAACGCATGGTGACCTTAAATCAAGTTGGATTTATAGCCCAGTCTTTAGCTGAACGAGCTTTGCATCACAGTAAAGGGACTGCTGATTTTATTAATATTACAGTGGACTTAATTCCGTCGGAAACAATTACATATATAGATTGTTTAAAAGTAAAAGAACATACGGCAAACACAGTTACTGAAGCACATCAATTAGCTGTAAAACTTTTACAGGGGACTGATATTAGTGAGTCAGCTATTAGAAATTCTATTTTTTTATTAAAAAGTCTAGTTTCATCTATGCGGGGAGCTATGTTAGTTGACGCAATTTCTGGTGAGCGCCTCGATGCAGGTAATCGTGGTGTTCGCGTAAGTCATATGGACTCCTTTGATTCTGATAAACTAGGAGATAATGAACATATGAGAGAGGCCTTAGTATTGGCGTCTAAGGTGCAATCTGCAGAAGGGATTGTAGGCGAATTATGTTGGTCTGATGATCCAGATTACACAATAGGCTACGTTGCTTGTAATGGTGTTTATCATCGCATCCCTAATATGAAGGAAATTGGCTCTAATTTAGGGGGACGTGTATTCTTTGTAAAGCCGAATATTGATTTGGAAGGCGTAATTGAGTACTTGGAAAAAAAACCTGTACTTGTTCAGTGGTGATCGTATGTATAAATTCTTCCAAGAACAATTAGATAGTAAAATAAATAACCATAATTTGCGTACTCTAATGGAATACTGCCCTATAGATGCAGTACGAGTTAAAAAAGATGATAAAGAATATTTGATGATGGCGTCAAATAATTATTTAGGTCTTACCTTTGATCAACGTGTAATAAATGAAGCCGTTAAAGGGGCTCAACAATATGGTACTGGATCAGGTGGATCGCGTTTGGTATCCGGTACATTTCCCTTGTTTACAGATCTTGAAAGAGAACTAGCAAAATTTAAGAATACAGAAAAAGCTCTTGTGTTTAATACTGGATACATGGCAAATGTAGGTACTATTTCTGCCATAGCAGATAAAAATATGACCATTTTTAGCGATGAATTAAACCATGCTAGTATTATTGATGGTTGTAGATTGAGTAAGGCTACTGTAAAAGCCTATAGTCACTGTGATGTAGAGGAGTTAAAGTTTTTACTTAAACAAGTAGATCGTAATGCACGTAAGCTCATTGTCACAGATGGGGTCTTTAGCATGGATGGCGATATAGCCCCATTAGATAAGCTTTACGAGGTTAGCCGTGAGTATAATGCTTTACTTATGGTAGACGATGCTCATGCGACGGGGACCATTGGTAGCGGTCATGGAACGGCTGCTTATTATGGTCTCGAGAAAGAAGTGGATATTCAGCTAGGTACATTGAGCAAATCGTTAGGTTCTGTTGGCGGCTATGTAGCTGCTAATAGCACCATCATTGATTATCTTGTGAATATGAGTCGTAGCTTTATATTCTCCACTGCATTATCTCCTGCTGACATAGGGGCAGCCCTGGCTGCGTTGCATATTCTTGAGTCTGATACATCTGTATTAGGACGTTTACAAGAGAACGTAAACTATATGGCTCTTCAATTGATTGCCATGGGAATTGAAGCGACCAATGAAACTCCAATTTTCCCAATATTAATCGGAAGTAATGAAGATACACTAGCAGTATCTGATTATCTATACAATGCTGGAATTATAGGTACAGCGATACGTCCGCCTACAGTTCCTGTTGGTGAAAGTAGAATTCGTTTAACCGTTACAGCTGCTCATAATAAAGAACAAATTGATTATGTGTGCCGGACATTGGATAAAGCTATCAAAGAATTGAATTAATTTTATGATTCTATATAATAGCTTCATTTGTAGTAGTGGATAAAGTAATCTAGAAGTTATAGATTTAACTGAATTATAAAGGCTCTATATAATTGACAGCTGTATTAAATGGGCTTATAATTATGAGACCGACGCACGGGGATGTAAAGGTTTCGACAGGGGTGCGTGTGGTATAGATAGCGAGTCGGCGTTCCATGAGGCCGTTAAACGGTGGGAAAACATTTAAACGCAGAAGAAAATTTTGCATTAGCTGCATAAGCTACGTCCCTCATACTTGTGCCTACCAAGTGTGAATGGACGTCAAACAGTAGGCTGGTCTAATTTAGTTGTTCATATGAATTAGGCGAGACAATATGAACTGGGGTTGTGTAGCTTGTCTGTGAGCGATAGCAACCCGAGATCTCAATCATAGACTGTGCTCGGAGAAGTCTATATGGCAACACTCTTGGACAGGGGTTCGACTCCCCTCATCTCCACCAAATAAGAAGCGTACATTTTAAGAAATAAGTTTGCGCTTACAGATAAATTTGTGATTATTCGGCTATAATAGATAAAGGAAAGCAGATTAAGTGGTTTTAAAACCGTCTAGGTAGATTCTTAGGCGGTTTTTTGTATATTAATAATAAAATTTTCAAATTAATTTAAATAAAGAGTCTTTGAGGTGATAAAGCATGGAAATTTTACTTATGTCATATTTAGCAGGAACAAAAAATATAACAAAAAAGTATCTTTCAAAAATGATTTCGAATAAAATAGTTTTTATTCCTACTGCTGGAAATGTTGAACCATATACTGGATATATTGATGAAGGTGTTGAGATGTTAAAGTCTTTAGGATATGAATTGGAAATTATTGATATTTCTAAATATGATGAAGATTATTTAAAGAATAAACTTTCAAAGACTGAATGTATCTGTATATCTGGTGGTAACACATTTTATCTATTACAAGAGCTGAAAAAGAAAAATCTTATAGGCCTACTTTATGAAAGAATCAAAGAAGGCTTATTATATATTGGTGAATCTGCTGGCGCAATTATTATGTCTGAAAATATTGAATATAATCAGATAATGGATGATAAAAGTATAGCATCTGAATTAGATGATTATATGGGTGTAAATGTATTTAATCATTATGTTGTGCCTCATTTAGGAGAGTATCCATTTGAAGAGACTGCTCAGAAAACATTAGATACTTATCAAAATAAGATACCATTAGTGCCGATAAACAATAATGAAGTAATCTTAGTTGAGGATCATGGTTATACGGTATTAACTGAAAAAAAGTAAACTAGTAATATATAGTTTTATAATTCTAAAACTATTTAAGTTCATATTGAATATAAAATGTCAATAGTTTTTAACATTTTTGTTGTATACAATATATGTGGGTTTAATCAGATTTTATCTATGTTCTACAAAGGTAGAGGGGTATCGGAAAAATTGACTTTGTCTATAGAATCCTGTATAATATATAAAGACATTTATGTAATTATGACACATAGATGATTAGTTTCGTGTAAAGGAGTACAGATAATGAAGTTCCGTTATTCCCGTATGTTAGCGGCTCTCGTTGTATCCGCTGTAATGGTTGCTGGTTGTGGCAGTAATCAACAGCAAGCAGGTGATGTGAGTGTCAATGCATACAAAATTACTGCAAGTGATGCACAGGTAAACCAAACCTATGCTGGTACTGTCGTTGCAGAAAACTCTGTAGCTGTACATGCTCGTGTAACTGGTTACGTTGTTGAAAAATATGTTAAAGGTGGGGAGCAAGTTGTAGCTGGTCAACCATTATATCGTATCGATTCTCGTCAGTACGAAGCTAGTCTTGCTAATGCAGAAGCACAAGCTGCTCAAGCTAATGCGACTTATAAAAATGCTGAAGTAGATCTTAATCGTTATGAAACATTGGCTCAACAAGATGCGATTGCGCAGCAACGTGTAGATACGCAACGCAGTACTACAGAACAAGCTAAAGCAGCATATGAAGCATACCAAGCATCTGTAAAGATTGCTCAAGATAACTTGGGTGACACAATGGTATATGCACCATATTCCGGTACATTACGTATGGATGATATTGATATGGGTGCATTTGTACAAGCTGGTTCTACAACATTAGTTACAATTGACTCCATTGATCCTATCTTTGTTGAGTTTAGTATGACTGAACAAGAATATCTTGACTTCATGAAAAATCCAACTGGCGATGATTCCAATGGTCCAAACATTCAATTAAAACTTGCAGACGGTGAAACATATAATCAACCGGGTTCTATTGTTCAAGCAGCAAAAAGTCTTGATCAATCAACAGGTAAGCTTGTGTTGAAAGCATCTTTCCCAAATCCTGATCATTTGTTATTGCCAAATATGTTTGCTACAGTGATTTCTCCTGGTCAAAAACTTAAAGATGCTATTCTTGTTCCTAGTCGTGCCATTCTTCAAATCATGGATAAAAACTTTATCTATGTTGTAAATGCTGATGGTGTAGTAGAACAAAAAAGTGTTGAAGTTGGCGGTACAAGTGGTAGCGATACAATTATTAAAGCCGGTTTAGCACCTGGAGACACAATCATCGTTGATGGCTTAACTAAGGTTAAAAACGGTGTGAAGGTTAATGCTAAATTGCTTTCAAAAGAACAATTAAAAGCTACAAAATAGAAGGGGGCTAGATCGTGTCGAAATTCTTTATTAATCGACCTATCTTTGCCATTGTAATAGCCATTGTTATTACCTTGGTAGGTCTCATTTCTATGATGAACCTTCCGATAGCTCGATATCCACAAATTTCTCCACCTACAGTTCGTGTAAACACTGCCTATACAGGTGCAACGGCTCAAGTTGTTAATGATACGGTAGCCAGTGTTATTGAAACACAAATCGTAGGCGTACAAGATATGGACTATATGACATCTAGTAGCTCTAGTAATGGTAGTTACTCTTTGACTGTTCAGTTCAATCAAGGCACAGATGCCGATATGGATACGGTTAATACACAAAACCGTGTACAAGCAGCACTTGCTCAATTACCTGCAGAGGTACAAGCAGTTGGTGTTACAACTACTAAATCTTCTGGTGATATGGCTATGGTATTTTCCTTGAACTCACCTGATGGTACTTATGATTCTACATTCTTAAAGAACTATAGTACCAACTATATGATGGATGCTATTAAAGCCATTAAGGGTGTCGGTTCTGTACAAGAGTTCGGTTCTGATTATGCTATGCGCATTTGGTTAGATCCAGCGAAGATGCAAAATCTTGGTGTTACCATTTCTGAAGTAACAGCAGCTATTAAGGGACAAAACTTACAGGCTGCTGCAGGTACAGTTGGTCAAAATCCTACTAATGGGGAACAAGCATTTCAATACCCTATCAAAATTGAAGGTCGTCTTGTAACACCTGAACAATTTGGTAATATTGCTATTAAAAGCTCTAATGGTAAGGTATTGCATCTAAAAGATGTTGCTCGCATTCAAATTGGTGCTAAAGGATATGACTTTATTGCTAAGTCCGCACATAAAGAGGTAGCAGGTTTTGCTATTTCCTTACAAAATGATGCGAATGCATTAGAAACTATTGCGAATGTTAAGAAGGTACTAGATGAACAATCTAAATCTTTCCCACCAGATATGCAATATAACGTAGTTGTAGATAATACTAAATTCGTAAGTGCTTCCATTAAAGAGGTAGAGCATACATTTGTAGAAGCATTGTTACTCGTTCTTATCGTAGTATATGTGTTCCTACAATCTTGGCGATCTACGATCATTCCTATGATTGCTGTTCCAGTATCCTTGCTAGGTACATTTGGTGCTTTCGTATTACTTGATTTCTCTATCAATACGTTAACATTATTCGCCATGGTATTGGCTATCGGCCTCGTTGTTGACGATGCTATCGTAGTAGTAGAAGCGGTAGAGTATGAATTAAAATATAATGGCTTACCTCCGAAAGAGGCGGCTATTAAAGCGATGGAAAATGTACAAGGCCCTGTAATTGGTATCGCCTTTGTATTGGTAGCTGTATTCGTACCAGTTGCCTTCATGGGTGGTATGACAGGTATTCTTTACAAACAGTTTGCATTAACAATCGCTGTATCTGTTGTTATTTCTGCGATTGTTGCCCTTGTATTAACACCAGCACTATGTGCTACGATGTTAAAACCTCACACACCTAAAGAGCGTGAAGATTGGGTACATCGTCAGTTAAATAAATTCAATGCAGGCCTAGAACGTTTCAGCAATTGGTATGGTATCCAATTGGCTCGTTTAAGCCATCGTTTGAGCTTAACCGTTATTGCATTGCTTATCTTTGCGGGGGGAACAGGCTTAGTATTCCACTTCTTGCCTACATCCTTTGTACCTGCAGAGGATAGCGGTTATTACATGATTGCTGTTAATGAGCCGCCAGGTTCCACATCTGAGCGTACGATGGCGACCCTTGAAAAAATTGCCTCTTTCTTGGAAGGTAAAAATGATCCTGAAAAGCCAAAAGATGAGCAATTATTCCAAGAAGTATTTACAGTAGCAGGCTTTGACCTCTTAGGTGGTGGTCAAAAATCAAGTGCAGGTGTAATCTTTGCTACTATGTCTGACTGGAAGTATCGTACAACACAAGCAACATCAATTAATGCCATGGTTGGTCAAACATTTGGCTTTGCTGCTGAAAAGGTACCAGAAGCAACTGTAATTGCTATGAACCCACCATCTATTCCTGGTCTAGGTTCTACAGGTGGTTTCAGCATGTACCTCATTAACAAAGCTGGTGACAGCCCACAAGTTATGGCGGAACGTGCTAATGAATTCTTAGCAGAAGCTCGTAAGAGTCCAGCAATTCGATCTATTTACACTACATTTGATACATCTACACCATCCTTACAATTTGATGTGAATCGTGAAAAAGCGGCTCAAGATGGCGTGGCATTAGCTGATATCTTTACTACATTGCAAGGTTTCTATGGTAGTATTCAAGTCAATGACTTTACTACATATGGTAAAAACTATAAAGTAGTAGTTCAAGCTGAAGACGCTTACCGTCAAAATGCGGAACAGCTTAATATGCTAGCTGTTCGTAATAGCAAGGGCCTTATGGTTCCAGTTTCTAACTATATTACGAAAGAACAAACAGGTACACCGTCTAGTATTACTCGTTTTGATAATGCGATGGCTGTACAAATCGGTGGTTCTCAAGCGAATGGTTACTCCTCTGGTGATGCGATTAATGCATTGAAAGAGGCGGCAGCTAAAACATTACCAGCCGGTTATACATATGACTGGGCAGGTCAATCTCGTGAAGAGTTGAAAGCTGGTTCTCAAACCATCATGATTCTTGGTTTAGGTCTAGTATTTGTATTCTTAATTTTGGCTGCCTTGTATGAATCTTGGAAGGTACCATTTGCCGTATTGTTCTCCGTACCATCTGGTATGATTGGTGCTTCTTTAGTTCCATTCTTGTTGAACTTTACAGGCAGATATTCCTTAGCTAATGATATTTACATGCAGATTGGTCTCTTAACCCTTGTTGGTTTGGCTGCCAAAAATGCGATTTTGATTATTGAGTACGCTAAGATCCGTGTTGACGAACGTGGTATGAACGTTGTTGATGCCGCTATCGAAGCTGCAAAAATTCGTTTACGTCCAATTTTGATGACATCCTTTGCGTTTATCCTTGGTGTATTGCCATTGGCAGTATCTACTGGTGCTGGTTCTGGTGCTCGTACATCCATGGGTATTACTGTAGTAGCAGGGATGACAACAGCAACATTGTTTGGTATCTTTATCATTCCAATGCTGTTCATCATCATTGAAACACTTGGGCCTGGTTTGTTTACAAACCGCAAAAAAAATCACGACTAATCATTTACATTAGATAATTTTTTAGAATGATAAAAACACGTCACTACTTAGTAGTGGCGTGTTTTTTTATATAATTTATGATATAATAATAGAGTTAAAAATCGGATTGACGTAAGTCGATATTAAGTGTGAAATTTATATAAAAGAGGTATATTATGAGTGATGTAAAAACATATGTAGCAGGTCATAAAAGCCCTGATACAGATTCTATTTGTTCTGCTATTTCCTTTGCTAATTTCTTAACACAAATGGGTACACCAGCTACTCCAGTATGTGCAGGTGAAGCAAATAAGGAAACAACATACGTATTGAATCATTTTGGTTTTGAACACCCTCAAATCGTTAAGAATTGGGAAGAATTTGCTCCAGAAGGTGGTAACTTATATTTAACAGACCACAATGAATCTAAACAAATCATTGACGGTTACAAGTCTATGAATATGTGCGGCGTTGTGGATCATCACCGCATTGGTGATTTCGAAACTGATGGTCCTGTATTTATGCGTTTAGAACCAGTAGGTTGCTCTAATACAATCATTACTAAATTGTACATGGAAAACAATCAAGAAATTCCTAAAACTATTGCTGGTTTGATGTTGTCCGCTATCATTTCTGATACTGTTTTATTCCGCTCTCCAACATGCACAGAAACAGATAAAGAAATGGCACATAAATTGGCGGAAATCGCTGGTGTAGATATCGAGTCCTATGGCCTTGATATGTTAAAAGCTGGTGCAGATATTTCTGATTTGACTAACGACGACATCGTTCGTACAGACATGAAAGAATTCTCCGAAGCAGGTAAAACAATTTCTATCGGTCAAATTTCCGTTATGGATACAACAGACGTATTGGCTAAACAAGGTGAATTAGTACAAGCGTTAGAAGCTCTTCGCAGTGCTAATAACTATGATGCATCTTACATCATGATTACAAATATTCTTGATGAAAGTACTACATTGTTATTCAGCGGTGATGTAGAAGCTGTAGTAACAAAAGCATTCGAAAAAGAAGTTAAAGATAATGGCGTATTCTTGCCAAATACTATGTCTCGTAAAAAACAAATCGTACCACCAATTCTTGGTGCTATGAAATAGTATAGTAGTATACAAAGGGAAAAGAACGTTGCTTGCAACGTTCTTCTTCTCTATTTATATGATTATGAAACTATAGTATATGTAAGGGCGATAGGGGTGTTCCGATGAATTCATTATTAACAGGTTTAAATAAAGAGCAACAACAAGCCGTTCAACATACGGAAGGCCCTTTATTGATTTTAGCCGGTGCAGGATCTGGTAAAACAAAGGTTTTAACTGTTCGTATTGCACATTTATTGGGTCAAGGTGTTAATCCTTATGAAATCTTAGCTATTACTTTCACCAATAAAGCGGCAAAAGAAATGAAAAGTCGTGTAGAAGGTTTAGTAGGTGATGTAGCTAATCGAATTTGGCTCAGCACATTCCATAGCTTCTGTGCGAAATTTTTGCGTTTTGAATTAGATAACTTCTTAGGTTATAACAGTAATTTTACAATCTACGATACATCTGATTCGCAAGCTGTTATTAAGGCTGCTTTAAAAGCATTAAACCTCGACGATAAATATTATCCTGTAGGTGCTATGATTGGTGCCATATCTGATGCAAAAAATAAATTGTTATTTGCCTCAGATTTTAGAAAGCAAGCGAGAGACTTTTACCAACAAAAGGTTGCTGATGTATATGAGTATTATGAACGGGAATTGCGTAAGAATAATGCTCTAGATTTTGATGATCTTTTATTGGTAGCTGTTAAATTATTGCAGTCCAATGAGGCTGTGTTAGATAAATATAGCAAGCGTTTTCGTTATGTTATGATCGACGAATATCAAGATACGAACCATGCTCAATATTTATTGGCTAAATTATTAGCCTCTCATTGGAAAAATATTGCCGTTGTAGGTGATGCTGATCAAAGTATTTACGCATGGCGTGGCGCAGATATTCAAAATATTTTGGACTTTGAAAAGGATTATCCGAACTGTACATCCATCAAGTTAGAACAAAACTATCGTTCTACAAAGATTATTCTTGATGCAGCGAATGCGGTAATTGAAAATAATGAAGGTCGTCCTAAGAAAAATTTATGGACCGATAAGACAGAAGGGGCTAAAATTCAGCATTTTACGGCTCAGTCTGAACATGAAGAAGCTGCTTTTATTGGCGATACAATTGCTAAAAAGCACGATATTCATGGTGTGCCTTATGGTGATATGGCTATTTTGTACCGTACAAATGCTCAATCTCGTGTACTTGAAGAAGCACTGATTAAACGGGCTCTGCCATATACGATGGTAGGGGGCACGAAGTTCTATGATCGTAAAGAAATTAAGGACGTTTTAGCTTACTTACGCGTGTTATATAATCCATTCGATGATTTGAGCTTATTACGTATCATCAATGTACCTAAGCGTAGTATTGGTGCTACTACAGTGGCAAAACTACAAGATTATGCTCGTGCAAATGGCACGTCCTTGTTTATGACATTAACACAGCTGCATCTAGTAGATACGATTAAAGGTAAGACAAAGGAAAAGTTAGAGGAATTTGGTATCCTTATCTTTACTCTCGTAGCTGAAATGGAAGATAAAACTGTACTTGATATCTTAGAATCTATTCTTGATAGAACCGGATACTTGGCACAATTAGAAGAGAGTACAGATCCACAAGATCAGGCTCGCGCTGAGAATATCGGTGAACTTTTATCTGTAGCTAAAGACTTCCAAGATACAAATCCAAATGGTACAGTGGAAGACTTCTTGGAACAAGTAGCACTCGTAAATGATGTTGATTCTTTCGAGCAAGAAGAGTTTAAAGTGACATTAATGACATTACATGCTGCGAAAGGTCTGGAGTTCCCAATCGTATTCTTAGGAGGCTTGGAGGAAGGCTTATTCCCACATAGCCGCACCTTGATGAACCCTGAGGAAATTGAAGAGGAACGCCGCCTTGCTTATGTAGGTATTACTCGTGCTGAAAAGGAATTATATATTTCTAATGCCACTACGCGTACCGTATTTGGACGCACTAGTAGCTATTTACCATCTCGTTTTATCGATGAAATTCCAGAAGAGTTGGTAGATGGTTTGCGTGCTAAGCGTAAAGTACCTGATGATATTAAGCGTCATGTACCGCAACATATGAGTGTTACCAGTCGCCCTGTAACAAAACCAATTGTTCGCAATGAAGTGATTGCCGCTTGGAAAATAGGTGACACAGCTATTCATAGTAAATGGGGCAATGGTAAGGTTATCAACGTTGCCGGTGAAGGGGCTGGTATGAAGCTAACTATTGAATTCCCCACACAAGGTGTACGTGTGGTCATGGCTAAATTTGCACCGGTTAAAAAGGGATAAAACTTGTGTATGGCAGTTAACCTCTCTACCTTGCTTGTAAGGAACGTATAGAATGTTACTGTACAGTAAAAGGGATGTAATATGAATCCGAAAGATAGAATTAAAGAGTTACAACAAGAGCTAACTCATGCGCAGTATTTATACTACGTAAAAGATGCTCCTACAATGAGTGACTTTGAATATGATAAAAAATATCGTGAGCTTGTAGATTTAGAAACAGCTCATCCAGAATATATTGTGCCGTCTTCTCCAACACAACGGGTAGGTATGAAGGTGGAAGGCTCCTTTGAAAAGGTCGTCCATGGCCGCCCTATGTTGAGCTTATCTAATGTATTTAGTGCTGATGAAGTACGTGCATTTGCTAGTCGTGTAGAGAAGGAATTAGGTCATAAGCCTTCTGCTTATGTGGTAGAACTTAAAATCGATGGTTTAGCTGTTAATTTGCACTATGAGAACGGCATGTTTGTACGTGCTGTAACACGTGGTGATGGTCGCGTTGGTGAAGACGTAACTGCTAATGTGCGTACTATTAAATCCATTCCTTTATATCTAGAGGATGCGCCAGAATTTATCGAGGTTCGCGGTGAAGCGTATATGCCTCATAGTGAATTTAAACGTATAAATGAAGAACGTGACGAAGAGGGCTTGCCTACCTTCGTAAATCCTCGTAATGCAGCAGCTGGTTCTTTGCGTCAGCAAGATCCTGCCATTACGGCTAGTCGTAATTTAGCATTCTTTGCCTATGCAATCGGTTCTGAAGTGGGGGCTAATATTCATAGCCAAGAGGAATTATTACAAAGCTTGGAAACGTTCAAGTTTTCTGTAAACCCTCATTACCGCGTATGCAAAACAATTGACGAGGTCATAGACGCTATTAATTATTGGGGTGAAAAGCGCCATGAGTTGCCATACGATACAGATGGTATGGTAATTAAGGTCAATAGTTTTGAGGACCAAGAGGTACTTGGCAGTACTGCGAAGGATCCTAAGTGGGCTACAGCTTACAAATATCCTCCAGAAGAGGTAGAGACCATTCTTAAGGATATTACTATTAATGTGGGGCGTACGGGGGTTCTTACTCCAACTGGTGAATTGGAATCTGTATTCGTATCCGGTACAAATGTAAGTCGTGTAACATTACATAATCAAGACTTTATCAATGAAAAGGATATTCGCATTGGTGACCACGTTATCATTCACAAGGCGGCTGAAATTATTCCAGAAGTTATCCGCGTAGTTCCTGAAAAACGAACTGGTTCTGAGGTGCCTTTCACAATTCCTAACACATGTCCAGTATGCGAATCTCCTACAGTTCGTCGCGAAGGAGAAGCGGCTGTACGTTGTACGAATAAACATTGTCCTGCTATTGAGAAAGAGCAAATTATTCACTTTGCCTCTCGCGATGCTATGAATATTGATGGTTTAGGTCCTAGCATTGTAGAAAACCTCATCAATAACAAATTAATCACTAATGTTGTTGATTTATATCATTTAACAGTAGATCAACTAGTTACCATGGATCGGATGGGTAAGAAATCTGCAGAGAATTTGGTGAAAGCCATCGCAGACTCTAAAACTCGTGGATTAGACCGCGTATTGTATGGCCTCGGTATTCGCCTAATTGGATCTAAAGCAGCCGGCACAATTGCTAACGTTGTGAAATCTATGGAACGATTCTTGACAATTACTAAAGAAGAATTGGTGGCGGTAGAAGAAATCGGTCCTACTATGGCAGATAGTATTGTTGAATACCGTCAAGATCCTGCTCATGTAGAAATCATAGAAGGTTTAACAGCGGCAGGACTTAAGATGACTGTAGATGTTGTTGAAGCAGCAGGCAACCAAATGGAAGGAGAAATCGTCGTTCTCACAGGTAAACTTGAAGTTATGGGCCGCAGTGAAGCTGGTAAGATTCTTGAAGCTCATGGGGCTAAGGTGACAGGTTCCGTTTCTAAGAAAACAACCCTTGTTATTGCTGGCGAAGACAGTGGTAGTAAGCTTACTAAAGCAAATGAATTGGGTATTCGTGTTATGAATGAAGAAGAGTTTGTAGAACTCCTACGCGAACTCGGAGAAATCCAATAGACATACATTCTACAATATTTTGAAAATATATATTATTTGCTTTATAATAAATAATTATGAAAGGATGTGTCTCGATGAAAATCAGCCAAGAGGAAATAAAAAAAATCGCCTTACTTTCACGCTTGGAAGTTAAGGAAGAACATATGGCACATGTAGAAAAAGAGTTGTCCGACATCTTGACTTATGTTGCTGAACTAGATGCATTAGAACTTGATGGTGTGGAGCCTATGGCTCATGCAGTACCATTGCACAATGTATTTAGAGAGGATGAAACAAAACCATCCCTTGATCATGATTTAGCTTTATCCAATGCTCCAGAAGCAGAGGATGGGTACTTTAAAGTACCTCGCGTTGTACAAGAATAGGAGGTTTCGCTGTGGCAACAATTCATGAATTACACAAGAAACTAGTGAATAAAGAAATCAGCGCTGTTGAATTGACGAATGCTGTTATTGCACATAAAGCGAAAGTGGAACCGACTGTACATGCGTACTTATCCGATTCTCATGATCGTGCTTTGGCTACAGCTAAGCTTGTAGATGAAGCAATTGCTAAAGGTGAAGCTATTTCCCCATTGGCAGGTATTCCTGGTGCAATTAAAGATAATATTTGTATTAAAGATGAACCTGCAACATGTGCATCTAAAATGTTGGAAAACTTTGTGCCTCCATACAATGCATCAGTTATTGAACGTTTACAAGACAATCATTACATTAGCCTTGGTAAACTTAACATGGACGAATTTGCCATGGGTGGCTCTACAGAGAACTCTGCATTAGCTAAAACTACTAACCCTTGGAATGCTGATTGCGTACCAGGCGGTTCTTCTGGTGGTAGTGCAGCCGCTGTATCCAGCGGTTCTGCTATTTGGGCTCTTGGCTCTGATACAGGTGGGTCTATTCGCCAACCAGCATCCTTCTGTGGCGTTGTAGGTTTAAAACCAACATACGGTAATGTATCTCGTTATGGCTTAATTGCCTTCGCATCCTCTTTGGATCAAATTGGCCCTGTTACACGTGATGTAACAGATGCAGCGTTAGTATTAAATGCAATCTCTGGGCATGATACAAAAGATTCCACATCTATTCCAGGCACTCGTGTAGACTACACTACAGCACTTGTAAATGATGTTAAAAATCTAAAAATTGGTGTACCAAAAGAATTCTTTGGTGAAGGTCTCAATAGCGAAGTTCGTAAAGCTGTGGAAGAAGCTATCGAAACATACAAAAAATTAGGTGCTGAGATCATTGAGGTTTCCTTGCCTAATTCTAAATATGCATTGTCTGCATACTATATCATCGCATTGGCAGAAGCTAGCTCCAACTTGGCTCGTTATGACGGTGTAAGCTATGGTATGCGGGTACCTGCAGATAACTTAGTAGATATGTCTACTAAAACTCGCACAGAAGGCTTTGGTCCTGAAGTACAACGTCGTATCTTGTTAGGAACTTATGTATTGAGTGCTGGTTACTATGATGCTTATTATTTGAAAGCATTGAAAGTTCGTCGCCTTATTAAAAACGAATTTGACGAAGCATTCTCCAAGGTGGATTTAATTTTGACACCAACTGCACCTAATACATCCTACAAATTTGGTGAAAAAGCTAATGATCCATTAGCAATGTACTTAGAAGATATCTGTACAGTACCAGCAAATCTTGCAGGTATTCCAGGTATTAGCATCCCAGCAGGTATGAGTAGCAATAATTTGCCAATTGGCTTACAATTACTTGGCCCTGCTATGGGTGAAGAAACATTATTACGTGCTGCTTTCACATTTGAACAAGCACGTCCAGACTGTCAATTAGTAGCACCAACTGGGGAGGTTTCTCTATGAGTAGTAAATACGAAACAGTCGTTGGTTTAGAGGTTCATACAGAGCTTAAGACTAAGTCTAAAATCTTCTGTGGTTGTACCACTGAATTCGGCGGCGATCAAAATACACATGTATGCCCAGTATGCCTTGGCTTACCTGGTGCTATGCCTGTGTTAAATAAACAAGTAGTAGAATTTGCTATCAAGGTTGGTTTAGCATTGAATTGTGAAATTCTAAACTTCAATAAATTTGACCGTAAAAACTATTACTATCCAGATTTACCTAAAAACTATCAAACATCTCAATATGATTTGCCAATTTGCTTAAATGGTCATTTGGACATTGAAGTAAATGGTGAAACTAAACGCATTGGTATTACGCGTATTCACATGGAAGAAGATGCAGGTAAACTCGTTCACAGTGGTAACACTATTTCTGATTCTAAATCTTCTAACGTTGACTACAACCGTACAGGTGTTCCTCTTCTTGAAATCGTATCTGAACCAGATATTCGTTCTGGTGCAGAAGCAAGAGCATATGTTGAAAAACTACGTTCCATCTTGCAATACTTAGAAGTATCTGACGGTCGTATGGAAGAAGGCTCCTTGCGTGGTGATTGTAACGTATCCGTACGTTTGCGTGGTACTAAAGAGTTTGGTACACGTACAGAAACTAAGAATGTTAACTCCTTAACAGCTATTCAAAAGGTTGTTGAATATGAAGCCTTGCGTCAAGCTAAGTTGATCGAAGCTGGCGGTAAAGTAGATCAAGAAACACGTACTTGGGATGATGCTCAAGGCATTACGATTGGTATGCGTAAGAAAGATGAAGAAAACGATTACCGTTACTTCCCTGAACCAGACTTGGTACCAATTGTAATTACGGACGAAAAAATCGAAGAAGTACGTCGTGCGTTACCTGAATTGCAAGATGCTAAGATTGAACGCTTTGTATCTGAATATGGTTTGTCTCGTGAAGACGCAACAATCCTTACTGTATCTCGTAAAACTGCAGATTTCTTAGATGCTACTGTAAAAGCAGGTGCAGATGCTAAGACTGTGGCTAACTGGATGCTTGGTGACTTGTCCAAGATGATTAATGAAAGTGGTTTAACATTCGCTGAATCTAAAGTAAGCCCAGAAAACTTGGCTGGTATGATTGCTCTTATCGATAAAGGTACAATCTCTGGTAAAATTGCGAAAAAAGTTATCGTATCTATGTGGGAATCCGGCAAGGATGCTGATACTATCGTAAAAGAAGAAGGTCTTGTTCAAATCACAGATACTGGTGCTATTGAAGAAATCGTTAAGCAAGTTATTGCTAATAATCCACAACCAGTGGCAGATTTCAAAGGTGGCAATGGTAAGGCTATTGGTTTCTTAGTAGGTCAAGTTATGAAAGAATCTAAAGGCCGTGCTAACCCAGGTATGGTAAATCAATTGCTTCAAAAATACTTGAAAGACTAATTTGCCCGTTAGCCTATAGTCACATAAAGTAATACAAACAAAAATATCCCCTATAGATATATGAATTTATATCTATAGGGGATATTTATTTGCATTTTTATCAGAAAAATATGATATAATAAGTTGTATAAAATTAATTATTCTTTTGGTCATATAAAGGACGTAACGATGTCTGATCAACACAATACAAATAACAATCAAAATACATATAGAAGTAGTGATCGTAGTGATAGCTACAGTAGTAATACACGTGCGGCAGAACCTAATACACGGGTATTATCTGATGATGAACGCCGTGACTTTGATGGTGTAACCATTGAAGAGGTAGGAGACTCTGTTCATGTGGACTCTACACCTAGTAATATGAACGAAGAGTATCAACGCGGTGAAGAGTACAATCAATATGGGCCACATGTTAAGGTGTATAGCTTTAATAGTACAAGCTGGCTTAGTCGTATCATTTTGATTATCATATTAGCTGTTGTTTTAGCAGCTGTTGTATTCTTCGGTGGCATTATCCTCTCTGTAGTAGGGGTTGTCATTTTAGTGGGTGCTATTGTTTCCTTTATCTTTGGGCTCTTTTAATGGTATAATATATATATTATGACTAGACGGTGGCTGAGCCATTCGATGATTTAAAGGGGACCTATGAACGTAGTTTTATCCACATTAAACTCAAAATTTATACATTCCTCCCTGGCTTTGCGGTATCTGAAAGCCTACGGGCAGGCTCACGGACAGGCATACGATATAGTAGAATATACTATTAATATGCCTGTTTTACATATTCTTAGCGATATTACAGAGCGCAATATAGATGTATTGGGCTTCGCTTGCTATATTTGGAACATCGAAATGACCTTACATGTGGTGGACATGGTGAAAGCCGTTCGACCAGATATTAAAATCATCTTAGGCGGTCCGGAGGTATCTTTCACTGCCGATGAAATTCTAAATCGTTGTCATGCTGTAGACTATGTTGTACAAGGTGAAGGGGAAGAAGCTTTCTACCAACTCATTAGTGCATTACAAAATGGTAAGGATGGATTAGGAGAAGAAATCCCTGGTGTACGAGGCCGCCATATTACAGGTCAACTTATGGGATCCACTGAGGCCGTAGAGGTTAAAGATCTTAGTACCATTCCATTCCCATATGTAGAAGAGGATATGATTGATTTAGAACATAAAATTATCTACTATGAGTCCTCTCGTGGATGTCCGTTCTCTTGTCAGTATTGCTTATCTGGCAATAAGAATACAGTGCGATTCTTCCCACAAGAGCGAACCTTCAAAGAGTTACAATGGTTTATCGACCATAAGGTAAAGCAAGTTAAGTTTGTAGATAGAACATTTAACTGTGCACCACATCACCATCGTCCGTTGATGGAATTTATGCGAGATGCTAATACAGAGACGAACTTCCATTTAGAGATGGAACCTGAGCTCATGACAGAATGGGAAACAAATATTCTCTGTAAAACACCGCCAGGTCGTATTCAAATCGAAGTGGGCGTACAAAGTACACATAAAAAGACCTTAGATGCTATTAACCGATATAACGATTGGCCGTACATTCAAAAGGCAATTCGTCCTATTATAGAGGCTGGTCGTACCCATGTGCATATGGATTTAATTGTAGGTTTACCTCATGAAAATAAAGCGCGATTTGGATTATCCTTTAATGATTTATTTAGCTTACAACCTCATGCGCTGCAAATAGGTTTCTTAAAATTACTAAAAGGCTCTGGTGTACGCCGCATGGAGGAATACCAATATATTAGTGATCCGTTAGCGCCATATGAGGTATTAACCACTCATGTATTACCTTATAAAGATGTACGCTTCTTAAAGCATTTTGAAGATGTATTTGAGCGCTTCTATAATAGTGAGCGTTTTAGAACCGTCTTTGGCTATATTGGTAGCAAGCTTATTAAGGAACATACTGATACATCAATAACTGGTGAGGATACAGTAACAAATCATGTACCACCTATGAAAAAGTATGATCCTTCTAAAGTAGAGCCTAAAAAAGATGCTTTCACCTATTTCTGCGAAATGACACAGGCTTGGCTCGATGCTGGAAATCATAAGGTAAATTTGAAAGATATCGACCAAATTGAGTTCTTGTATAATTTCTTCTTGTCTAAGGGGGACAATGTGGCCGCTGAATTACTACAATACGATACCCTTGTAAGTTATCGTGGCAAGGTTCGTAGCGAAGCCGTTGGTTTACCAAGACAAACAAAAGAGCTTTTACAAGAAGGGGAAGCATTCTGGCGCAACGAAGATATTGCATCTCAGTATATTCCCAACTATACATTTAAAGAATGGCGTAAAATTCGCCAACAATACGTGGAAATGCCTATGTCTAAGGACACGGCACATGTATTAGGTATAGAAAATGTACCCAATACACCATTTACAGTAGTGATAGACGTTAATAAAGAGGTAAAACCCTTTATACGTCCTGAAATAGAGGCTTGTTAGTAATATAAAAATAGTAATTTTTGATAGTTGAAATATTACATAATAAGCGATGATTGGTTAGTTAAATAGGAGTGTTATGACCGATACAACGAGACCAAAACGATACCGCATGGTATCTAAATATTATAAAGAAACCTATGGGCAAAAGGTTTATAAATTGCCTGTTGCCTTACCGCTTACGTGTCCAAATCGAGATGGTTCGGCCGGCGTAGGGGGCTGCACCTTCTGTGGTGAAATCGGTGCGGGCTATGAAAATCGTCCTGCTTGGATGACAGTGCGCATGCAATTAGAGGAAAATATTGCTCACATAGGTCCTAAATATAAGGCGAAAAAATTTATACCTTATTATCAAAACTTTAGTAATACTTATTTGGGACTTGATGATTTTAAAAGCTATATGGAGCAAGGCTGCATCGACGAAGCCGTAGGTATTGCTATTGCGACGCGACCAGATTGTATAGCCGATGAATACTTAGATATATTGGCTGATATTAGAGATCGCTTTCAAAAGGATATCTATATTGAATTAGGATTGCAAACGGTCAATTATGATACATTAGAGAAAATTAATCGGGGTCATGATTTAGCTCAGTTTATTGATGCTGTATTGCGGATTAAGAGATTTGGATTTAATGTAACAACCCATATGATAGTAAATCTTCCATGGGATACTATGAAGGATACCATTGAAGGAGCCCGTATCTTATCAGCACTCGGTGTGGATCAAGTTAAATTACATGCCTTATATATTGTGAAAAATACATTGATGGCTAAGTGGTACCAAGAAGGTCAGTTCACCTTAATCAGTGCAGAAGAATATGCTGACCGTGTAGTCAACTTTATCCGTCATTTACACCCTGACATTGTACTGCAGCGTCTTGTTGGGCGAGCGCCTGAAGATAATACACTCTTTACAAATTGGTCTATGGGATGGTGGCGCGTACAAGACTTAATTGATGATAAGTTAGACGAACTGGATGCCCATCAAGGTGATTTATGTGATTATTTAAACGGCAAAGCCGTTCGTAAGTTTATAGATTAGGAGGTTGTATGAGCGAACAAGTATTTACATTTCCTACATATGACCTAGCACAATCCATACTAGGTCAACATAATCGATATTTGCATATGATGCTTGAAGTCATCTCTGTAGATGTAGTGGCACGCGGGGATACTGTGGTTATCAAGGGCGATGAAAAGCAAGTAGAGGCTCTGTATCGTACGTTAGAGGAACTGGTATTCTTATATCGTGAAGGCAGTACCATTACTGAGTCCCAAGTTCGTATTGCGGCTAAACTTGTAGCGAACGGTAAAGCTGATGCTGTACATACTATGTTTGAAGATACCTTATCCGTTAATATGCGCGGTAAAAATATTACGCCTAAAACGGAAGGTCAGAAATACTATGTAGATAGCATCCGTAAAAACACCATTACCTTTGGTATAGGCCCTGCCGGTACAGGTAAAACATTCCTAGCCGTAGCGTTAGCCGCATTCTATTTAAAAAACCGCAATGTAGATAAAATTATTTTGACTCGTCCTGCTGTAGAGGCTGGTGAACGATTAGGCTTCCTACCTGGTGAATTACAAGACAAGGTAGATCCTTATTTGCGACCTCTTTATGATGCATTACATGAAATGTTTGGCATCGAGCAAGTACAACGCTTTATGGAACGCGGTACTATCGAGGTAGCACCATTAGCATATATGCGCGGTCGTACCTTAGAAAATGCCTTCGTTATTCTAGACGAAGCTCAAAATACGACGGCTGAGCAGATGAAGATGTTCTTAACACGTTTAGGTAACAACTCTAAAATGGTAGTCAACGGTGATAAGACACAAATTGACTTGCCACCACGTGTTGTGTCTGGTCTCGGCGAGGCTGAAAAGGTATTGCGTCATGTACCTGGTATTAATATGGTTTACTTTAGCGATCAAGACGTTGTTCGTCACGATTTAGTAGGCCGAATTGTAAAAGCTTACGATCAGTATCATGAACGTAAATTAGCTGGTGAGACTGCGGAAACTAACGCAGCATCTAAAGAGCATGTAGCGAAAGGATAAGCATGTATATACACATTAGCTATGATGAAGGAATTCAAGAGGATTCCAATATTGAGGCTGTTATACGCAAGGTCTGCGATGAAGTGAGTCGCGTATATGGCCTCGAAGAAGATGAAATGAGTATTTTACTCTGCAATAATGCTAAAATTCACGAGCTTAATAAGGAATATCGAGGCATCGATAGACCAACGGATGTATTGTCCTTTGCCCTCAATGAAGGGGATGATTACGAAGGTAGTGAAGAGGAACATCACTTACTTGGTGATATGATTATTTCCTTAGAGCGTACTCGTGAACAAGCTATTGAATATGGACATAGTTTTGAACGGGAATTAGCATATTTAACGACTCACAGTTGCTTACATATCTTAGGCTATGACCATATGAACGACGAAGATAAAAAAGAGATGCGCACAGAGGAAGAATTTATCCTAGGTAATCTAGGTTATGTGCGGGAGGATGCACCATATAATGAATAAGAACGAACATTTTAAATCAGGCTTTGTTGCCGTTGTAGGACGCCCTAATGTGGGTAAATCTACTTTAATTAACGCTCTTATTGGCGATAAGATTGCTATCGTATCCGATAAGGCTCAAACAACGCGTAACCGTATCATCTGCGTATATACAGATGAAGCCAAACAAATTGTATTTATGGATACACCAGGTGTTCATAAGCCAAAACATAAGCTAGGCGAATTCATGGTAGATGCTGCTATCGAGTCCTTAAAAGAAACGGAAGCCGTTTTATTTGTCGTAGCAGGCAATGAAAAACGTGGCCCTGGGGATAATTTTATTATTGAACAATTGAAACGTGTAAAGGTTCCTGTATTTTTGGTAGTTAACAAAATTGATACACTCAAAAAAGAAGAACTTTTAGAAGCAATCGTTTCTTATCAAGATGCATATCCTTTTGCAGGTGTCATTCCTATTTCTGCAAAAGATAAAGAGAACTTATC
Source organism: Veillonella parvula (assembly GCF_040097785.1). Classification (GTDB taxonomy): domain Bacteria; phylum Bacillota; class Negativicutes; order Veillonellales; family Veillonellaceae; genus Veillonella; species Veillonella parvula_D. The sequence goes on along the minus strand of NZ_JBBNNS010000001.1, from coordinate 417,085 downwards.
TGAAATTCTTAAGGTTCTAGAAGAATCATTGCCGGAAGGTCCACAATATTTCCCAGAGGATATGATTACGGATCAACCGGAACGCCTTATTATTTCCGATATCATTCGTGAAAAAATCTTGTTAGCTACACGAGATGAGATTCCTCATGCTATCGCTGTAGACGTAGATGAAATGAAAACACGTGATGACGGTACTACCTATATCCGCGCTACAATCTACTGTGAAAGAGATTCTCAAAAGGGTATTATTATCGGTAAAAAAGGTGCTTTATTAAAACAACTTGGTGCTGAAGCACGCGCAGATATTCAAAAGCTATTAGCTACAAAGGTGTACTTGGACCTTTGGGTTAAAGTAAAAAAAGATTGGCGAAATAAATCTGGTATGTTATCTGAACTTGGTTATAGAAAATAATTTGATATAATAAAAAGAAATAAGTGTTTCCATATTCATATGAAAGGAATAAAGATGGATAGTGTAGATGGCCTGTTACCCATAGGGTTTGGTCTGTTATGTATTTTTTTAATTAACTTTTTTGTGGTTGCAAAGTTCTCCTTTGCCCGCCTTCGTAAAGAACATGTAGAGGATATGGACATCCTCTTGGAGAAGGATAGAGAATTTTTATTAAAGCTCTATCAAAATCCTGAGTATTTTCTAAATACTACGCAGTTTTTGATTCTATTTTTTATCTTGGCCCTTGCAGGCACTGGTACATTTGTATTTGATAATATCGTTGATCGTTTAGTGGCGGTTCTTAATATTCATAGTACATGGATGCATTTGGTACTAGATGTTATTTTATTACTATTAATTAGTTTAATCGTTTTAATCTTCGGCGAAATTGTACCTAAAGCATTGGGCCTATCCTTCCCTACGAAATACGTGAATACCTATAGCCGTATCGTGGTGGCTGCAGGTAAATTGGTGTATCCATTTATTTGGATTGCTAGTAAAATCTCCAATGTTATTTTAGGCTTTTACAAAACAAAATATTTAACAGAGCTTGACCTTGTGTACTCAGAGGAAGAAATTCGCATGATGATTTCTCGAAGCCACGAGGAAGGGCAATTGGACCAAGTAGAGTCTGAGTTAATCGATAATGTCTTTAACTTCGTAGATCGCATGGCGAAAGAGGTTATGGTGCCTCGTCAAGATGTAGACTGCGTATTCGTAGAAGATGGTTACGATGAAGCTATGAAGGTTATCCGCTCTAAAGTACATACACGTTATCCACTCTGTGTAGAGGATAAGGATCACATTATTGGCCTCGTTCATATTAAAGATTTAATGGAACGCCCTAATCAAGCCCGTAAGGATTTGCGCAATATTAAACGAGATATTCTTACTGTTCCAGAGGTAATGAAATTATCTACCTTGTTGCAATATATGAGAACGCGCCGTATTTATCTAGCTGTAGTAGTAGATGAATATGGTGGCATGGTAGGTCTTGTAGGTTTAGAAGATATCATAGAAGAGCTAGTTGGAGATATACAAGACGAGCATGAGCCGCATTTACCAGCTACGATGTCCTATGCAGATGGTTCCTTCGAGTTTGATGGCAAGGTCCTCGTTGACGAAGTAGAAGAAATTATGAATATTGAAATTGATAATTCTGATTCTGATACAATTGGTGGCTATGTATTTGGTTTATTAGAACGTACACCAATTGTAGGTGATACGGTGGATGCTCATGGTTACACCTTTGAAGTTACTCAAATGCAAGGCTATCGTATCTCTCGCATTAAAGTAACACCTATACCAGTAGAGGAACCAACGGAAGAAGAAAATGAAGAAGCTTAATGGTGGTTTTAATACGCCAGCCATCGTCATAAGTCGAAAAAAGTATAAGTTGTATTCCGTATTTACGTTTATTACACCTAGCTTGGGACTTATTAAAGCATCGATTCCACATAAGCGAATGATGACGATGCGCAACAGCTCCTATTTACGTCCATTTAGTGCCATGTATATTACAGTCGTACCCGATGGAGAATATGTAAATGTTACGCAAATTGATGGCTCCTATGTAGTGGAATCCTTAGATGTAAACCTCAATAATATTGCCTATGCAGCGGTAGCGAGCGAGCTCATTCAAGAGTTATTTGCCATGTATGACGTAGATCGCAAGGTTTTTGATACCGTTGTAAACTATTCCAAGCAAATTCGACGTCGCAATGTACAATTGGGAACGATAATGCTTGGATGGCAACTATTATCCCTCGCAGGGGTTGTCCCTAGTGCTAATGCTTTTAGCCATCAAGATGGAATCGAGCCATTCTGGATGCAGGTGAAAGAAACAACAAATCTTAGCATTTCTCGTTCTGTGAAAGCCGCATTACCTCAGATTCTAGCTTACCAGTGGGGCGAAGATACGCTTTTAGAATTTCCCAAAACAATTTGGAAGGAACTTGAAAAGCTACTATTTGCATACTGCGAGCAAGAAATTGGTAAGCCGTTGCAAAGCGTAAAGTTTTTAAATTCCATAATTTAATGACAGTAAAAAGGCAGTTTGAGAAATCAAACTGCCTTTTGTTGAAATATATTATGAGGTACTATATGGATACAATATTTTCTTCGTTGCCTATAGACAAAATAAATGAAGATAAAACGTTAGAACTACAAGAAATTCAACAGATATATAATTTTCTTTTAACTAACGACTATTATTATATATTTTCTGATTATGAGTTAGTAAATAAATTATATCAAACGATGGTCTTAAACAATCGTTGGGATTACAAGATAGCACTTAGATACTTTGATTATTTATGTTTTCTAAGTTGGGAATATGAAGCCATCATTGTTAGAGATCTTCTATTAGATAATCATGTTAGCTTAGCTGGTGAATTTTGTTTAGATACAGAATTAGTAAAAGATGGACTAAGTTATTTTAGAGATGATGCTATTTGGAGAGGGAAGGATTATGATAGTGACAGTATTCCGGCATCTATATCTGAATGGGCCATTTATTATGATGAAGAAGAACAAAGATTTCATAAAGTAAAACCATCAATGATAGAAAATATTATCATTGAGGTAGTTGATGCTGAACAGGGTCTTTATATTATTGGAAAAGAATAATTCAAATAGACAAATGTACATCTGTAATTGACACTATAAATAATAATTATTTATAATATAATAATGTTATATTATATGTTTTTATAGGAGGTCATTATGCAGCTTTTGGGAAATCTCAAAATACATTTTCTAGCGCTCGTACTAACTGTAGTCGCTGAATTTATAGGCATAAAAAAACTAGGTCCTGTTGTATTATTGCCATTATTGTACACATTGATTCTAGGTTTATTAATTTCTATTCCTAAGTTTAAAATTCTTACGATTAAACAGATGGAAAAATCTGCCGATTATATCGGTATTGCCGTTATGATCTTGATGGTAAAAGTAGGACTTGGTATTGGTCCAAATCTTGGTATTCTTACAAGTGCTGGCTGGGCATTGTTATTACAAGAATTAGGTCATTTCTTTGGTACTATTGTATTCGGTTTACCTGTAGCTTTATTGGTAGGTATGCGTCGCGAAGCAGTAGGTGCATGTTACTCTGTAGACCGTGAGCCGAACGTAGCGATTATTATCGACAAATTTGGCTTTAGCTCTCCTGAGGGCCGTGGTGTTATGGGCATGTACATCTGTGGCGTTCTTATCGGTGCTATGTGGTCCTCTGTATTGGCGGGGATGTTGGCACAATCTGGTTGGTTCCATCCATTGGCATTAGCTATGGGCGCTGGCGTAGGTAGTGCTAGTATGATGGCGGCAGCTACAGCTCCAATCATTGCGGTATATCCAGATTATGAACAACAAATTATGGCTCTTGCAGGGGCTGCAAATTTGTTGACTACCGTTCTAGGTGTATACTTTGGTCTATTTGTTTCTTTACCAGTTATGGAAAAAACATACAACTTCTTTACAGGTCGTACCCGTGAACAAGATTTAGCAGAGGAGGTAGCAAGTCATGAGTAAAAGCGAAAAATTAACACAATTTGTCATCGTTATTTGTATCGCTGCTATCATCACTGCAGTAGGTAATGTAATGGATGGTAAACATCTATTTAGCGATAGTTTAGTTGGCGTAGCTATCTTGGCAGTTCTTGCTACAATTGGTGCATTGATCTCTAACTTGCCATATGCTAATAAATTACCTATGGTATTCTGGGTATCTTTAGTTGGTGTTATTGCATCCTTACCAGGTATGCCTGGCCAAGAATGGATTATTGCTAAAACTAGCCAAGTTACGTTCCTTGCTACCACAACACCTGTACTTGCTTATGCAGGTTTATCATTAGGGAAAGACCTTGGTGCATTCCGTCGATTATCTTGGCGTATTATTCCTGTGGCACTAGCTGTAACAGCAGGTACTTTCATCTGTGCAACAGCATTAGCACAAGTAGTACTTCATTTAGAAGGTTTAATCTAATACTAAATCATAATGTTAGATGTCTAAATTATGTTAAGATATAATTATATATTTATATTTCAGAAGATATCTATACATTAGGATTCCATGATCGACCGTATTTTATACGGTCGATTTTATAAAGGAGATATTATGAGCCGTATGACAAAGGAAGAAGTAAAACAACGTGTTTGTAAAGCTATTGTTGATGCACAACCGCGTTTACGAGAATTGGCTGAATCTATTATGGCTGAACCAGAATTGGGTTTTAAAGAGGTAAAAACCTCTAAAAAGGTTCAAGCTATGTTTGATGAACTTGGCATTTCTTATACTACTGGCCATGCATTGACAGGTGTAAAAGGTAGAATGAAAGGCCGAGATAGTAAATATACGGTTGCCATGGTGGGGGAATTAGATGCCATTCTCTGTCCTCGCCATCCTCGTGCCGATGATTTAACAGGCGCCGCCCATTGCTGTGGTCATAATGTACAAATTACCAATATGTTTGCCGTAGCTATGGGTTTACAAGGGGTGATGGATGAGCTAGCTGGTGATGTCGTATTATTTGCTGTTCCTGCAGAGGAAATGATTGAAATTGATTACCGCAATAAATTGCGTGAACAAGGAAAACTGAAATATATGGGTGGCAAGCAACAGCTTATCTATGAAGGTGCTTTTGACGATATCGATATGGCCATGCAAATGCATGTAGAGACTGCCAAAACTCCAGCTGGTGAAATGGGGCTTGGTAGTACCTCCAATGGTTTCGTATCTAAACTGATTGAATATCACGGTAAGGTAGCTCATGCCGCTCAAGCACCCCATGAAGGCATCAATGCTCTTAATGCTGCTTTGATGGGTGTAATGGGGGTTAACTCTATTCGTGAAACTTTCAAAGAAAGCGATTATTTCAGATTCCACCCAATCATTAATCAAGGCGGTACATTGGTAAACTGTGTGCCTGATTATGTTCAAGTTGAAAGTTACGTGCGCGCCTCTAATATTGAAGCTATTGTAGATGGCAATCATCGTGTAAATCGTGCCCTAAAGGCAGGTGGTGATGCAGTAGGGGCCACATGTGTTATCAAGGACCTACCAGGTTATTTACCGATGCGTAATGATGAACGTATGAATGCTCTATTACGTAAAAATTCCAATCCTATTTTTGGTGAATCCAATGTATACCAAGGTCCGCATATTACGGCTAGTACTGACATGGGGGACGTATCTCACTTGATGCCGGTTATCCATCCTTGGGTTGGCTGTATCAGTGGTGTACTACACAGTGCAGAATATGAAATCTCTGTACCTGATGTAGCGTACATTAAAACAGCACAAGCCTTGGCTATGACTATCGTAGACTTACTATACAATGACGCAGCAGGCGCTAAAGATGTATTAGACAACTTTACACCAGCCTTAAACAAAGAAACTTATATTGAACTATTAGATCGCATTGCTAAGGGTGAATAAAATAAACCACCTATTGAAGATGAATTGATTATCTTTGATAGGTGGTTTACAATTTATTTATATAACTATAATAGTTCATTTAAGTTTATATTCTCATATATTATATAAGTATATTTAGTATATGTTAGAGGCGGTTATGAAAGAGAATATTGCTTTACTACTAGCCATCTTATATCTGATTTATAGATATAAGACTTATAAGAAAGTTAATAAAACAATAGAAGACAGAATAGAAAATGTACACAAACTATTCTTTAAACGGATACAGCATGCTTTACAGTGTTCTGAAGAAGAGGCAGAGAAAGTTGGTCTAGCATTAGATAAATATTTTGTACCTTTAGAAAGTAAATTCTATAAAATGGATGATAATACTTACTCCTTTATTGATGCAGGCGGCCTTAAAGGACTATTCTCAATAGATAAAAATTATAATTTAGTAACATTAGTATATAATAATGTAGATTTATTAGCTTTAGAGCAAAATTAGTAAATTAGATTAATTAGGATTAAAGCAATCCTATAATAATAACATTAATGTTATACCTTTCGTATTTATATCTGAGGAGTTAAAGAGTTTTTATGCCCATTAGAAAGCTTATAAAGATAACTTGTACAGTAGTTTTATCGTTACTAGTAATTATTCTACTTTTTATTGGAATTAGAATATACGAATATCAAATATTTATAAACTCTCTTGTAGATTATGGCAAACAAACAGGGCTCAATAAAAATATGACTGGTTTTGCTACAGATTTTCCCTATATATATTCTAATGGTGATTTCGGTATAGTTGTTGTTAACGTATTACCCTATGGAACAGTACGAATTATTCCAAATCATAAAGGCTTTAGTAAAACATTTGAATCTCCAGCAGATAGTAATTTAGAGTATTTGCAAAAAGCATATGGGGATGAACTTATAATTTTGGACAGTATTGATCAATTTTCAGAAGATGAAAGAAAGATTATATCTGAGATAACTAAGAAGGACTCAAAACCACGATATGATCGTGATACTTGGGTTACTAGATCATACTAATTTAAGGTAAGTATGCTCTTAAATTAATTTGGAGAATAAATTATGTTCGAGATAGTAACAATTTTAGGGCTTATATATTTGTTATATCGTATTAGATTCTTTTATAAAGAGGATAGTATATTTACTAAATAAGCCATGTGAAAATATTCTGGAGGATGAAGAAGAAAAAATGAGGAGTAATTAAATCAATGAACTTTATATATTATTTTGCTACTATATCCTTATTTTTAGCATTTGCCTATAGTGTAATTCAATATATCCGAAGATCTAATGAAGACATAAATGAAAAATATAGATTGATTAGTTTTGGCATATTTTTATTTGTATTGTTTACGGATTTAAAGTTCTTGGATACTATAAATAAAGAATTTAAATACCTAATTGAATTTTTATTGCTATCATTTAGTACATACCTGTTTTCACTAATTTATAAAAATAGTGACAATAAAAGGACTTATTACCTATTTTCTTTTTTTACAATATTGTTATTTTTAATGGCTATCTTATTCTCTATGTAATTGAAAATTATATATATATAATTGTAGTTATGTTTATTTTATGGATTGTATTGCATTAACTAAATTATGTTATTAGAATACATTTTTTATGGCTAGACTATTTCCTCAGGGGGAAACGTGTGGAAAAACAAATAGTAAATATATTTTTATTTTTAGGTTTTAATTATTATATGATTAAATCTTGGGGTACTCGGAAGGTTACAGTTTTAACACTAATTGGCAACTATTTCTTAATCAGTATTTTAATAGAATCGTATTTTGGTTTGCCTAAATTCATTGAGGACTTTAATGCACTATTTATGCTTGGAATAGGTATGGTAGGTACTTATATCTTATGGCGTAAAAATAAAGCTGGAACACTAACGGAGTATGAAAAAAGAGGATGGATTCTGACTCGTACTTTCTTAGCATTATTTGTCTTAGCTGTATTAGTATTTGCTTTAATATTTATATTTATGGAGTATATTTATGGGATATATATTTAGTGTAATAATATATTGAGTTCTAATCTGGAGATTAAATAGTAGAAATATTACCTCTGAAAATAATTATAGTCTTCGTTATAGAGTTAGTAATTTTTGGATTGGTAAGTCTCCTGATTTTAGGTATTTTTATAGAAAAGAGATCTCTATACTTGAGCGATTAAATAACTTGTAATATTAATCTCACAATAATGATCATTTTAAGTTGATATTTTTTATATTTTATTTGATTAAAAATATTTTCTTATATTTTGATAGATAATAGTTAAAGTTTTTGAGGATATTTATGGATAAAATACAAATTATAGAATCTGAATTAATTTCATTGCAGTATGCTGATGAACAAATGTTGGACTTTTTAGTTACTGATTTAGGTAATAGAGCTATTTTAGTGGCAGAGACATTTTATCTAGAATTTAAGTATTGTACTCAAATTAATATAGATAATGATTTAATGAACACACTTTTTTTACCTAGATTTAAAACTGGTAAATCTAGTCTTTTTATTCAAGATATTTCTATAGAGACTAAAGACGTTCGATCAAGAGGTGTTATAAAAAATAGACATGTTGATAAAGGTTATGCTACAGCAGTAGGCTATGAGTTTACTATTAACTTTGCATTTATGGATATAGCTATCGATTGTTTAGATTTTAGCTTAGTGAAGAAAAAAGATTTAGAAAGAGATATTGATTCGTTGATACATTATAAAGAAATCGAGTAATAGAATGTTAATCATTAGTTTTATTAATAATCTTTGATTTCATTCTTATATAGTTGATATATTTACTTGTGTTGACATTCATCCCTCTGTATTGCTACAATATTATCTATAATATATGCGATGAAGCAGAGTAGTAAACCTCTCTAGCGAGTGAGGATGGTGTAAGCTCACATTTGGTTGAAGGCGCTGTAGAGCATTGGCAGGAACGCAGGTATCTGTTAGTAAAGGCCAACATAGAAAAAAGAGGGCGCAAGCCAAATAGGGTGGAACCGCGGGTATACTCGTCCCTGTAACGTTTTTCGTTACAGGGACTTTTTTGTTTGTAACGAAATGGTTGATTTTATGTCGGTTGTGTAAAGTGGAGGCAGCAATGACATTTCAAGAGATTATTTTAAATCTACAAAAATTCTGGAGCGATCAAGGTTGTATCGTTCAAAATCCATATGACATCGAAAAGGGTGCAGGTACAATGAACCCTGCAACATTCTTGCATGCTATTGGTCCTGAACCATGGGCTGTATGTTATGTAGAGCCTTCTCGTCGTCCAGCAGACGGTCGTTATGGTGATAACCCTAACCGTTTGTTCCAACATCATCAATTCCAAGTTATCGTGAAACCATCTCCAGATAACATCCAAGAATTGTACTTACAATCCTTGGCAACACTTGGTATTCATGCTGAAGATCACGATATCCGCTTTGTAGAGGATAACTGGGAATCTCCAACATTGGGCGCTTGGGGCCTTGGCTGGGAAGTATGGCTCGACGGTATGGAGGTAACTCAGTTTACATATTTCCAACAAGTTGGTTCCATCGACTGTAAACCAGTGTCCGTAGAAATTACATACGGTTTAGAACGTTTGGCTATGTACATTCAAGGCGTAGAAAACGTATATGACCTTAAATGGAATGACAACGTTACATATGGTGACGTTTGGCATGCTAACGAAGTTGAACAATCCGTATATAACTTTGAATTAGCAGATACAGATATGCTTTTCAAATTGTTTGATATGTACGAAGCAGAAGCAAAACGCGTTTGTGCAGCCGGTTATGTATTACCAGCTTACGACTATGTATTGAAATGTTCCCACACATTCAACTTGCTTGATTCCCGTGGTGCTATTTCCATCAGCGAACGTACTGCTTTCATCGGCCGCGTACGTGCATTAGCTCGTATTTGTGCACAACAATACCTTGCTAAACGCGAAGAATTAGGTTTCCCACTTTTGAAAGGAGATAAATAAGATGGCAAAGGATTTATTATTTGAAATCGGTGCAGAAGAAATTCCTGCCGGCTTTATGCCAAATATCTTAGGTCAATTGAAACAATTGGCTGAAACAAAATTAAATGATGCCCATCTTCCTTTTGAAAGCATCGCAACATACGGTACACCACGTCGTTTAGCTCTTATCGTGAAAGGCCTTGCTGATGCATCTGCTGAAATCAGTGAACGTCATAAAGGTCCTTCTGCATCTATCGCATATGATGCTGACGGTAATCCAACAAAAGCAGCTATCGGCTTTGCTCGTGGTAAAGGTCTTGATGTAACGGATCTCGTTGTAGAAAACGGCTATATTTACGCTGAAACTAAAACTGCAGGGGTTCCGGCAAAAGATATCGTCACAGACATGTTGCCACAACTGATTACAGGTCTTAACTTCCCTAAATCCATGCATTGGGGTAAATTAGATGCTAAGTTCGTACGTCCTGTACGTTGGCTTGTAGCTTTACTTGATGAAGACGTAATTCCTGTAGAATTTGCTACTGTAAAATCCGGTAATGTAACACGTGGTCATCGATTCTTAGGGGCTGATGAAATTACTATCAAAAATGCATCATCCTATGTAGACACATTAAAAGAAAACTATGTTATGGTTGATCAAGACGCACGTCGTGAATTGATTTCCAAACAATTACATGATATAGCAGCTTCCAAAAATGCATCTATCGTTTGGGATGATGATTTGTTAGAAGAAATCAACTATCTTGTTGAATGGCCTACAGCATTGTGTGGCGGCTTTGAAGAGTCCTACTTGGCACTTCCAGATGCAGCTATTATTACACCAATGAAAGACCATCAACGTTACTTCCCATTGGTTGACCAAGACGGCAAATTGTTGCCAATGTTCTTAACAGTTCGTAACGGCTCCGATCATTCTATTGAAGTAGTTCAAGCTGGTAATGAACGCGTATTGCGTGCACGTCTTGATGATGCTAAATTTTTCTTTAACGAAGACCGCAAGAAACCTCTTATCGACCGTCAAGATGGTTTGACTAAAATTGTATTCCAAGAAGGTCTTGGTAACTTAGCAGATAAAACTGAACGTTTACTTAAATTGGGCCGTGTGTTTGGTGAAGAATGTGGCTTGCACGAAGATACAGTTGTTGTATTGGAACGCGCTACAGAGCTTGCTAAGACTGACCTTACTACAGGTATGGTTACAGAGTTTACTGAATTACAAGGTGTAATGGGGAAAGAGTATGCTTTACTTGATGGTGAATCTCCTGAAGTAGCAGAAGCTATTTTTGAACAATATTTACCTCGTTTTGCAGGTGATGTATTGCCTCAAACGGAAGCAGGTAAAGTATTGTCCATTATCGATAAAGTAGATAATATCGTAGCTACTTTCAGCCGTGGCCTAATTCCTACAGGCTCTCAAGATCCATATGCATTGCGTCGTCAAACAATTGGTATCTTGAACATCTTGCTTGGTAGCGAATGGAATATCAGCTTACGTCCAATCTTCAAAGCATCTATGGAGTTACTTAATGTACCAGCTGAAAAACAAGACGAATTGCTTGACCAAGTAGAAGAGTTCTTCACACTTCGTTTGAAAAATATTTTCCTTGATCGCGAGGTTCCTCATCATGTAATCGACTTGTTGTTGTCCAACAACGAATTGTCCGTTGCTGATGCAGAAGGTCTTGTAAATGCATTGTTAGTTAACCGCATCGATGAAGACGTTGAACTTGTTCAAGCTTATACTCGTATGTACAATCTTGTAAAAGATGTGGAATATACTGGTGTTAATAGCGATTTGTTGAAAGAAGATGCTGAAAAAGAATTGTTCGAAGCTGCTTCTAAAGCATCTGAAGCAAGTAGTGCTGCTTGGGAAGCTGGCGATTACGATGCAGTCGTGGCAGTTCCGGCTACTTTAGTTCCAGCTATCAACAAATTCTTTGAAGATGTAATGGTTATGGACAAAGATGAAGCTATTAAAGCAAACCGTTTACAACTTGTTCGCTTAGCGTACAGTGTAATGGCTATTATCGGTGATATTAGTGCATTAAAATAATATGTTATAGTAAAAGTTTAAATTTTTACAATGATATACAAGAGAAGAGGTACCATGTGTACCTCTTTTTTGCTTTTACGAAGAATATGCAAATTTTATGCAGGATTTTTAGAGACTATAGCGAATACTTTATAATATACAAAGTTGTATGAGGAGATAGATGATTATGAATCATGATGAATTATATAAAGCCTTATGTAAGGTGCCAAGCGGCAAAGAAAAGTCTCGTGATAGAATTATTATTGAATTATATATGCGTTCTCAAGGAGCATCACAGAAGCAGTTAGTAGATGCTCTAAATATGCGTCCCGCTACTGTGTCGGAGCAGACAGATATTCTCATTGAATTGGGATATGTTACAAAACATATTGATTATATGGACAAACGTATATCTGTGGTTACTTTAACAGATGAGGGGAAACGGTTAGGCAAAACTCTTCTACATACATATAACGAATTTCTTAATGTAATGTTTTCTGATTTATCAGATGAAGAACAGGAGAATTTATACCGCTTATTAGATAAGTTAAAACGACCAATTATACGTAAATAATACGTAAATATTTGGATTTTAAAATAATATAGAAAATACTTGCTAACAGTACGTGATTTATGATACTATATTGCTGTTAATTTGAGACAGTCCGCTGCCTATAAGGTGTAGGTATTGAATGTCTGCAAACAGGAGGAAACAATGAACATTATTAACGTACTTGAACAAGAACAACTTCGTACAGACATCCCTACATTCCGCGCTGGTGACACAGTTCGTGTACACGTAAAAGTAGTGGAAGGTACTCGTGAACGTATCCAAGTGTTCGAAGGTTTGGTAATTAAACGTCAAAACGGTGGCGTACGTGAAACTTTTACAGTTCGTCGTATTGCATCCGGTGTAGGTGTAGAACGTACATTCCCACTTCACAGCCCACGCTTAGCTAAAATCGAAGTTATGCGCCGTGGTGTTGTTCGTCGTGCTAAATTGTACTACTTACGTAACCTTACTGGTAAAGCTGCTCGTATTCGCGAAAAACGCTAATGTTCATAAAAGGCTGCCGTTGGCAGCCTTTTATTTTTGCTAAAATTAGATATGAATAGTTCTATTTCATTATTATCTGAATTAAATTATTATAATAGAGAAATATAGAGCTATAAAAGATAGATAAAAATATAAAACATACATATAAATATAAATATAAAATATACTAAGTATTTCTAAGAGTTTAAGTATCTCTAAGAGATGTATATGAGTATGTAGAAAGGAAATACTATGGCAGATTCACCTATCGTACATTGGTTCCCTGGTCATATGGCGAAAGCCACACGTATGATTACGGAGTATATCAAAAAGGTAGACGTAGTTATTGAGTTACTAGATGCGCGTATTCCTCGTTCTAGTGCGAACCCAGTCATCACAGAACTCGTTGGTCAGAAACCTCATATCGTACTGTTAAATAAAGTAGATTTAGCAGATCCTAAAGCTACAAAGGAATGGACTGAGTTCTTTACAAAACAAGGCATCATCGTATTGGCTATCGATTCTAAGTCTGGCAAGGGTAATAAGAAGTTAATATCCACTGTAGAGCGTTTGAGTAAACCTATCATCGACCGTTGGGTTGCAAAAGGTATTCGTAGCCGTTCTGTACGTACTATCATCTTAGGGATTCCTAACGTTGGTAAATCTACATTGATTAACTCTTTAGCTGGTTCTGCTGCAACGCGTACAGCTAATAAGGCAGGTCATACACGTGGTCAACAGTGGGTTAAAATCGGTAAAAATCTTGAATTGCTTGATACACCAGGTGTATTATGGCCAAAATTAGAGGACCAATGTGCCGCGGCTCGCCTTGCTATGACAGGTGCCATTTCCGATGATGTTTATGATTTAGAGCATGTTATAAAACAGCTATTAAATTACTTATTGACGAACACGCCAAATATTTTGGTAGAGCGTTATAAATTAAAAGAAGAAGAGATGACCGATGTTGATACGATTCTTGAAAGCATCGGACGTCGTCGAGGTTGTCTTGTAAGCGGTGGCATTGTAGATTTTGACAAGGCTCGCCGTATTATCTTGCAAGACTACCGCAATACTAAGTTAGGTACAATTACTCTCGATCAAGTTGATGAAGAACCGTACTACCCTGCAGATGGTGAGGAGAGTCATAATGGATAAGGATGTATTTTCTAAGTTAAAAGTAGCAGATATTAAAGCTCTCTTTGAAACTGAACAAGCCTTAGAGATTTTGTCTTTTGCTCAAGAGGATACTCGTAGTTCTGTACAGAAATTGGCTGCTTCTTATATTAAGCGTCAAGAAAAAGAGTTAAAAGAACAGCAACGTCTTATGGGTATGTATGACTATGAAGGCATGTTCTATGATCAAGGTATCTATCATGTGGCTGGTGTTGATGAAGTGGGGCGTGGTCCTATTGCGGGGCCTGTCACGGTAGCTGCTGTTATCTTGCCACCTATGACATTAATTCCAGGCCTTAATGACTCTAAAAAACTAACCGAAGAAAAGCGTGAAGCGCTCTATGATATCATCATGGACGAAGCCGTTGCTGTTAGCTGTATTTCCTACGGCCCAGAAAAGATTGATGAACTCAATATTTATGAAGCAACGCGACAAGCGATGTATGAGGCTATTCGTACGCTCAGCGTACCAGCTGAAGCAGTAGTAGCCGATGCTATGAAATTGCCTGATTTGAGGATTCCCGTTGAATCCATCATTAAAGGTGATAGCAAAAGCGCTAATATTGCTGCTGCATCCATCATTGCAAAGGTTACGCGAGATCGATATATGAAGAGTCTTGATGATGAGTTCCCTGGCTATGGCTTTGGTATTCATAAAGGTTACTATACGGAATTACATAAAGAAGCTATCGAGCAACAAGGGGTAACACCACTACATCGAAAGAGCTTTGAACCTATTAAATCTATCGTTCGTTGGGTTAAACCTGAGTAATTTCTAAGTATTTATTATGGATAATAAATTTATTTTATAATTAGACTATCAAGTTAAGTCCTATAGTCGTATTAGTTTTATTCGTATTATCACATTATAAATTGCATATAGTTCATAACTGTAAAGAGGTTCCTAATAGTCACCTATGTGACTATTAGGAACCTCTTTTGTATTTACTTTTACATCTTACGTATCTTACTCTACAAGTAAGTATTACCTGTTGAAAGATTAATATAGTGTAGATATTAAAATTCTATGAGTTATTGTTGCAGATACACCTTATTAGGAGGTATATATGAAAACGATTAGTACTGGTAAAGCATTTAATGAACTCGATTCAAAAGAACTGGGCAAATGGGGAGAACGAGTAGCCACTAACTATATTGAAAAAATAGGACTTACAGTAGTAGATACAAATTATCGAACGCGGTTAGGAGAAATTGACATCATTGCTAAACGTGATTTAGTCTATCATTTTATTGAAATTAAAGCTCGCCGAGGTATGCAACATGGACTAGCACGTGAGGCAGTTACCAAGAAAAAACAAAAGCATATTAAACGAGCTGCCATGTTGTTTCTATATGATCTAAATCAAAAAAAGCGCCGTTGGAAGGAAATATCCTTTGATGTAATAGAGGTGTATTTACACGAAGACTTTCAAAGTTCTATTCATTATTTACCACAGTGCTTTTAGTGAGGTCGGTTTATGTACGCAAAATTATATGGAGCCACCTTGCACGGCATTGATGGATGCATCATTACTGTAGAGGTCGATATATCACAAGGTTTGCCGGTTTTTGATATCGTTGGTCTACCTAATCAATCGGTTAAAGAGGCTCGTGAACGAGTGCGAGCGGCCATTAAAAATAGTGGCTACGAATTTCCAATGAGACGTATCGTAGTCAATTTAGCACCTGCCACAATTCGTAAAAGTAGCGCTGGACTCGACTTAGCGATTGCTTTAGGGATTCTGCTTGCATCAGGACAGATAAAGGGGCGTAAAGCAAAGATTTCGGCTTTATTTGATAAGAGTCTGTTTATGGGAGAGTTAGCGTTAGATGGTTCGCTATTACCAACCTTTGGGACTTTAGCTATGTCGCTAGCAGGATTAGATGCTAACTATTCAAAAGTTTATACAAGTATTGAAAATAGTAAAGTGCTACAAGCTATTCCTAATTTAACCATATATGTTGGATCATCACTACAAGAAATTATTACTATTTTAGAGGAACAAGCTAAGCCAAAGGTAGTTGATAAAAATAAACAAATAAGTATCAAAACAGAACATGTAGATAAACATAATATCAATAAATCAACTCTAGAGTCTATGCCATTAACTGGAACCAATGAAAATCTATATACAATGAGTAAACAGCACGTAAGCGCAATTAGTAATAGTTGTGTTGATACGTCTGTCACGGATGAAAGTATAACTATAAAGACTATTCAAACATATACAGTTGATTTTGGCGATGTACAAGGTCAAGAGTTAGGAAAACGAGCCATGCTCATCAGTGCTGCAGGTCATCATCATTGTATTATGATAGGACCTCCAGGTGGGGGTAAAACGATGATGGCCGAACGATTGCCTACCATATTGCCTCCTATGAATTGGAATGAAATCGTTGAAGTGAGTCGCATACAAGACGTTATTGGGTTACTCGGTGATAATGGGCTTGTTACATCTAGACCTTTTAGACATCCTCATCATACGGCAACTCTGGCTAGTATGGTAGGTGGAGGAATACAGGGGCGCCCTGGAGAGGTAACACTAGCTCATGGAGGCGTATTATTTATGGATGAGGCACCTGAGTTTCAACGTCAAGTAATTGATGCATTACGACAGCCACTAGAGTCTAGGACTATTACTATAAATCGGGCTCAAGGAAATTATATATATCCAGCTAATTTTATTTGTATTCTTGCGGCAAATCCTTGTCCTTGTGGTTATTACCATGATCCCCATAAGGAATGTGTCTGTACAGAAACGATGGTTAAAAACTACCAGCAACGGTTATCAGGGCCGATTATGGATCGTATTGATTTACATATTCCCGTTGAGAGACCGACCCTTGAACAGCTGTTAGATACATCAACTTCAAATATGACGAGTGAAAGTATGAGACAACAAGTTATCATGGCTACTGCTATGCAGCAAAAACGATTTGAAGGTTTTGACTTTAATTCGAATGGAGCAGTTCCTCATAAGGCAATTAGTGAACTATGCAATATTACAGATAAGGCCTGGAGTGTTTTAGGCAATATATTTGACCATTTTCATTTAAGTGGGCGAGCTTTTGATCGCATATTAAAGGTGGCTCGTACAATTGCTGATTTAGAAGAAAATCCAAAAGTAGAACCACATCATATTTCTGAAGCAATGTTATTTAGAACTGGCAAATAAAGTAATTATCTTATAAATTTAGTAGTTGTTTATTTGCCAAAAATAGTTGTTTAATTCTATATAAAACTAAGGCTTATATACATAGAAAGAATTACTAGGTGTTTATATGATTAGATACGATGACAATATTTATATTGCAGGATTACAAAGCTTATACAATGTTGGAGCCACATATGTAAGGCGATTTATAGAGGATTTTGGATCCCCTTATGATGCGTGGCAAGCTATTAAGAATGTAAAAAACTTAAAATCTTATACACATATTTCTGCATCTGATAAACGTGCTATTTCAACATCGGCTAAAGATGAGAAGTTGGATTATATTATCCATAAAGTAGACGAATACCAGATGGATTTTACTACCTTTTTAGACAAAGACTTTCCGTCTATTTTAAATCATATATATAATCCGCCAGCCATTTTATTTATGAGAGGTAATCGGGCACTCTTAGATGGACGATTAAATCGCATTGCTATTGTTGGAGCAAGGAGTTGCTCCTTATATGGCCGGAATGTGGCGAGAATGCTCGGCAAAGAATTGGGTAAATACAGTACCATTATTGTCAGCGGTGGAGCTCGTGGTATAGACTCACATGGTCATGAAGGCCTTCTAGCTAGTCAGGGGTATGGAATCATTGTTATGGGATGTGGTTTAGATATTACCTATCCTCGAGAAAATGCGAAATTATTTGATCGTATGTTACAAAATAATGGGTTACTTCTATCCGAATACCCGCCGGGTACACCGCCGTCCGCAAAACATTTCCCAGCACGGAATCGTATTATTAGTGGATTATGCAGAGGTGTTATCGTAGTGGAGGCCAAGTCCAGTAGTGGTTCTTTGATTACGGCAGATATGGCGGTTAGTGAAGGTCGAGATGTATTTGTGGTACCATGTAATCTATTAGACCATACGGCTGATGGAAATAAATTTCTAATGAGAAATGGTGCATATGTACTTACTGGGTATGAGGATATAGTTGAACAATATCATTTAACATTGCGGGAATATTTTTCTAGTGAACAAAAATTTTTACCAACAAGGAATAATGAAAATAAAGGTGTAAAAGATAGCGTTCAAATAGGGAATCATAGTCAAAGTGTTGATAGAAAAGGGTGCTCTATGTTAAGCTTTAATGTGGATAGGAGTGTAATATTGAGTGAAATACCTCATGATCGATGTATTACGGTTAGTGATATTTTGAAAGCTACTCGTATTCCATTACAACAACTACAGCCCTTATTACTAGAGTTAGAAATGGAAGGGGCTATAGAGAATCATCCGCCGAGAGGCTATATTAATATGACTAGGAGTGATATACTTGTCCATTAAACGATCTATCGTTATTGGCGAGCCGAAAGCAGCTAGTACTAGTAATGACACAAAAAAGAAAAATACTAAGAAAGAAAGTACTACGATAAAGCGTAAGGTAGCTAAGGAAGCCCTTACTCCAATGGGGATTGTACGGGATAAATCTGTACTACAAACTTCAGTGCCACCGGAGCAACGCGAACCTCGCGTATATAATCCTGATGGCAAAGTATTAGTAATCGTAGAGTCTCCTGCTAAATCTAAAACAATTGAAAAATTCTTAGGTCCCAACTACGTTGTAAAAGCGAGTATGGGCCATTTACGAGATTTGCCTAAATCTCAAATGGGCATCGATATAGAGCATGATTTCACGCCGCGCTATAGTAATTTGGTAACACGTAAAAAGGTTATTGATGAACTAGTTTCTTATGCTGATGAAAGCAGTGCCGTATTGCTTGCAACTGACCCTGACCGTGAAGGGGAAGCTATTTCTTGGCATTTAGCGTACATTCTAAATGTAGATCCTACATCTACATGCCGTATTACGTTCAATGAGATTACTAAAAATGCGGTAGCAGAAGCATTAGGTTCTCCACGTACTATCGATATGAACATGGTAGATGCTCAACAAGCACGCCGTGTATTAGACCGTATCGTAGGCTATAAATTGAGTCCTTTATTATGGAAAAAGGTTTGTAAAGGCCTCAGTGCAGGTCGTGTGCAATCCGTTGCAGTTCGACTTATCTGTGAAAGAGAGCGAGAAATTCAAGCTTTCGTGCCACAAGAATATTGGACTATTGAAGGCAATTTTGAAACGCCTAAAAAAGAGGCTTTCACAGCGGAATTAACCCATATTAAAGGTGAAAAAATCGATATTACTACTGAAAGTGATGCACAAGCCATAGTTGATGCTATTGGCAATGAAGATGCAGTAGTGACTAATATTGAAAAGCGCAAGCGTTCTCGTAAAGCGGCACCTCCATTTACAACATCTACCTTGCAACAAGATGGTGTGCGTAAATTGAACTTTGGTGCTAAGCGTACGATGATGATTGCTCAACATTTATATGAAGGTTTAGAAATTGGCTCCTATGGCCACGTAGGTTTGATTACATATATGCGTACAGACTCTACGCGTATCTCTAAAGAGATGCAAGCTATGGCTAAGGACTTTATTCTTCGCAATTATGGGGAAGACTATTATCCGTCTAAACCAAATGTGTACGGCTCTAAGGGTTCTGCACAAGATGCGCATGAGGCTATTCGTCCTACATCTCTCGAGTTAACACCTAAAATGGTGGAACCATTCTTGAGTCGTGATGAACTTAAGCTATATACGTTGATTTGGAATCGTTTTATGGCTAGCCAAATGGCGCCGCAACTAAATGAATCCACAACGATAGAGTTGAATGTAAAAGATGACTATACATTTAAAGCGACTGGCTCTCGTGTTATCTTCCCAGGTTTCAGTACCGTTTATGAAGATGCAAAAAAAGAGGATGTACCTCAATTACCTGTTTTAAAAAAGAATGATGCTGCCCATACGGTAGAGGTATTGCCTGAACAACATTTCACACAACCACCTCCACGTTACTCCGAGGCGAGTCTTATCAAGACATTAGAAGAACTCGGCATTGGTCGCCCTAGTACATACGCACCAATTCTAGATACTATCGTAAGCCGTAACTATGTGGAAAATACGAATAAACAATTCGTGCCTACAGAGCTAGGCTTTGTGGTGGTAGATTTCTTGATTGCATACTTTGAAAAAATCATCAATACTGGCTTTACCCGTGATCTAGAAGAAGAACTAGATGCTATTGCGTCTGGCAAGGATACGTATGTAAAAGTATTATCTGATTTCTACGAGGTCTTTGCGCAAGAGCTAGAAGATGCAAGTGACGTAGACCGCATTGAAATTGCATCTATGGAAAGTGATGAAATCTGTGAACTTTGCAATAGCCCAATGGTATATAAATTTGGTCGCTACGGTAAGTTCTTAGCATGTTCTAACTTCCCGGAATGTAAAAATACTAAACCTATTACAGTAGGAACTGGTGTAACATGTCCTAAATGTAAAGAAGGGGAAATCGTAGAACGCAAGTCTCGTCGTGGGCGTATTTTCTATGGCTGTAATCGATACCCACAATGCGACTTTACATTATGGGATAAGCCAACTCATGATTTCTGTGAAACATGTGGTTCTATAATGGTTGAAAAGACATATAAAAATGGTACAGTTAAAAAGTTCTGTTCCAATGAAACTTGTCCTACTAGGCCACCAAAGAAAACAAGAAAGAAAAAAAGCGAAGCTAGTGAAGAAACTGTAAAAGAATCTAAAAAGTCTAGCAAAGCTAAAAAAGAGGAAACTACAATTGAATCATAAAAATGTTATCGTTATTGGTGCAGGCCTTGCAGGATCCGAAGCAGCTTGGCAGCTTGCTAACCGAGGCATTCATGTAGACTTATATGAAATGCGTCCTGTTAAGAGTTCTCCTGCGCACCAAACAGATCAATTTGCAGAGCTCGTATGTAGTAACTCGTTGCGCGCTGGTAATATTGAAAATGCGGTAGGTCTTTTGAAAGAAGAAATGCGTCGTCTCGGTTCCATCATTATGGAATGTGCTGATGCAACTGCTGTTCCTGCAGGTGGTGCTTTAGCCGTTGATCGTCATTTATTTAGTGAAATGGTGACGAAAAAAGTAAAAGGTCATCCTAATATTACAGTTCATCTAGAAGAGGTCACTGAACTTCCTACAGAAGCAACTGTTATTTTTGCATCTGGTCCGCTTACATCTGAAGCATTAGGAGATAAGATTAAGGCCTTAACTGGTGAAACAGGCTTTTACTTCTACGATGCTGCTGCACCTATTGTAACGGCTGAATCCTTAAACTATGATAAAGTTTTTGCTGCCTCACGTTATGATAAGGGCGATGCGGATTATCTTAACTGTCCTATGACCGAAGAAGAATATAAAGCGTTCTGGCATGAGCTTACAACGGCTGAAGCCGTACAACCAAAAGATTTTGAAAAGGAAATCTACTTTGAAGGCTGTATGCCCGTAGAAATTATGGCGAGCCGTGGGGAAGATACATTGCGTTATGGGCCCTTAAAGCCTGTGGGCTTAGTGGATAAACGCACCGATGAGGAATCTTATGCAGTTGTGCAATTGCGTAAGGAGAATAAAGAAGGTACCATGTTTAATTTGGTAGGCTTTCAAACTCATTTAAAATGGGGCGAGCAAAAGCGTGTATTCGGTATGATTCCAGGCCTTGAAAATGCCGATTTTATTCGTTATGGTGTTATGCATCGCAATACGTATATCAATTCTCCTGAGTTATTGAATCATGCATTCCAGCTTAAAAAGGAACCGCGTTTATTCTTTGCTGGTCAAATGACTGGAGTTGAAGGTTATTTAGAATCTGCTGCTAGTGGTCTAATGGTAGGCCTACAAGTAGACCGTTACTTAGAGGAACAACCATTTATTGAGTTTCCTAAGACGACGGCTATCGGTTCCCTTAGTCACTATATTTCTAACTACGAAGGCTCTAACTTCCAACCGATGAATGTCAACTTTGGCATCATGGATCCATGGCCTCAAAAAGTACGCAAGAAAAAAGAAAAAAATGCACTGATTGCAAATCGTGCTTTAGAAGAACTGGATGCTCTAAAAGCTAAAGAAAATTTATAAGAAATAGCCTTTTAAGAAATAGTTTTATTTCAAAAAATAGTAAAAGTCCTACATTCATAGGTAAAACCCATGAGTGTAGGACTTTTTTGTTAAGTATTTTTGTATTTATTATTTACGTTTTTTAGTTTTTGTTGTTGATTCTGTAGCTACTATAACAGCTTGATTTTTCTTTTCAAGATAGCCTAGATAAATGAATACACAGATACCTACAATGATGGCTATTAAACTCGTCATTTGAGCAGATTTTAAACCTAGCGTTAAGTTTACGTAATCGCCACGTAAGAACTCTAAGAAGAAGCGAGCCGTAGAATAGAGAATGGCATATAGTACGAACACTTGGCCCTTAGCATGTTTGAAAGATCCAAATAATAGAAGGGCTACAAAGATGAGAATATCAATTTGACCTTCCCATACTTCGGCAGGCCAAAGCGGCTGATTACCGTAGGTGCGATAGGCAAGGGTACTTTCAGGATAGATAATACCATAATTACCACCCGTAGGATGACCGAAAGCATCACCGTTTAAAAGGTTTGCCATACGGCCTACCGATTGAGCTAAAATCAATGCAGGGGCAAATAAATCGGCAAAAGCCCAAAAGTCAATTTTGTTTTTACGAAGATACCAATAGCCAGCAATTGTGCCTAGTACCACGCCACCTTGAATGGCCATACCTCCTTGCCAAACAAAGGGAATTTCTAATAAATGATTACCGTAATAATCCCAATCAAAGAAGAATACGTCCCATAGACGAGCACCGATGAGACCAGCTACGGCTACAGTAATGGAAAAGTCGATGATGTGTTCATGCCAACCGCGGCCATCCTTTTTCAAAAGTACATAGGCAACAGAGGCACCACAAATGATAGCCAAAGCTAACATGGTACCATAGGCTCTAATAGGGAAGTCCCCTATGAAAAATAAATATTGATGCATACAAAACTCCTTATGTGATAATTTTTTATTAGTACATAAATTAAATTATAAATTACATATATCCTTCATGCAAGAAAAGAGATGAACTATATATAATATGGTATAATATAGAGATTGGTATTGTATCCCAGTATGGGACCTAGAATTAGGAGAGTACATGATTCGTAAATCTACTATTATAAAATCATTAACAGCTTTAGTAATGTCTGCATTATCTAGTACAATCGTACAAGCAGAGGTATTGGTACCATTAGATCAATTTTTAGCCACTACTACACGTCATTACGAAGCAAATCAATATAAAACAGCATATACAGTATATATTCCACAAAGTGAATTACAAGGTGATACGGTTATTTTAAATCCTGCAGCCGTAGGTGAACCTGTTAAATTGCCCATTACCAAAAAAGATGGTATATCCTATGTAGATATTGAGTCTGAGCCAGCTATGCTGGGTGTTAGTTATACAAAAAATAATGGTCAACTTATTTTAGGACCTGCACCAGAAGCATCTACGGTGAAAGCACCTTATACATTGCAAACACCATTGGCTTGGGCTTTTGATCCATGGACAACAGAGGGAATTCCGTATCAGGCAAAACTCAATACGAGTGGTGATAATATTATTTCTCCAAGTTGGTTTAAATTGCATAGCTTAGGTTTAGAAGCAAGTTCAAATGTAAATATTGATTATGTGAAAGCGTATAAGGATAAAGGCTATCATATTTGGCCGTTAATTACTAATCGGTTTGACTCTAATTTTACAAGTGGTATTTTGTCGGATCAATCGGTATGGAAGAAATTTGCTCATAACCTTGTTCAATATGCCTATATATATGGGTTTGATGGTTATAACTTTGACTTTGAAAACATTAATTATGCTGATCGTGATCGTTTAACAACATTTGTAGCATATTTGTCTAATCATTTACATCAGTATAATATTAAAACTTCTATCGATGTGACTGGCTATTCTGATAGTCCAGAATGGTCATTAGTGTATAACCGTAAAGCTTTGGCAGATACAGTAGATTATGTAGTTCTTATGGCGTATGACGAAACTTGGGCTAAGAGTACTACTGCAGGTCCTGTTGCAAGTTATCCTTGGGTCCGTAGTCATACAGAAAGAATGCTATCTGAAGTTCCTTCTCAAAAGTTAATATTAGGCGTACCATTCTATATGCGCTTATGGCATGAAACGAATGGTTATGCAAAAAGCGAGACATTGGCTATGAAGAATACAAGTAATTACTTTGCTAATTACAGAGATAAAATGACTTGGGACGATCGATTAAAGTTATACTATTTATCTATTCCAACAGCTTCTGGTTCAGATCGTATTTGGTTTGAAGATAATACATCGTTAGGCTTAAAACTTGATCTGGTAAAAGAATTACACCTTGGTGGGTTTGCAGCATGGCGTAAAGGGTTTGAAGATATTTCTACGATTACTATGATTCAAGAAAAAGACTTAGGACGTGGTATTCCTAAATCTCCTACAGCAGTTGTTCCTGAACCTGTAGTTCAAGAAGCTAAACCATTAACAAAGCTTGAACAATACAAATTACGCTTAGAAGAAAAAGAAAAAGAAAAAGCAGCTAAAGCGGAAGCAAAACGGAAAGCTAAAGAAGAGAAAGAAGCTGCTAAACGCAAAGCAAAAGAAGAAGTTGAAAAAGTAAAAGCTGAGAAAAAACGCTTAGAAGAAGAGGCTAAAGCTAGAAAAGAACACAATAAACAAACTGTTAAAGAGCAAAATGATTTATATACTAGTCATAGTTCTGATCAAAATACAAGCCCTAAAAATGATTTAATAAAAACTATTCAAGTCGTAAAACGCTAGTGTTTGACTGCTTTTACAGTACGTAGTAAAATAAAAATATTAATTATAAAATGGCAACCTATGAGGTTGACCATATGAGGAGGCCCCTACATGAACGAAAAGTATGTAGCCCAAGATATTGAAAAAAAGTGGCAACAGTATTGGGAAGATAACCATACATTTAAAACAGAATATGATGAATCTAAAGAAAAATACTATGTATTAGAAATGTTCCCGTACCCATCTGGTAACTTACACATGGGTCACGTGCGTAACTATTCCATCGGTGACGTAGTAGCTCGTTTCAAAAAAATGAAGGGCTTCAACGTGTTGCATCCAATGGGCTGGGACTCCTTTGGTATGCCTGCTGAAAATGCGGCTATCAAACATGGTATTGCACCTAAAACATGGACTCTTGATAATATCGAGAACATGAAATTACAACAAAAAGCTCTTGGTTTGTCCTACGATTGGGACCGTGAAGTAGCGACTTGCAAAGAAGATTACTATAAATGGACTCAATGGTTCTTCCAACAATTTTATAAAAAAGGCTTAGCGTACAAAAAAGAAGCTAAAGTAAACTGGTGTGAAACTTGTCATACTGTATTGGCAAACGAACAAGTCATCGATGGTGCTTGCTGGCGCTGTGATAACCCAGTTGAGAAAAAAGACTTGTCTCAATGGTTCTTGCGCATCACTGAATATGCAGATCGCTTGTTAACTGATTTGGATACTCTTGATCACTGGCCACAACGCGTTAAATTGATGCAAAAGAATTGGATTGGCCGCTCAGAAGGTACGGAGTTTTCCTTTGAAGTACCGTCTATTAATGAACGTGTATCTGTGTATACGACCCGTGTAGATACAATTTATGGCGTAAGCTATGTAGTACTGGCTCCTGAACATCCATATGTAGAACGCATTATTGAAAACGCTCCTAATAAAGCTGAATTAGAAGCTTTTATTACACGTATGCGGAATATGAGCGATATCGACCGTACATCTACAGAGGCACCTAAAGAAGGTATGTTCACAGGCTCTTATGCAGTAAACCCTATGTCTGGCGAACAAGTACCGGTTTGGATTGCTAACTATGTATTAGTAGACTACGGTACAGGCGCTGTAATGGGTTCTCCTGCACATGATGAACGTGACTGGGAATTTGCTCATAAATACGATTTGCCAATTAAACAGGTTGTAGCTTGTGAAGGCGAAGAATATAGCCTTGAAAAATGGCAAGAATGGTACCATGAAGATGGCATTCTAGTTAACTCTGGCGATTATAACGGCCAAACATCTGCAGAGGCTCGTAAAAATATTACAGCTGCTCTTAATGAACGCGGTATTGGTGAAGGTAAAGTAAACTTCCGCCTTCGTGACTGGTTGATTTCTCGTCAACGTTACTGGGGCGTGCCAATTCCTGTAGTATATTGTGAAAAATGTGGTGAACAACTCGTTCCTGAAGAAGAGTTGCCAGTACGCTTGCCAGAGAATGTTAAATTTGAATCTGGTGCCGTATCTCCATTAGCTACATCTGAAAGCTTCCTAAATACTACATGTCCTAAGTGTGGTGGCCCTGCACGTCGTGAAACAGATACAATGGATACATTTATCGATTCTTCTTGGTATTTCTTGCGCTATGCAGATGCTAAAAACGATCAAGCTCCATTCGATAAAAAAATCGCTAACTACTGGATGAATGTAGACCAATATATCGGTGGTATTGAACATGCTATCTTGCATTTATTGTACTCTCGATTCTTTGTGAAAGTTATTCACGATTTAGGCCTTATCGATGCAAATGAACCATTCCGTGGCTTGTTGACACAAGGTATGGTTCTTAAAGAAGGCAGTAAAATGTCTAAATCTAAAGGTAATGTAGTTTCTCCTGAAGAAATTATCAATACTTATGGTGCAGATACTGCTCGCTTGTTTATTCTATTCGCAGCGCCTGTAGATCGTGACCTTGATTGGTCTGACCAAGGTGTTGAAGGTTCTTATCGTTTCTTAGGCCGTGTATGGCGTATTGTTGATGCGTACAACGAAGAGGCTAAGAAAAATGTAACTGGTGATCTTACAAAAGACGAATTCGGATTGCGTCGTGAATTACACCGTGTTATCAAAAAGGTAACAGAAGACCTCGATAACAACTTCAACTTCAATACTGCTATTTCTGCTATCATGGAACTTGTAAATGCTATGTACGCTCATAAGGATAAAGCAGAAACAATCAATAGCGCATTAGCTAATGAATTGACACATTCCTTATTGCTTCTTTTAGCACCATTTGTTCCTCATATGACAGAAGAGTTGTGGCATGAATTGGGTGAAACTACATCCATCCATACTGAAAAATGGCCTGTATACGAAGAGGCAGCTCTCGTTGTAGATGAAGTAGAAGTAGTATTACAAGTAAATGGTAAAGTTCGTGATAAACTTACTGTTTCCGTAAGTATTACAAAAGAAGAATTAGAAACATTGGCCAAAGAATCTAGCCGTGTTCAAGAATTTATAGAAGGTAAGAATATCGTAAAAGTTATTTACGTACCTGGTAAACTTGTAAATATCGTTGTTAAATAAGGATATTCTATTTGTTTAATATTGTAAGCCCCCAACTACATAGGTAGAAGGGGGCTTATTTTAAGTGAGGTAATTATGGCAAAACGTAGCGATTATATTTCCTGGAATGAATACTTCATGGGTGTTGCCATTTTGGCAGCACAACGTTCTAAGGATCCAAATACACAAGTTGGTGCATGTATTGTTAGTAATGATAATAAAATCTTGTCCATTGGTTATAATGGTATGCCTTTGAATTGCAGTGATGATGATTTCACATGGGAACGTGATACAGCTGATGATAATAAGTATTTCTATACCGTACATAGTGAACTGAATGCAATTTTGAATTATCGTGGCGGTTCTTTAGAGGGCTCTAAAATATATGTAACGCTTTTCCCATGTAATGAATGTGCGAAAGCCATCATTCAAAGTGGTATTAAAGCCGTTATCTATCGCGATGATCTCTATAAGGATACAAAAGAAGTAAAAGCATCCAAACGGATGTTGAAAACCGCAGGTGTAGACATTATTGAATACAAATCTACAGGCCGCACATTGAATATTACATTGTGATATAATAATTTTTTACCACTAATAAGAGCCCCTATATACGCTTGTATATAGGGGCTCTTTTATATGTAGTTTTCTATTATAAATTGATATCAACCAGATCCGTTAGATTGAACGTACAGTTTTTACTATCATCCAATGTAGGATTACACTGTAGTCATGTTTATACTTGTAAACGGCCATCAATCATAATGTCTACTTCTTGGCCATCACGAGTGTAGCCTTTAATATTCATATGTTCATCACCAATCATAAAGTCTACATGTGTTAAGGAGTAGTTAAGGCCACGTTCTTTTAATTCTTCTTCAGATAAACCATCACTATTTTTGAGGCATGTAGGATAAGATGCACCAATCGCTAAATGGCAGGATGCATTTTCATCAAACAATGTTTCGTAGAAAATTTGGTTAGATTGGCTAATTGGGCTGAAGTGGTCCACCAAAGCAACTTCGCCGAGGTAGTGGGAGCCTTCATCGGTTTCTATTAACTCTTTTAATACTTCATAACCTTCTTTTGCAGTATAATCAACGATTTTACCTTCTTTGAAAGTAAAGGAGAAATCAGAAATAGTATTGCCATGGTAAATTAAAGGTTTTGTGCTGTATACAATACCATTAACACCATTATATTGGGGTGCGGAGAAAACTTCCTCTGTAGGAATATTGGCATTAAAAATAGTGCCATCTTTTGAAGATTCTTCACCACCTAGCCATATATGACCTTCTGGTAATTCTAATAAGAGGTCAGTACCATTTTTACAAGTATAACGCAATGCCTTTAAGTCTAATTTATTCAATGCTTCACAGCGGTGACGCAATTTTGCCATGTGATGACGATATGTGTCTTTCGGTTCTACACCTTCAATACGGCAAAGTTTTAATAGGGTAGCCCATAGTTGTTCAATTTTCTCTTCATCTGTACCTTCATAGCCAAGTAAATCTGCCCATAGAACAGTTGGTACAGAAGCAACGCACCACGTAACAGAGGACTTCATAATCGCTGTATGGTAGAAGGATAAAGCTTTATTTAAGTTGCGAGATTGTAGTGAAATACGATTTGTTGGAATACCTTCTAACGCTTTTGGATTCGCACTAATCAAAGATAAGAAAGCGGCCTTATCATCGATGTATTGCTTGTAGAATTCAGGAATCCAGTTAGCCGGTCTTTGTAATACAGATTCCTTAGCATGTAATAAATGTTGACGAGCGATTGGAGAACATCTCCAGTTGAGGACAACCTCTTTGGCACCTAATTCATATGCTTCTTCTGTGACGATAACTGCAAAGTCTTTGTTTTCCACATCTACAGAAATAACAAGAGTTTGATCTTCTTGTAAATTTACGCCATATTTTAACAAGGTATGGGCGTATTTTTTTAATGTTTCTTGATTCATTGTATCTCCTTATATTCGACATCAATTATGAAACTCCTGCTGGTGTGACCAATAGAGTCAACGATAGGAGTTTACTTTTTCATAGGGAATTCTTTCAGTAGGAGGTGCACTATGAAAGTAAAATTGAAGCCATATATGACAATTATATTAATCCTATGTGTTTTAGTAGGAATTTATTTCCTATGGCCTATTATAACAGATGAAAGCGATTCTGTCTTAGTTGAAGGAGCAATAGATGGAAATTCTTCTATATCAACTGTTGAACAAACATCCAACAAACCTATAGCTTATATTACGGGCGCCGTAGTTTCACCTGGTTTATATGAGTTTGAAAGTAGTGCTACTGTAGGTGATGTAGTTCAGTTAGCAGGTGGGCTATTACCTTATGCTGATGTAGAATCAGTTAATATGGCAAAGTCGGTTAATGCGGGAGATCATATCCACATAGTATTTAACTTCCACGGCAATCCAGAGGTTTTATTGCGCGGTAACAAAATTAATATCAATACAGCTTCTGCAAAAGATCTTGATGCATTACCAGGCATAGGACCCGCTATGGCAAAAAGAATTGAAGAGTATCGTTCACAAAAAGGACCCTTTACATCCGTTGAAGGTATCAAGGGGGTGAAGGGCATCGGTGATGGCGTATTTAAGAAGATTAAAGATAAAATTACAATCTAAATTTAGGAATACAGAACGAGCGTTTGAGGAATCAATCTTCAATACTCAAGTTTTAGTTAATACAAAGCCATTTATAACTTATAGCCAATGGGCACATACTATATTGGGATCTATAATAATTGGCACTATATTAGGATATGGTAAATATTATCCCGTACTTAGTCAAATGCATTATATTTTTGCGATTGCCTTAGCTATTATTGGTGTAACTGTTATTAAAATAATGCAATCTTATTGTAGGTGGCGTTTATATGCCAATTTATTAATATTAGTTTTTGCTGCAATGGGATTATCCTATTATCATACAGACTTACAAATTATTAATTATAGTAGCTATACATCATACTATTTACAGCAAGAAGGAGAATATCTAGGTACTGTTGTATCATCTCCTGAAATAGTAAATCTAGATGGACAGGAATATTACAAATATAATGTAGAGTTACATGGATTACATCCCTATAAAGATTCTGCTAAAAATGACTATATTAAGGCACAGGGTCGATTACAGATTTACTCAAAGGTATCTGCTACAAAGTATACAATACGGCTAGGGGAACAAGCAATAATTGAAGGTACACCAAAAAGCTTATTTCTCATTGAAGAGGAAGGACGCATTAATCTTAGAGGCAGATATATGAGCTCTAATACAAGAGGTCGAATCTATGATGGTGTATATCGATCTGCTACTAATAAAGATTTACAAGCATTCCACTTTAAAGAAACATTTTCTGAAAAACTATATGGAAAAAGTTTATATTTATGTGGTCAAATACGAGAATCTATTGAAAAAAATATTGCTAGTAATCTAGATGGTCCACAAAAGGTATTAGCACAAGCCTTATGCTTGGGTGGTCATTATAGTGAGCTAGGGGAAAAGCGAATGAAAGATTTTGCTTATACGGGTCTCATCCATATTTTATCTATCTCTGGCTCACATATTGCACTGCTATTAGCCTTAATTTACGGTTTAGGA
This sequence comes from Veillonella parvula, assembly GCF_040097785.1. GTDB lineage: Bacteria > Bacillota > Negativicutes > Veillonellales > Veillonellaceae > Veillonella > Veillonella parvula_D. The sequence goes on along the minus strand of NZ_JBBNNS010000001.1, from coordinate 385,834 downwards.
AGACTCGTTAAATTAGGGAAGCGCACATGCTTAATTTTAGGTATATTAGTAGCTTGTATATATTGCTGTATCGTTGGTGGAGATGCACCTGTTATACGTGCAACGATGATGAGTATACTCATGTGCATGGCTTATGTAAAAGGACGATTATATCAAGCTAAACAGGCTTTATGTATATGCGCTATACTATGTCTTGTATATGATCCTTTTTCTTTGTTTGATGTAAGCTTTCAACTATCCTTTGGTGCAACCTATGGTTTACTTATATGGGGGAAGGTACTATATGAACGGATACAATGGCTACCAAAATGGATTAAAACACCCCTTGTTTTATGTGTGTCAGCACAGTTGCTCATCTTGCCGCTACAGCTGTATTACTTTCACTATATTAGTATTGCTAGTTTATTAGCAGCTTGCATAGTAGCACCTATATTAGATATATCCATCATTTTAATCTTTATAAGCACTGTTATTAGCTATGTAATGTCTATATCTTTTCCATGGTCTTTGATAGATGTACTATTACGCATATCGTTATATTTAAATCATGTCTTAGGGAGTAGTGATAGTTTACTTTGGCTTGGTATGATGCATCTTTATTGTGTTTATGTATATTATACTTTACTAGGTCTGTTTACGTACTTTTTGACACATAAGAAGAAGTATACTGTATATGTAGTAATGTCCTTATTATGCATGGTTGCAGCCTATGGTGTTTCATACTATGTGACTCATCATCACAAGAATACGTTAATCCATTATATTCCTATGAAACAGTGTAATGTGCTGCTGTGTATAGCACCAAACCATGAACAGGCATATTTGTTAATCGATGCACCAGATTATATTAAAACAATGCCTAATGAAAGTCTAATTAATCAAACTATTAGGGCATATGGCATGAATCCTAGAATGGTAAAAGTTAAGTACTTTCACAGTAACGGTTCGGCAAGGGTAATATATAAAAATGGTATGAACCAAATAGTCGTATATAATGGACAAAGTAGAGAAAAAAATCTAAAATTAAATGATAAGGCTAATGTTTTATTTATAACGAGTCGATTTAGTGTAATGCATGAAATTGATCGTATTTCACCGCGTAGTACTGTTTTGTTTAGTAGTCCTCATGGTGCTTTACGCGATGTGGATCCATCATCAGAACATATGTATATAATGGGATACAGCTTTATTAAAGATATCTATCTGTGAAAGGAGGGAACATGGCACATATTCAACTCATCTATGGCGACGAACCACAATTAATTGAAGAAGAAAAACGTAAATTTTTAAGTGCCTATCCAGACCTTCCAGTGACTGTATTAGATGATGAGGTGGGCCCACAAAAAATAAGTGAAAAACTATGTGAAGATTCACTTTTTGGCGATCAAAAGGTCTTCTGTTTAGTTAATTTGCCTATCATTCGTAAAAGTGGCAAAAATAGTGATGCTTGGATTCCATTGTATGAACTCCTCTTGGAATATAATGGAGATAATCCTATCGTTTTGATTTATCATGATATGATTGATAAACGTATTAAGCAGAATAAAGAGATTTTAGAAAAAATACCAAATCATCAATGTAAGCGTCTTGAAGGGGCAGACCTCGTGATGTGGATACGTCAGTACTGTACGTCTAACGGCTTTAAAATGACGCCTGATGCACAGGAATATGTGGCTCATCTCATTGATTTGTGGCAAGAGGTACCTGTTTCTTTTATGAGAACTGAGTTTGACCGATATTTTTTACAGATTACTGGGGAAAAGGTTATTACCAAAGAATTTCTCGAAGAAAACGGTAGTGACTATGGAGCCAAAAACATTTTTACTTTTAAAGAGGCTCTATTAAAAAGAGATATCGATACATTACTTGAACTATTTCCATTTATGTTCGGCTATAAAGAATTAGACCGTGCTATGAGCTATATTGAGGGGCAATTACGTTTACAGTTGCTAGTTAGCGAATGTCGCCAAGTGGGTATGTCTGTTCAAGCCATACAAAACTTATGTAAGGATCATGATTCGTCATTTAAACCATATCCGATTAAGCTAGCTTACGAGGCGAGTCCGAGAATTTCAATTAAGGCTCTACGAGCTTTATTAAAAGGGCTTTATGAGATTATATTAGATAGCCGTAGCAGCAAGGGCGATATTTGGCGATTTAGAGATTTATGTATTACCTACTGTGGGTATAAGGGATAAAAATGAAAGTACGTTATCGTGTTGTACCAAAACAGAATAAGAAATCATCCTTCTATGTGAACTGTCATAGCCAACATGTGACGATTCAAGCAGCAGACTCTGCATTTTCCACATTGCTTAGTCTACGTGAAAGGTTGTCTGCATGGTATAAGGAAAAAAATATCTCTTTTGATGATATTCCAACAAATACAGATACAGCTTGTTGCTTTGCTTGGAAAGTAGATACTGAAACGGGTGAAGGGTTAGATACCTATTATTATGGCGGTGGCTGTGGTGCTGGTGAATGGATTGAAGCGGCTGAAGCACAACGTGAAGCTGAAGAGGCTAAAAATCAAGAACCTAGAGGCAAGTCTTTTGCGGGTTATGACCAACAACATGAATATGATGATGTAGACGAAGATGATTTTGCCCCATTTGTAGAAGCTATTGAATTAGGCTATTTCAACAATAGTCCAGTTGTTGTGTCTCGTTCTAATCATACGGCTGCCGAATCTAGCAGTAGTGATACTATCGCATCTGTGAGCAGTACACCTAAAGCAAGCAAAGGCTTTGGACCTAAAAAAACTACAAAATCTACGGCTAAAGGAAGTGAAGGGGATGGTAAATATCCTCGTCGTGTACCAAAGGATGCACCTACTGATGAAGGCATGATTTTAGGACCTAAAATTGAAGGGGTCACATCTAAAATCATGGGCACCTTGGATACACCTAGTGTAATTTTTGAAGGTGTCTTTGTTGGTTTAGATAAACGTGATACTAAGACGGGTAAAAGTATCGTTAACGGCAGCATTGTAGATGATACAAATAGCATTAAATTTATCAAGTTTACGAACAGTCCTGAAGAAGGGGATGAATTACTAAAACAACTAAAAGGCTTACAACGGGTTCGCGTACAAGGTAGTGTTAGCTTTGATGATCGTTTTGACAAGGATTATATTCTTTCTATTCGCAGTATTGAAGCAATAGAAACTACTAGTGTGGAACGAACTGAAAATCGTCCGGACTCTCGTGTGGAACTCCACTTACATACCAAGATGAGTGATAAAGATGCTCTTGTATCTGTAAAAGACTTGTTTAAAACAATTAAAAAATGGGGCCATCCTGCGGTGGCTATTACGGACCATGGCGTAGTACAAGCCTTCCCAGAAGCGCAAGCTCTTGGTAAGGAGTTAGGTGTTAAAGTTATCTATGGTGTAGAAGGTTACCTCATCGAAGATGAAACGGTAATAAAAGATGAAGAGCCTGTACTAGATAAAAAGAAAAAGAAAGAAAAAGATAAACGTTACCATATTATTTTATTAGCTAAGAATATGGTTGGTTTGCGTAATTTATATAAAATGATTTCCATTTCTCACCTTGAACATTACAAAGTTCGTCCGCGTTTGCCTCGCTCCGTTATTGAAGAACATCGTGAAGGTATTATCATCGGTTCTGCCTGTGAAGCAGGGGAGCTTATGCAATCCATTGTTCGTGGAGCTACAAAAGAAGAGCTTTTGGAAGTAGCATCCTTCTACGATTATCTTGAGATTCAACCACATACTAACAATACGTTTTTGGTTCGTAAAGGTCTCATGCCCGACGAGCAGGCACTTATTGATATGAATAAGACCGTTATCGAATTAGGAGAAGCCTTAAACAAACCTGTATGTGCTACTTGTGACGTTCACTACCTGACACCAGAAGAAAAAATTTATCGTGAAATCATGTTAACTGCATGTGGTTATCCAGATGCAGACGAACAGCCAGATTTACATTTACGTACTACAGATGAAATGCTTGCGTCCTTCCCTTATTTAAGCGAAGAGAAAGCATACGAAGTAGTCGTTACTAATACACGTGCTATTAATGATAGCATTGAAGATATTAAGCCAGTGCCTGATGGTACATATTCACCTAAGATTGAAGGTGCTGACAAAGCTTTCACAGAAATGTGCTATAGAAATGCGAAGGCTATTTATGGTGATCCATTGCCTCGTGTCGTACAAGAACGTCTCGATTATGAATTGGATTGTATTATTTCCAATGGTTACGGCGTATTGTATTACATCGCTCATAAGCTGGTAAAAAAATCTCTTGATGATGGGTATCTCGTAGGTTCCCGTGGTTCCGTAGGGTCATCCTTTGCCGCTACCATGTCTGAGATTACAGAGGTAAACCCATTACCGCCTCATTATGTATGCCCTAACTGTAAATATTCAGAATTCTTTGAAAAGGGTGAATATGCAGGGGGCTTTGACTTGCCTCGTAAAGACTGTCCTGAATGCGGTCATGCTTTACAAACAAATGGACATGATATTCCATTTGCAATTTTCCTTGGTTTTGAAGGTGACAAGGTTCCAGATATTGACCTTAACTTCTCCGGTGATTACCAAGCAAAAGCTCACAAATATACGGAAGAACTATTTGGTCGTGACAATGTATTTAAAGCCGGTACAATTGGTACTATAGCTGATAAAACTGCTTTTGGTTATGTTAAAAAATACGCCGAAATTCGAGATATACAAGCCCGCAATGGATTCTTTGAACATTTAGCGAAAGGCTTTACAAATGTAAAGAATACTACGGGACAACACCCTGGTGGTATTATGGTATGTCCTCGAGATATGGATGTGCATCATTTTACGCCCATACAACATCCAGCGAATAAAAAGGAAAGTGGCGTATTAACGACACACTTTGATTATCACTCCATCGAAGGTCGTATGACTAAGCTTGATATTCTGGGCCATGATGATCCCACAATTATTCGTATGCTAGAGGATTTGACAGGTATCGATGCTAAGACAATACCATTTGATGATCCAAAGACATTGAGCTTGTTTTCCTCTACAGAGGGGATTGGTTTAACACCTGAACAATTGCAAGGTGACCAGGTAGCCAGCTTAGCCGTACCAGAATGTGGTACGAAGTTTGTACGGGGCATGTTGGAAGACTCTCGTCCGCAAACCTTCTCTGACTTAGTACGTATCTCTGGTTTCTCTCATGGTACGAATGTATGGCTCGATAATGCGCAAGACCTTATTAAAAATGGAACTTGTAAGTTAAACGAAGCTATTTCCACCCGTGACGACGTAATGAACTTCTTGATTCATCGTGGTATGGATAGAAAGCACAGCTTCTTCGTTATGGAAAACGTACGTAAAGGGAAGGGGATTGAAAAACGAAATAAACAAGGTCAAGCTACAACGGAATTTGAAGCAGAAATGCGTGAAAATAATATTCCTGAATGGTTTATTGAGTCTTGTAAAAAGATTTCCTATTTATTCCCAAGGGCCCATGCGGTAGCATATGTAATGATGGCCTTCCGTATTGCATGGTTTAAGGTATACCATCCATTGGCATTCTATGCAGCATATTTCTCCATTCGCGCGAAAGCCTTCGACTTACGAATCATGACAGGAGACCTTAAAACACAATTGACCGAGTTTAACCGTATCAAGGCTCTTGATCGTGCTGCCAGCCCTAAAGACAAGGACCTTATGAGTGCCTTGGAAGTATCTATGGAAATGTATCAACGAGGCTATCGTTTTATTAATGTAGATATTCAACATTCTGAAGCTAGACGCTTTAGCATTAAGGATGGAGCTTTATTGCCACCATTCTTAGCTATTGATTCACTTGGTGAAACAGTGGCTGATGCTATCGTCGAGGAAAGAAATGAACGTCCATTTACATCTCTAAAAGACTTACAACGCCGTTGTAAAGTATCAAATACCATCATTGATCTTATGAAAGACCTCAAATGCTGTGGTGAACTACCTGAAGATGAACAAATGTCACTCTTTGGGGCATAATTTAATACAAAAAAAACTACATACAAAGTAAGCACTATACACCTAAAGAGGAATATAGTGCTTATTTTTATATATTTTGTTACAATACAGTTAATATATATCATTGATACTAGGGAGTTTTGGAATATGATAGAGCGACTTCAAAATCAAGTGGATGAAATAGAACTTTGGGATGTTGAGTTAGAGGATATGCCTAATCTAGAAGCATCAGATATTCCAGGAGTATACTTTAACGAATTCCGAGAATATGTTGATGAAGAGGGGAATATACTGTCCCCATCAGAGGTCGATCGATTACGGTATAAAGGTGACTACGAGGACGATTATTATAGATAGAAATAATTAAAATGTCATATTTATATTATTTTTATATTACAGTGAGTGGGTTAGTTATGAGAGTTCCAATATATGAAGCTTTAGCACACTATAAAAGAAATGAAATGTTACCTTATACAGAGTATTTTGGTTTGGGATTTTTTACGGATATTTCATTGGCTGAATCGACAATAGCTGAGTCTAAAAAATTAGTTGGGTTTTCTGATTTAAATGATAATTCTTTTTCTATAACAACTCACTATTTAAATGATTGTGCTCATATAGGTAATGAAGTTAGTTATGAAATAATAAACAATAAAGTTTATGGTGTTTGGTATGATTATGATATAGATGATTATTATACATGTTCTGGATACATAGGTTTATTTAGCACTTTAGAATATGCAGAGAAAGCATTAAAGTGGTATAAGACCTGGGATATATTTAAAGTATATGGTTTAGATTGTTTAGGAATTGATACAATTACTCTCAATTTAAGGGGCTGGACTGAAGGTTTTATAACAGTATATGATTAAAATTATGCAATAAAAGAGGTATCATCGAATGATGACCCCTCTTTTTGAAAGTTTTGCAGTTTATTTATTTTGGCAGATTTTGTAAATTTTGCAATATTAGTATAAGGATTTATATTTCATCCAGTTTGTTTTGGCCATTTCTTTAAGCTCTGTACCACGGCCATCAAGGATTGCATTTATTAAATATTTGCTAAAGCCTTTAGCTTGTTGATATGCAATTTTAGGAGGCATAGCAAGTTCTTGTTTATCTACGCGAACGTTAACGATGACTGGGCCATTATGGTTAAGGGCTTCCATGATTTTTTCATCAACTTCGCTAGAGTTATGAATGCTCACACCTTTGATACCAGCAGCTTCAGCAAGTTTACCGAAATCTGGATTTACAAAGTCTGTAGCGTAGTCTAGATAGCCGGAAGCCTTCATTTCCATAGCGATAAAGCTAAGTTCTTCGTTATTGAATACAAAGATTTTAATAGGTAAGTTAAGTTGTTTTAATGTTAACATTTCGCCCATCATCATTGTAAAGCCACCATCACCAGAGAGGGAGATGACTTGACGATTTGGACAAGCATTTTGAGCGCCAATAGCATGCATCATAGCATTAGCCATGGAGCCGTGGCTAAAGGATCCTAAAATACGGCGTTTACCATTTGTTTTTAGATGGCGAGCAGTCCAAATAACTGGAGTCCCTACGTCAAAGGTAAAGATCGCGTCTTCTGCTGCTAGTTTATTGAGGCGATTTACGAAGTATTGAGGGTGAATTGCTACACCATCTGGCTCGGCAACGGCATAACTATCTAAATCACCTCTAAATTTAGTGTACGCTTTACGCACTGTGTCGATAAATTCAGTATCACCACGTTGGTCTACAAGAGGTAATAATTCTTTTAACGTATCTTTTACAGTACCAATGATACCTTGTGTAAGAGGTACGCGACGACCTAAAGCACTAGGATCTCTATCTACTTGTATTACTTTCGCATTTTCTGGATAAAATGGACGGTAAGGGAAGTCTGTACCAAGCATTACCAATGTATCACATTGTTCAATAGCACGGTAGCCAGATGTATAGCCTAATAGGCCAGTCATACCTACATCATATGGATTATCCCATTCAACCCATTCTTTACCTCTGAAAGCATGTACAACCGGTGCTTGCAAGCGTTTTGCTAATTCTACCACTTCGTCATGGGCACCTTCACAGCCGGCACCACAGAATAGGGTAATACGTTTGCCTGTTTCTAAATGAGCAGCCATTTCTTCAATATCTTCTCGTTGTGGAACGATATGAGGTAAACGAGGTGGGGTCCATACAGGTAATTCGTCAATTTCCATTTCCATAACGGCAACGTCACCAGGAAGAACGATAACTGCAACATCTTGGTTACCAACAGCAGCGTTCATAGCACGGAATAGAATTTCCGGCATTTGTTTAGGATTGGATACAAGTTCGCAGAAACAAGAACATTCTTTGAATAGATTTTCTGGATGTGTTTCTTGGAAATAGTTCAAACCTACTTCAGATTGAGGAATGTGAGAAGCAATGGCCAATACTGGAACACGATTGCGATGACAGTCGAAGAGACCATTAATCAAGTGTAAGTTGCCAGGACCAGAGCTACCAGCACATACAGTTAGTTTATGAGTTAGGGATGCTTCTGCACCGGCAGCAAAGGCTGCTGTTTCTTCATGTCGTACATGTTCAAAAGCAATTTTACCATTGCGGCGTAAACTATCATTTACAGAGTTTAGACTATCTCCAGTGATACCGTAAATGCGTTCGATGCCCGCATTGGCTAAGACTTCTATAAGTACATCAGAAATTCGTTTTTTTGCCATATTATCACCTATATTTAATAATTACTATCATTAAAATATGGTTATTCAAACCATATATACTATATTAGACTTGTTTAACTTGTAATTATGTGATAAAAGTTACTATTTACTGTATACATAGTTTATATATGTTTATATTAAAAGTAAATATATATTATTATTTATATTATTCTAGTATTTGTGTTCTAAAAATTATATTTTAATCAAATTATTTAATATTCTTTCTCAATACAAAACTATTATTCTTGCATAACATTAATAAAAGTGTTACTATTAATTCATAAACAAAATAGATAAGTCTTTGGGGATAGGTGAAATTCCTTACCGGCGGTAAAGTCCGCGAACCTTTTTGGTATGAATCGGTGCAATTCCGATACCGACAGTAGAGTCTGGATGAGAAAAGACGAGGCACATTTGTTGTGCGCATTTATGATGACCCAAGGACTATGTAATAGTCCTTTTTTTATTGAGGTGATATGGTGGATGACGTAGTATATATGAAGCGCGCCATTGAACTGGCAAAATTAGCCACAGGTCACACCTCACCAAATCCTTTGGTTGGTGCTGTTGTGGTAAAAGATAATACAATAATCGGTGAAGGTTATCACCATAAAGCTGGTACAGCTCATGCTGAGGTGCATGCACTAAATCAAGCAGGTGATAATGCCAAAGGTGCTACTTTATACGTAACATTAGAGCCATGTTCTCATTATGGAAAAACACCACCTTGTGCGCTTCGTATCATTGAGGCTGGCATAGCTAAAGTAATAGTAGGTAGTACAGATCCAAATCCACTAGTTTCTGGAAAGGGAATGGAGTTACTTCGTGAAGCAGGTATTAAGGTTGTTTGCCCCGTATGTAGTGATGAATGTGCTGAACTAAATGAGCATTTCTTTACCTATATACAGACAGGTAAGCCTTTTGTCACTATAAAAAGTGCTATGTCATTAGATGGGAAAATTGCTACATCTACTGGACAATCTCAATGGATTACAAATGAGTCCTCTCGTCGCGATGGACATGTGTTGCGTGCCACGCATGATGCCATGCTCGTTGGAATTGGTACAATTTTGGCAGATAATCCACAGTTAAATTGTCGTTTAACGGATAGTGAATTATCAGATGCGTTATTAGATAAAAGCATACTTGATGAACCGATTACGATTCATCAACCAGATGTAATTATCTTGGATAGTCTTGGTAGAACACCTACTACTAGTCGCGTCTTTGAAATAAATAATCGCAAGATTCATATATTCGTATCTAAAGGTTGTCCTAAGGATCGGATACAAGCATTAGAACAAGTTGGTGCTCAAGTAACCGTAGTAGAATCTATTTCTACTCGTAAAAGCAAGAGCACAGACATTGTGATTGATATTAAGAAATTATCTATCGATGATATTCTTACAAAACTAGGTGAACTAGGTTACACATCTATTCTTGTTGAAGGTGGATCTGCAATTATCAGTTCCTTTGTGGAAACGAAGAACTTTGATAAGGTCGTAACATATATTGGAAATACCATTATTGGTGGTAACGATGCAACACCAGCTGTAGGAGGTCGAGGTTTTGAAAGTTTAAAGGCTTCGCCACAACTAACTTTCACCAAGATTAAAGTATTAGATAATAACATTCGCATTGAAGCGTATCGTCAAGGAAGGAGGGGCGCTTATGTTCACGGGAATCGTTGAAGAAATTGGCCGCGTCGAGAACATTAAAAAGGGCCCTAAATCCTTAACCATAACAATTCGAGGAGAAAAAATTTTTAGCGATTTAAAAGTTGGTGATTCCGTAGCTGTTAATGGGGTGTGCTTGACGGCCACAACGATTGGCAATAGTATATTTACAGCGGATGTGATGCCAGAATCCATTAAGATGACTACGTTTACTAATTTGAAAGTCCATCAACCAGTCAACTTAGAGCGAGCTATGCTTGCTAATGGTAGATTTGGTGGTCACATTGTGGCAGGCCATGTAGATGGTACAGGTCGTATTATTAATCGTGAACAAACCGATAATGCCATTATCTTTACTATCGAAACTCCAAAATCCGTTATGGATTATGTTATCTATAAGGGCTCCATTACCATCGATGGAATTAGCCTCACAATTATGCGACGAACAGAAAGTAGTTTTTCCGTCTCTATCATTCCTCACACTTTGAGTGAAACTATTTTAGGTTTTACTCATATTGGAACAGAGGTCAATTTAGAAACGGATATTGCTGGACGATATATTCGTCATTTTATGAATCTTGGTAGTGAACCTACCGAAGAAAAGCCTAAAAAATCTATGCAATCCCTCTTAGTAGAGAATGGATTTATATAAGTAAGGAGCGTTCCTATGAGCGAACAATTACATTCTATTAATGAAGTCTTACAAGACCTTAAAACTGGTAAACCTGTTATTATCGTTGATGATGAAAGCCGTGAAAACGAAGGTGATCTTATCATTGCTGCAGAGTTTGCGACGCAAGAAAACATTAACTTCATGGTTAAATACGCTCGCGGTATCGTATGTACGCCTATGCGCCGCGAAGCGTTAGAAAAGTTTGGCATTCCTGCAATGGTTACTAAAAATACTGATAACCATGAAACTGCTTTCACTGTTACTGTTGACCATGTAGATACTACAACCGGTGTATCTCCAGCAGAGCGTGCCTATACAATCCAAAAATTATTAGATCCATCTGCAAAACCTCAAGATTTTCGCCGTCCAGGTCATGTGTTCCCACTTGTCTATAAAGAGGGCGGTGTACTGGTACGTCAAGGTCATACTGAGGCATCTATCGACCTTTGCCGTTTAGCAGGTTTACAGGAGGCTGCCGTTATTTGTGAAATTACAAAAGATGATGGTGACATGGCCCGTTTACCTGATTTGATGAAATTTGCTAAGGAGCATGATTTGAAAATTGCTTCTGTAGCAGAACTTATTGAATATCGTAAACAACATGAAGATATGGTTGAGCTTGGTGCTTGTTCTAAGTTGCCTACTAAATTTGGTGATTTTAATATCTTTGTATTTAAAAATGAATTAGATCATAAAGAGCATTTAGCTATCGTAAAGGGTAATGTTCAAGATTGTAGCAATGTGCTTGTCCGTATTCATTCTGAATGTTTAACAGGCGATGTATTTGGTTCTAAGCGCTGTGATTGTGGCGAACAATTAGACAATGCGTTGCGCGCTATTGAAAAAGAAGGCAAAGGCGTTGTTGTATATATGCGACAAGAGGGCCGTGGCATTGGTTTGACCAATAAAATTAAAGCCTATGCATTACAAGAACAGGGCCTTGATACAGTAGAAGCAAATGAACAATTAGGCTTCCCTGCAGATATGCGTGAATATTCCTTAGCGGCTCAAATTATCCGTTTCTTGGGTATTAAAAGCATCCGCTTATTAACTAACAATCCCGAAAAGCGTCATGGCTTAGAACATTGGGGAATCAATGTAACTAGCCGTGTACCACTCATCATTGCTGCAAATAAATTTAATGCAGGCTATTTAAAAACAAAAGAAGAAAAAATGGGTCATATGTTAGAAGACTAATTAACTTTCACCATATAACTCGGTCGTTACATATATATTTCCTTAGATGGAATAGAGGAGGTCAACATAATGATGGTTCAAGAAGGTAACTTATTAGGTACTGGTAAGAAATTTGCTATTATCGGTTCTCGTTTCAACGAGTTCATTACATCTAAATTAATCGGAGGCGCTGAAGATTGTTTACTTCGTCACGATGTTAAACAAGAGGATATTACAGTAATTTGGGTTCCAGGTGCTTATGAGATTCCTTTGATTGCTAAGAAAGCAGCTTTATCTGGTCGTTATGATGCAGTTATTTGTGTAGGTGCTGTTATTCGTGGGGCCACTACTCATTATGATTATGTATGCAACGAAGTGGCTAAAGGTATTGCACATGTATCTTTGGAAACTGGTATTCCTGTTATGTTTGGTGTAGTAACTACTGAAAACATTGAGCAAGCTATTGAACGCGCAGGTACAAAAGCGGGTAATAAAGGTTATGATTGTGCGATGGGTGCAATCGAAATGGTTAACCTTATCGATCAAATCTAAGAATTGTATATATAACACTCAGTATCTTATGGTACTGGGTGTTTTTATATCATCGAAAATATGTTCTTTTAATTTTAAATAAGACTAGACGAACATATATTCTCTATTATTGAAAGTTAAATATTTGACATGATATACTATATAAGCAATATAAAAGTAATACCTTAATAAAATCAGTAGAAATAAGGAATGATAGAATGGATTATATAAAACGTTTTACAACCCGAGAAGGGGTTCGTATGTCTTTAGCTGTAACAACCGATACAGTTGAAACAGCTCGTGTACGTCATGATTTATGGCCTGTAGCAACAGCTGCTTTAGGTCGTGCTATGACGGGAGCTATTTTGTTAGCTGGTGATTTTAAAAACCATGAAAACGTAAGTCTTCGTATCAAAGGTGATGGTCCACTAGGTGTAGTTCATGTAGATGCATACTCTGATAATACGGTTCGAGGCTATGTAGACGAGCCACATGTTGATGTACCTTTAAAGCATGCTGGTAAGCTTGATGTTGGTGCTGCCGTAGGTCATAATGGGGAAGTGCAAGTGACTCGTTTCACGCAGTTAGCGCAAGACTATACTTCTACAAGCCCGATTCAAAGTGGTGAAGTAGCAGAGGATTTGGCATATTATTTATATGCATCTGAACAAGTACCGTCTACGATTAGTTTAGGTGTATTAGTAGATCCAGATTACCATACGGTTGTAGCTGGAGGTTTTATCGTACAAGCCTTACCGGATGCTACAGATGAAGCATTAGCACAAGTAGAAAAGAATATTAATGAACTTGGTCCTATTACAGAATATTTGAAAGCAAACCCAGATGGTAAAGGTCTTATGGAACGCGTTCTCGATGGTTTAACTGTGAATGAAGTATATAATGAACCAATTCATTTCCAATGTCGTTGTGGTCATGATCGCTTTGCCAGTGTGCTAATGACATTACGTGAAGAAGATAAGAATGCTATTTTGGAAGATGACGTAACAGAGCTTGTTTGCCATTATTGTAATGAAAAATATCATTTCACACGTGAAGAGTTACAAGATATGTTCATCCCAAAAGGTCCAATTCAATAAAAACTTTATAATATGTAGAAAAAATACAGGCTACTAGGTTTTTCCTATAGCCTGTTTTTCTATTCTATGAGAAAATAAAAGATAGAGTTATTAATAATAGGAGGTCACAATGAGTGCAATTGGCGTAATTGGTGGTACTGGTGTTTATGATCCGTCCATCTTTGAAAATATTCATGAAGAATCCTTAATGACACCATATGGTGAAATAGATTATGTACAAGGTACATACCACGGAAAAACTGTAATCTTTGTAGCTCGTCACGGTAAAGATCACACAATTCCTCCACACAAAATTAACTATCGTGCAAATATTTGGGGCCTCAAAAAACTAGGCGTTACATTTATTATCTCCACGACAGCAGTAGGTTCTTTAAATGAGAACTTTAAGCCAGGTCATTTTGTGTTGACTGACCAATTCTTAGATTTCACAAAGAACCGCATCACTACGTTTTATGAAGGTGGGGACCGTCCAGTGGCACATCTTGATGTAACAAATCCATACTGCCCTGAATTACGTGATATTCTTCAAAAGGTAGGTACGGAACAAGGCCTTACGATACATAATGGCGGTACCTATGTATGTACTGAAGGCCCTCGTTTTGAGACTCCTGCAGAAATCAAAATGTTCCACATGCTCGGTGGCGATACAGTAGGTATGACAAATGTACCGGAAGTAAATTTAGCGAATGAAGCTGAAATGGCATATGCTACGATCTCTATGATTACCAACTATGCAGCAGGTATTTCTGAATCTGCTTTGACACATGCGGAAGTTGTAGAAATGATGGGCAATATGGCGGCTCAACTAAAATCTCTTATCTTAGGAGCTATTGATGCAATCGATGTGGATGCTCGTTATGATGCTCATAATCGCATGCATGAATATGGTGGTTTTAAACTATAATCAACTCATAATGATACACAATAGTTTATCGAAGGAGAAGTTATGATTAATATTGAATGGCGTAAAGATACGCTGGTACTATTAGATCAAACTAAATTGCCTACTGAAATTACATACGTTCACTGTACAGATTGGCGCCAAGTGGCCGAAGCTATTAAAATGCTTCGCGTTCGTGGCGCACCTGCTATTGGCGTAACTGCTAGTTATGGTCTCATTTTAGCTGCTATGGAAGCAGGACGTTTAGAGGCGCCATTTAGTGAACAACTTACAAGCTTATATGAGTTTAGTGAGATCTTAAAAGAAACTCGCCCTACGGCAATCAACTTAGCTTGGGCTGTAGATCGTGTCATTTCTCTTGTGAAAACTAATGTTGACAGTATGTCCTCAATGAGTGAAGTAGTAGACCTCATTACAAAAGAGGCTATTATCATTCACGAAGAAGATGTGTCTTTGAATAGACGTATGGCCGAAGCAGGTTCTACATTATTTGAAGGTAAAAAGAATATTCGCATCTTAACTCATTGTAATGCGGGTGCACTAGCTACAGGTGGTCTAGGAACAGCACTTGGTGTTGTTCGTAAATTACATGAAAATGGACAACTGGAACGCGTGTATGCTGATGAAACACGTCCATTATTACAAGGTGCTCGACTCACAGCCTTTGAACTTTACGAGGATGGTATTCCTATTACTCTTGAAACAGATAATATGGCAGCCTATGCGATGCAACATGGATTAATTGATGCCGTTATCGTCGGTGCTGACCGCATCACTACAAAAGGGGATGTAGCCAATAAGATTGGTACCTATGGTGTGGCTGTACTAGCTAAATTCCACAATATTCCGTTTTATGTAGCCGCTCCTTATAGTACATTTGATTTTACTTTGGAAAATGGTAGCGATATTCCTATTGAGATGCGTAACGATGATGAAGTAACCGCTTTACACGGTGTTCAAACAGCCCCTAGTGGTATTGATGTACTTAATCCTGCATTTGATGTAACACCTCATGAACTTGTAACAGCGATTATCACCGAAGAGGGAGTATTGACTCCAAATTATGAAGAATCAATCGGTAAGCTACGCCAGATTGTAGAATCTAAATAATCTATTATCTTAATGATTAGCTTATTAAGCATTCAAAATATAAGCAATATATTATCTATATAAGTAAGTATCTACAACGATATTAACAACATTATATAATATCAATAAATCTAAGTAGATTTACTATCAACTATTTATTTTATTGTATCTACTTGTATGAGTAAAAGGAGATATTATGCAATCTTTAATTAGAGACATAAATTTAGCAACAGAAGGTCGCAAAAAAATTGATTGGGTTTCTAACTTTATGCCTACATTAAACACATTAGGTGACCGTTTTGAAGCAGAACAAACTTTCAAAGGCCAAACAATTGTTGTTAGTGTTCACTTGGAAGCAAAAACAGCATACCTTGCGACTGTATTAAAACGCGGTGGTGCAGATGTAATTGTAACGGGCTCCAATCCGTTGTCTACACAAGACGATGTAGCTGCAGGTCTTGTAGATATGGGCATTACTGTATATGCTTGGTACGATTGTACTGATGAAGAATATTTTAACTTCCTCCATAAAGCACTTGATCATAAACCACATATTATCATTGATGATGGTGGTGATTTAGTAAATCTATTGCATACTACACGACAAGATGCAAAAGAACGTTTGTTAGGGGGGAGTGAAGAAACTACAACAGGTGTACATCGTTTATATGCATTAGAGAACGCTAAACAATTAACATTCCCTATGATTGCTGTAAATGACTCTTACTGTAAATATCTTTTCGATAATCGCTATGGTACAGGTCAGTCCGTTTGGGATGGTATCATGCGCACTACGAACTTGACTGTAACAGGTAAGAACGTTGTTGTTGCTGGTTATGGCTGGTGTGGTAAAGGCGTTGCGATGCGCGCAAAAGGCCTTGGTGCACACGTATATGTAACTGAAGTAGATCCAATTAAAGCTATAGAGGCTGTATTTGATGGCTTCAAAGTATTGCCTATGATTGAAGCCGCTAAGGTTGGGGATATCTTCTGTACTGTAACAGGTTGTAAAGATGTTATTGTAAAAGAGCATTACAAAGTGATGAAAGATAAAGCTATCTTATGTAATGCTGGTCACTTTGACTGCGAAGTGAATGTTTCTGATCTTACTGAACTTGCTGTAAGCCACGAAAGGGTTCGCCAAAACATCGAAGGCTATACTATGTCTGATGGTCGTAAACTCTATGTATTGGCTGAAGGCCGTCTAGTAAACCTTGCAGCTGGCGATGGTCACCCTGCAGAAATTATGGACTTGTCATTTGCTATGCAAGCCCTTGCTGCAGAGTATATCTTGAAAAACGGTAAAGAAATGGGTCCAAAAGTATACGTATTGCCTCATGAATTAGATGTGGAAATCGCTAAACTTAAGTTGAACTCCATGGGCTATGACTTAGATTCTTTAACACAAGAACAAATCGATTATCTAACAAAAGTAAACTAATACTGTATTGAAATATAATGGTTTCTGTAATACATTTTGTATCTAAACTATACTAGCTTTCAAATTAAACAAATATAACCGAGCTATCATGGCTCGGTTATACCTATGAGGGAAGACTATGTCTGATTTATTGATTACTCATGTAGACGTCCTCACCGATGAGGGGGTTCTAAAAAATCATGCCATTGCAATTAATAATGGTTATATTACAGCTATTTTAAACGATAGTGAAGCTGAAAAGGTAAAAGTCTCTGCTAAGGAAGTACTAGACGGTAAAGGTCAATTGGCTACGCCAGGTCTTGTAAATACACATACTCATATTGCGATGGGTCTATTTAGAAACTATGCAGATGATCTTGAGCTTATGGAATGGCTTGAAACGGCTATTTGGCCAACAGAAGCAAAATTAAATGACGATTATGTACGGTACGGCACACAACTCGGTATTGCTGAAATGTTGCGCACTGGTACCACTACATTTAGCGACATGTATTTCTTTATGAATACTACTGCTGAGGTGGTAAAAGAAACAGGTATTCGCTCTGTATTGTCACGTGGCTTAGCCGGTGTATCCCCAACAGCAGATCAAGCATTAGTTGAAAATGCTGACTTATTCCGCACTTGGAACGGCTTTGATAATGACCGCATCAAAGTATTGCTTGGACCACATGCACCATATACTTGCCCTGATGATTATATGGAAAAGGTGATTGCCTTATCTCATGAATTAAATTGTGGTATTCATATGCACTTGTCCGAAACAAAAGGAGAAGTGGAGACTGTTATGAAAGCTACTGGTAAGACACCAATTGCGCATATGCATGATTTAGGTTTATTCTGGAATACTACCTTAGCCGCACACTGCGTTCATGTGACAGACGAAGATATGGCTATTATGTCTGAAAATAATGTAGCCGTAGCGCATAATCCACAATCTAATTTAAAATTAGCTAGCGGTATTGCACCAGTACCTGAAATGATTGCCAAAGGTATTACGGTTGGTCTTGGTACAGATGGCTCCGCTTCTAATAATAATGCTGATATGCTTGAAGAAGTACGTCTTGCAGCAACATTACATAAAGCACGTCTTTATGATCCAAAGGCTATTCCTGCTCAAGCCGCATGGAACATGGGCACTGTAGAAGGTGCAAAAGCATTGGGATATACAGATCTTGGTGTATTAGATAAAGGCTATCGTGCAGATATCGTGCTATATGATGTATCTGGTATGCACTGGATGCCTCGTTACAATGATTTAGCAGCTCTTGTATACTCTGCTAATAGCTCCGATGTAAATACTACAATTGTGGGTGGTAAAGTTCTTATGAAAGACAAAGAACTGCTTACAATTGATGAAGAAAAACTACGGGCAGAGATTGATAAAGCTCAGGTATATTTTAGTAATTAGCAGTTAATCTAAACACAAAACCCACTCATGATAATCATAGAGTGGGTTTTGTGTTATATATTATATAGATTTATTTAATTGCTTTCACCAAGAACATGGGTACAGGAATATAAAACTCGTCTTCCTCATTGTAAATACGCGGACCTACAGTTAGATCAATGGTAACAGAACTAGCACCTAATTTAGTAAGTAGTTCTTTATCCCATTGAGGTCGTGTATAAGACGAAATGTCGAGCATATGATAAATGGTATGACACCGTTCTTTTAATTCGTTGCTTACATGTTCATGGGCATGATGAACAGATTGTGGTACATTATGATGATTACGAGCATGTTCCGCATCATAGTTTAAAATCAAACCGCCTGGGCGAATGACGCGAAACCATTCGGCATAGGCTTTGTCAGGATGGGGTAAATTCCACGTTACATTTCTGGCCACAACGATATCAAAGGTATTAGTATCAAATCCTAGATTCTCTGCATCCATCACAGAAAAGGTTGCATCACAATCGAGGGACTCTGCTAGTTGATTTGCCTCATCTATCATATTAGGTGTAATATCAATGCCATGCACTGTATGACCAAGCTGAGATAGTATAATACTAAAAAAGCCGGCTCCACATCCAATATCCAATATTCGTAAAGATCTATCAGAATCAAATATATGACAAGTTAATTCTTCTCTCCATAATTTTAGTTTGGGACTTTCTAATTCTTTTGCACGTAAAGCGCCAAAATCGTGAGATCGATCTGCCCAATAGGCTGTAATAAATTCTTTATCATCCTTCATAGGATGGTTGCGTTCAAAAGTATCATTCATAATTTAGTTCTCCTCATATTCTATAGTATGTATAGTACCATAAAATAATAATGAACTATACAGCAAAAATCACATTAACTCCATAAATACTTACTATTAGATATGATATAATACTCCTATGTTTTTATTTTACTGAAAGGGCAGGGGCTATGATATTACAGACTGGGCAACGTACAGATATTCCTGCTTTTTATGGGCAATGGCTAAGCAATCGTATACGTGAAGGTTTTGTAGATGTTCGTAATCCTTATAATCCCCTACAGGTGACACGGTATCCAATTAATCAAGAAGTGGTAGATGGTATTGCATTCTGTACAAAGAATCCTTTACCGTTTATTCCACTACTAAATGAAATTGTTGATTACAGACAATACTGGCATATGACTATAACGCCTTATGGAACTGATATTGAACCCTATGTGCCAACTTATGCGTCTATTATAGAAGGGTTTAAACATATTTCTAAACAGCTTAATTTTCAATCTATGGTGTGGCGCTATGATCCTATCATTTTAACTAATGAATATACTGTTGATTTTCATTGTGAAAGCTTTTACAAAATGGCTCAAGCCCTTAAAGGTTATACAGATACAGTTGTTGTTAGCTTTTTAGATATATTGGATAAGGTGGCTCAGAATTTTCCAGAAGGATATAGACCAAGTTTAGATGTTCAAACTAAGATCATTAAAGAATTTGTTTCCATAGCTCATTCCAATCATATGAATCTTAAAACCTGTGGAGAAAGGGATATCTTTAAAGAGTTTGGTGCTGATACAGAGGGGTGTTTAACCTTAGATTGTTATGAGAGGGCCTGGAATATAAAATTAAAAGCACCTAAACGCACACCAGCACGATTAGAATGTAATTGTTATTTACATGGTGATATTGGTGCCTATGATAGCTGTAGCCACTTTTGCCGTTATTGTTATGCTAATACTAATCAAGCAGTAGTTCGATATAATCGTTTACATCATGATCCAAATTCTAGTTTACTTATTGGAAGACTTTCAAAAAGAGAAATTATCAAAGAAAGTACGGAAAAGAGCTGGATTGTAAAAGAAACTGTAACACAGGATAGCTTATTTTAGAGAGAATTACGAGGAATTACTAAATTAAATGAATTGACTTATCGTGTAAAATAGATACCAAAGGGGTTGTCAAGCAGGTATCTCAGGAATATAAGAGAGTGTAAATGTATTTTTTGTTTAGTTTAAAAGGAGGTGCATTTATGATAACGTATAAGAAAGATAGTAAAGATAATTTACTATCACCTGACTCGTCTATGCCCGTGTTAGCAATGTGTTATGACTTTGATAAGACATTAACCCCTGACGATATGCAGGCACAAGGTTTTATTCAATCGGTAGGCTATAACGAAGAGCAAATCAAACAATTTTGGCATGAATCAAATCAATTGGCTAAAAAACATGATATGGATAATAACTTAGCCTATATGTACAAAATGATTCAAGAAGCAGTAGGCCATTTCTATGTAACAAAAGATAAGCTCATGGAATACGGCAATCAAGTAGAATTATACGAAGGGGTACGGACTTGGTTTGAACGCATTTGTCAATATGGCTTAGAACAAGGCGTTAAGATTGAACATTATATTATTTCGTCTGGCTTAAAAGAAATGATCGAAGGCACTGAAATGGCAAAAGAGGGGGCTTTCACCAAAATCTATGCCAGTGCATTTATGTTCGATGATAAAGGTGTAGCTGTTTGGCCCGCACAAGCCATTAACTATACGAATAAGACACAATTTTTGTTCCGCATTCAAAAAGGAATTCTCGATATTAATGATACTGGTGTTAATGATTACATTAAGCCTGAAAATCAACGTGTGCCGTTCCGTAACATGATTTATATTGGGGATAGCGATACAGATATTCCTTGTATGAGTCTTGTGAACGCTAATGGAGGTCATTCTATAGGTGTTTATGATCCATTTAAGAAGGATAAAGAAAAGGTATATAAGATGATGCGTCATCATCGTATCCGTTATTATGCACCTGCAGACTATTCTAATGGTTCAAAACTAGATACCTTAGTGAAGCAAATTATTCGTAAAACCGCAGCCTATGAAGTATTAGAAGGCGAATATATTCATTGTAAATACGAAGCCGAGGAGTAATATGGAACAATCTAAATTAACTAGCGAATGGATTCAAACCTTTAACAGATTAGGTTCTGAAGGTAAATTAAAACCTACCGTACCATATCACGATTTATTTAACCGAAAGGAGTTAAAAGGATTTCCGTTACACACATTACCTATGTGGACGGTAAATTTTCCAACAGGTTATATTACGTGTTGTGATCCTCTAGTAACATTGCCAAGCAAACCAGATACATATCTTAGACAGGTAACACCAGGTACGTATTTGTTAGAGACTAAGATAATTGAAATGGAACCAAATGAGTATCGTTATGTAGCTAGTCGAGTTGTTTTTAGTGGCAATGAGCCTGTATACTATGAATTAGCATTAAAAGGGACAGAGGACTTAACCGATTTAGATGATGGAGATACCTATATTGGATTTCCTGTAGATTCGGGTTTAGCTACAATTGTAGATGCACAAACAATTGAAACATATAATAAGTTTTATGAACAATGGCATATAAACTATCCTGAAAAAAATATATACGATGACTATTATAGTGATTTATTCCAATTAAATGCTATGGCCTATCCACAATACCAACGTTCTAAAGGTGATTGGATTAACTTTACAATTCCTGATACAGAATTGACAGTACCGATGATTCAATCTGGATTTGGTGATGGTTTATATCCAGTATACTGGGCATTTGATAAAGATGGTCAAATCTGTCAAATTATTATGGAATACATTGATTGTAGCGAAGCATATGAATAATACACTGGGTGTATAGTTAAGGAACTAATTTTATAAATCAAAATATATAAAAATAAGGCGCTTAGATAACTAAGCGCCTATTAATATGTTCATATTCATCTGAGAAATTAGATACCAAAAACCCAGTTAACTAACACGCGAATAATACTTAAACCAACAACCATTTCAGCAAGAAATCTTAAAGAACTCTCCATGCCATTTCCTAAATGTTTTAAACCGCCAATTTTGGCTTTACTTACAATATCACACCAGCACATAAAATTCCTCCATAAGAGTATGAGTAAATCAGATAATTTATATTACTATTTTACAATCTAATTCTAAAAAATTCAATATAAATTTTATGTAATAATAATACTTTATTGGCATATAGAAAAATTAATTTTTACTGATTATTTTGATTAACTAAAATAAACTAGCTTATAAACTTATAGGCTAGTTTTTGTTTTTAATATGAATAACTTCCGATAACGATATATTATCGGAAGTAATTTGTATAAGAAATTGGGCCTAAATGGCCCAATCCGTTGTGTTATCAAGTTTTTTTCTTATTTTCGCTTATTTACGTTTAAATGTATATGGTTCGTATTCTACATCATTATGACGGTTAGTCCACCAGTTCCAGCCAATTCTTGCTAATTTCCAAGCAATAAATCCTACTATGATCCCTAATACTAGACCTGTTAATACATCTGTTGGATAATGCACAAATAAGTATATTCTAGAGAATGCTACTACTATTGACCCTAACAATGCTAAAATCCCTAAATATCGCTTCTGAGGCGCTATTTGAGTTAAGCCTAGGTAAATAGTCATGGCTGATGCGAATGAACCAAAGCTATGACCTGATGGGAATGAATAGCTTGTAGCTTTTGGTAGTGCAGATTCCAACGGTACCGTTACATTTGGAAAATCAACAAATGGTCTTAATCTAGCTACATTTGGTTTTAAACCTTGGTCGCCAATTATAAAAACAAATCCTAAAGCAATAATAATTGCCACGCCTAAAACACGATATTTTTTTTGTAGCATTAATAATAAAGCTATTATAATCCATAATGCGCCATTACTTGTAATTTTTGAAATAAATGCCATAATTGGTGTTAAAAAACTATATACAAAATGTTCATGTACATAGAAAATTAAAGAGTGATCAAATTGTAAAATTGTGTCCATAAATTCCTCTTCTAGTCTACTTTTTCCTAAATGATAATTATTGAGAATGTCTTATTATGCTTTTTATTTTAATAATTAATCTATACTAATTTATTTACGTATATAATAATTTCTCATTTACAGCCCAAATAATAGCCTAAACTATTTATATTTAATGGTCAATAGTTTAGGCTATATTTCATAAAAGCTATAGTTATGATTTCTTTTTATCTGTTTTCTTAGGTGGCGCTTCAGGTGTTGCAGGCGTTGTAATAATTGTATCTACAGGGTCATATATAGACTCAAAGGAATCAGTTTGAGTAACCCAGTTACCATATGTAATGGTTCTATACGTATTCATTTTTAAGCCTACATGGCCCTCTTGTACCTCTTTTTCTTTTAAAGATGGATCTACCTTAGTTATTGTTTTATTTGGAATCTCACCATAATCGCCTACAGAGATAGATACATTTTTTGGTTTATCTTCAGCTGTACCTATAATGTAAATAGTTAACGTACCATTATTCATAACACTTAAGATATAAATAGAATGTTGGTACGGATTTCTAAACTTAAAGTCTAAATAGCCCCAAGCTACCGTAGCATCTCTACCAGCTTGAATGTATCCAACTGGTTCAAAGTGAGGTGTACGTTCAATAATATTCATGCCAGATAATAAAGCTGTATTGAATATAGTGGAACTTACTTGGCAAATACCACCACCAATACCAGGAACTAATTTGCCATCAATCATAACGGGCGCATCATCATAGCCAGCTTCTGCAGTACGTTCTCCTACAACATCGTTAAAGGAGAATTGTGCGCCGGGCTTAATGAGTGTACCATTTATCTTATCAGAGGCTAATTGGATATTATGTGTTCTGCTTTCATTACTTGGATTATACTCCGTTGTGAAAGATGCTAATACAGTATTTAAAGGTTTTAGATCAGTATCGGTAACTTTTACCGTATTCTGCGTAGTAAATACCATAGAAAGAGAATTTATACTATCGCTAATCTGTAGATCATCTTTTAGCTTTTTCAAGGTAGCATCGATATCAATACGTTTGCCTTTTTTTGACGGATGTATTACTACTTGTCCATTTTCAACAGTAAGATAGGCATCATGACCAGGTGTATCTATTCTTTTTGCTAACTCAGTGAGATATGTTTTACCCTTTACTTCGTCTAACTTATATTGTGGTTTAAAATGATGACCATAAAATAAACCATTAAATCTATGTGACAATACTGTCCACATATCATCCTCATAGCCGTATGCGGAAATAGCTTTTACCATAGCCTCTGTATCGAATTGAATACCTAAATCATGATATGTGGCTTGCTGTTTTTTATTATTTCCCATATCGATAGATATAGTCTGAGGTATCTTATCATTCACCTCTTGTAAACGTGCTTGTAATTCGTTCTTTGGTGTATTTGATAGATCTGTATCATTATAATATACACCATAAGAAATATTTTCTGTTGGAATGTATGAGCAACCACTTGTACCCAAAAGAACAAGTACTGTTCCTACTAATATATATTTCTTCGTCATGTATTCGTAAACGCTCCCGAATAAGTTATTATATTCTCTAATTATAGCATATAAAGATCTAATCTATGGTACAATTATATTGATATTTTATGGGTAAGGGTGAATTATGTCAGAGTCTAAGAAACAACAAAAGCATTTTTATTTGCGCAATAATGATGCGCTTATGAATAGTACAAAGTTGTCTATGAAAGCAAAACAAAGCATATTGTTATCTAAGGCTGAGAATACTGTTGATGCTTACGAATCGGATTGGGACGATTTCGTAGAATGGTGTACTTATCAAAAGGTATCTTATTTTCCAGCTACACCAGAAACAATAGTAAATTATATTAACGATCTAGCAGATTATGCAAAGGCAAATACAATTTCACGGCGTATTAGTGCTATATCTGAAAATTTTAATGCTTCTGGCCAAAGAGATAATCCATGTATGGCTCCTATCGTTAAACAGGCCTTACGTGGTATTAGACGATTAAAAGGAACATTCCAACAAGGGAAAACCCCAGTTTTGTTAGAAGATATTGAAGATATTATAGACTGTATGACTAAGCTAGATGTGCCGGAACTTCAATTATTGCGCGATAAAGCTATTCTTTTGATTGGCTTTATGGGTGCTTTCCGGCGCAGTGAGATTGCAGCTATTACAGTAGAAAATCTTCAATTTTCACCACAAGGTGTTGAAATCTTTGTAGCATCCTCTAAGGCCGATCAAGAAGGTCAAGGTGCAGTGGTAGCTATCCCACATTTATCTGGTTCTCCGTTAGATGCAGTACGAGCCTTACAACAATGGTTACGTGCTTCTGGTATTACTGAGGGACCTGTATTTAGAGGGTTTACAAAAAATATGTCTTTACGTAAAACAGCTATATCCGATAAGATGATTGCAGAAATCGTAAAAAAATATATTTCTCTTATTGGTCTAGATCCGACTATGTATGGCGCTCATAGTTTACGTCATGGCTTTGCAACGACTGCAGCAGCTTATGGTGTTGAGGAGCGTAATATTATGCGACAAACACGTCATCATAGTGTAAATATGGTTCGTCGTTATATCAATGAAGCAAATAAGTTTGTAGATAATCCTATCTCTACAATTTTTGAAAAGCGATTTAGATAACAATCATAAATCAGTTGATTTAGACAATAACTATAAATCGTTTAATAACATACATTAGATAACAAAAAGCAGCTATCTCTGTTAGAGTAGCTGCTTTTTTGCGTGGGATTAACCCATATATATTTAGTTTTGAGCCATATAGTCCAAAGCTCTAACTGGACTATTAGATTTATTTGCTGGTACTTTCAAAACGGTACCAGGTACAAGCGCTCCGGAATCACTAATATTGTTAAGTTCCTTCATAGCATATACCATTTCACGAACATCCATATCTTTATGAGCTGTACGTGCTGCAATATCCCACATTGTATCGCCTGCTTGAACCTTTACTTCACGTACATTATTATGTGTATTTACCTCTGTTACAGAATTTGACATATTATAACCCAATAATACTGTTAAACACATTCCTAACATCATCAATATATTTTTCATCTCATACCTCACATTTACATCGAACATAATATCTGAGAACATTTGTTTGTTTACATGTTTATAATAGCACACGAACGAATGTTCGGTCAAGTGTTTAAGAACAAATGTTTGCAAAAACTTTCAAAATTTCCTATAATAGGTATATAAGTTAAGTAAATATCTTATATTTTTATTATATAGTACGTTATGTGGTAATTTTTACGCATAGATATATTTACATTTTTTGACATTAGATTGACTTTGGAGGTTTATCGTGAGACGCCCTGCTACAGATATTAATACAAAACAGCGCCGTATATTAGACTTTATAAAAGATTCATTACATAATGAATATCGTTGTCCTACAGTTCGTGAAATCTGTACACATGTAGGGCTAAGTTCCACTTCTACTGTTCAATCTCATTTGAATGCGCTAGAAAAATTTGGCTATATTAAACGTGATCCAAATAAAAATCGTGCTATTACCGTTTTAGAAGATACTAAACCTTCTATCTCAGTAACTGGTAATGAAACGTCTAGCTCTGATAACTTTGAGTTTTTAGGGGCTGGACTTAAACAAGTACCTCTTATCGGCACTGTACAAGCAGGTATGCCTATTACTGCAGTAGAAAACCTAGAGTCCACGCTTACATTGCCAGTTCAATTGACTGGCTATTCTGACTGTTTTTTATTACGTGTTCAAGGCGAATCTATGATGAATATCGGTATGTATGAAGGTGATATGCTCATCGTACGCCATCAAAATACAGCAAATAATGGCGATGTAGTTGTAGCACGCATTGATGATGAGGCTACCGTAAAACGTTTTTATAAAGAAAATGGTCATATTCGTTTACAACCTGAAAATGATGATTTTGCTCCAATCATTGTAGATGATTGTCATATTGAGGGTCTCGTAATCGGTCTTGTACGAGATAGAATATAAACAAAAAAACGGCAACATATTGTTGCCGTTTTTTTGTTGCATGTATAAAGTTTATTTTTAATGTAAACTATTTTCTCTCCGTAGAGTAGCAAAAATAGCACCTGATATATTATGCCATACACTAAAAATAGCCCCTACCAGCGTTGCTAATGGATTTAATGCAAAATTTGTTGCTGCCAATGTTACGGCTAAACCACTATTTTGCATTCCTACCTCTATTGCTAGCGCTGTAGTTTTATCATATCTTAATTTAAGCAGTGCTCCTACACCTAATCCTAATAGTAGACCTAGTATATTATGTATACCAACAACAATAAGTGTTTCAAGCCCAGAAATCAATAGTTTCTCTTTGTTAATAGCAATAATGGCTGCTATTAACAGTATAATAGCTATCATTGAGAAGATAGGACTAATACTAGTTAAAGTATTAATATGTGATTTACATACATATTGGATTACTGCACCCAATAAGATTGGCACAATAATAACTTTTACCATAGTAATCATCATAGGTAGTACTTGAACATCTACCCATGCGCCACCGATATATAGGATTAATAATGGTGTAACTATGGGAGCTATTAATGTTGAAGTAATTGTCATTCCTACAGATAAAGGGACATCACCATTGGCAATATAGGTTATAACATTACTGGCTGTTCCACCAGGACAACAACCTACTAATATAACACCAATAACAATATCCGGTGATAAGGTAAATATATGGCAAATTCCCCAAGCTAATAGAGGCATTATTGTATATTGTGCAAGTACACCAATACAAATATCTTTTGGATGCCTAAGGATACTACATAAGCTTTCAAACTTAATAGTAAGCCCCATGCCAAACATGGCTATACCAAGTAAGAATGGTGTATAAGCGATTGCCCAAGTAAAGTATTCTGGTACTATATAGGCAATACATGAAAAGCCTAGGATTATAAAAATTAAGTATTTGGAAAGGACGTTGTTGAGTGTAAGTAAATGATTCATAACTTCTCTCCTTAATTTGGATCGTATGAGAAGTTATCGATAAGTCGTGTAGAACCAATATATATAGCCATAGCCACTAATACTGGGGCAGTAACCTCTTGTACAGGTTGCATAGTCTTAGCATCAACAACTGAAATATAATCTATTTTAGCAAGCGGTTCGGTTTGTATTGTGTCTGTCATAGTATCAATGATACATTTAGCAGGACACCCATATTGTATAGTTTGTTTTCCCAATTGAATAGCTTTATACAATATGGTTGCAGCTTTCCGTTCTTCACTAGACAAATATGTATTACGAGAAGATTTTGCTAAACCATCTTTTTCACGAACAATGGGAACACCAATAATATTGACAGGAAAATTTAAATCAAAGACCATTTTACGTATAATGGCTAATTGCTGTGCATCTTTTTCACCAAAATACGCATTTGTTGGTTGAGTAATATTAAAGAATTTTGCCACCACAGTGCAAACGCCTTTAAAGTGAATTGGTCTGCGAATACCACACAATGTATCAGATAAATCCGCAATGTTTACAAATGCCTTTTTATCTTGGTACATTTCCTCCGGATTTGGAGAAAAAATAAGATCGACACCATGTGATTCACATAACTTTTTATCGCTATTAATATCACGCGGGTAAGTACTTAAGTCTTCATTTTCTCCAAATTGAATAGGATTTACAAATATAGAGACAATGACCTTATCGTTATTTTTTCTAGCTTGATCTATTAATGCAGCATGTCCTTCATGTAAGAATCCCATGGTTGGTACAAAACCAATTGTGTAACCTTCTTTTCTCCAGCTATTTACTGTATTCCGTACATTTTCGATAGTTGTTATAAATTCCATTATATTCCTCCGTTATATTGTAAATACGAAGATAGTCCTATACAGTCTACTGTAATTCGATCAATGACAATTATTTTTGATCAACTAATAAACCATGTTTCTCATAGTTTTTTATATGACTTATCTTATTATTGTTATCTACAAATACAACGAGAGGATTATGGCTCTCAACTTCGCTTTCATCAAGCTGTGCATAACACATGATAATTATCTTATCATGTACTTGTACATGTCGTGCAGCAGCACCATTTAAACATATAACACCACTACCTGCTTCTCCGGCAATAGTATATGTACTAAAACGTGCTCCATTATTAATATTTACAATTTGAACTTGTTCATATTCTCGTATTCCGGATGCATTCAATAAATCTGTATCAATTGTAATGCTCCCTACATAATCAAGCTCTGCTTGTGTCACAGTAGCCCTGTGAATTTTACCTTTTAACATTGTTAGTATCATGCTAAACTCCTTGTGTTTTAAATGTACCCGCCATATTGGTCGGTTCGAACTTTCACAATTTGTCTGTTTATCATGAATTAACAGTAGACTAGAGTATAGTTAAAAATACTATCTCCAGAGAAATTATACCATAATTGTAAATTTTTACATTAAAATACAATTAATATAATACAAATAATGTGACTCTAATCAAAAATAACAGTGATTGTAGTATAAAATAAAAACCAGTAGCTACAATGTAGTTACTGGTTTTTATTTTATACTAATATTTTATTTTAGATATTCTGCTAATGCTTTATCAATATATGCTGCTTCATCAGCCGTTGGTTCACACATTGGTAAATTAAATTTTCCCACAGGTAAGCCAATTTTACGGGCTGCATATTTAACAGGAATCGGATTTGTGGTGATGAACATCGCTTTTATAATTTCTGATAAAGCTTGATGAATACGAATCGCTTCGTAGTTATGGCCAGATTCATAAGCTTGAATCATAGCATTCATATCTTTGCCTGCTACATGAGATACTACAGATACAACTCCACATCCTCCAACAGATAACATCGGTAATGTAAGACCATCGTCCCCACTATATACCATGAAATCATCTCCAGGCATTAAACGCTTAATTTCAGAAGCAATCATTAAATTACCACTTGCCTCTTTGATAGCACAAATATGTGGATATTCGTTATGTAGTTGAACTAAGGTAGTTGGGAAAATACCTGTCCCTACACGACTTGGTACATTATACACCATAATTGGCAATGTAGTAGCTTCTGCAATAGTTTTAAAATGCAAATATTGGCCTTGTTGGTTCGGTTTATTGTAATAAGGTACTACAACTAGCAAACCATCGATACCATCGATTTTAGAGACTTCCTTTACAAATTCTGCAGAAGCCATTGTATCGTTACTACCTACGTTAGCAATAATCGAACCTTTATGTCCACATTCTTTTGCAATCGCATTAAATAGAGCTAATTTTTCGTCTCTAGACATAGTTGGGTTTTCACCCGTTGTGCCACAAACCACAAGACCATCAGAGCCATTATCTAACAGATGATTGGCGATAGCAACACAATTTTCAATATTTGCGGATCCATCACTATTAAAGGATGTCACCATAGCTGTTAACACTCGACCAAAGGTTTTCATATATGTCCTCCCCTTGATAGATTAAAATGCTTGTTTTTCCACCAAGTACTCAGCAATTTGCAACGCGTTAAGAGCTGCACCTTTACGAATTTGATCCCCTACAATCCAGAAGTTCATACCTTTGTCATTATATAAGTCTTTACGAATACGACCAATTTCACAGTTGTTTTGATTAGATGTATACAATGGCATAGGGTAAATTTGTTCAGCAGGATTATCTTTAACTTGTAACCCAGGGAATTTTTCACATGCCACCTTGAAAGCCTCTACAGATACAGGTTCTGCTGTTTCTACCAAGACAGATTCAGAATGGGAGCGATATACAGGAACACGAACTGTAGTTGGGACTACTTGAATAGTTTCGTCATGAAGAATTTTTTGCGTTTCGTAAACCATCTTCATTTCTTCTTTAGTATAATCATTTTCTAAGAACACATCAATTTGTGGCAATAAGTTGAATGCTACAGGATAGTGTTTAGGAGCAGAGCCGGTTGGCAACAGATTTGCTGTCATTTCTTCGCCTGCAGTATATTGTTTTACTTGATTTTCAAGTTCTTCAATACCTTCTTTACCTGCCCCAGATACAGCTTGGTATGTACTTACAACTACACGTTTAATTGGAGAGAGATCATGAAGAGGTTTTAATCCTAAACTCATGATAATTGTAGAGCAGTTAGGATTTGCAATGATACCTTTATGTTTCAAGATATCTTCTGGGTTAACTTCTGGTACTACGAGTGGAACTTCAGGATCCATACGGAATGCACTAGAGTTATCGATTACAATAGCACCGCGTTTAGCGGCTTCTGGCGCTAATGTTTTAGATATAGAGCCACCTGCAAATAGCGCAATATCAATATTATCAAAAGATTCAGGTTTTGCTTCTTCTACAATATATGTTTTACCATTCACAGTAAGTTCTGTACCTGCAGAACGAGCGGAAGCTAATAGTTTTAAGTTTTCATAAGGAAAGTTACGTTCTTCAATAAGTGTAATAAATTCAGCACCTACTGCACCAGTAGCACCTAGAATTGCAATATTAGGTTTTTTCATTGATACATCTCCTTGCACAAATATTATAAATAATGTTCTAAACCGTATGTTAAGCCAGTTTTAGAACTAATTTTTTTACATGCTAATACTACGCCTGGCATAAAAGATAAACGGCTTAAGCTATCATGACGTATGGTTAATGTTTCATCATAACCACCAAATAAAACTTCTTGATGAGCCACATAACCTGGAAGGCGTACACTATGAATTGTTATATCGTCAACCTTAGCACCACGAGCACCTGGTAAGCTTTCACGAGTTAAATCCTCATCAGCAGTTACCTTAGCAGCTTGTTTAGCATCGTTAATCAATTTAGCTGTTAAAATAGCTGTGCCAGAAGGCGCATCGTATTTGTGATTATGATGTAATTCTATAATTTCTACATTAGGGAAATATGGAGCGAGCTCTGCAGACACTTTCATCATCATTACCGCCCCAAGAGAAAAGTTTGGCGCCACTAAGCAATTCGCTTGATTGGAACGACCTATTGTATCAAGTTCATCACGTTGTTTTGCGGTCAATCCTGTAGTACCGATGACTACATGAATACCAGCGGATAACATTTTCTTCGCGTTTTCATAAATAACTGCAGGATTAGTGAAATCTACAATCACATCAGGTTTATTTGTATCTAATACCTCATCGATGGAGGCATTCATCTTGATACCTAATTGTTCGATTCCTGCTACAGAGCCTACATCTTCCCCTGCCTTAGTCGGATCAATACCACCAACTAATGTTAAATCAGGATCGTTATGTACTGCTTTGACAACTTCACGACCCATTTTGCCGCCAGCGCCATTTACCATTACTCGAATCATATATACCTCCAAAAAAGCCAGTGGATGCATCCACTGGCCTTATAGATTATATAGCTATATATACTCTTACGAAAAGCTCAATGATAGCACTCCACCAATACAAGATTGATGACAGTTGTCTATCTATTAAATAGACAACCAGAACGATGAGTCGCAATCATCGAACTTCGGCAAGCATCCCTTTTATCATGGATCAATGCATGCCTACTCCTCATGATTACTCTTAATACTCGCACCTCTATCAACATATTCATTTAATACTATTAGTATAAGTAATTATGCGATTTTAGTCAATTAAAATGGTCAATAAGTTCTTTCGCCGCCGCAAGTGCTGTAGTAGACATTCCCTTACCAGACATCATAGACGCGATTTGTGTTACTCGTTCTTCCTCATTTAAGACTACTAATGTAGAGAGTGTGCGATCATTTTGCTCAATTTTAGATAGATGATAGTGTTGTTTCGCAATACTTGCAGTTTGAGGCAAATGAGTAATACAAAATACTTGATTTGTTCTAGATAAATTAAGTATTTTTTCTGCCACCTTAAGTGCTATATCACCGCTGATACCAACGTCAATTTCATCAAATACCATAGTTTTAAAAGCGTCACTGCGGAATACTGATTTAAAGGCTAATGCAATGCGAGCTAACTCCCCGCCGGATGCTACTTTATGTAGAGGTAATAACTGTTCCCCTTTATTCGCAGAGAATAGCATTTCAATAGACTTTGCACCTAATGAGGATAACTCAGTCCCCTCTTCAATATGAAATTGAATATCCCCTTTGGGCATCCCTAGATCCACTAATTCTTGATGTAAGGCCGTAGCAATCTCTTTTGCATTTTTTTGACGTACCTCGTGTAAAACAGTTAACGCTTCTTCTGCTGCCCTTTTTGCTTCTTCAAGACGTGTTTCTAATTCATCTTGAGCAAATACAAGGCCTTCTAGTTCTTCTAAACGAGATTGCGCCTTTTCTTCGTATGCTAGAATATCTTCTACGGTTTCACCATATTTTTTCTTTAAGCTATAAATTGTGGTATCTCTGTCTTGGCAATACTTATAACGTTCTTCATCGTAGCTGATAGTATCCCTGTAACGATCTAAAGACTGTGCAGCTTCTTCTAGTTGGAAATAAGCAGAGTCAACCATTTCAGATACTTCTTTTAACTCGCCATCATATTTTACTAGATCGTTAACCTCTACCTTAATAGAGTTAATCGTATCAAGTAATGGTTGGCGACCATTATAAAAGGCATCATAACAAGAACCTAATACCTTATCAATATGTTCAAAACTATCTAGACGCTTAAGTTCCTCAGCAATAGAAGTATCTTCACCAATGCTTAAACCAGCATCTTCGATTTCGTCGATTTGATATTTAAGCATATCAAGCTCTCGTGCTCGTTCAGACATATTTTCTTGTAAATGATCTACATCTTGTTTTGCTTGCTTATAAATTTTATACGCATCAGTATAAGCTTTATAGGCTTCTTTTCCTTCTTTATTAAAAGTATCTAAATATTCATGATGTGTATCAGCGTCTAGTAAACGTTGGTTGCTATATTGTCCGTGAATATCTGCTAAGTATTGACCAATCTCCTTTAAAGCTTTTAAAGGTATTGGTTGATCATTAGCCAATATACTAGATTTGCCATTACGATTAAAAGATCTAGATAGAATTAACTGGCCTTCTTCTATCATGATATTTTTAGACTCTAATAGGTCTTGAATACTTTGGTGATTAGCAATATCAAATATTCCATCAATAACAAAACTATCTTTACCGTGACGAATAAACTCGCTACTTGCGCGTTCTCCTAATAGGATACTAAAGGCATCCATAAGAATGGATTTCCCTGCCCCAGTTTCGCCGGTAAAGATAGTAATGCCATCATTAAATAAAATATTCATTTGCTCAATCAACGCAAAGTTGCGAATGCTCATTTGCGTTAACATATTATTAGTCCTTCATTAAATCTTGAATTTTCGCTAAAATTGCTGGAACTTCAGCTTCAGATTTTGCAATTAACAAAATAGTATCATCCCCTGCTAATGTACCAATAATTTCAGTCCATTTTGCATGGTCGATAGAAAATGCTACAGATTGAGCAGAACCAGGGATTGTATGTAATACAACTTGGTTTAAACTGTGATCAACCTTAATCAAAGAATCTTGGAATAGTCGGTTAATACGACTACGAGATAAAACTACATTTTCCTCTGGAGATAATGCATAACGATAATGTCCATCGCCTGTAGGAATTTTGATTAACATCAATTCCTTAATATCACGAGAAACTGTAGCTTGTGTTACTTCAATACCTTCCTCGAGTAAAGCCGCAGCTAATTCCTCTTGTGTTTCAATCGCCTTGGACTGCACGATCTCTTTAATTTTGTTATAGCGATAGCGTTTCATTTTGAACTCCCTTTTTTAAACCTTGCACATAAAAGAGAATAGTATCTTTCTGATAATATTATACCATATATTCATAATTAATATATGGTATAAATCGCATATATTATACGTCTTATGCATATTATATTAATATTTAAAATATTGTTAATATTCTATATATTGATAACGTACAAATTCATAGCTCATAAGGTTCATCTATTTATAGGGAATTAATAATTTAAAAATAGAAAAATATACATGTATAATTAAAATTCCCTATAAAGGGGATTTTACTAACTGAGTATGAGTTTTATTCATAATGAATAAAGATATATTTCGTTTTATCGTTTTTGCAATATAAATAACTCAGGTGGATTATGTATTTGGTTCATCGGATGCCAATGACATACATTATATATTTTCTGATCTAAATCTGATAAATACGATTTAAGAGACTGCATTTCTTCAAATCCCTCTGTTGTTCCAGGGTAAGCAACTATTGTAATAACTCCAGACTTGGAAAGTTTTTGTAAACCTTCATTTATGGCATCAATGGTTTGGTGCGGTTTTGTTACAACTTGGTGATCTCCTCCAGGTAAATATCCGAGGTTAAAAATCATTAAATCAATAACTTCATCTTTTAATTGATGAGCTACCGCCAAATCATGAGAGTCATGAATAAACGTTAAACTTACTTCTGGCGCAATATCATTTGATTGTAAAAGCTCCTTGCTAGTTTTAATAGCTTTCATTTGAATATCAATTCCATATAGATGGCATGCTTTCTGTGCCCGTTTAGAAAGGTATAAAAGATCATGTCCATTACCACATGTAGCATCTACTACCACTTTGGCATTTTCCATGCATCGATCCCAGATTAAATGTTGGAATTGAACAGCATTGTTAATGTTAATCACAAAACCACCCCACTTGAGATTTGGTTATAATAATTCATCTCGACGAGATGCTAACTTTTTAAATAGAGTACCAAAGAAACATTGATCCTTGAATCGTACAAATAAACAATATACAGGGTTAGAACTTATATGTAAGGTTTCTTTATTTGTAAAAGTATAGTCAAATGTACCATCAATACAAATATGTAATTGTGGTTCTCTTTCCGGCATTGTAATTTGAATCGTATCATGTTCCTCTAAAACAAGGCTTACACCTTGAATTAAATGTGGTGCTACTGGGGTGACAATGATAGATCGATTATCTGGTTTCATGATTGGACCACCAGCCGATAGATTATAGCCGGTAGAACCTGTAGCAGAGGAAATAATTAAACCATCCGATGGATACATTTGCGTGTGTTGATTATTTATGGACATATTAATTCGAGCCATTTTAGCAGGCTCAGCACGTGTGATAACAATTTCGTTAATGATAGGAACTAGTTCTTCCTCTTTACCCTCATGACGTTCTATATAAGCATATAAATGTCCACGCTTTTCAATATTATAATCACCATTAGCAATACGTTTAATATGACTTTGCATTTGATGAATTTCAATTTGATTTAAAAAACCTAGTTCGCCAAGATTAATACCACAAACAGGTACATTATATGGATAAATTTGTCTTGCAAGATGGATGATGGTACCATCACCACCAAAACTAAAGGCAATATCGATTTGTTTGAAGATTTCTGGGCGACTTAAAATATGAGTTTCAGGAATCTTAAGTACTCGTGCAGGTGCATCTGATTCGAGATCATCTGGCAAAAATACTTCGATACCTTCATCTTTACAAATATGTGCAGCCATTTTTAGAACTGCCATAATATTGCTTTTCCCCATATTGGGGAAGAATCCGATACGCATAGTAATCTCCTATAATGAATGGGCTTCTGCAACCACTGTATCAATTAAAGTATCATCAATGGTTAAGGCCCCTTCTTCGTACTTTTTAAAATAACCTAAAAACTCTATATTACCTTCCATACCTTTAATTGGTGAGAAAGTTAAGCCATGTGTATATAATCCACAATTATACGCAACGTGTAGAATACGATGTAAAACTTCTTTATGGATTTCACTATCTCGCACTATACCGCCCTTACCAACATTTTCTTTACCAGCCTCAAATTGTGGTTTTATTAAGGCCACAAGTGAGCCCTTATCTTTTAATAAATTAGTAGCTACTGGTAAAACTTTGTCTAAAGAAATAAATGCTACATCAATAGAAATAAAATCAACAAGTTCACCTATTTGTTCAGCAGTAACAGTACGGATATTTTGTTTCTCCATATTAATTACACGTGAATCCTGGCGTAATTTCCAAGCTAATTGATTATATCCTACATCGATGGCAAAGACCTTAGACGCACCGTTTTGTAATGCGCAATCTGTAAAACCACCTGTACTAGCTCCTATATCAATCATCACAGCCCCATGTAAATCGATAGGGTAAGTTTGAATAGCCTTTTCTAATTTAAGTCCTCCACGGCTTACATAAGGTAAAGTATTGCCTTTTACAATAATATTAGCATCCGCAGGAATCTTGGTGCCTGCTTTATCTATGCGCGTAGTATCCATAAATATAAGGCCCGCCATAATAGCTGCTTTTGCTTTTTCTCTACTTTCAAAAAGGCCTCGATTAACGAGGAGTATATCTAATCGTTCTTTATTGTTCATATTACACCATGATAAATACAATAAAACTGAATAAAGGCCACAAGAACACCGAGAATTAAGCCACCAAATACTTCGATAGGTGTATGTCCCAACAACTCTTTTAATGCTTCTTTACGTGTAATGACAACAGGTATATTCTTTTTGGTAAAATAATCTACAATTTGATTAAGTATTTGAGCTTGTCGTCCTGCCTCTAATCGTACACCAGACGCATCATACATAACAACAATTGAAAATACTAAGGATAATATAAATAGATCCGTTACACCATTTTTAAGGTAAATCGCTGTTGTTGTAGCAATTACAAATGATGTATGTGAACTTGGAAAACCACCAGATCCAACAAGGCGCTCTGGTCGGAATTTACCATGTCTTAAGAGTTGCCATACAAATTTGATAGCTTGAGCCGTAAACCAGCCCCAAAATGCAGCTTGTGCGATATAATTATGTGCTATTTGTGGTAATATATCAATCATTGTTTATACCTTCTACAGGTAATACCCATTAATTCGTACGTTCTAAAAGATAATCAATTAATGCTGATAGTATAGTTGTATCATAAGAAACCAAGTTTAACGCATCATGAGCTTGGCTACCTACTAAGTAGGCTTGATGTTTTGCTTGCTCTAAACCTAGTAAAGATACATAGGTAGATTTATGTTGGCGAATATCACTACCGGGTGTTTTTCCTAATTCTTCAATAGTACCGGTTACATCTAAAATATCATCAGTAATTTGGAATAATAATCCCAGACAATTAGAATATTCCATAAGGGCTGTTCGCGTAGTATTATTAGCACTTCCAAGAATAAGACCTAATTCTACAGAAGCGTTAAATAGTGCACCTGTTTTACCAGTATGTAAAACCTTTAATTCTTCTAAAGGAATATGTTTGTCTTCGCTGAGCAAATCAAAGGCTTGTCCCCCAACCATACCTTCAGGACCAGCCGCAGTAGCAACACATTGTATAGCATCTAGTTTTTGCTGTGCACTAGCAACTGTATTTGAAGTCATCAATTGAAATGCATATGTTAATAACCCATCACCGGCTAAAATAGCAAGTCCCTCGCCGTATACTTTGTGATTGGTCAAATTACCTCTACGATAATCATCATTATCCATAGCTGGTAAATCATCATGAACTAATGAATACGTATGGATACACTCCATAGCACATAGAAATTCCTTATAATCAGCTGGCTTTTTATGAAGCATTTCCAACACAGCCTTAGTTAAAATAGGTCGTATTCGTTTGCCACCTTGCATTAAACTATAATTCATAGATTCATAAAGTTGTTCAAATTCTTGATTTGGGCTATTAAGTACTTCGCCTAACCATTGTTCAATATTTTGTTTGCTAGATGCTAAATAATCTTTGAACATAGAATCTCCTTATTCACTGATGCGGACTTCTTCGATAATTTGTTGTACTTCATCTTCAACAGAGTCAAGCATTTCAGCACATTCTTTTACCAAAGTTAAGCCCTTTTTATATTGTGATAAAAGCTCAGAAATGGTCATATCCCCATCGTCTAATTGCTTAACAATATCTTCTAAGGCCTTATATTTTTTCTCATAACTTTTTAGTGATGCGGCCATCCTTGTGCGCCTCCTTTACCGTAGCAGTAATATAACCATCAGCTAGTGTAACTCGTATATCATCATTTGGTTGTAATTGGGCAACCGATGTAATAGGTTTGTTATCATGCTCAACCTTTGCAAAACCTTTAATCATTATTTGTAATGGATTTAGCGACTCTAACTGTTGTGCCAATAATGCTAAGCTATGTCTCTCTGCATTACATCGTTCTTTAGTTGCATTAGTTAGAGTTTGTGAAAGCTCTTGTAAGTGTGATTTTTGCTTATGTAAAAATTGCAGAGCTGGAATGCCAAGTTTTCGATTAAAGAGCAATGTTAAATCTGTACGTTTTTGTTGTAGTGTATAGCGTATATATTCGTGTAAGTACTCTTCTTTTTCTGTCAGCTGATCTTGTAATGTAGTAATTGGAAGTACTGCCATTTCTGTAGCATGGCTAGGCGTAGCCCCGCGTGCATCAGCTACATAATCACATAAGGTGTAATCTGTTTCATGACCTACCGCCGAAATAATCGGTGTATGAGCATTATAAATTGCCTCTACAACAGCTCTATCATTGAAACACCACAAGTCCTCCATAGATCCACCACCACGACCAACGATGATGACATCAATATCTGGATCAGCATCTGCCGTAGCAATCCCTTTTGCTATAATTGGGCCTGCGGTACTACCTTGTACAGGAACGGAAAACAATTTAAATTGAACTAGTGGATTACGTTGTTTACTAACATGTAGAATATCATGTAATACAGCACCAGATTGGGATGTAACAATACCAATGCAACTCGACATATAGGGTAAACCTACTTTATGGCTATCATCAAAGTACCCCAAAGCAGTTAACTCTCGTTTTAGAGCGTCAAATTCAAGCTGTAACGGACTTTTAGCACCTATCTGCATATCTGATGCAATGAGATTTAAACGGCCCATTTTATTGTAAAAGTTAACAGATGCTTTTACAGTTACTAATAAACCATTTTGAATGGCATTAGCTAGTCCCTTTTGCATGACTGTACTAGACCACATTGTCACATCAATAGCAGATTCCTCATCTTTTAAAGAAAAATACATGTGACCACTACTATGACGTTTTGCATTAATAATGGTACCACTTACATATACATTCTTTAATAGATATTCACGATCTAAGGTACGTTTTATGAGATTGTTTAATTGTGTAATGGTTAATACATTCACGATTATCCTCTAGATTCTTGTAAATAAGCAGCACCAAAAGCATTACCTGTGGCATTATCAACAGAGAATTGTGGCTGCGCCACATGTAATTGGAGATGATTTCGTTTACAATAGGTTTCCATCCGCTTACGAAGTAAACTATTACCCATCACACCACCTACAGCAATGAGTGCACGTACAGATTTCTCTTTAGTATGATAAGTAATCATTTTTTCTAGAGCATTTCCAATGGAAGTAAAAACAGCTCTAGCTAACTTAGATTTATCTATATCACTCATAGCGTTATTTATACGCCGCATAGCAGCACTACAAGGACCGGCAAAGCTAATCCATCCGTCTTTTACAGATGATGGCAATGGTTCATATTCTGTAGTTTGTAATGCTAAAGCCTCTAAATGTTTACCTGCAGGAAATGGTAAGCCCAATGCGACACCTATGCGATCAACATATTGCCCCCCTTGTAAATCTTTAGAACCACCAACGATGTGAGATTCAAAAATACCGTTTCCTTGATAATGGCAATATACTAGTTCTGTCGTGCCACCTGATAGATGTAATGCCAAAAATGGCTCATTAGAAATATTTTTTAAATCTCTCAAAGCAGCTAATATATGATTCTCTTGATGTGCAAAAATATGTAAAGGCACATTCATAAGATGACTCAAGGTTTGCCCCTGTCCTAACCCGACCATAAAGGCAGGCATATAAGAGCGTTCTTCACGGCGCGGAAAGCCACTAACACCTATACCGCTAATTGGTACCTGAGGCAACTCTGGCATTAACTTAGGCAATGCCTTTATATGCTGAAAGACCATATTTGATTGTTGTAGTCCTCGCTCACCTAGTTTTACCTCTAAGATTTTACGTGCTTCCCCTACTATGTGAAAGTCACTATCTACAATGGCACAACTTGTAGTGTAACAACTCGTATCAATGCCTAAGTAATATCGTTTCATTATTTACTCTTATTATATGCGTCTAAGATTGCATTAATTAATTTATAAGATGCATCAGAGCCAAACTCTTTAGCTAATTGAATGGCTTCATTAATAGCAATAGATGGCTCTAAAGGTTCCACTTTATTGTTCATTTCCCAAACGGCAATACGTAAAATAGAACGATCCACCTTATCTAAATTTGCTACTTTACGAGATTTACAGAATGGCTGTAATGTAGCATCAATTGCTTTAGCGTTTGATAGTACACCCTCTATAATACTATTTGCATATGCCTTATCCATTGCTTTATGAATATTTCCTTCGGGAAATTGAACATCATTTTGATCAGTATGAAATTCATTGGCATATAACATTTGGAATGCGTATTGACGAGCCTCTCGCCGATTTCGCTTAGTTACCATGTAAAACTGGCTCCTTTTCTTTTACAATACCTTCAATATGCACATCAACCTTAATATGATCAAGATCTAGCATATTTTTTAAGGTTTGTTTGATTTCTAATTGCAATTGTTTCGATAATTCAATGAGATTATATCCATACAATGCTTTAATATAAATGTTAATTTCAATAAAACCTTTACGATGCTTTACATTGATACCAGGTAAGCTACGCTGACCAAAAGCATGTGTAATACCCTCTACCAACTCATCGTAAAAGCGTGGGCTTAAAGAATGAATACCAGGAATGGTCCCTAAAGTTTTTGTTGCTACATCAATTATGACAGAATCTGCAATATCAATGGTATCCGTGTCTAAACCATAATTTAATTGATTATCTGAACTCATAGAGATACCTCCTATGGCTGTTGAGGTGTTACTAAATCATCAAAAATAATGTCTTGTACAACTACATCAATAGTTTGAACCTCAATTTCTGTATAAGAGACTAAAGCAGTTTTAATGCGCTCTTGTAGACGTAAAACAACATCAGGAATACGATATCCATACTGAATGCACACATATAGTGTAACTGATATTGCTCCTTCATCGTTAAAGGATATCTTAACACCTTCATGATCGGATTTACGTCTAAAGAAAGTGTTAACACCATCATTAAAGGTGGAACTCATATGATGAATTCCCTTTGTGTCAAGGGCTGTCATTGTTACAATTGTAGCATACACATCATCGTTAATCTTAATTTTACCCGACTCTAGTTCAGTATTTTTCTTGGTCATACTGGCCTCTTTCAAAAAAAGCACCTGTCCCTATATATAATTACATAGACGACAAGTGCTTACAGTGCAAATGTTACGATATATGGGGAATAAGATTCCTTGAAAAGATCTTGCCCCAATACATATCAATGAGTATTAGGC
Organism: Veillonella parvula; assembly: GCF_040097785.1. Lineage (GTDB taxonomy): Bacteria > Bacillota > Negativicutes > Veillonellales > Veillonellaceae > Veillonella > Veillonella parvula_D. The sequence continues at coordinate 342,815 of NZ_JBBNNS010000001.1, read as the reverse complement.
ACGTTCGATGTATTGTCCTGTACGGGTATCAATACGAAGTACATCATCTACTTCAATGAAGAGAGGTACTTTTACAGTATAGCCTGTTTCTAATACGGCTGGTTTATTACCACCAGTTGCAGTATCACCACGGATGCCAGGATCTGTTTCAACTACACGAAGTTCAACAGCTACAGGTAAATCGATACCGATTACGATACCTTGGAAGAACATGATGGATACTTCCATATTTTCAAGAAGGAAGTTTTTAGCATCACCTAATTGTTCAAGGGTAAGTTCAACTTGATCATAAGTTTCGTTATCCATGAATGTATAAGAGCCATCAGATTCATATAAGTATTGCATACGACGACGATCAACATGTGCTTTAGGCACTTTTTCACCTGCATTAAATGTACGCTCAACTACAGAACCAGTTTGCAAGTTTTTCATTTTAGTACGTACGAATGCAGCACCTTTACCTGGTTTAACGTGTTGGAAATCAACTACTTGCCATACATTACCGTCAATTTCAACGGTTACACCTGGACGAAAATCATTACTGGAAATCATCTAACTCTTCTCCTTCTAAATACCTATTTCAATTAACTCTTTTGGACTATGTGTCAACACCTCATAGCCGTCAGATTTGACGATGACACTATCCTCTATTCTCAATCCGATAGTACCTGTTATATAAATGCCAGGTTCTACCGTAATGATCATATTTTCTGTAAATACCGTATCGGATTTAGTATTGGCTACTGGTTCTTCGTGAATCTCAAGACCTACGCCATGTCCAGTACCATGATTAAATTCCTTGGTATATCCATGTTCTTTAATATAATCACGACAAACTGCATCAAGTTCTTTACCAGTAATACCAGCCCGAACTGCAGCTACGCCACGTTTTTGTGCTTCTAAAACTATACCATACAGCTTCTTTTGTAATTCAGAGGCAGCCCCCATTACAATAGTTCTAGTCATATCAGAATGATAACCCTTATATACTGCACCAAAGTCAAAGGTAACAAAATCACCTGCTTCAATGACCTTATCACTGGCTACACCATGAGGCATACTAGAACGATTACCAGAAGCAACAATGGTTGCAAAGGAAGGTTCCTCTGATCCACGTTTTAACATTTCTGATTCTAATATAATGCGCGCTTCGTTTTCTGTCATCCCTACCTTTAGTTGTGGTAGCAAGGCAGCAAAAGCATCATCACCAATTTTAGCAGCTTTACGCAATAAGTCTAATTCGTCTTCACGCTTAACCGCACGTAGTTTTGCAAAATTGATAGATGTAAAATTAAAGCGTTCATCTAATGTATCACATAAAGTTTCATACGTATCCACAGGCATTTGTTTGCCTTCTATACCGAATAAACCTTCGTGAATATGATGTTCATTGAATATATCTACAAGAGTATCCATAACAGTTGTTTCATATTGAATAACTGTGTACCCTTCACATTGTTTTGTTGCTTGTTCAGTATATCTGAAATCAGTAATCATAAAGGCTTTATCTTGAGTAATGATAGCAAAGCCTGTAGTACCAGTAAAGCCTGCAAAATAATGTAGATTTATAGGGCTTATTAAAATGACGCCTGTTAATTCTTGCTCTTTAATATACTGTTGTAGCAGATTTAATCCATTCATAATCTTGCTCCTAGTCTATAAAGTACAATTAATCTTACCATAAAATACCTATATTGAATAGAATTTTATGCTATTTTTTAAAGCCCTCTATCTGTTCAACGGTCAATTCCATTGCAGAACCAACCTCTTCAATGCCACTTAAATCAATATGACCAATCGTAAGACGTTTCAAATATGTTACAGTACCACCTGCAGCACCAATCATGCGCTTAACTTGATGATACTTACCTTCTTCAATTGTTACATGTACTGAATGTAACGATACAAATTCAATTTCTGCCGGTTTACATTGCGTACCATCTCCAAGAAGAATTCCCTCTTTAATACGTTGTATACCTTCATCAGATAGCGTTCCTTCAAATTCTACGTAATAAACCTTAGGCACATGTTTATTACCATTGATGATAGAATGTCCCCACACACCATCATTAGTTAATAGTAAAAGTCCTTCTGTATCCTTATCTAATCTGCCTACTGGAACTACTCCCATTTTTATGAATTCTGGAGGAAGTAAATCCATAACAACAGGGTGACTAGAATCTTCTACGGCGGTAACATAGCCCTTTGGCTTATGAAATTTTACATAATATAGTTGAGTAGTACTAACAATCTTACCATCAACAGCAACTATATCAACATCAATATCAATATGAGTATCTTTTTTCGTTGTTATACTACCATTGATGGTAACCCTTCTATCTTTTATGATTTGATGGACTTCTTTTCGACTACCATAAGCTTTATTGGCTAATAATTTATCTAGTCGCATTATGCATGACCTTGTAATACATCTACGTGTGCTGTATCATTGAGCAAGTTTAAAATATTATGATCAAATTCTCCCATGCCATTATAGAATATACGATTTATTGCTGTATTACCTTGACTAAAATTCCAACAATGACTAATGGAAATATCTAATAATTTACACAATAATGTTCGTATAGTTCCACCATGACAAGCAATGAGAAGTGTTTCCTCCTCATTATTAACATTGATGAATTCCTCTAGACCTGCCCATGCACGGTCTTGTAAATTCTTAAAGCTTTCACCATTAGGAACCTTAACTAGATGTGGTCGCAAATACATTTCATCTATCAAACCAGGCCAACGATCTTCGATATCTGAAAATAACATAGCTTCCCAGTCGCCAAAATTAAGTTCTCGTAAGCGTTTATCTACTGTAATAGGAGTAGTACGTTCACCGCGAATGACTTCAGCTGTAACTAAAGCACGACTCAAATCACTAGATAATATGCGATCAAATTTAACATCTTTAAGAGCCTGACCACATGCCTTTGCTTGATTTAAACCATTTTCATTAAGTGGAACATCTGTGATGCCTTGGTATTTTCCCATTTTGTTCCAATCAGTTTCACCATGGCGCACAATATACAATGTTTTCATAGTCTTCCTATACTTTCAAAATATCTGTTAATTTTTCTACTAACCTAACATTAGTATCATGATCTTTTATTGCAACGCGAACCCATTGATTATTTAATCCCATATAAGAATCACAGTTGCGAACAATCATATTATATTTTTTAAGCGCTTCATTAATCGACTCTGCTGTTATTCCTTCTTGTTCAATGTGGAACAATATAAAATTAGCTGAAGGCGGATATACAGTAATACCATTTATAGTATCTAATGAGTTATACATAAAAAGTTGCTCTTCATGTAATACTTGTTTTGTTCGTTTCACATACTCTACATCATTCAAAGCCGCCTCTGTATAGGATTGAGCTAATGTGTTAACAGACCAAGTTGGAATAAAACTATTTAGTTGCTCAATGATAAGAGGATTGCTGAAAGCAGCACCAATTCGTAGCCCTGGCACGGCATAGAATTTTGTAAAAGAATGAACCACGATAATATTATCAAACTCGTTAACTAGGGAGCGCATGGAGTATTCATTATCTTGTAATGTGTCGTTACCAACAAAATCGATAAAGGACTCATCTATAACAAGTAAACTATTAGCATCTTTCAGCATGCTTGCAATAGTACGAATATGGTTCTTATCAAGTAACGTACCATCTGGATTATTGGGATTACCTAGAAATACAATAATACGACCATCTTGCCCTTTTAACTCGGCTGCAAAAGTTTCTAATGCTAAATAAGGAACCTCAAAATAAGGTTTTCCATGTTCATCTTCCCGTGGTCTATAATAAATATCGCGTACTGGAATTCTACTTGCTTCTAAAGCAGCTTTATATTCAGAAAAACCTGGTGCGGGAACAAAAGCGCCCGTATAGCCAGGTAACCGACAAATTGCATATAATAGCTCTGCCGCTCCATTGCCAACTACAATTTGATTTTTATTCATACCATAGATATCAGCAATGGCATTTAATATATCATCATTTGTAGCATCCGGATAATGTGATATATATCGCAATTGAGGTTCTAATGCAGATAAGCCACGTTGGCTAGGGCCTAGTGGATTGATATTAGCACTAAAGTCAATAACCTCATATGGTTCAATTCGTTGTTCATGGGCAAACTGAAAGATATTGCCCCCATGTATTTTAGACATACTATTCTCTTTCTATGAAATACTTTATCGTTTGATATAAGTTAATCCTTCATTCGTAGTTTCAACCGTATCTACATAGGATAATTGTGGCAACTTACGCAAAATCTCATTCTTACAATCATTAATACGACCATAATCAACGGGGAATAATAGTCCCATAATGGTTCCGCTATGAGCGATGATTGTTCCTACACTATTATAAGAATTACCTACATCGTGAAAGTCATATAAATTAGGTTTATATAAAATACGCTGATTGCCAAAGGCACTCAATGTAGCAGCTTGGCCAATAAGCTTTATATCATGCGTTGTAAGCCCCTGTTTAAACAAATCAAAGGATTCTTGTATAATAGATTCTTTTTCTAAAATTTTATTTTGTAAATCTGCTTGTTTATTAAAGCTAACTGTATCAATGCTACCGCCTTCGTCAAAAACGAGGATTTTTAAAGGTGGGCACATACCTAATGGCTTAGAGATAGTCCCTTTAATATAATCAAACTGAGTTACACCTTGATAAAAAGAGGCATCTGTAGGCTCTACAGATAGACAAATTTGCTCAAGTTCTTTTAATGATAAATCATAGTCCATGGCCAAAGCTGTAGCCATAGCTGTTACAGAAATATCTGCCGAACTTGAAGCCATGCCTTTTCCTTGTAGAATATCAGATCTTACATACACAGGCGGGCAAATTTGATTTTTATTTTTTTGTTGGACCAACTCTTGTACTAATTCACGAGCTTGTGCAGACTTTGGTTGAAGTGCACAAAATTCTTTAGAAAAAGGTTGTATTACATTACTCAATGCATAGGAGTATCGATTAATTGGACATGTCACTAAAAATGACTGACCATCAATAGAACCTTGTAGAAATTCCCCACATGTACCTGGGGCTCTTACATAATAGGTCACATTAAACTCCTTTCACATCAAATAAAGTATACGTTCTAAAAATATTAAAACTTTGAAAATCAAAAATTTAGAGTTAGAACATAGTTGGATTATTAACTACCGTAGCTGATAGTATAGATAAAATTATGCTATATACCAGTATCAATAATACTTCAGTTACTTCCACAACAAATCCATATGTATCACCAGTAGTGCCACCTAACGCTTTTACAATATAGCGGTTTAATAATCGGTTAATAATATACGTAATAATCATGCTAACAATATTGATTTGGAAAATACCTATAGTAGCATATACTAACACACCTAATCCTACCAAATATCCTACATCAGGTGCTGATAAAATTGCATAAGCACCATATAAAAGTGTATATAATACTAAACCGATTAATAGTAATAGAATAGGCATAAAGAACGTAGATATGGTGTTATAAGTAATAACATGTTTAGGTGCTAAATTAGCAAATGCTGCCCCCATCCCCTGTTCTCTAGCATATGGATAGGATCGAATACTAAAAACCATAGACCAACGGCTCATTAAAGGCATCATAATGAGTGCCATAGGTATAAATTCAGCCGATGGAATCGAAGCTAATAATTGCCATTTCAAAAGTGTAACAAATACAAAAGCAACAACTCCAAAGGAGCCTATACGACTATCTTTCATGATTTCTAGTTTACGTTCTCTTTCACGGCCGGAAAACAAACCATCGCTTGTATCCATCAAACCATCAGCATGAAGGCCACCAGTTATTAAAAACTCAGCCACAACGATAATTAACATCAATGGCATAATCGGAATAAATGGCGATAATACGCCATATAATATAGCTAATATGAGACCAATAATAAGGCCCACATAAGGAAAGGCTACAACAGATTTACCAAAGTCCTCTACAGACCATTCAGTTTGATTTACAATTTTTAAACGCGTTAAAAATTGTAGTGCTATAAAAAAAGGTGTCATTATACATTCATCCCATAGGTAATGACTGTACTAATGATAACCATTAGTATAGTCGTAACATACATCATATAAATTGTTCGAGTAATATGGTTACGGTTTAGCTTTTCAATAGGATCCCCCATATATTCACGGAAGGTCATTTTTTTGAAATACTGATTGTAACCACCTAAACGGATATGTAAGGCCCCTGCCACAGGTGCTTCTGCATACCCCCCATTAGGACTAGGATGTTTTTTTGCATCACGTAAACCGATTTCTATTGCCTTTTTAGCATCAAAGCGTAAAAAGAATGCAGAAATTACAAATAATACAAAGGTAATTCGGGCAGGAATCCAATTTAATATGTCATCAAAGCGTGCAGCTACGCGACCAAAGTACAAGTACTTTTGATTCTTATAGCCTAACATAGAATCCATAGTATTAGCAGTTCTATAAAGAATAGCCCCCATAGGGCCACCGATAATAAAAAAGAAAAAAGGTGCAATAATACCATCTACCGTATTTTCCGCAATCGTTTCTACTGTAGCCCGAGTGATTTCGCTTTCATCTAAGTCTTCCGTATCTCGTCCCACAATCCATGATAAACGTTTGCGAGCATCTACAATATTACCTTGTTTTATTAACTGACTAATGGTAAAACCTGCGCCAGCCAATGAACGTGGAGAAATGGCAATGTAGAGGATCACTACTTCGAAAGCATAGTATACCCATTCGTCTACTACTCCACCTAGCCATAACAATAAAGATACTATGATATATACCGATATAAGAATTAAACCTACTGCAATACCACCGTACCACAATTTCTTCGTATCATTATCAGTGTCTTTATAAAGAACGGCTTCAAAAAAAGATATTATACGTCCAATAATGGCCACTGGATGATATTTACTATTGGGATCTCCAATAATTAAATCCAATAAAAATGCTAAAACTGGTATGCACACAAAGTTATACTTTGAAAACCAGTGAAAAATTGCTAAATGTTCCATATATCTCCTCTACTATCCCAAGGTAGACATAATATAATCCATATCTAGATGTTCCTCCACAATATCAGCTAAGCGATTATATGCCGCATTTTTATGGTCAAAATAATGGAATACTACATCTAATGGTTGTAATCCCTTGCGTTCACGTAATTGATTGATAATAAAACGTCTAAACTCGTCATTATCAAATACACCGTGAATATATGTACCCATTACTTGATGATTACCATCAATAAAACCATCAATAACATTGACAGCCTCTTCACTGCGACTTGTAATTGTAAAGCAACGAGACACCGAATCTGCTAGTGGCGTAGTATCCCCCATATGAATTTCATAGCCTACTAATTTTTCACCCCTGAAAGTACCATTTAAAAACTGTAAATTAGATACATTGAATTGTACTTGATGGGTAGTTTTTTGAGCCTTCATAGTCGTGGAGGATTCAACAAGGCCAAGTCCTTCAATTTCCTCGATATCACCTTCCATATGATGCGGATCATAAATAGTTTTACCTAACATTTGGTTACCGCCACAAACACCGATAATAGGTGTACCTTGAGCAGCCAATTTTTTGATTTCATCAGCAAAGCCTGTATCACGTAAATATGTTAAGTCAGCCAATGTATTTTTAGAACCAGGTAATATAATTAAATCTGGCGTACCGATAACATCTCCAGGGCCTACAAAACGGACAGATACATCTGGCTCATAATTAAGTGCATCAAAGTCTGTAAAATTAGAGATTTTAGGTGTTTGCATAACTACGACCTGAATATCTTTAGTACCACTATTGCGTTTGTTCTCTAATGCAACAGAATCTTCTTCATCAATATCGAGGTTCTCAATGGCAGGAATAACACCTACCACTTTTTTACCTGTTTTTTCTTCAATAAATGTAAGAGCTGGTTCTAATAGTTTGATATCACCACGGAATTTATTGATAACGATACCTTTAATAAGATCGCGTTCTTCTGGTTCTAATAATTCTAAGGTACCAACAATGGACGCAATAGCACCACCTCGGTCAATATCTGCAATGAGAAAAACTGGAGCTTGAGTCATCTTGGCAATACGCATATTTACAATATCATTTGCTTTTAAGTTAACTTCTGCAGGACTACCGGCACCTTCGATAACCATCATATCAAAATTTGAGTCTAAGAAATCAATAGATTCTTTAACCTTATCTAAAGCGGTTAGTGAATATTTTGTATGATATTCTTTGGCACTATATACGCCAACAGGTTTCCCCATCAATACAACTTGAGACGATTGATTTCCTGTAGGTTTTAATAACACAGGATTCATTTGAACAATTGGATCAATACCAGCGGCTTCGGCTTGAGCGACTTGAGCACGGCCAATTTCATCGCCCCATTTTGTCACATAAGAATTGAGGGCCATATTTTGTGCTTTAAAAGGAACGGTCTTAAAACCTTTTCTATAAAAAATACGGCATAATGCAGTACAAAGAATACTTTTACCTACATTAGAACTCGTTCCTTGAAACATGATTTTCTTAGCCATTTATATGAACCTCCTGTGATTTCAATTCAATGGTAACACCACTAATTGTTAAATAGAGTTTATCTGCAACAGAAGCTACTGCTCGATTCACACGACCAGCAATATCTCTAAAATATCTAGCCAGTTTATTATCCGGCACAATACCTAACCCAATTTCATTGGTCACAAATATAACTGTTTTACCTTCACATGATTGTATCGAGTCTAATAAAGTGTCTAATTCTGAAAGTATTGTCTGTTCTAATCTATTAGCATCTTCTTGACCACGAATGGAGCCATAAGCCATCATGTGATTGGTAGTGAACATGGTTAAACAATCTATAAGAATTACATCTGCTGATTGACTGATATTTTCCCATTCATCAGCTAAATGTAAAGGTACTTCAAAATTATTCCATATTTTTCCTCGTCGCTCTTGATGTTTTTTGATGCGATCCACCATTTCCTCATCAAAAGCTTGGCCCGTAGCTACATAAGCTTTTGGCCCCTTTGTAGCCAATGCTAAACGTTCAGCAAATTCACTTTTTCCACTGCGTGCCCCACCGGAACACAATATAATTTGTGATTTCATAATGCACCTATACAAGAATTTATAATTTCAGTATCATTATAAGTATAACAAAGGAGCGATACTATGGAAATTATGAATATGAAACTAAAAATGATGGCTACGCTATGGGATAATACATATCGTGTTGCCATCGATGACGGACAAGGTAAATATATTGGTACTGCACGAGTAGTAGTGAATGTTCCTCTACCACCAGAAGCTTTACCTGAAAATGCACCGCAAGTTGAAGCACAACTATTAGTATTAGTTGAAGACTTTGATTTCGGCGCTGATAAAATTATAAACTTTGAAACAACATTAGCCAATTTATTAAGAGCAAAATTCCGTTATGAAATTCCTCATATCTTCTTTTACTATCCTAGCCCTCAAGATGTTTTAAACCAAACAATTTCACAATAGGTCTATAACGAGCAAAAAGCTATGTAAAATACATAGCTTTTTTTGTTTATTCAGCTCCAAGTTCTTCCTCTACACGACACAAGATAAAGCAAAGGTCGGATAGACGATTTAAGTATTTTAAATTAGATTCGTGAACACTTTCACCAGCGTCTAATACTCGCCATAAAGCGCGTTCCGCACGTCGAGTAATCGTTCTAGCTACATGTAAATAAGCAGAAGATTGTTTTTCACCGGGAATGACAAAACTAGATAAAGGTTCTAACTTTGCATCAAAGCGATCAATAACTTTTTCTAAATGCTTTACATATTGCTCAGTAATTACCGGAGCAGTATTTAAACTTGCAATATCAGCCATTAATGTCCATAAGTTTCGCTCAATATCGTATAATTCAGCAGCAACACGTGGATTTTCAGCATAAGCGCGAGCCAATCCTAAAAAAGCTTGTAATTCATCGATTGTACCATAAGCTTCTACGCGTAAAGATGATTTCTGTACACGTTCTCCCGTGTATAAACCAGTTGTACCAGCATCACCTGTTTTTGTATAAACGCTACTTGCCATATGATTACCTCCTATAGATAACATGGATGTAGAAATAAAAGCTAAAGAATCCCAACCTTGAGATTATTTGTATTCAGGGAACCAAAGATGAATTTCACGAGCAGCGGCTTCTGGAGAATCAGAAGCATGTACTACGTTAGCATCCATTGTTAGGGCATAGTCACCACGAATACTACCAGGGGCAGCATCTACAGGATTTGTTGCTCCGTTTAAAGCACGTACGGATACAATTGCGTTCTCACCAGCTAACACAAAAGCAAGAACTGGTCCTGATGTAATAAAATCAACTAATTCACCAAAGAATGGTTTTTCCTTATGTTCTGCATAATGTTCTTCCGCTAATTCACGAGGTACTTGTAAGAGTTTTAATGCTTTAATAACAAGGCCTTTACGTTCATAACGGCTAAGAATTTCACCACTTAATTGACGTTTAACTGCATCTGGTTTAATTAAAACTAATGTTTCTTGCATAATACCCTCCAGTAGATACTAATTATAATATTGCCTTTTCTTTATACTTTGGATTTATAGCTTGTTTCTTTAACTTTTGAATACGTTCTTCCGTGCGAGGATGTGTACTAAAAAGATTGCTCAAGCTTTCACCAATTCCCATCATAGGGTTAATAATAAACATATGGGCTGTAGCATTACTTGCATTAGGCAATGCACCATGTTTAGAGTAGTAGTCAATTTTTGCAAGTGCAGAAGCCAGTGCTAATGGATTGCGACACATATCTCCGCCCCCCTCATCAGCTAAAAACTCACGAGTACGGGAAATACTCATCTGAATAAGACCAGCTGCGATAGGTGCAATAATGATTGTACCAAGAAGTGCCAAAGGGTTAGTGCCTTCTCGATCATCGGAACGCCCAAATATGGCAGTAAATTGAAGTATATTGGCTATCATAGAAATAGCACCAGCCATCATAGCTGCAATTGTACTAATCAATGTATCTCGATTCTTAACATGTGTTAATTCGTGTGCAAGCACACCTTCTAATTCTTCATCAGTTAATAGACGTTGGATACCTTCTGTAACAGCAACTGCTGCATGACTAGGATTTCTACCTGTTGCAAATGCATTCGGTACTTCACTGGGAATGATATAAACCTTTGGCATTGGTAAATTACCATTTTTAGCCAATTGATCTACCATTGCATATAGTTTTGGATTAGACTGTGCAGTAACAGGTTGAGCATTGTATTGGGCTAAAACGATTTTATCGCTGTACCAATAGGACATAAAATTCATACCCATGGATATGACAAACATCATAATCATACCGCTTCTGCCGCCAATCATATCACCAATAACCACTAAAATGGCTGTTAGAGTCGCTAATAAAAGTGTTGTTTTTATATTGTTCATAGTTTCCTCCAATTATTGTTATGGACTGTGCCTAACACTATAATTATACCATAAACTATATAATTAACGCTCCAGTTGTATCAGCTTCTAAGCAATATATTTTATTTTCAATCTCATTTGCTGTGAATACGGCCCCCATAGCCTTTGCTACCTCTTGTACATGAGTTTTATCAACATATGCAATCAGAGTAGAACCCGATCCACTGATAGTAGCACCGTAAGCTCCAGCAACTTTTGCGGCTTCAAAAACTTCATCACAATGAGGAATCAATGTCTTACGATAAGGTACATGCAAGTTGTCATCTAAGGCAACAGATAAATTACTTAATTGATGCGTAATTAAGCTTGTTACAAATAATGAAGCATGACTTACATTTTGTACAGCTTCTTTAAATGGAATATGATTTGGTAGCACAGAACGAGCATATTCAGTAGATACCATGACTTCTGGTACTACAACAGCAAAATGTAGCTCCGGAGGAATAGAAATGACCGTGTTTAGTACCTTATTTTTTAAACCTGTAGCACAACATAAATTTCCGTAAATAGCTGGCGCCACATTATCTGGATGACCTTCCATACGATTTGCTATAACTAGTAACTCTTCTTTTGAAAGTGGATGCTTTACCAATGCGTTCGCCAGTAAAAGCCCCCCTACGATAGCCGTACTACTACTACCTAGTCCACGAGAGGGAGGAATCAAGGTTTCAGAAGTTATATGACCATATCGAATTGGTTCTTGAGCAGTAGCAAAAACTTGATCCATAGCGAAACCAATTAGATTCTTTTTAGGATCTTCAGCGCGTAGAATATCTGCACCAAAACCTTCAAAAGTATATGTATATTCTGTAGCATTTTCATCTGGTGTAAAGCTGAATATATTATAAAGATTTAGTGCTAATCCTAAGCAATCAAAACCTGGGCCACAGTTTGCACTAGTGGCAGGTACTTGTACACGAACAGTATTCATAATTAAGCTTCCATAATACGAATGACACTATTAACAGCCTTAACGGAGCGCAAGCTATTAAAAGAGTCTATAAGATTTAAAATATAAGATCTTGGGCATTTAGATGTAACAATGGCAAGAACTGCAGTTTTTGGATCCATATTTCGTTGAACGATGGATAAAACAGAAATCTTTTGTTCTGCTAATTTTGCAGAGATTTTTGCTAGTACACCTGTTTTATTATCTACTGCTAAACGCAAGTAGTAGCTAGATTGAATTTTACCTGGAGAATAAATATCTTTTTGATCATAATAGAACGGTTTCAAACGTCCCGTTTCATTATAAGAAACATTCTTTGCCACTTCCATAATGTCAGATACTACAGAACTACCTGTCGGTAAGCTACCTGCACCACGACCATATAACATGACATCGTCGATACCATTCCCCTTTACATAAATCGCATTATAGGATCCGCGAACAGATGCCAATGGATGTGTAGTAGGAATAAATGCAGGGTATACATTTAGAGATAATCCTTGAGCAGTTTCTTTAGCAATACCTAATAATTTAATATTGTAACCAAACTCTTTCCCAAATTTTATATCTTCAGTATCAATACAAGTAATACCTTCTACAGTTACATCTTCAAAGAAAATACGACGGTTAAAACTAATGGATGCAAGTATTGCCAATTTACGAGCTGCATCAAGGCCTTCAACATCAGCTGTAGGATCTGCCTCTGCATATCCTAACTCTTGTGCTTCTTTCAATACATCTTGATAGCTTAAACCTTCTTCAGACATTTTAGTCAAAATAAAGTTTGTAGTACCGTTCATAATGCCAATGATTTCAGTAATACGATTACCGGCTAACGATTCATATAATGTGCGGATTATAGGAATACCACCTAAAACAGATGCTTCAAAACGTAAGTCTACCCCATTTTTACTCGCTAAGTCTAATAAGTATGGACCAGCTTCTGCTAATAAGTCTTTATTGGCAGTTACCACATTCTTCTTAGCTTTTAAAGCCCCTTCTACACAATCTTTTGCAAAGTTTGTACCACCCATTAATTCCACTACCATTTGAATGGAGTCATCTTTTAATACTTCATCAATATCAGTTACATATTTAGCTGTTTCTGGTAATATAATATGACTATATTTTTCTGGATTTCGTACGTAAATTTTAGAAATTTCAACATTGACACCTGTACGATTTTTAATTAATTCAGCATTGTCTTGCAATAAGTTAAAAGTACCTTGTGCAACAGTACCAAAACCTAATAAAGCAATTTTTATAGTGGTCATAATCGTCCTACTCTCTTAATTAGCCTATGCTTGGCCTAAAATCTCTACCTTTATAATACCCTTCATAGAGCGAATATCTAGCAATAAATCTTCTAATGAGCCTTGTAAATCCTTGGTTTCAAAAGAAATGCTACTATTCGCAATGCCTTGTAATGGAATATCTTGATTAATCGTTAAAATACTACCGTTACGTTCAGCAATGGCTTTCAAAACGCTTGATAACATACCAGATTCATTTGACATAGAAACATAAATACTAACAATTTTTCCTTGAGCAATTTCAAAAAATGGAAAAACATAATCCTTGTATTTATAATACGCAGATCGACTTAAATCCATTTTTTCAACTGCTTCGTTAATTGTTTTAACCTCACCTAGTTTTAGAATTTCTTTTACTTTTATCGTCTTTTTTATAGCCTCTGGTAAAATATCTTCTTGAACCAGATAAAATTTATCTTTTTTTGGTTTAGACATAGAGCACACTCCCTTATTGTTCTCTTGAAGTTTCTTGGGCAACGAATTGTCGTCCATATAATGTTAATACTGCATACATACCGATGAAGAATGGCATATACTCAGCCACAACACGCCATCCTACAGCGATGATGCCCACTGTTCCATTAGGTACAAAGGCACTAAATAATACTACAAATAGACCTTCTGCAATGCCTGTTCCCCCTGGGGTTGGTGCAAAATACAAAATAAGATTTAATAAAATCATGCGATCTAAAATATCGATAATAGGAATATCTGGTGTGAAAGCATACATTAAGGCGGGTGCAATACAATATAAGCATAATAAACTCAAACCAGATTCAATAAAAACTATTAAAGATTGGACAGGTTGTTTATAAAGTAAACCAAGACCTTGATTTAGTGTTTCTAATTTAGAAAGCCAATCTTTAGTGTTATGTGCTTTAAATCGTTGTGCTAGATTATAGACAAATTGACGCATATACTTAGTCTGTAATATATAAGTTCCCACTAAGGTTGCTATAACAGCAAGCACGGCAAAAATCAAAAGCATATCACGAGAGATATATGGAATTTCAATAGCATCTCGTAAGAATACTAATGGCAGCATAATGACCAAAAACATAATGGAAAATACGGTACGTATTAATACAATCGGTGTACCTTTAGATATAGGTACGCCATAACTTCTCAACACCAGTACTTGCGCGACAGCACCACCGCTAGCTCCAGGTGTCAACATAGCCATAAAATAATTACTAAAAATAACTCGTAGCACTGCTCGTATCGATAACTTGTAACCACCAATTTTTACGAGCCTTTGAAGTCGTAATCCATCAAAATACATACCTGCTACTAAAGCAACTAAAGCTAATAATAAGGAAATACTATTAAAAGATGATATGGCTTTCAATGCATCTAAATCAATAGTATAGTAAATAATACCAATTGATACAGCCAATAACAAGAGAAACATAAAGATGCCTCTCTTCATCATTTTACTCATACCAAGTCTCCATAATTAATGAGCTCTATATCATGTTGACTTATATATAATCGCGTATGACTGGAACAGAGTGCATGCAACTCATCTTCCCAATGATAACCCCAATTATAAAGCTTACTAAGAATACTACTATTACTACCTGGGTGAACCATCAATTCATGTGTACCAGAATGTTTATTTACCGCTTTTAGGATACCCATTAGAGATTTCTGATTTATATGACCTCCATTTACCATGCCCCAAAAATATTGGGTTGTAGTCATACAATTATTTCGTATGATTGGTCGCGCATTAGCCGCAACCGTTGATAAACCAACTTTACCAAGAAATCGAATTGGGGAATACATATAATTCATAAAACCAGTAGACTCATCGGGTATACGTATAGCATGTATACCAAAGGATTTTGCCTGTTCAATCACAATTGGCAATACCGTTGGTAACACATGCAAATCTTGATGTCCATCAATATGAGTTACCCTTAAGCCGGTATCCATTATTTGAGCTATTTGTGCATGAATCTCTTTACGTAATTCACTATAATTGATTTTGCCAGAGTAAATACGTTTAATAAATTCTACATAGTTCTCTGGAAATACACCTTCTGGTGTGAGAAGTGATGAAACTTCTGATGGATCACATACTGGTTTGACCCCACCCACCAAGGTAATATGAATACCAATGCCCAACTTAGGGTTTTGTTTTGCCATACTTACGGCTTCTGTAAAAGCTTCTCCTCCTGCCATTAAAGAGGTACTGGTAATAATACCTCTACGGTGACCATCAATAATACCAGCAGTAACTGCACTATGAAGGCCAAAATCGTCTGCATTTACAATTAATTTGGACATAGTTATCTTCCTTTTCATGAAAAAAAGGGAGAACTTTGTTCTCCCACAAAGGATATATGTTATTTTACCAAATACACAACTAAAAAATCAATACAAAAGCCCTCTACTTGTTTACTAGTAGAGGACTTTTTATAAGGTCATAAAATTTTATCATATATATACTAAGGCATCAATTGTTCTTGTACTTTATACATACATAATGCAGCAGCTACGCTTACATTTAAGGATTCCATATCACCATACATAGGAATCATAATACGATTTGTACATAGATTCATAACCCCTGGTGTTACACCATTTCCTTCGTTTCCTAATACTAGCATAGTTCGCTTAGCATAACTTACAGTATGATAAGGATTGGAATGTTCTAAAGCTGTTACATAGCTAGTCATATTAGACTCGGTTACCATATCATGTAACAGAGATAAGGTAATGTCTTCATATAAAGGTATTTTATGTAAGGCGCTCATAGTACTGCGCACTGTCTTGTCATTAAAAGGGTCCACAGTTCCTTTCATCAAAAATATCCCTTTAACACCTGCTGCAACAGCAGTACGAATAATGGTACCTAGATTGCCGGGATCTTGAACACCATCTAATGTAATATATAAACCATCCACAATAGAAATTGATTCAATATCATATGTAGGCTTTGATACAATAGCAACTACACCTTGTCCATTTACGGTATTATCTACTTTATCAAACACTGGATCTTGTGCGATATATTTAGGTACAGATTGAACAGTATCTAAGTCTAATAAATCTAATATATTTTTATCTTGCGCTTTAGATTCACGTATAACGATTGTTTTTACTGCACCCATAGCTGCAATATCTCGAATAGAGCGAATGCCTTCAACGATGTACTCTCCATTTTTTTGGCGATTTTTACGCTGCCTTAATGAGATAATTCGCTTAATCGTTTTATTATCTTTAGATTGGATAAATTCCATACTAACTCCCACTGTGTTGATTATTCCATAGATTATAAAAGGCCCCTTTTAAGTTGATAAGCTCATTAAAAGATCCTTTTTCTATTATTTTACCATATTCCATATACACTATTTTATTGGCATCTTCTACTGTTGAAAGACGATGAGCAATACTTACGATTGTTTTACTACCTCGAATATTTTCAATACTTGCTTGAATTTGCTTCTCCGTATGACTATCGATATTAGCCGTTGCTTCATCTAGCAATAGAATTGGTGTTTTTTTAATCAAGGTACGGCCAAAAGCCAATAATTGTTTTTGCCCATCAGATAATAAGGAGCCTAAATAACCAACCGGTGTCTCATACCCTTCCGGAAGTTGTTCAATCATAGAATCCAAATTAACTTGTTTTGCTGCATTGATCATTTCCTCATTAGAAATTGATGTATCAAAAAGTGTTAAGTTATCTCTAATGGAACCCTTAAATAGATAAGCTTGCTGAAAAACATATCCCATTAAATGGCGAAGCACAGAATTGTCATATTTGGTAATATTTATACCGTTAATATAGATAGTCCCTCTTGTTGGTTTGTAGACCCCCATCAACAATGCTAAAAGTGTAGATTTACCACTACCAGAAGGACCTACAATCCCTATGAATTCTCCAGCTTTAATGTTTAATGTAAAGTCTTCTAGCGCATAAATGTCGTTATTATTATAGGAAAACCACACATGCTCAAATTCAATGGTCTCTATATGTTTAAATTCATCAGGAACTTCATTAGCCATCTGACGCTCTTCTTCCTCTAATAAGGGAACTAATCTTTCAGCACCAGCTAATGCACTTTGTAGTGAGTTATATTTATCTGCAATTTCCTTTAATGGTTGGAAGAATCGGTCCATATATTGGATAAAGGCAAATACTGTACCAGCGTCAGCTACAGAGTCTATTAAATTCGTAGTTGTAAAAATAACAATTAACGCAACAAAGAATAGACCATCTACGAGTGGTCTAAAAATAGAAAATGTAGTAACTTCAAAAAGGCCTGCTTCTAAGAAACCTTTATTAACAGTATTATAACGTTCCTCAATTGCTTTTTCGCCACCATAGGATTTTACGATTACAATATAATTTAACAGTTCCTTGATACTCGCATTAGATGCAGCTACAGAGCGTCTTACCTGACGAAATGCTTTGCGGGAAAACTTTTGAAACACCCAAATAATTCCACCCATTATAGGTAATAAAATTGTCATGATGATAGCTAGGGGTACATTAATAGCATACATAAATCCTAATATACCAATAATCATCAAACCGCTACTAGCTAAATTCAAAATTACATCTGTATATAATGTACGTAATGACTCTACATCATTAGTGATGCGAGTTACCCAATTGCCAATCGGCAACTTATAAAATTCATCATGTGGTTTATTAAGAATCTTTTTAAAGACAATACTACGAATATTATAAATTATTTTTTGACCAAAACTTTTTAAAAAATAATTCTCTACAAAAATAAATAAAACACTACCAATTATAGTAAGTCCATACATTAGAGCATAGTATTCAATAACAGCGATATCATTAGTGGCAAAGCCAAGATCGATGACTTGCTTTGTTATATACGGTCGTAAAAGTAATAGCACTAAATTTCCTGCTAGCGCAACCGTTGCTAATAATAGAATACCTAAATAAGGCTTAATGTAGCCAGTTATATAGGAGAACAAAGCCCAGTCATTTCTTAGATTACGCTTCTTCATAATGGGCCTCTCCTTTCTGCGCTTCATATAAGGTGCGGTATAAACCATTGTTAGCTAATAATTCTTTATGAGTACCTTCTTCTACGATACGCCCCTCATCGAATACTAGAATTTTATCTGCTTTCTCTACAACCTCTAATCGCTGTGAAATACATAAAATTGTTTGTTCTTTTACATTATGTAATGTATTTAAAATAGTTGTAACTGTTACTGCATCTAAAGCAGAAAAACAATCATCTAGCAATAAATATGGTGCATTTTTATAAAAGCCGCGAGCCATATTGATTCGCTGCTTTTGTCCACCTGATAAATCATGACCTTCTTCAGCGAGCTCATGTAAATCATCGTTTAACAAATCGCCTAAATCTCTATATAAGTCTGCCTTTTGTGCCGCAACCTCTACAGTTTCGTGCATAGGTAAATTTTTACCAAATTTAATATTATCTGCAATGGTCGTACTTAAAAGGTAAGATTGTGTTGGCACATAAGCAATTGAGTTTCTAAGTTTTGATAAAGAAACAGCAGCTAAATCTTGATTACCAAAATAAATGGACTGTTCCGGACATTCTTGTAATCCAATAAGCAATTTAAACAATGTACTTTTGCCAGAACCGGGTTTACCAACTAAACCAATAAAAGAACCTTTTGGTATTGTCGTTGTCAACTGAGATAATGCATGCCCTTTAGAGTTTTCATAAGTAAAATCTAAGTATCGAATATGAATATCCTCAAGCGGCAGTACTTCATCGGTATCATCTATTGTTTCTGTAGGCAAATGTAAGAAATCCATAATACGATCTAAAGAAGCAAGACCTTTTTGTACAATAGAAATAAGGCCACCAAACCCTATTAAAGGTCCCACAATTAACATTATGAATGAATTAATAGTAACAAATTCGCCTATAGTCATTTTGCCTTCTACAGCTAAATGTCCACAAATAAAAATACTAATACTGATACAAATAAAGGGTGCAATTCTTGTCAACGGTGTTAATATTGCATCTAGTAGTGCAACATCCATATTCTTCTTATAATTAAGTTTATTTATTTTTTCAAAAGAATTAGAGATAATGCTTTCACGATTAAAAGCGCGAATAACATCCATCCCTTGAAATAACTCTTGTCCAAACTCTGTTAAATCGCTATAAGTAGCTTGTGCACTACGTTGTTTAATACGTAGCTTTCTGCCTAGTACAAATATAGCCACAATAATTAAGAATACAGGTGTCATAATTTTAAAAGCTAATACAGTATTAATCTTTTGAATTAAAATTATGGAGCCCACAATGGAATAGAAAATAATATCCACTATAATCATTACACCTAGACCAAGGGCAACACGTAGCGATGTTACATCGTTAGTCATGAGCGCCATAACCTTACCAGGTCCATTAGCCTCATAGTACGTTGTTTTTACTTGTAATGCTTTACTACACAAAATCTCACGAAAAAGATACTCCATGCGACGAATAGAGCCTAATAGGGTTCTGCGTGAGATAACTTTTAAAATAGTGATAATAATAAATAATAAAATGAAATAAAAAATATAAGTGACTAACCCTTCCTTATTATTGCTCAACGTATCTATAGCATTACCAATAAATTGAGGAACAAATAAAAAAGCCACGTCAATTGCCATCAACATAGTTAAGCCAATGGCATAGATCCAGCCTTCACGCCGGAAAAACTGCATAAATAAATCTATTGGTTTCATAGGTCCTCTCTAACATATCCTATTAAGTCTAATCAAAATCATTGCCTATATAATTACTAGTATCATTATATTGTAAATGAATTTAAATCAATACTGTAAAAGCTAAATCAACAAATTTTATTACGTTAACTTTTCTCTTTATAGTATACACATTTTTTATGATACATTAATACACCTATACGTATAACAGTTAGATTAAATATTTTATTACAGTAGTAGTTCTATTTCATCAATATTAATATTAGTTAAATGGCCTCTTTAAATTTTTACAGTAATCAATCGTAACGATCTTTTTAATTAATACTATATCGAATTTTTTAGTTTACTTATGGTAATGTAAATGTTATACTATGCATATAAAGAAATTATATTTTACATAATTAGAATTAAAACTCTTAGGAGGAATACAACATGGAAAAACGTACTGGCGTAGTAACATTTGCAGGTGGCCCTATCACATTAGTTGGCCCAGAAATTAAAGTAGGTCAACAAGCTCCAGACTTCACTGTATTGAGCAATGACTTGCAAGCTAAAACTTTAAAAGACTTCGAAGGTAAAGTAAAAGTTATCTCCGTTGTTCCTTCCCTTGATACAGGTGTTTGTGATGCTCAAACTCGTTGGTTCAACCAAGATGCAACAGCACTTTCCGAAGATGTAGTCGTATTGACAATTTCTATGGACTTACCATTCGCTCAAAAACGTTGGTGTGGTGCTGCAGGCGTAGATAAAGTTGTTACTTTGTCTGACCACAAAGATGCTTCCTTCGGTGAAAACTATGGTTTCTTGATTGAAGAGCTTCGTCTTTTAACTCGTGGCGTTGTAGTAATCAACAAAGATAACAAAGTAACTTATGTTGAATATGTACCTGAAGTAACTCAAGCAGTTAACTTCGATGCTGCATTAGAAGCTATTAAAGCTGATATCTAATTCGTAGATATTCATTTGATTATAGTACAATGTAATCGAAAAAGACCGTACGGTGTACGGTCTTTTTTATGTAGTATAATATTTAGATTTTTATTGTAGGTGAATTATATATGTGGATTCGTATTTCTAAACTATTATTAACGATAAAAAATATAGCCCTTGTAGGCGTTGGTATTGCACTTTGTATTGCACTTATTAATACATTGATTAGTCTTGTCTATGTTACGTGGGCGAATATTCAAGGTTATAGTACATACTCTTTATTGATTGAAGAACTAATTACCTTCTTTCTATACTTTGAGTTTATTGCACTCATCGTTAAATACTTTAAAAATAACTTCCACTTTCCACTTAACTTCTTTTTATACATTGGCATAACTGCAATTGTAAGACTTCTAATTATCAATCATGAATCATCATTTGATAATTTAATTTGGTCTGTTGCAATTTTTGTACTTGTATGTAGCTTAGTATTAGTAGAAAAATTTATTGGACATAACGAATAAAATTTAAATCGTTTTGTTTGAATATATCTAATTTATTTAGATATATTTAAATGAAAAATGGCCTCTACCGTAGTAGAGGCCATTTTTATTAATAAATTGATTTTATTAGAAGATATTTTTAGCGTAGTTAGCGTATTTAGCTTCTAATTCTTCCATTTTATCATTCATTTCGATTTGTAATTGGGATGCTAAATCATATTCACCATCATTAAGTGCATCAATTAAACGAGTGAATAAGGATTTACGATCATCACTATCTTTAGCAAGGTAGAAACGTAAGTCATTAACTTCTGCAAAGCGTTTATCATCTACACTATTTCGGCTGTCAGTATGAATTGCAACCATGCTACGAACTGTATCCAAATTGTTTGGGATTAAGCGGTTAGCCAATACTAGTTTCCAGCGTTTAAGAATGGAGGCAATAAAGGAGTCCATTAAATCTTTAGCAAATGCATTGCCTTGAGCCAATGTTTCTACTAATTCAGGATTATTTTGGTAACCCTTTATGTTTTCCCATACAGTAGCTGGAGCAACACCAAACATTTGATTACGTTCTTCTTGTGTGAAATCATCAAACACATCTTTTTCAGTACGGTATGCACGATTTGTAGCAAGATAATCAGATGTTTCACCTACTTCTTTGGAAAGCTCTGCTTCCAATTGAGCTTGTGTTTTACCAGATGTAATGGCATATTTCATACCATCAAATGCAGAAATAAAGATCAACGCTAAAGCAGTATATGTATTGGTGTAAGGATTTGGAGAACGCAATTCATAACGTGTCGCCATAGGATTATCGATATCTCGAATTAAACCGCAAAGGATTGTACGGTTACGGCTAGGTTCAGATGGATCAGTACCTAAAGATGTAACAATACATACTGGCGCTTCAAACCCAGGTTTTAAACGGTTTAAAGAATCTGTTGTAGAGCTGATGAATGGATTAATGGCTTCATAGTGTTTTAAAAGTCCCATAATTGCACCAATGCCTAAAGAGCTAGCAGATTCTTTACGCATATCTTCTGGGCTAAATAAGTTAACAACTTTACCAGATTTTAATTTAGCCATAACACCAAAATGAGTATGTTCACCAGAACCAGCTACACCAATTATTGGTTTTGCATTAAATGTTACATCAAGACCATTTTCACGGAATACTTCACGAACAATGATACGAGCTTGTAATTCATTATCTGCTGTTTGTAATGGATTATTTGAGAATTTCCAGTCGATTTCTAATTGTTCTAATACAACGGCTTCATGACCATCTTCATCAAGTTTAGCTTTAACGCCACCTACTTCTTTATGCCCCATTTCAGCAACCATACCATATCTATCAAGACGTTCAACAGCTTGTTCTAATGCAGTGCGAACTGTACCATGAGTACGTTGCCAGTATTGTTCTTGTAATTTTTGGGATACGGATAATTCTTTTTTGGTAACTGTTCTAGATGGAGTTTTTACCCAGAATTCTAGTTCTGTTGCAGATGTGAAAATGATATCTACAACTTCATCAGCTTTCACATGCGGCATACCAGGTAAACCATGTTCTTTAATCAAAGCCAATAATTCAGCACGTACATAGTCGCAGCTGCGTTTTAAAATAGAACGAGAATCTACATAGCGATAGTTATGCATCAAGAATGCAGGAATACGAAGTGTACCAGTTGGTAATCCTGTAACAGGATCAATATTTTCGTAGTTGTAATCAACAAACCAGTTTACACTTGGATCGCCCCACATATCTACACGAGCATTATTTAATGTAGCAATATTTGTAAGTACTACAGAGGAACCATCTGTTTGAACAGCACGACCTTCAAAGAAAGATTCGTAGTCATCGAAGAATGCTGACATAGGAATCTTTTCATCAGTATCATTACCTGCTAAGTCAATACCTACAAGAGATACGAACTTGATTTCAGGATGTTGTTCTAATAATGCAAGAACGCCTTCTTTCCCATATTGACCCGCCGGAATGTAATATAATAATTCGTTAGTTGTCGACATATTTGTTCCTCCTAAAAGAAAAAGACTCCAACAAATAAATATATAAATCTATATATCTAAAGTGGAGTCTTCGTTGACCAATTATTTTATTGAGTTCATATTATCATATGTTGAAAATATATGTCAATAACTTTCTATAGAATTTCATTATTCTTTTAAAGTTACATCTAACACATCCAATACTATCAACTTTAATCAATAACTGTATATAGAATGGTCGTTGATATCACTATATATTATCCAAGTAATTCTTTAACAATATTATTGACAACCTTACCATCTGCACGCCCTTTTGTTTTTGGCATTACATGTTTCATAACATTGCCCATATTTACGTTATCACCACATGCAGCAATGGCTTCTTGTACAATTGTACGAATTTCATCTTCTTTCAATTGCTCTGGTAAGTATTTTTGCAATACAGCCATTTCTTCTTTTACATGACTAATTAAGTCCTCACGTCCCGCTTTTTCAAATTCTGTTAAGGAATCTTGACGAGTTTTCATTTCTTTAGCTAAAATGCCAAGAATGCCAGCATCATCTAGCTCAATTTTGTCATTGATTTCTGTATTTTTTATGGCACTATTGACCATACGAATTACAGATAACGCTGTTTTACCTTCTTCACGAGCTTTCATAGCTGCTTTCATATCTTCCTTTAATTGATCTTTTAAACTCATATTTCCTCCTTATGTATATAATAAAGAAACCCTAATTCTGGATTTCATAAAGCCATGAAAAGGCAGAATTAGGGTAATCATCTTATGCTCTGAATTTGCGTTTTCTTGCTGCTTCAGATTTTTTCTTTCTTTTTACGCTTGGTTTTTCATAGTGTTCGCGTTTTCTTACTTCAGACAAAACACCCGCTTTTTGGCAGGAGCGTTTAAATCGACGAAGAGCACTTTCAAGCGTTTCGTTTTTACCGACTTTGATTTCAGACATCTATATCCCTCCCTCCAAAAATAATCTCGGGAAGTGCTGATAATTTACATACGCACATATAATATTATATGTATAGGTATAGATGTTGTCAATATTTTCAAGTATATTTTATAGGTTTTTTAATGAGTATTATAAAAAGAATACATAATACTCAAAATTAGGCTTCTGGCCAGCCCATTTCTTCTCCACCTAAAAGGTGTGCATGCATATGGAATACCGTTTGACCGGCTTTTCCGCCAGTATTAAAGATCAAGCGATAACCATCTTTAGAAATACCAAGCTCTTTTGCTACATCGCGAACAAATGGTAATAATCCTTCAACATAATCTGCATTCTTTTCAGTAAGATGTGCGATATTAGACACATGATTTTTAGGTACGATTAGAACATGCACCTTTTTCACCGGTTGAATATCATGAAAGGCATAAAATTTATCGTTTTCTAACACTTTTTTAGAAGGTATTTCACCACTAATAATTTTACAAAAAATACAATCGCTCATAATATAACTCCTTACTCAATAATTAAATAATTATCTTCTAAACCTACAACAGTTCCACCAACGAGATCACCAATTTTACGTGTCCCATCTGACTTAACTTTACCATTTATATATTCATTTGTTAAGCCCATGTAGTATCCATTCTCTTCCTTTTCGATGAGAATCTCACCAGGCTTACCAATGCGTGATTTTGCGTATCGTTCATAACCAGATTGGCTAAGACCATTTAAAAGTGCTACACGAGTTTTCTTAACAGCTTCTGGTACTTGATCCGCCATAGTGGCTGCAGGTGTACCCTCACGAATGGAGTATGGGAAAGCATGAATGTGCGAAAATCCAATTTCACGTACTGTATTCAATGTTTCTTCGAAGTCTTCATCAGTTTCTTGAGGGAAACCAGCAATAATATCAGTTGTAATTGATAAATCTTTAATACGAGAACGTAAACTTGTAATTAAATCTTTATATTCTTGTAATGTATAATGGCGTTTCATCAACTTTAATACATGGTCAGAACCTGCTTGTAACGGTAAATGTAAATGTGGACAAACACGTTTATTCGTAGCCATTAATTCTACTAACTCATCAGAAACCTCTACGGATTCAATGGATCCGAAACGAATGCGGTATAAATTAGGAATCTCTAATAAAGCTTTTACCACATCAGCTAATGTTGGACGACCTGGTAATTCGACACCGTAATTACCCAAATGTATACCAGTTAATACGATTTCATGGAATCCATGATCTACTAAACGTTTTGCCTCTTGTACAATATCATCAACTTTACGAGATTTTAACTTTCCTCGAGTATAAGGAATGATACAAAAGGCGCAATAGTTATTACAACCTTCTTGAATTTTCATGAACGCACGAGCTTTGTCAGATTCATTACCATATAACGGCATTTCCTCGAAGTTAGATTCCTTCATGATATCCCGAACAGCATTAATTTGTCGTTCTGTAGATTCTAATTGCTCTACTAATTCAACAATTTTAGAGCGATTATTGGTACCAATAACGAGATTAACACCATCTATAGCGGCAATCGCATCTGGATCAAGCTGAGCATAACAACCAGTTACAATAACATAGGCATCTTCATTTTGACGCTTTGCCTTGCGGATTAATTGACGGGATTTCTTTTCCCCCATATTCGTTACAGAACAGGTATTAATTACATATATATCAGCTTTTTCATCGAAGTCTACCGCTTCGTAATTATTTTGTAAAAATAAACCTTTCATGGCATCTGTATCATATTGGTTTACGCGACACCCTAAGGTTGTAAAAGCAACGGTTTTCATTGCACCTCTCTATTCTTATTTAATTTATAATTCTAATTCATATCGAATCATCGCTAACGATCCAATAGCAGCAGTTTCAGCCCGTAAAATTGTATTTCCCAGCGATACTGATTTTCCACCATATTTTATAATAGCATTGATTTCCTTCTCTTGATAGCCCCCTTCAGGACCTATACAAATTAAAACATCAGTTACAGACTTATCGGAATGTAAAGTTTTAAGTACATCTTTGATAGTCTGCCCTGCTTCATTTTCATAGGCTACCAATTTCAACGCCTCAGATTCAATGTCTAATGCTTGTAAAAGCGTCTCTCCTACTACGAGTGTAGGCAAGTGATTTCGTCCACATTGTTGAGCTGCTTCTAGCATTATTTTTTCCCAACGATTTACTTTTGATTGAAGCTTTTTTTCATCATATTTAGCTACGCAGTTAGCTGTGGGCACAAGATAAATTGTATCCACATTTAACTCCGTCGCCTTTTGTAACACCCATTCTAGCTTTTCACCTTTTAATAATGATTGAACTAGAATAGTACGATACGATGCTAGATTTGCATCTACATATTCAATCAGTTTTGCTTGAGCTTTACCGTCTACTTCTTCTGTAATTTGATATGTACCACAACGATTGTCACTACCTGTTACAGTTATAGGCTTCTCAATATTATGGCGAAATACATGTAGTACATGATGGGTCACATCTTTCGGCAATTCTATTATTTCATCTAATGGTGTAGGAATAAAAATCTTTTTCATCGTTTTTCTAGCGCAAATGTATGCCAAGGTCCTGCAACGCGCTCCTCAATAATATGCCAATGAGCCTCAATATATGGCATGATTTCATCATAACGATCATCAATAATGCCACTAATAATCAAAATGCCCTTATCATCCAGTTTCTTACCAATTTGAGGTAATAGTATTTTAAGGGGATCTACTGTTAAATTAGCTAAAATTAATTGGGCAGTACTATTGAAATCACTATCCAAATTACCACAAATGATTTCAGCAGATACATGATTATTCTCACAGTTAATTCGAGCTTGATTTGCAGCATACTCTTCTATATCTATACCAACTAAATTTTTAATACCTAAATGGGCTGCTACTAATAAAAGAATACCTGTGCCAGTACCAATATCCAAACAAGTAGCTGTATCAAGATCCATAGATTCACTATAGGATTTTAATAACTCTGCACAAGTCCGTGTTGTCTCATGAGACCCGGTACCAAAGGAAATATCTGAATCGATTATAATAATAGTTTTATTATCTACATTATTGTATTCCTGCCATGCTGGTTTAATGACTAAGTTAGGTAAAATTTCTGTAGGTTCAATATACTGTTGCCAAGAGTTTAACCAAGTTGACTCATCAAGAATATGTGTATCTATCGATATAATTCCAATATTTGCTTCTGTAAGACGTTTTTTCAAATCAGACTTAATCATATCGGCATCTAGTGATGGATCACTGTACATAGACAATTTTATTAAATTAGGCTGATTTTCAACATCTTCTTCTATAATTCCATTGTCTGCATAATCGTCAAAAAGAGTAGTCACCTCATCGGTGGCTACTCTTTCACAGACAATGGATACTTCTATCCATTGCATATATGCTCCTTTATAGGGAATGTGATGGAACAAACCATTCCTTCACATGAGCTGTTCATTTCGTTAAACAGTCCTTGATTTTTTCAAAGAGACTTTTGCTCACTTGTAAGTTATTTACATCTTCATTACTTTCATTTGCAAAGCGTAACAATAGCTCACGTTGAGTGTCTGTCAACTTCTTAGGCGTTTGGACGGTTACCACAATGTGTTGGTCACCCCTTTGGTTAGGGTTACGCAAATATGGTATACCTTTGCCCTTTACGCGGAATGCCGTTCCCGTTTGAGTACCTTCCGGAATCTTTAACTCTACTTTACCATCTAAGGTGTTAACTTGTATAGTCGCACCAAGAGCAGCTTGAGCAAAGCTAATATTTACACGGCTAATAACGTCATTACCATTTCGTTCAAATTCCTTATGCGGACGAACAAAGATATATACATAAAGGTCCCCTTTAGGGCCGCCTAAAATACCAGGTTCCCCTTCATTAGCTACACGTAAGCGAGATCCGCTATCTACACCAGCTGGAATCTTAATGGAAATCTTCCGTTTTGCCAACATTTCGCCAGTACCACGACACTTTGAGCAAGGTTTTTCAATGCTTTTACCCGTACCATGACAGCGAGAACAAGTGCGAACGGACTGCATACGTCCAAATGGAGTATTTTGAATAACCGCTTCTTGACCAGAACCATGACAGTTTGGACAAGTATCGACACGAGAGCCTGGTTCACCACCAGTACCATGACAGTGATCACATTCTTCATGACGATGCACTTCAATTTCCATAGATTTACCAAAGGCTGCATCTTCAAAGGAAATATCGATATCTTCACGCAAGTCATTGCCTTTTTGAGGGCCTTGTTGGCGTCCACCACCAAACATGCCACCAAAAATGTCGCCAAAGATATCACCAAAGCCTCCAGTTTGACCACCGAAACCGCCGAAGCCACCTTGGAAACCACCGGCACCAGCGCCGCCGCCTTGTTTGAAGGCGTCATGGCCGAATTGGTCATATTGAGCTTTTTTAGTTTCATCAGACAAGACTTCGTAAGCTTCGTTAGCTTCTTTAAACTTTGCTTCCGCTTCCTTTGGATTGTCTTTATTTACATCTGGGTGGTATTGGCGGGCCTTTTTACGGAAGGCTTTTTTGATTTCATCTTGAGAGGCATTTTTACTAACCCCTAGGATGTCATAATAATCACGTGCCATTCGTTACCAACCCTTCTTATTTCTTGTCGTCATCCACTACTGTGTAATCAGCATCAACTACATTGTCATCAGATTTAGTTTGTTGTTGACCTTGATCTGTAGCACCAGCTGCTTGTTGAGCTTGTTGAGCTGCTGCATACATTTGTTCTGCTAATTTATGTAATGGTTGTTCCAAAGCTTCACTATCTTTTTTGATGTCTTCGATATTGCTAGCTTCGATAGATTTTTTCAATTTATCTTTCGCTTCTTCTACTTCTTTCATCAAAGCAGCATCGCCTTTACCTTCAAGGTCTTTCAATGCTTTCTCAGCTTGATATACTAAGGAGTCCGCATTATTTTTAATGTCTAATTCTTCTTTTCTAGCTTTATCTTCCGCTGCATGAGCTTCAGCTTCTTTAACCATGCGGTCGATTTCTTCTTCTTTCAAGCCGCTAGAAGAAGTAATGGTAATTTTTTGTTCTTTTTGAGTCCCCAAATCTTTAGCTTTTACATGTACGATACCATTAGCATCGATGTCGAATGTTACTTCGATTTGAGGAACCCCACGAGGAGCAGCTGGGATACCATCCAAGTTGAAACGACCCAATGTTTTATTATCTGCTGCGAATTCACGTTCACCTTGTAATACATGGATATCTACAGATGGTTGGTTATCTGCGGCAGTAGAGAATACTTGAGATTTAGATGTAGGGATTGTAGTGTTACGATCGATAATACGTGTGAATACGCCACCCATTGTTTCGATACCAAGGGACAATGGCGTTACGTCAAGTAACAATACGTCTTTAACTTCACCTACTAATACGCCACCTTGAATAGCAGCACCAATAGCTACACATTCATCAGGGTTAACATTTTTAGTTGGTTCTTTACCCAATACTTTTTTGATTGCTTCTTGTACAGCTGGAATACGGCTAGAACCACCAACTAACAATACTTTATCGATATCGGATGCAGATAAACCAGCATCGCTCATAGCCTTACGAGTAGGTTCAATAGTTGCTTGTACTAAGTCAGCAGTTAATTCTTCAAATTTAGCACGAGTTAATGTTACATCCAAGTGTTTAGGGCCTGTAGCATCAGCTGTAATAAATGGTAAGTTGATATTTGTGCTAGCTACACCAGACAACTCAATTTTTGCTTTTTCAGCAGCTTCTTTTAAACGTTGATCAGCTAATTTATCATTGGACAAATCGATACCAGTTTCTTTTTTGAATTCTTCGATAAGGTAGTTCATAATACGTTGGTCGAAGTCATCCCCACCAAGGTGGTTATTACCAGATGTTGCTAATACTTCAAATACGCCATCGCCAAGTTCAAGGATAGATACGTCGAATGTACCACCACCAAGGTCAAATACAAGAACTTTACCGTCTTCATCTTTATCTACACCATATGCAAGAGCAGCTGCTGTAGGTTCGTTGATGATACGAAGTACTTCAAGACCTGCAATAGCGCCAGCGTCTTTTGTAGCTTGACGTTGAGCATCTGTAAAGTATGCAGGAACTGTAATAACAGCTTGTTTTACAGGTTCGCCCAAGTAAGCTTCTGCGTCAGCTTTGATTTTTTGAAGAATCATTGCAGAAATTTCTTGAGGAGTATAAGATTTACCTTCTACAGTTACTTTGTAGTCTGTACCCATGTGACGTTTAATAGAAATGATTGTATTTTCTGGGTTGGATACAGCTTGACGTTTAGCCAATTGACCAACTAAACGTTCTCCATTTTTTGCGAATCCAACAACGGAAGGAGTTGTACGTGCACCTTCTTGATTTGTAATAACCGTAGGTTCGCCGCCTTCCATAACAGCAACACAAGAGTTTGTTGTCCCTAAATCAATACCAATTACCTTTGCCATAATATATACCTCCTAAAACTTTATAATCTATTCAACAACTTTTACCATTGCTGGACGTATACAACGACCATCAACAGTATAGCCAGTTTGCAATACTTCACACACCGTATCGGATTCATATTCATCTGACGGTACACGCATAATCGCTTGATGGAAATTTGGATCAAATGGTTGCCCCACAGCCTCAATAACCGCTAAACCATGTTTAGATAACATAGCCATCAAATTTTGATGAATCATAATGAATCCATCGAGGAATACTTTTGCTTCCCCCTCTGCAGGACTTTGAACAGCCCGTTCAAAGTTATCCAAGACAGGAAGAAGGTCTGTTAATACATCCCCTTTTACATATCCTGCAAGTTGCTCTTTTTCCTGATTAGTACGTCGTTTGAAGTTTTCAAAGTCCGCTTGTAACCGTTTATAGCGATTATCAAAGTCGGCTTTAAGTTCTTCTAACACTTGAGCAGCATCAGCCACAGCTTCTTCAGTTTTTTCAACAGTTGGTTCCTCTACATTCGTAGTATCCTCTGTTTCCTCCACTGTTTCTTGTTTAATGTCTTGTTCTTCAGCCATTATATGCCCTTTCTGTTTTGTTCTTTTACCATAGTTTCCATTATATGTTTCATATGGGACAACATGCCGATGATACGTCCGTATTCCATCCGCGTTGGACCAAGAATAGCAAGAGTTCCAATAGGCTGATCTTGATTCGTAAAATCAGCTTGTACCACACTCACTGAATGTAGCGCTTCAGTTTCATTCTCAATACCAATCTTGACCTTAACAGGTGTTGGAGAATCATCTTTTAATAGCTGTCCTAATTGATTTTGTTCTTCCACTAAGGAAAGCAAGGGTTGTACCTTCTCAACAGACTTAAACTCTGGTTGATTTAACAACTCTGTGGTACCTACCGAATAGAACAACTTACGTTTATTAATAGCTCGTAATAATGTCTCCGAAAGGATTAATAAAATTCCCTGTGGTCCTTCCATATGGACCAATATAGATCCTAAAGCCTCAGCCGTTACATGACCAATACTTACATTCTGTAGTGCATTGCTAAATTGTATGGCTAAACTCTGTAAAAGCTCTGGTGAAACGCTTTCACCAAAGTACATCAATTCATTATCGAGTGCTCCTGTTTCAGTAATAACTACCATAATGGCTTGATGACTATCTAGCGGTAATACATGAATGTATTTGATTAATGCTCTATCATGGGCTGGTGCTAAGAATAAACTCATGCTATGACTTACCTGTGAAAGTAGTTTAGCCATATTGAGAAAGAGTTCACTCGTTGATCCATTGGAACGTTTCCATAACATTTCAATTTTTTCAGCATCCTGTAATGGAACAGGTTGTCGACTCAGCATAGAATCAACATATAAGCGATAGCCCTTAGCTGAAGGAATACGTCCAGCCGATGTATGAGGTTGCTCTAAATAGCCTAATTCCTCTAAATCGGACATTTCGTTCCGCACCGTAGCAGGACTGATGCCAAGATCATAATTTTTAGCAATCGTTCGAGATCCTACAGGTTCTGCGGACTTAACATAGTCTTCAATTATGGCTCGCAAGATGCGCTGTTTTCTTTCATCCATAATGACACCTCTTGTTAGCACTCATAAACTTTGAGTGCTAATCGCATGTATAATATTATCATATTCAAAAAAAATGTCAAGCAGAAAAATCCTTAAAAAGTCAAATAATATCTATTTAGTCAAAAAGACAATTCAATATTTTTAATTAATTGGTCAAAAAATCAAAGTACAAAAATAAGAAAACACTTATACTATCTACATTTATGACATATCCCAAAATTTAAAGATTAGAATATGTTGGTCTAATAAAATTTCTATTATTAAAACCTGAAATAGTATAAGTGTTTATATTTGTAATAATTTTATTATAATTCTATTGTTAATGGACTCTTAGTTAGAATACTTTTTGGGCCCTGACTATTTACAGACTAAAACCATAAATCAATAAGTACTAGAAATATAATAATTTATAGTTCTACACCTTCTAATGGATTACCAAGTCGTTCTAACAATTGTCCCATACGTTCACGAGGTTCCCCATGTTCCGCATACCAATCAATCAAAATGTCTACAGCTTTTTTAGATTGCTCAATAGTTAGTTTTCTTGCTAAAATTTTTCCTGCTTCTGGTCTCATGCCTGTATTACCGCCAACAGCCAACATAAAACCTTGAGATGTACCAATAAAAGCAATATCTTTCACCATCGCATCAGGGCAGTTACGTCCACATCCACTGATGCCAATCTTGCACTTATGAGATGTTTTTCGGCCGTAGTGTTTTCTCTCTACATAATCAGCCAATTCTTTAGTTTCCATTTGTCCATTTTTACAATGGCCTTTACCTACACAGGCAATTAAGGAATTAACACCTCTATGAATAACAGTTGTCACGCCATCAGGCAATTCAGAAATTAGCTGTTCCTTATCATCTTTTTCAATACCTGTAATTTGTATACCTGTTACAACATGGCGAAAGGATCCGCCATATTTTTCAGCAAGTTCTATGCATGCTTTCATTTGATCTAAAGTAAATTCATTATGTAAACCGTGTAATATTACAGATGTCTTCATCGTTCCTCCTCAAATCTAGCATGCTTATTCATCATCATCCTATTTATACTAACATATTAGATTTTGAGAAACTGTGAGAAATTACTCACGAATAAATTGACTAAATACATAGTTTCCATGCTTGGCACCTTCAGCGGTTAAATGATAACTTCCACTTTGATATTCTAATAGATCTTTACTAACTAAATCCTCTAAAGTAGTACCAAATAAATTATGGACAGATACGCCAAATTTATCTTCAAATTTTCGCTCATCAAGGCCCCATTTAGTGCGAAGAGCTAAAAAGCAAAAATCCTCTTGAGCTCGCTCTAAAGTAATCGTCTCCGTATCAATAGTAGGCATAATATATCTGTCAACGGATTGTATATAGGGCATTACATTACGATTATTACTACGGCGTACTCCGTCATAGAAGGAATGAGCACCAGCACCAAAGCCTAAATAATCTACATAGTGCCAATATTTTAAATTATGACGGCTATAGGAATTAGTCTTGGCGAAATTTGAAATCTCATATCGTTCAAAGCCTAAAGCTTTTAATCCGTCCATCATCATGTCATACATGGATTCATCAATGGTTTCACTAGGAATAGAAATAAGGTTCTTTTGTACTAAATGATATAGATACGTTCCTACCTCAACTTGAAGTCCATACGTTGAAATATGATTAATCGGTAAGTCTTTTACAATATCTAAATTATATTGAATATCCTCTAATGTTTGTCGTGGCAAACCATAAATCAAATCAATATTGATATCAGTAAAGCCCGCCTCTTTAGCATCATAAACGGCTTGTTTTGCCTGTTCTCCGTTGTGACTACGATGAAGCATGGTAAGCAACTTATCGTCAAATGTTTGAACACCAAAGCTAATACGATTAAAACCAAGTTTAACTAATTTCGTTAAGTAATGTAAATTTACTTCCCCAGGATTCGATTCAATAGTCATATGACAATCGTCAGTAATTGTAAAAGTATTTTTAATTTTATCAAGAATCATCTGTAGTTGTTGAATCGATAATTCTGTAGGCGTACCTCCACCAAAATAAATTGTATCAATAGCTTTAGATGTAGACTCTGGATGTTCAGAGACCCATAAATCGATTTCTTGAACTAAAGCATATACATAGGTTTCGTAATAATCTTGTAAATTTTGATAAGCAGGAAAATCACAATACATACATTTCTGTTTACAAAAAGGGATATGGACATACAGCCCCATATCCCTCAGTGTAGACAGATTCAGAATATCAGAATCTGTTTTCATTTTATTAGTCCTCAACCTTGAGAATCGCCATGAATGCTTCTTGCGGGATCTCTACGGAACCGACGGACTTCATGCGTTTCTTACCGGCTTTTTGTTTTTCAAGTAATTTACGCTTACGAGAAATATCACCACCGTAACATTTTGCCAAAACGTCCTTACGCCAAGCTTTTACAGTTTCACGAGCCACAATTTTTGTACCTACCGCCGCTTGAATTGGAATTTCAAACATTTGACGAGGAATCAATTCTTTCAATTTCTCAGCTAATGCACGTCCACGTGTAGCTGCACGGTCCTTGTGTACAATAATGGACAATGCATCTACAGGATCACCATTTAAGAGAATATCCATCTTAACCATTGGAGATTGTTTATATCCAATCAATTCGTAGTCAAGAGATGCATACCCCTTTGTAGCAGATTTTAATTTATCAAAGTAATCATAAATGATTTCACTCAATGGCAAGTGATAAACGACAGATACGCGTGTTTCATCCAAATATTCCATAGATTGATATTCACCGCGTTTATCTTGAGATAATTCCATGATAGTACCAACAAAATCTTTAGGTACAATTGTAGTCGCCTTTACATAAGGCTCTTCAATGTAATCAATTTCTGTTGGAGGTGGTAATTTAGCTGGATTATCGACTTCGAGCATTTCCCCATTTGTTTTGTACACTTTGTAATTTACCGATGGAGCCGTCGTAATAAGCGTCAAGTTATATTCACGTTCTAAACGTTCTTGAATTACGTCCATATGCAAAAGACCGAGAAACCCACAACGGAAACCAAAGCCCAATGCCAATGATGTTTCTGCTTCATATTCTAAGGCAGCATCATTAAGCTGTAACTTTTCTAATGCATCCCGAAGGTTTTCATAATCTTTAGACTCTGTTGGGTAAAGGCCACAGTACACCATAGATACAGCCTTACGATAACCAGGCAATGGTTCTGATGCAGGATTATTAGCTAATGTTACAGTATCGCCTACATGGCAATCTTTTACATTTTTGATGCTAGCTGCAATACAACCTACTGAGCCACATGGTAATTCTTGCACAGGTACAAGATTTGGAGTAAAAATACCGAGTTCTGTAACATCAAAGTCCTTTTTATCATGCATCATGCGAATTATATCTTTTGCTTTTATGGACCCTTCTTTTACACGGACATAGGCAATAGCACCTTTATACGCATCAAAACGGCTATCAAAAATCAAGGCTCTTGTTGGCTCATCAGATTTATCTGGTGGTGCAGGAACTTTATTTACAATAGCTTCTAAAATATCAGGAATACCGATACCTGATTTGGCAGAGCATAATACAGCATCAGATGCGTCTAAACCAATAATATCTTCAATTTCTTGTTTAACACGATCAGGATCTGCTGACGGCAAATCAATCTTGTTAATAACAGGAATGATTTCAAGATCATGTTCTAAAGCGAGATATACATTTGCCAACGTTTGTGCTTCTACACCTTGAGCAGCATCAACAACAAGTAATGCCCCTTCACAAGCGGCAAGAGAACGAGATACTTCATAGCTGAAATCGACGTGGCCCGGAGTATCGATGAGATTCAAAATATATTCTTCACCATCTTGAGCTTTATACAAAATACGAACAGATTGCGCTTTAATAGTAATGCCGCGTTCACGTTCAAGGTCCATGGAGTCCAAAACTTGAGCCTCCATTTCACGTTTTTGTAATGTACCAGTATATTCAATTAATCTATCAGCAATGGTTGATTTACCATGGTCGATATGAGCTATAATACAGAAGTTTCGAATCTTTTTCGTTGACATACCATGTAAACAAGTTCAAAGAACTTGCATTCTCCTTTCTAACATACGTGATCGATAACAGCACCTCCCAATAATTGAGTGCCATTATAAAAGGCTACAGACTGACCTGGGGTAATAGCCCGTTGTGGTTCTTCAAAAATAACCTCCATTGTATCGTCATCGAGGATACGTGCTGTGCAAGGAGAAGGATTAGCTGCATAGCGAATTTTTCCTTCTGCCTTCAATTCCTTATGAATTGTATCATCTAAGAAGTTATAGAACTTACAAATCATGCGATTTGTAAAGAGATGTTCGTTAGGACCCACGATGACCTCATTACGATCCCCATTAAATCCAATAACATATAAAGGGTGTTTATAAGCAATACCAAGGCCTTTACGTTGACCAATCGTATAATTAAATAAGCCGTTGTGCTTACCTAATACCTCACCATCTTCGGTAACGATATTACCAGACTCTGGCTTACCCTTCATTTCTTCTACCACAAGCTTTTGATAATTCCCATGAGGCAAGAAACAAATATCTACACTATCTGGTTTTTTAGCGACTGGCAAATCATATTCAGCAGCTAATTTACGTGTTTCAGTCTTACATTGACCACCTAATGGGAACATAAGATGACTCAAAATACGTTGGTTCATATTGTACATAACATAACTTTGGTCTTTTGTAGGATCAACACCTTTATGTAACTCATATAGACCTGTTTTTTCATTATAATTTACTTGTGCATAATGACCAGTTACCATATGTGTGGCACCTAATTCAAGAGCACGATTGAGCATCAAGTCAAACTTGATGTTCTTGTTACAAAATACACAAGGATTTGGCGTACGACCATAGGCATATTCTTTTACAAAGTAATCTACTACGTTTTCGTAGAATACATCACGAGCATCGATAACATGATGCTCGATACCAAGAAAATCACACATCTTCTTAGCATCAGTTACGGCAAGAGGCACCTCATCATAGGGCGTACCACTCACCCATAACCATAGGGTAATACCAAATACTTTATAGCCTTGTTTTAATAGCATTGCAGCAGTTAAAGAACTGTCTACGCCGCCACTCATAGCTACAGCGATAACTTTTTCCATACTTTCTCCTTTTAATGATCTCTTGATCATAAAACTAATCAGGGTGAAAGCCTGACGTGTAAAACACTAGTTCGGTGTAAAAGTCCGAGTAGTATTGCTATAAAATTATAGCAACTTATATTATAGCCTAGAAATAGGTATATTGAAAAGATTTGAAATAAAAAGAATCCCTTTCACAAAAGAAAGAGATTCTAAATATTATCTATGTTTTAATAGTTCTTCAGCAGCTCCTAAAATACCAAGCATGGAATGTTCAAATACTAGGCCACCCTGCATGAAAATTGTATATGGTGGACGTATAGGACCATCGGCACTGAGTTCAATAGAGGAACCTTGTACAAAGGTACCACCAGCCATGATGATTTTATCTTCGTACCCAGGCATATCCCCAGGAATAGGATGTACGTGAGCATCTACAGGAGAATAGGCTTGCATACCTACACAGAAATGCTCCATTTCTTCCCCATTTTTCAGATTAATGGCTTGAATCAAATCATAGCGATCAGCATTTACCTTAGGGAATACATCATAGCCTAGTAACTCACCTACAGCAGCCGTATATACAGCACCTTTAAGAGCTTGTAATACTACGTGAGGTGCCATAAATAAACCTTGGAAGAACAAGCGATAACCAGGAGCATATGAACCCATATGATCGCCAAGTCCAGGAGCTGTCAATTGATACGCTGCATCCTCTACAAGGTTTTCTCTACCAACAATATAACCACCAGTTGGTGCTAAACCGCCACCTGCATTTTTAATGAGAGAGCCAGCCAT
Organism: Veillonella parvula; assembly: GCF_040097785.1. Classification (GTDB taxonomy): domain Bacteria; phylum Bacillota; class Negativicutes; order Veillonellales; family Veillonellaceae; genus Veillonella; species Veillonella parvula_D. Next base: position 303,884 of record NZ_JBBNNS010000001.1, on the reverse strand, counting down.
AATATCAGCACCAGCTTCTAATGGTTCTTGCAGCTCTGTAAATTCACCGTAACAATTATCTACGAAACAAATCGTTTTAGAATTTTTAGCTTTTACAGCATCTACAATAATCTTAATATCTGCAATAGATAAAGGTTCACGAGTGCTATAGCCTCTAGACCGTTGAATGACTACTACCCGCGTATTATCGTTAACAGCGTTAGCAATAGCTTCAACATCATAAGTATTATCTTTCAATGGTACCTCAGTATAGGTAAAGCCTTTTTCTACTAAAGAACCACGTACTTCACGAGCGGCACCGATAACAGATTGCATCGTATCATAAGGAGCCCCTACGGCATAGATAAACTCTGTCCCTTTAGAGCCATTTCCCATCAAAGAAATTAATGTAGTAGCTAACGCATGTGTACCAGAAACAAAATGAGGACGAACGATAGCCTTTTCACCTTTAAATACATAGGCAAATACTTCATCTAATTTCTCACGCCCTACGTCGTTATATCCATAACCAGTAGTACCAGTGAAATGATAATCAGATACTTGGCATTCCTTAAAGGCTTCTAATACTTTTTTTGTATTGGCCAATGCAATAGGTTCAAATTTCTTAAATTCTGGTTCAGCCATTTCTAGGGCTTTACTACGTATTTCTTCTAATGTCATGCTAATCCTTCTCTACGGATTAAATCCATAGCTTTATTAAATATAAAATCTTTAGATGTATTGCTATCAATATGTATCCATTCTATATATGGCATACGTTTATACCATGTAATTTGGCGCTTAGCAAAGTGACGTGTATTCTTCTTAATTAAGTCACGACACTCATCTAATGTTATATTGCCATTTATATAGTCTACAACCTCTTTATAGCCAATACCTTTAAAAGCTTGGCAATCTGGATTCACTCCAGATTTTATGAGTTGTTCCACCTCTTCAATTAAACCCACATCAAACATCATATCAACGCGTAAATTGATACGTTCATATAATTTATCACGATCTCTCATGAGACCGATGACAGGCCCTTTATAGGATACACCATCTTTTGTCTGATTTCGCAACGAATCTACATCACCATGATGCAATATCTCAATAGCTCGATACAAACGATGTTTGTCGCTATATTGTATCTCTATATTATGCTCTTTACCTAATGTGAAAGCATAGTCTCGTAAGCCTTCAATACCTTTTGTACTATAGAGCTCATCAAGTTCTGCTCGCAAATATTCGTCAGGTTTAACATCATTAAAGTTGTAGTTCTCCAATAATGATTGGACATACAGTCCTGTACCACCAGACAGAATAGGAAGAATATTTCTATCTTTTAATCTTGCAATTATTTCTTTAGCTTGATCTTGAAAAATAGATACCGAATATGAATCATTGGGTTCCAGTATATCGATGAGATGATGTTTCACCCGATTAAGTTCATCCACCGATGGTTTAGCGGTACCAATATTGAATTGTTTATAAACCTGGTAAGCATCACCAGAAATAACCTCAGCATGTAGCTGTTCTGCTAAGTCCAAGGTAAGATCTGTTTTGCCTACCGCAGTAGGTCCAACGATGGTTATTAAGGGATTCACAATAACTCCTTCATATATACTCCATAACCTATACGGCTATATTTCCCCCCCACCCATTGGTGAGGTGGATATTTCTGAAAGACAGAACTAAATGGTCGTTCTTTAATGATAACACCATAAGAGGCAACACGCATAGCTTCCTCCATAATTTTATCATCAATACGACTTTCCACAGTATGTCCACGAAGTGGTTTAAATTGAGGACTATCCTCTACAGGGACCTCAAACATAGGATCAAAATAAATAATATCTATACTTTCATCTGGTAGATTAGGTACATAGTTTTCAAAGGTATCATAACTTACCTCAATACGACGTAATGCGTCCGTCACACTTTTCACATTATGCGAATAATGAGCTAAACCATAAGATGTGGCAAGCCATATAGGTAAAGAACCTTCTAGACCTTTTATTTTAGCCTGAAGAAAAGCATAGCTCACGACGATACTGTCACTACCAAGACCAATTGTACAATCAAGAAACGAAAATTCTTCTTTATCAGTTATTTCATTAGTACTTAGTATTTTCTGAACAGCATTAATTAAATAATCTCCTTCTCCACGTTGCAAACGTAGTATACGTAATTGAGCCATGGATAAATGAAAGCTATGTTGCTGATTATCAGGAAAATGAATAGTTAAGCCATTACCAGAAAGAACAGCAATAAAATCACATGGATGAGCATTAAATAATGCTGGTATAGATAATTTTCCTCTTTTTATATAGGCCATATGCATAGAGGAAGCCAAAGCTTTGGCTTCCTCTTGAATGGCCTCATTAGATTTTTGAGCTGTAGTTAATATATTCATATTAAGACCGTAAGAATAATTTACCTAATTCATCAGGTGTAAATTTGATAATCGTAGGACGACCATGAGGACATACATATGGTTTTTCGGTACTAAATAAGTCCTCAATTAAGGTAGTCATTTGATACATATTTAAATTATGACCTGCCTTGATGGCCCCTCTACAAGATGCATAAGCTAACATTTCATGTCGTAATTGGGCCTTAGTAGGCTGTTGATGATCATGTAAGTAAGAGAATATATATTGCAGAATTTCAAATGCTTTTGACTCTACTAAATCTACTGGAGCCCCTACTAATTTTATCTTAGTAGGACCACCTAACTCTACATCAAATCCAAGATCAAGTAATGTTTCTCGTTCTTCCTCTACTAAATTCATTTCATCATCTGTGGCCTCACTATACTGAGGAACCAAAATAGATTGCATAGGAATCGATTCAGAAGACTTACACAACTTATCATAACGCACACGCTCATGTGCAGCATGTTGATCTATGATATATAGATCATCACCTTTTTTAGCTAATATATAACAAGATGCAACTTGACCCATTGGTAAAAAGCCCGAGTTTTGAATTGTACGATCTTCTATCTCTTCGTTACGAATATCGTGAGACAAGGATTTAAACATCTCTACATCTTCCGAAGTATAACTAGTGTAAGCAGTAGGAACAGCTTCAAAACTTTTATCTACAAAAGAGGATTGTTCATAAGTAGCCTTAGGTGCAGGTGGTGTATACCCCTTTGTTTTAAGGTTTTCCACAAACTGCGAAGTTTCACCGCGCATGACTTCATAGCCTTTTGTACGGCGTCCACCAAAAACCTTATCATAATCTATAGCTGTTGCTATATGTTCAGCAGACTGCATTGAATCGTGTACAACAGTAGGTACTTGATAAGAATCATAAGTAGTATTACCAGCTAAGAATGTACTATTAGAACTAAAATTCTTAATATCACTATTACTATTACTATTACTAGCAATATCATTACCATATTTATCGGATATGTTAGCAACTGTACCAGTCATATAAGATGATGACTCTCGTTCGTATCTCTCATGGAGTGGATTATTTAAAGCATTTAAGATACCGTGATATACGGCTTTAAATATAATCTTATCATCTGAGAATTTAACTTCACTCTTGCGAGGATGTACGTTTATATCAACCATTCTCGCAGGCACAGTAATATTTAGTACCACTAAAGGATGACCATTTTTCGGCAATAGTGCATGGTATGCATTATCGATAGCCTTCATTATGGTTTTATCAGAAATCACGCGATTATTGACGATAATGGTCTGCCATATCCTTGTACTTTTAAGAAGTGTGGGCTTACTCACTACGCCATCGATATAGATAGAATCACTTTCATAAGCAACAGTAAAAATATCATCTTTGGTTTTATATCCATATAGCGCAGCTACAGTATCACTAATATCGCCATTTCCTGGTGTGATAATAGCTACCCGATCATCTATGATAAGCTTAAAAGAAATATGTGGATTACTTAGAGCTAATTTCCCTACAATATCTTGAATTTTAGAGGCTTCTGTACGCTCCGTTTTTAAGAATTTACGACGAGCCGGCGTATTATAAAATAAATCTTTAATTTCGATAGTTGTACCAGGTGCCGCACCATAAGGAATGCAATCGGTAAAAGTGCCGCCATCAACAGTAATACGAGTCCCCAAATCAGAGTCTGCTTTACGAGTAGTCAAAGAGAAATGAGATACAGAGGCAATACTAGCCAAAGCCTCCCCACGGAAGCCTAGGGACGCAATATCAAAGAGGTCCTCTACTTGTTGAATTTTAGAGGTTGCATGACGTAGAATCGCCAAGCGAGCATCTTCCTCCGTCATACCGATACCATTATCAGTAATCCGCATATAGGCCACACCGCCTTCACCAATTTCAACCTCAATATTAGTGGCAGACGCATCAATAGAGTTTTCAATGAGCTCTTTAATAACTGATGCGGGACGTTCAACGACTTCACCGGCAGCTATCTTATTGATTGTCGTTTCATCCAATACGTGAATGGTTGCCATTATTTCCCGCCTCCTTTACGAGCCTCCTCTTGTAGTTCATATAATTTATTTAATGCTTCAATTGGAGTCATGCTCATTACATCGACTTCCAGTAAGCTATCTACTACGGAATGGGTAAATAAATTGCCTAGTGGAGAATCACTAACTTGCTTAACCGCTGGTTTTGCCACATTAGTAAGTTGAGCACCCATAACTCGATTATTTAAGTCACTTGCATCATGACTTTGATCTTCCAAGGATTCTAAAATCACTTCAGCTCGTTTTAATACAGAGTTAGGTAGGCCCGCCAGTCTGGCAACATGGATACCATAACTGCGATCTGCACCACCTTTAATGATACGACGCAAGAAAGCAACATCTTTCCCTTTTTCTTTAACTGCAACGGTATAATTTTTTAATTTACTATAGCTTTCTTCTAAGCAAATCAATTCATGGTAGTGCGTTGCAAATAAAGTCTTGCTATGAATGTGCTTACAAATATGTTCCACTACGGCTTGTGCGATACTCAAACCATCAAAGGTACTCGTACCCCGACCAATTTCATCGAGAATAATTAAACTATTATGAGTAGCATTTTCTAAAATATACGCTACCTCTTTCATTTCTACCATGAACGTGCTTTGACCAGTAGAAATATCGTCGCTAGCACCGACACGTGTAAAAATACGATCCACAGGTGAGATAGACGCTTCACGAGCAGGGATAAAGGAACCAATCTGTGCCATAATCATTAAGATAGCCGCTTGACGCATGTAAGTAGATTTACCTGCCATATTAGGGCCTGTAATGAGTAAAAATTCTTCTTCATCATGATTTAAAACGATATCATTTGGTACGAATACCTCACGTTTTAAGAACTTTTCAATAACAGGATGACGACCATCACGAATATTGATTTGACCATTCATCACAATAGTTGGACAAATATAGTTTTCTTCGTATCCAACTAATGCTAATGAGCATAATACATCAAGGTCTGCAAGAGCACGAGCCGTTTCTTGCACATCTTTGATAACGAGTTTAATATCATTACGCAATTGTTGATATAGTTCGTGCTCTAAAGCGATGATTTTATCTTTTGCGCTGAGAATTTTAATTTCAAACTCTTTTAACTCAGGCGTAATATAGCGTTCAGCATTGGCCAGGGTTTGTTTTCGTATGAAATAGTCTGGTACTTGTTCTGATTTACTATGGGATACCTCGAAATAGTAACCAAACACTTTATTGTAACCAGTCTTAATTTTTGAAAGCCCTGTAGCTTCTTTAATATCCGCTTCCATCTTAGCAAGCCATTGCTCGCTATTAGTCGCTAAAGAACGTAGCTCATCTAAATCAGCATTAAATCCATCTTTAATAACACGACCGTCTTTTAATGTCAACGCTGGTTGCTCTGCAATAGCTCGACATAATAAGTCATAAATATCTTTATGATCTTGCATGCGCTCATTAATAGATGTTAAAGCTAGACTTGAACATGTACCTAATACATTCTTAATATCAGGTAGAACTGCTAATGACTCACGAAGAGCCGTTAAATCTCTGGGAGACACAGATCCGGTTTCAACACGACCAACGATGCGTTCAAAATCGTAAATACAATCTAAAAAGTTACGAATATGAGAACGTTCAGCACCGCGTGTAATAAGTTCTGAAACGGCTGCTTGACGACGTTGTATTTGATTTATATCAGTTAATGGACTTTCAAGCCATTGTTTTAAAAGGCGTGCCCCCATTGGTGTCAACGTACGATCTAGTACATCCAGTAAAGTACCTTTTTGTCCACCATCGCGTAAATTATGAGTAATTTCAAGGTGCCGCAAAGAAGATGTATCAAGAATAAGGCGATTACCTACACTTAATTGATGTACATAGTTGATATGAGAAATTTCAGATTTAATGATATCCTCTAAATATAAAAGCATATAACCTAATGCTTCCCATACATCCTCTTCCATAAGGCCTAAATCACCGAAATGAGTTACAGCTTTTTCAGCTACTTCACGTTGTGTATAGTATGTAGAAAAAGGAGAAAATACGACATTACTAAATTGATTTTCAATAAAATCCTGAATATCTTGCGGTAATATCGTTCCTTCAGGCAATATGATTTCACTTGGTCTATACATGCTGAGTGCATCGTACATATCACTGCGTTTTTCACAATCAGTAATGCGGTGCCAAATAACTTCCCCTGTAGATACATCAGAAAACACAAGAATCCACGTATCTTTTACCATATAAAATAATGATAAAAAGTTATTTGACCGTGCATCGTTACCATTTTCTGTCATCACTGTACCAGGAGTAACAACTTTAATGACATCGCGCTTAACAATGCCTTTAACTGCTTTAGGATCTTCTAGTTGTTCACAGATAGCAACTTTATATCCTTTTTTTACAAGCGTTTCTATGTAGCTTTCAGCCGCATGAAAAGGAACGCCACACATCGGTGTGCGTTCCTCATCTCCTGTAGGACGACCTGTTAAGGTAATATTAAGTTCACGTGATGCGACTAAAGCATCCTCATTAAATAATTCATAAAAATCACCTAATCGAAAGAACAATAATTCTTCAGAGTATCTAGATTTAATATCTAAATACTGCTCCATCATAGGTGTTTGCTTTTTACTCATATTCACCTCATATATTATGAGTCATATCACAGATTCCGCTTATATTCGTATATTCCCATACGATTATTAAACAAATATATAAACGGGTATAATAATTTATAAACAATAGGTGCTAAGGACAACATACTTCCTGTAAAATTAATCAATCCAGTCTGTTTAAGCTTAGGATTCATAACTACAATTTCATGACCGTCCTTAGTTCCCCACTGAAAAGAAACATTCATTTTACTAAGCATATCATGTTGTTTAGTGCGTTTCGCCACATATGGAGAAATCATATCAAGATATAACGTAAACTCTTCAAAAGAATCAGTCAGCAAGCCTAAAAACTGCTTCATTTCATCCAATGTAAGATACATAACTACACCTTCACTAACAAGCAGTAGTTTTCGTCCATTTATCTCAATATTTTTAGTCCACAATTCATCAGTTATAGAACTCACTAAATTATGGACTCGTTCATGAGGCTCAAAAAATTGTGTACGTGCTTCAATCACTCCGGCAAAATCGATATTATACCAATCAATATAACCGTTGTCGACTCGATAAAACATAGTATCTAAACCGGCACCTAATGATACGACGATACAATCTGGATATAGAGATATAAAGTTTCGTATCTCTTCATCGATTACTTTTGCTCGTCCTAAAATTCCATAATAAGACATCTTAACATCTTTAAATTGATCAAAATCATAATCAATATGCTTTAAAATATCCCAGGATTTCTGATCCTTTAATACAGATTGATCTGACTCATAATCTTTCGCTCTTGCATATAGTGTCAATAATGCCGTTTCGCCTACAGCGTTTAAATCAAGTTTCATAGTTACACCTTCTTTGTAAAAATACAAAATGTAAATGGTGTTCATACCTATGAATGTCTTCAATATACAACTTTTATATTATTTTATTATTATAACACATATGATTTCTAATCAGCATCTATGGTAAAAAAGAACATCGCCACCACATGTTTAGCAAACTAATTTTAGATAAAAATTCTAACCGTAGAGTTAACATAATAGTGACGAGTTCTTTTTGATTCTAATAGTTTATTTTACAATACTACCATAACAAACCCATGTTTGAGCTTTATCGATATGAGCTGGTACAGTTTGACCAATTGATAGGGAGTCATCCTTAGGGAATAAAACCATTTTATTACCAGATGTACGACCGAACCACATGTCTTCATCACGAGGACTTGGTCCCTCTACAATAATATCAAATACTTGTCCTTCCATAGGTTTATTTAATTCATAAGAGATTTCATTTTGTACATCCATCAATGTTTGTAAGCGAACGCGCTTAATCTCTTCTGGAATTTGATCATCCATAGTTGCTGCTGGCGTTCCAGATCGCTTAGAGTAGATAAACGTATACGCCATGTCATAGCGCACATCTTTTAATAATTGTAATGTAGCTTGAAAATCTTCCTCAGTTTCTCCTGGGAAACCTACAATAATATCCGTAGTCACCACCACATCTTTTATTTTTTCACGGCAATAAGAAAGTAATTCTTTATAATGCTCTACCGTGTAATGACGATTCATTTTCTTTAAAATACGATTGGAACCAGATTGAATAGGTAAATGTAAATGCGTCACAATATTGGATGACCTACCAAGAGCATCAATCATAGACTTACTCATATCTTGAGGATGACTTGTCATATAGCGAATACGTTCTATACCAGGAATACCATCAAGAGCATCAATTAATGTACCAAAATCTGTACCATCTTTAAAATCTAGGCCATAAGAGTTTACATTTTGCCCCAATAAAGTGATCTCTTTAAATCCTTTAACCCCTAGGTCTGTAACCTCTTTAACAATGGCCTCTACAGGACGGCTAATCTCTCTACCACGTACATGGGGAACAATACAATAGGTGCAAAATTTATTACAGCCATTCATAATAGGTACCCATGCATAAAAAGAGCCATTTGGTTTTGCCTCTAATTCAGGCAATACAGAGTTATCCATATCTACGCTGATTTGATGCGTATGTCCATGTTGTACTTCTTCAATCATCTCGTTAATATGTTGAATATTATGAGTACCCAATACAATATCAATATGAGGAGCTCGTTTAAACATTTCTGCTTGATTTTTTTGAGCCATACATCCTGTGACGGCGATAATCAAGTTTTTATTATTACGTTTTAGTCTTTTTAGCTCACCTATACGCCCATAAACTTTAGTTTCTGCATTTTCACGCACTGCACAAGTATTTAGCAGAATTAAATCTGCAGTTTCAACATTCTCTGTTGGTATATACCCAACAGATTCCAGCTGATGCGATAATCGCTCAGAGTCGGCGGTATTCATTTGACAACCATAGGTGTAAATATAATAAGACTTCATTCTAACTCCTACACTTTAACAATCTTACGTTTTGTTTCAATAATATTCTTAACTTTAATGGACATGCGTTCAATAGACATGCCGGTAATATATTCAATTTCATTGCGAACAGATTTTTGTACCTGTTGCATCAACGGTTTAACAGGATATCCATGTTCAATAACTACAGCCATATCAACAACAAGACCGTTTTGACCTTTGTCGCTTTTTTTAAAAGAAATTATACTGGTCTCATCGACACCAGCTACTTTTTTTAACCCATTTCTAATCAATTTAATAATTACTTCATCGTCAAAAGTGAGTCGACCATAGTAGCTAAAAGCAGGCCGTACAACAGAACGTTCAAATCCTTCAGAACCAATTTGACCTAAGGTATCTTGATCTTGTTTTTTCAAAGTCCTGCGGCGCCACATGGTTTTGATTGGATCAATCAAATACCCCCTAAAGTGTGGCTTTAATTCCATAGTCGGCACAGGAATTATATGTTTACCCTCTTTAAGACGTGCATGTTGTGCCTTTTCAATTTCCTTAGGTGTTGCAACATCTTCTATACGAATATATCGATCAGGTTCTTGTAAGCCTAAAGCTTTAGTAATCTTCTTAACCATATTATCAGAAGTGCCGATAATCATAAGCTTATTAGGTTTAATCTTATCTAATTGTTCTCGTACGGATTTAACTTGTACTTCGTCTTGAAAAATAGCACGACGAACAGCTTTTAAACGACTAGACTCTTTTTTTGCAGAAAAGCCAGCTACAATTTTATTATCATGAATCAAAATACCATCATCGATGATACATTCAATTTTATTTTCATGAGCAACTACGAGGGCACGATGACTTTTACCTGTGCCACTACTACCTACAAAAGCAACGACTTCCATAGCCTACCTCGTCATTTATAACAAACTAATAAATTCTGATACATCCTTACCAGATACTAAGTAATCACCAAATCTATCAGGTTTCTTGCCTACAATACCATGGTAATCAGAACCACCAGTAATAAATAGCTTATGCTTTTTAGCGAATTCTTTATATCGCTCCACATCATCATCATTATGCTTTGAGTGATATACCTCCATACCATCAAAATCATAATTTAACATTTCCAACACATATTCATCACTAGTAACCAATTTAGGATGAGCCATAACAGCAAGTCCTCCAGCTTTATGTATAATATCAATAATATAAGGAACCTCTACTTTTACCTTAGGAACATAGCAAGGACTATCTTTTCGAAGAATACCTTTAAATACATCATTAATATCCTTGGCATAACCACCATCAATTAAAAGTTTACCAATATGTGGGCGACCATAAGCTTTAGTATCAGGAAATTGTTTAATGAGCTCTTCTTTTGTAATATAATATCCTTCATTATTACAACGACGGATAATTTCATCGATACGTTCTTCACGTTTTCCTTTAAAAAACGTAATAAAATCGATTAAATCTTTATTATTTTCATCAAAACAATATCCTAAAATATGAATTGACTTATCTTTATAATCAGCACTAAATTCACAGCCATTTACGATTTTAATAGATTCATTAGGATCTAACTTCTTTTGAGCAGCACGCAATGCTTGAATGCCGTCTATTTCATCATGATCGGTTAAAGCCATCATAGATACATTACAGTCTATGGCATGTTGCAATAGATCTTTAGGTGTTTCAACACCATCTGAAAAGATGGAATGCATATGAAAATCTACAAGCATATAGCACCTCCATTCCAAATATTCTATCATTTAATTATGACTTATTTAATCTATTAATTCAAGTTTAGAAAGAAAAATTGCGACCCTAATGAACATTCACTAGAATCGCAATTCTATTATAAGTTTTGAAGCAATTCTGTTACTTTATCAGATACAGAATCAATAGCACATGGAAGAGCTTCTCCAGACTTACGGATTTGAATTTCTACTTCGTTATTCTCAAGAGTATTTTTACTTACTGTAATGCGAAGTGGATAACCAATCAAATCAGCATCTTTGAACTTAACACCTGCACGATCTTTACGATCATCTAACAATACATCTACACCAGCATTTTGTAATGCAGTATAAATAGTTTGACTAGTAGACATTAATGCTTCGTCTTTTGCATTAATTGGAACAATAACTGCTTCAAATGGAGCGATAGAACGTGGCCAAATAATACCATTTTCATCGTGATATTGCTCAATAGCAGCAGCTAGTGTACGAGATACACCGATACCATAGCAACCCATAATCATTGGATTAGGACGACCATTTTGATCTAAGAATGTAGCTTGTAATGCTTCAGAATACTTTGTACCCAATTTAAATACTTGACCCACTTCGATGCCTTTAGCATGTTCTAAAGCACCCCCACATTTAGGACACACATCGTCCTTCGTGATTAAACGAATTGGAGCAACAATAATATCTTCTACATTAAAGTCCCGTTTTGGATTGATATTAACGTAGTGAGCATCTTTTTTATTAGCGCCACCACAAACATTGTAAGTTTCCATAACAGATTCATCAACAACAATAGCAAATTCTTCTGTTTGTTTTAAACCAATAGGACTGATGAAACCAGCTATTAAACCTACTTTTTCCAATTCTTCAGGGGTGGCCATCTCAGGCTCTACAGCACCAAGAACGGCATGTTGTACAGCGACTTCATTTACTTCATGGTCACCACGAACAATGGCTAATACCACTTTACCATCAATAGAAAATACTACCGCTTTGATAGTTTTATGTAATGGTAAATTTAACATGTCTGCCACAGCTTCAATAGAACTTGCATTTGGTGTATCCACAACAGATAACTCATGAAGAACTTCTTCGTCTTGCTTCATGATACCAGGCTTGCCGATTTCAATGTTAGCTGCATAATCACACTTAGTACAATATACGATATCAGCTTCACCAGCTTCGGCAATGGCCATGAACTCATGCGTACCACTACCACCGATTGCACCACTATCAGCCTCTACTGGGCGGAATGTAAGACCACAACGTGTAAAAATACGTGTATATGCATCGTACATAGATTTATAGGATTCATCTAAACCCGCTTCATCTACATCAAAAGAATAAGCATCTTTCATAATGAATTCACGGCTACGCATCAAGCCATAACGTGGACGACGCTCATCACGGAATTTACTTTGAATTTGATATAAGTTGACTGGTAATTGACGATATGAGTTAATCTCATTTTTAACGAGGGTTGTAATCATCTCTTCATGTGTTGGTCCTAGACAAAACTCATTATCATGACGATCATTGATACGCATCATTTCTGCGCCATATGCGTTCCAACGGCCAGACTCTTTCCAAATTTCTGCAGGCTGTAAAATTGGCATCATAATTTCTTGAGCACTAGCACGATCCATTTCTTCACGTACAATAGCTTCAATCTTTTTAATACTTCTCCAACCTAATGGTAAAAAACTATATAAACCATTTGCAGTTTTACGCATAAAACCAGCGCGAAGCATAAGCTGTTGGCTTACTACATCAGCGTCAGATGGAACCTCACGCAATGTAGGTGCATATAATTTAGTGGCTAACATAAAGACTCCTCATCTAAATTTTCTAAATATTGGTCAATTTCTCTAAACAATGTATCTACTAATTCGGCTTCTGGTACAGTCTTAATAACTTTCCCTTTACGGAAAATAATACCTTGACCATCACCACCAGCAATACCAAAGTCGGCCTCACGCGCTTCCCCTGGACCATTTACAACACACCCCATAACGGCAACCTTAATAGGCGCTTTTATGGATGCTAGACGTTCTTCTACAATACCAGCCATATCAAATAAATTTACTTGGCAACGACCACATGTAGGACAAGATATCATAGTGGCCCCAAAATTTCTTAATCCTAAGTTACTTAAAATACTTCTACCTACTTCAATTTCGTGAATTGGATCTCCAGTTAAGGATACCCGTAATGTATCACCAATGCCATCGAGCAATAATGCACCAATCCCCATAGCAGATTTAATAGTGCCTTGTTTAATAGTACCAGCTTCTGTTACCCCTAAATGTAACGGATAAGGAATCTTATCAGATAACTTACGATATGCTTCCACCATTAGAGGTACTTCCGTGGCTTTAATGGATAATTTCATTTGACGATAATCGAGTTTTTCTAAAATTCTTACGTGTTCTAAAGCTGTTTCAACCATACCATCCGCTGTAGGATGTCCTCCATGAGCATCGAGAATATGCTTTGGTAAAGAGCCTGCATTAACACCAATGCGAATTGGGATTTGTTTAGGTTTTGCCTTTTCAATAACGGCTAAAACCTTATCTTCACCACCAATATTTCCTGGATTAATGCGCAATCCATCAACATTATTTTCAATAGCTTCTAAAGCTAATCTATAATCAAAGTGAATATCGGCGATCAAAGGAATTGAAATGCCCGCTCTAACAGCCTTTAAAGCCTTTGCAGATGCCATTGTAGGAACGGCGACACGAACCAGTTCACAACCAGCCTCTGCTAAATGATTAATTTCTGCAATTGCCTTCTCTGTATGTACTGGATCCGTAGTAATCATAGATTGAATACTTACCGGTGCATAATCGCCGATTTTAACTGTACCTACATAGATACCATTTGTTGGTTTACGTACAATCATTGTAATCTCCCATCTGTCTTATAGTAAACGGAAAATATCCTGCGTTGTTACATATAAGAATAATGCTACCATTAAGGCAACCCCAACCATTTGTATATACATAAGAGCTTTAGCAGGTAATCTACGGCCTGTTATAGCTTCCGCCAAGATAATAATCAAGTGACCACCATCTAAAACAGGTAATGGTAAAAGATTAATAACCCCTAAGTTAATACTAAGGAATGCAGCAAAACTTAATAGTGGTGCAAATCCTGATTGTGCAATAGTACCTGCCATTTGGGAAATTCCTACTGGACCAGATAATTCGGCTGCTTGTGTGCCACGAATCATATCATAAATCCCACTGACCATAGCAACAATAGTTTGCCCCGTCCGACTAACAGCAAGGCTCAAAGATTCACCAATACTATAAGTTTCACGAGTAAAGCTAGGGTAGATGCCAATCTTAGGACTATCTTGTTCCATTTTAGGTATTACCGTAGTCTCTATAGTTTTTCCTTCACGCTCTACAACAACAGTTACACCATGGTTTGCTGTGCCTTGTAAACTAGGACGAATATCATCCCAAGTACTAATTTTTTTACCATCAATCGTAATAATTCTATCGTTAGCTTCTAAATGAGCCTGCTCTGCAGAACTACCCGCAATAATGTTACCAATTACAGGTTCATTTGTATATGTAAGATTTCCTACAGTCACATTTAGGCCAAAGAAAAGTACAATGGCTAATATAAAGTTAAATACAGCCCCTGCAGAAATAACAATAAATTTTTTCCACGCAGGTTTATTATAAAAGGAGCGCTCATTAAGAGGCTCGTCAGGTGTCATACCAGCAATACGATTAAATCCTCCAAGAGGAATTATACGAATAGAATATAAAGTTTCCCCTTTTTGTACTTTAAATATAGCTGGACCAAAACCTATAGCAAATTCATCAACTTGCATACCTGACATCTTAGCTGTAATAAAATGGCCTAATTCATGAATAAACACGATTAAACCAAATACAAATATTGTGGCTAATGCCGTAATCATATATTCTCCTATAACATCAACGATGTTGCCTTTTCACGGGCCCATCTATCGATGGATAATAAATTATCTAATGTAAAATCATCTTCTGGTCCCATAGATTCAAGAACAGAAGTAACGACTTTATAAATATCACCAAAGGCGATTTTATCTTCTAAAAAGGCATATACTGCCGTTTCATTAGCTGCATTAAATACAGCAGGTTTAAATCCACTAGCACGTCCCACCTCATACGCAAGTCGAAGTGCAGGAAAATCGTCATACCGTGGAGGTAAAAACTCCAATTGTAGTGCTTGACTAAAATCAAGATGATTCATACTTAAAACTTCACGTTTGGGATACGTCAAAGCATATTGAATGGGCTCGCGCATATCTGGATTACCCATTTGCGCTAATATCGCACCATCCTTCATACGTATCATAGAATGAACAATACTTTGAGGATGTACTACTACATCAATATGATCAAAATCAAAACCAAATAACCAATGAGCTTCTATTACCTCTAAGCCTTTATTGAATAAAGAGGCAGAGTCTATAGTTATTTTATTACCCATATTCCAGGTAGGATGTCGCAAACAATCTGCAGCAGTTGCAGTTTGAATTTTACTAGAATCCCATGTGCGTAAAGGTCCACCAGAAGCAGTGACAATTAAAGAATCAACATTGTCACGTTTCTGTCCTTCTAAGCACTGAAATATAGCACTATGTTCACTATCGATAGGTAGGATTTGTACGCCATGTTCTTTAGCTAAAGCCGTAATTAATGGACCTCCAGCAACAAGAGTTTCTTTATTAGCAAGACCTATAGTCTTCCCTTGTTTTATAGCTTCCACTGTAGGCTCAATTCCCGCAGCACCTACAATAGCAGTAACAATCATTGTTGCTTCTTGAATTGTAGCTGCTGCAATGAGGGCTTCCTTACCACCTATCAATTTTGTAGGACCTGTATAGCGTGCTTGTAATTCTTTAAAAGCACCTTCATCTACAAGACCAGCCACCAAAGGTTTATATTCTTTAATCTGATGTTCTAAGAGGTCAATATTATGATGTGCCACTAAGGCAACCACCTTGAATTGATCTGGATGTTGAGACACCACATCAAGCGTCTGTGTACCGATTGAGCCAGTACTGCCGATAATACTTAGGTATTTCATAAGTGTACCTCTATAAAATTAGTACGAAAATAGCAATATATATACTAATGTAATGGGAGCCGCAAATAATAAACTATCAAAGCGATCCAATACACCGCCATGACCTGGTAATAATGTACCAGAATCTTTTACATTACATAGTCGTTTAATCTTTGATTCAAACAAATCACCTAATGGTGCTAATATACCGCTAATCATACCTACATGGATTCCCATCCACCAAGGAATGCCAACGATATACGAAAATACTGCACCTGTAAGGATACAGCCGATAAATCCACCAATAAAACCTTCTAGTGTTTTATTAGGACTAATGGATGGTACTATTTTACGTTTACCAAAAGCTCGACCTGAAAAGTATGCAAAGGTATCGCTAGCCCAAGTAGTAAACAATAATAACCAAAGTGTAATAGTGCCCCAGTTATATAGTTCAAAAGGCATTGATAAATCCATGTAAATTGAGTCATGACGAATCAAGAGTAATGAAGTCATACCCATACCAATATATAATAAACCAAATACACTAAAGGATACACTAGACATCGAGTACTTAGTTTCACCAAATGTACACAACATATAATTGGCAAATAAACTTAATACTAAAATAGCTATAGCTATAATATACTGATGACATGCAAGAGCAATCATTAGCAATAAAATGCTAATATATCCCCATATAATGGATATCCGAACACGTTTAGCTTTACCAAGTAATACAAACTCACGCCACCCTAATAAAGCTAAAAGTGTAATTAGCACATCATATACTAATCCACCAAATGTAATGGCCCCTAAGGCAATAATAAAACCAATAACAGCGGTAATAACACGTGTTTTTAACATTTTTTATTCCTCATCACATAAGCCACCAAATCGGCGTTCTCGTTTCTGATATGCCGCCACAGCTTCAAGTAAAGTTTCCTTAGTAAAATCTGGCCAATGCAAATCGGTAAACCAAAATTCAGCATACGCTAGTTGCCATAACAAAAAATTACTAATTCTAAAATCACTACTAGGACGAATTAATAAATCTACATCACTAAACTCTTTAGTGAATAATTGAGAACTTACATATTCTTCAGTAATTTTGTCCATTGTAATAACGCCATCCGCAACGGATTTTACAATGTCGCGGATAGTTCTAACTATTTCATCACGCCCACCATAGTTAATCGCTAACTGTAATGTGAGGCCTGTATTATTCTGAGTTAATAATTCTGCATCTTGAATGATTTTTTGTAGGTTTTCTGAAAGCCCTCCAATAAAACCAATAAATCGAATGCGTACATTATGTTCATGCATATACTTAACATTATTATTTAAGTATTCTTTTATGAGAGACATAAGTAAAGAAACTTCCTGTTCAGGACGTTTCCAGTTCTCCGTGGAGAAACCATATACCGTAAGAGCTCTAATTCCGATCTCATCTGCGGCCATAACAATTTCTTTTAATACATCTGCACCAGCACGATGCCCCATGGAGCGCGGCATGCCTCTGCGTTTAGCCCATCGTCCATTACCATCCATAATAATAGCAACATGTTGTGGAATTATATTACGATCAATGACAGGCGTATCAGAACGTTTACGGTTAAATAATTTCTTTAGCATAGTCTACCTCGATAGAATTTCCGAAGTCGCTGGCAATCATTGGTCTATATAGTAGTATATGTAAGCACTCATCAACCTTTGTAATACGTGCCACATAAAATCCTTTATCTGAAATTTCAAAGAAGCGATTAAAGGATCCACCAATCATTACCTTAAAAGGAATATGGGCAGCCTGCAAACGAGACTTTGCAAGCTGCCATGGTATTCCAATAAGGCTATTAGAATCAAACATTATACTTCTAATACGTCCTTTTCTTTTACTACTTTTAACTCATCGATTTGCTTAACTTTAGCATCGGTAAGCTTTTGGATTTGATCTAAACCGTCTTTAGCATCATCTTCAGTAATCGTTTTAGCTTTCTCTTCTTTTTTTAATGCTTCATTTACATCGCGACGAATGTTGCGCACTGCAACTTTTGCATCTTCAGCCTTTTTATGAACTACTTTAACGATTTCTTTACGACGTTCCTCAGTTAATTGAGGAATACTTAAACGAATTTGTGCACCATCATTACCAGGGTTCAAACCTAAATCAGATTGTAAAATTGCTTTTTCAATAGCACCAATCATTGTTTTATCCCAAGGTGCAATCACAATCATGCGAGGTTCAGGCACGGAGATATTCGCAACTTGATTAATGGGTGATGGACTTCCATAGTAATCAACCATTACTTTATCAAGTAGTGCTACACTAGCACGGCCTGTACGAATAGATGCGAATTCATGTTTTAAAGCCTCAATAGACTTATTCATGCGGTCTTCTGCTTGTTGTAACAATTCTTTAATTTCCATATGAATTATTCTCCTCGAACAATGGTCCCTATTTCTTCACCTTTAGCAGCTTTTGTAATATTACCAGGAATATCCATGCTAAATACAATAATAGGAATATTGTTATCTTTACATAAAGTTGTAGATGTAGCATCCATTACTTTTAATTCTTTTGTGATAATCTCGTTATATGTTAATTCATCAAATTTAACAGCATTAGGATTTGTCTTAGGGTCAGAATCATATACGCCATCTGCAAATTTCTTTGCCATTAAAATAGCATCGGCTTCAATTTCAGCGGCCCGTAATGCAGCTGTTGTATCTGTAGAGAAGTAAGGTTTACCAAGGCCAGCACCGAAGATAACGATACGTTTTTTTTCTAAATGACGAATAGCGCGACGACGAATATAAGGTTCTGCAATTTCTTGCATTTCAATAGCTGTTTGAACACGTGTATCTACACCAGCTTGCTCTAATGCATCTTGCAATGCTAAGGAGTTCATCACTGTTGCTAGCATCCCCATATAGTCAGCAGTAGCACGATCCATACCTTGATTGCTACCAGCTAAACCTCTCCATAGGTTACCGCCACCAACAACAATCGCGATTTCTAAATCAGTGGATTTTGCTAAAGCAGCAATTTCTTTTGCAAATTCTTCAACAACATCAGGATTAATACCAAAACCTTGTTCACCTGCTAATGCTTCACCACTCAACTTTAAAACAATACGTCGAAACTTTCTTTTTGCCATATTTTTACTCCTCTATTGCAAAATAAGAGAACACTGTACGGTGTTCTCTTATTGTTTATTAATTATTTACCAACAGATGCCATTACTTCTGCTACGAAGTCATCTTGGCGTTTTTCAATGCCTTCACCTAAACCATAGCGAACAAAACGACGTACGTTGATGTTTTCACCGATTTTTGCAATACTTTCATTAATGATGTCTGTAACAGTTTTATCGCCATCTTTAATGAATACTTGTTCTAATAGGCAATTTTCTTTATAGAATTTTTCAATACGACCTGCAACCATTTTTTCTAAAACAGCTTCAGGTTTTGGTTTACGACCAGCTTTAACGTCTTCTTCAGCTTCTACTTTAGCTTGTTCCAATAATACTTGTTTTTCGTGTTCAATTACTTCAGTAGGAACTTCTTCACGGTTCAAGTATGTAGGATTTACAGCTGCAATTTGCATTGCGATGTCGCGTGCTAAATTTTGGAAATCATCAGTTTTTGCAACGAAGTCAGTTTCACAGTTAACTTCCACTAAAACACCGATACGACCACCAGCATGAATGTAGGATTGTACTACACCTTCAGCTGCAATACGACCAGCTTTTTTAGCTGCCGCAGCCAAACCTTTTTCACGAAGAAGGTCAACCGCTTTATCGATATTACCGTCAGTTTCAACCAATGTTTTTTTAGCGTCCATCATACCTGCGCCAGTCATGTCGCGCAATTCTTTTACCAAAGCAGCAGTAATTGCCATTATTTTGTTCCTCCTAGTATTAATTAAGGTAAGGATATAGTCCTTACCCCAATTATATATGTTATAGATTTATCTTTCAAATGCTAATACGACAACGATTAAGCTTTACCGTCTCGAACCATTTCTGCGGAATCAGCTACCATGTTATCTAATGCTTCTTCAAAGGATTCGCCTTGACGACCTTCAAGAACAGCGTCAGCCATTTTACCAGCCAACAATTTAACAGCGCGAATAGCGTCATCATTTGCTGGGATTGGGAAATCAACTTCGTCTGGGTCGCAGTTAGTGTCAACTGTTGCAACTACAGGAATACCCAATTTTTTAGCTTCTGCAATAGCGATTTTTTCTTTTTTAGGATCTACTACGAAAAGAGCACCTGGCATTTTAGGCATATCTTTAATACCGCCAAGGTATTTTTCCAATTTATCCATTTCATGACGAAGACCGATAACTTCTTTTTTAGGCAATACTTCGAAAGTACCGTCTTCTGCCATAGCTTCCAATTGTTTTAAACGTTTAATACGAGTTTCAATTGTTTTGAAATTAGTCAACATACCGCCCAACCAACGTTCGTTAACGAAGAACATGTTAGCACGGATAGCTTCTTCTTTAATAGCTTCTTGAGCTTGTTTTTTAGTACCTACGAACAAGATTACTTCGCCTTGGGAAGCAACTTCACGCAAGAAATTGTAAGCTTCTTCTACTTTTTTAACTGTTTTAGACAAATCAATGATATAAATACCATTGCGTTCAGTGAAGATGAATTTCGCCATTTTAGGGTTCCATCTTCTAGTCTGATGACCAAAGTGTACACCAGCCTCTAATAATTGTTTCATTGATACTACTGCCATTGTGGCACCTCCTGTTAATTAACCTCCGCCGCTTCATCCTTCGGGTCACCCAAAATTAGGCACAGTACCGAAGTCCACTGACGTGCATATTTTTCATACCTAATAATTCTAACAAAAAATCATGGCAAAAGCAAGCAAGGAGTGAGGAATTCTTTAAGTATTCCTCACTCCTTATTTTAAATACATTCTCTTTCTTATTGATGTACGATCTTATGTTCAAATTTGAATTATAGAATATTATGAAAATATTTATTTAATTATTGCGAATGAATTCAATCATACTTGCACGATCTTCAGCACCAAATACTGCAGAACCAGCAACTAAAACTGTAGCCCCCGCTCTTTTAATCGGTACACAAGTAATATCGTTAATACCACCGTCCACCTCAATGACTGCCGTTGAATTGTCTACTTCTTCTAACAATATCTTAGCTTGTTTAACTTTTTTTATGGCATTTTTAATAAAAGATTGTCCTCCAAATCCTGGATTCACAGACATAATTAAAATCATATCTAAATCTGCAGCTACATCTTCTAGTAGAGATACAGGTGTACTAGGATTCAATGCTACACCAGCCTTCATCCCACACTGCTTGATATGTTGAATCAAACGATGCATATGAGGTACAGTTTCTTGATGAAAAGTAAAATATTCTACACCAATTTTTGCAAATTCTTCTACATAATCACCAGGATTAGTAACCATCAAATGCACATCAAATGGTAATTTTGTATATGGACGAATGGCTTTCACAATGGGAGCACCAAAGGTTAGATTAGGAACAAAGTGTCCATCCATGATGTCGATATGTAATAAATCAGCCCCCGCTGCTTCAATAGATTTTAATTCCTCGCTTAACACCGCAAAATTTGCGGAAAGCATAGATGGTGCAATTTTTATCATATTAAAACCTCTTTCGTTGACTTTCTATATCATTACGTATAGACATATAAGCATCATATCGTCCTTGATGAATATGACCAGCTTCTAGAGCAGCTTTAATCCCACAAATGGGTTCATGTTCATGATAGCAAGGACTAAATTTACAAGTATCAACATATTCACCAAATTCTGGGAATAATGTAGGCAATCTTTCAAGGGAAACATCATTAAATTCAATAGCACTAAATCCAGGTGTATCCATGATAAAAGAATCTGCATCTAAACTATATAAAGAAGCGTGACGAGTGGTGTGTTTGCCACGTTTAATCTTATCACTTACCTCCCCAGTCTGGAAGGCGAATTTTGGGTCTACTGCATTTAAAAGACTACTCTTACCAACACCAGATGGACCTGCAAAAGCTGTTACCTTATGTTGAAGCACATGACGTAAATCATCGATGCCTGTCATATTATATGTGGATGTCATCAAAACCTTATAACCAATTGATTTATAAAGATCAACCATAGTTTCCGTCTCTGAATCCATCAGGTCACATTTATTGATACATAGCACGATAGGTATATCCGCATGTTCAATCATAACGAGCATTTTATTAAGTAATAGCTCATTAATATCTGGTTCATGGGCAGCCACAACTAATACAACTTGGTCAATATTAGCTACTGCTGGACGTACCATCGAATTATGACGTCCATGGATGGATTCAACGAACCCATCCTCCGAAATCGTAACGCGGTCACCCACAAGTAAACTATAACGACCTTTCTTAAGTCTGCCACGAACCTTACATTCATGAATGGTGCCCGTATCATCTTGTACATAAAAGTACCCATTCATATTTTTGACAACAATGCCTGTAATCATAGTACCTCTTATAATGCAGTTTCTTGCACTAATGCACCATTGAGGTATACCTCAATACGTACATTACCTACACCGGACACTTTTCGAACAATACGATCTCCAGGTTTATTGGTATCATCATAAATTACTGCGGAACCTTCATCATCTTTTACGACAATTTTAAGTTCTTGATTTTTAGAACCAGCTGGTACAGTAACATCTATAGTACCAGTTGTTTTATTACCACTGTTTCCATCTTTTTTATCAGATTTCTTTTTATCATCTTTGAACTCAGTCGTAAGATTTAATGTGGAGCCTTCGTCAATTTCATCGCCAGCTTTAATGCTTTGCTCTATAACCACAGATTTTTCTTCCACAGATCCAGATACTTGGTTTACACCTAGTTGAATATTACTCAATGTATCACGAGCATCTTTTAATGTCATACCAACAAGATTAGGTACTTTGACTTTCTTAGCCTTCGCTTTATTTACAACGAGATCAATTGTTGTCCCTTTAGACACTTTAGAATCTCCGGAAGGACTCTGAGCAATGATTACACCATCTTTTTTACCATCTACAGATTGCTGTGTTATTTTCCCCACAACTAAACCTAAATCTTTAAGTCGTTGACGGGCTTGATCCACAGTTAAATCAGTTAAATCTGGCACCGTAATATCGCCTACACCTTTAGAAACCACAAGATGGATTGTTCGTTGCTCTTTAACCTTCTCTCCAGCTCCAGGAGTTTGAGAAATAACTTGACCAGCTGGCACATCTGGATTTGTGACTTCACTTGTAGACACACGCAAATGTTTATCTTCTAAGATATTTTTTGCTACAGAAACTTGTTTGCCTACCACATTAGGTACATCTACTGTTGTATTACTCCAGAAATTACCGTAGCTTAAGAAAGCACCTAAAAATGCTACTAAGAAAATGACAGCAGCACCTAGAACGATGTATTTTTGTGGAATCGATGCAATTTTACTTAACATACTCTTCTTTTTACCCTCTTCTTTTCGTTCTTCTTGAATCGTACTAAGATCTTCAAGTGCTTCAGGATCAACAGCAGGAATCATTTGTGTAGCAAAGTCATATGGTTCATGACGTTGTGTTTTGCCCATCGTAAAACCTTGAGATAATCGCAAATCACTGATCATATCAGAGATAGAATCAAATCGATCAGCAGGATTTTTAGATAATGCTTTCATAACAACAGCTTCTAAAAGCGGAGGAATTGATGGATTATATCGTGTTGGAGGTTCTACCTTCTCACGAACATGTTTTAATGCTACCGCAATTGGCGTTTCCCCTTCAAATGGTACACGACCTGTAAGCATTTCATACAATACGACACCCAGAGAATAGATATCTGTATTGCCGTCTACCGGTTTACCACTAGCTTGCTCTGGTGATAAATAGTGTGCTGAACCCAAAATCGAATTCGTATACATAACTGTGTTAGTTGCATTTATTGCACGAGCAATACCAAAGTCAGTTACTTTAACGCGCCCCGTATTGGTAATAATAACATTATGTGGCTTTATATCACAATGAACAATGCCCATTGTATGCGCGTGTTCTAAGCCTTCAGCTATGGCGATAGTAAATTTAACAGCCTCATCTATGGACAGTCTTCCATGACGAGTTATATATTTTTTTAAGGTTTCACCATCTACATATTCCATGACAATGTAATGTAGATTTTGATCAAAACCTACATCATACATATTTACAATATTTGGATGATTTAATTTACCTGCCGCTTGTGCTTCTCGTTTAAATCGAGTCACAAATTCGTCATCATTTGCAAAATTAGCATGCAATACTTTTATTGCTACTTGTCTACCTAGTAAGGTATCTTCTCCAAGGTATACATCAGCCATTCCACCAACGCCAATTTTATCAACAATTCGGTAGCGGTTATCTAGAAGTATGCCTTTTATATTCATAGTACTCATTATTTCTCCATTTCTAGATTAGATTGTTCCCACCACAATGGTCACATTATCTCCTGCTCCGACTTCATATACAGCTTCCATCAATGATTCAATAACCAACATATCATCATCCGTTGATTGTAATGCAGAGGCAATTACATCATCGGATACATAGCCACTTAATCCATCAGTGCAAAGTAAAATACGATCACCGGGAAGAATAGATTCTACGCCACTATCAACCTCTAAGATTTCATCAACACCAACTGCGCGAGTTAATAAATTCCGTTGAGGGTGATTTAGCATTTCATCCTTTGTAATCTCTCCAGCTGTTAATAATTCTTGTACCATAGAATGATCCGTAGTAATTTGTCGTAAATGACCATCTCTATATACATACAAACGACTATCACCAACACTTGCCCAGTAAAGTTGATTACCATTTATAGCTGTAACTACAGCGGTAGTACCCATACCAGCAAGACGTTCTTCACAAGCAACGCGATTTACAATACGTTGATTAGCGTGAATAATAGCATCACATAAGTCTTGTTGACCTATCGTTTCAAGGGAGGACAAATATTCTTTTATTTCATCTACAGCATAGGTACTTGCAATTTCACCACCGCTATAACCACCCATGCCATCAGTAACAGCACAAATATGGCCATCAATGAAGAAACGGTCCTCGTTACGCTGGCGCACAAGCCCAATTTTACTTAAACCAACAAAATTATTCATGATTCTCCTTTTTCCGACCATGAGCAGCCTTTAACTGCCCACATGCGGCTTGGATTGCATCGCCCATTTCCTTTCGTACCGTTACTGATACACCATAGGAACTGACGATGTCTTTAAATGTATTCATATTCGTAATAGATGGTTTATATAATTCAATATGTTCATTGCCATTAACTGGGATCAAGTTAACATGACAATTTGGGAAATCTTTACAGATTTTCCCCAAAGCATGAGCCTCATCCATAGATGCATTTACAGAATCTATAAGAATATACTCAAAGGTAACACGACGCTGTGTCGTATTATAATAGTATTTTACCGCATCTAAGACTTCCGTCAATTCATAACGTGCCCCAACGGGCATAATACTACGACGAACTTCATTATTTGTAGCATGTAATGAAAGTGCTAAGGTTATTGGCAAACCTTCATCAGCTAATTTATAAATATTAGGAACCCAACCACAAGTGGAAATCGTCATCTTACGATAACTAATATTACAAATCATAGGATCATGTAGTAGTTGTAATGCTTGTAATACATTATCATAATTTTGTAACGGCTCCCCTGCGCCCATAACGACAACAGAATGTATTTCCTCTTTAGTAAGAGCCCCAAATATGACAACTTGTCCAATAATCTCAGCGACTGTTAAATCTCTGTATAAGCCACCTTGTGTAGAAGCACAGAATACACATCCCATAGCACACCCCACTTGAGAGGAAACACATACAGAATACCCATAGTGTTGCTCCATCAAAACTGCTTCCACACGACTTTGATCTGACATCTCTACAAGTATTTTGCGAGTCTTTCCATCAGGGGCAATAGACTCTGTAATTAATGTAGGTAAAGAAATAACACAATTATCACCTAGCCATTGACGCAAGTCTTTCGGAAATTGTGTCATGTCTTCAAAATCAAAAATATATCTATGATAGATATAGTCAATTAACTGTTTCGCTCGAAACTTTTGTATATTATGGGTCTTAAAGATAGATTGTAATTCTTCTAAAGACTTACCCAATAATTCTATCATGGTGCTCCATTTCTTATATTATGATAAGCGTTTCATGCGAGCCATAAAGAAACCATCCATATGATCTCGCGGTGGATAGGTTGTAATCATACCATCTATAGCTTGTGGTGCCCCTTTATATGATACAGGATCGATGATAAAGTTCTTATGAATTGCCAAGAATTTATTTAGAACAGCTTCATTTTCACCACTATTCATAGTACATGTGGAATATACTAAATATCCATTAACCTTAACCATTTCAGAAGCTTTTTCTAATATTTCAAGTTGTAACGGCGGCAACTCAATAAGTAAAGACTCTGTTTTACGCCAACGCATGTCTAATTTCTTTTGTAATATACCTAGACCAGAACAAGGAGCATCAACTAAGACGCGATCAAATTGTTCTTTCCAATTATCAGGAAGATAACGACCATCTTGAAGCTTAGTAGAAATAATAGATACACCTAATCGCTCAGCATTTTGATTAATCAGTTCTAATTTATGGTCGTAAATATCACAACTCATAATAGCTCCTGTATTATTCATAAGACTTGCCATATGCATAGACTTGCCACCTGGTGCAGCACAACAGTCTAAGATAAGCTCTCCTGGTTGAGGATCTACCACATGGGCTACTAACATAGATGCTTTATCCATAAAAGTAATATGACCTTCTAAAACAGGTTTAGCTTTTTCTAAATGACCTTGATGTCCATCAATATAAACTACTTCAGGAATATATGTATCCTGTTCTACAATCCAATCTAAATCTTCTAATTCTTTTAAACAATCCTCAATAGATACTTTCACTGTATTTATGCGAGCCGTCAAACGAGGTTGTTCATTAAACCAAGAACAAAGATCTACGGTCTTATCTTTTCCCATTTCTTTTATCCATAAGTTGACAAGCCATAATGGTTGATTGTAGATAAAGGAAATTTCTTCAGCTTCGGACTTAGCTAGTTCACCGATAGAAATGCTATCACTTTCACGTAAAACCGAACGCAAAACAGCATTTACAAAACCAGATAAACCTCTAGTTAGCTTTTTGGCGAGTTTAACAGATTCGTTAACAGCCGCACTTTCAGGAACCTTATCCATATAGATAATTTGATAAATACCAAGTCTAAGGATTTCCACAACCATAGAAGATAGTTTCTTTAAGGGTCGCTTTGCAAAGTGAACAATAATAGCATCCAAGTAATTTTTTCTACGAATGACCCCATACACAAGTTCAGTAAAGAATCTTCGATCTAAATCGGATAGATGATATTTCTGTAAATACTCTTGCAACTTTATATTTGCATAAGCACCATTGCGATTAATTTCACTCAATGCTTTTACAGCGAGCAATCGAATATTTTGTTGTTGATTAGTCTTTACCTCTATCATTACTATTCCTACCAATCAATTGTTCTACTACTGCTCGAACACGTTCAGAATCGACTGTTGTATTACAACATGGCCCATTAGGACGTTCATTTAATACCCCAATAACTGGGATGGGAAATACATCAGCCATTCCACTTGCTAAATCTCGTTCGCAAGCTATTGCTACAATAGCTTTTGGGCGTGCTTCCTTTACCTTCATCCGCGCTAAGGTGCCTCCAGTGACAACTATAAATTGACAACCATAGTCCTTAGCCACTTGCAACAAATTACCAACCTGGCATCGCCCACACTGCTTACAATTATATACATCATGTGTAACCTTATGAACACACGAACTTTCTTGTAAACAGTGAGGAGTTAATAATAATATACGTTCTGGATCTACCGTATACATATCTAGCATTACTAAATGATTGATTAAATCAATCATAGACTGGCGGAGTTGATCCTTAGTAACCCCTCTCACCTTACCAATCGCCAAAGTTAATGGAAATAATCCATAAATAAACTGATTGGCTAGTCTTAAAACAATAGGATGTAACCTTATAATACCTGTGCTAGCAACAATTAAAGATAAGCACAAAATCCATATAATAGCAATAAGTATAGATATAACTACACTACTTATAATTGATGCAAATGGATGCAATTGTAAAAGTCCTGGTTCTAATATATACATTAGAAAGGCTAGTACTGCTGTGAGCAAAGCACATGTAATAGTTGATAAAATCAAGTATAACGGATACGTTTCGTACTGCTTATATTGAGTCCCCAAAAACGATACCTTCCTTTATTTGATGACCATTTATAAAATCAATTGCAGAAATGCGTTTTTTATTTTCTGGTTGGACTTCTGTTAATAGAATTATATTTCCATCACCACAAAATACACCTAAACCGGCTATTTTAGATACGATTGTACCAGGCACAGTTGTGGCTGATATAGCAATTGGTACATGTTTACCATGGACATCTATCAAACAGTGAGTCGTATCACTGGGAACCACTTCTCCAGACCATACTTTTAAACGTTTTCCATCGAGATATGTATAACATCCAGGTGCTGGATTAAGTCCTCTAATGAGATTTGCAATTTCATTAGCCGGCTTAGACCAGTCGATCTGCCCCATTTCCTTTGTAATCTTAGTAGTATGTGTAGCCATTGAATCATCTTGTGGTGTAGCCACAATTTCTCCATTAACCCAACGAGTTAATACAGGCACTATAGTTTCACCCCCCAGTACAGCTATACGTTCAAATAACTGTCCTGTCGTTTCACCGGGTAAAATATCTATCTCCACAATGTCAATGATATCACCTGTATCAAGGCCATCATCCATATGCATTATGGTAACACCCGTTTTAGAGTCTCCATTAAGAATTGCATAATGAATTGGCGCAGCGCCTCTATAACTAGGTAAAATAGAGGCATGAACATTAATACAACCATATTGCGGCAATCGAATAAGCCAAGGAGGTAATATTTTACCATACGCAATAACAATCACTACATCTGGTTGTAATGCTTCTAATTCGGCTCTCACTTGTTCATCACGCAAAGTGACTGGTTGATATACAGGCAAGTCATGCTCTAAAGCAGCTACTTTTACAGGGGGCATTTGAACTTGTTTACCACGCCCTTTTTGTTTATCAGGCTGGCAATACACACCGACAATAGAATGACCAGCTTGAATCAAAGCCTCTAAGGTAGGCACAGAAAAGTCTGGTGTCCCCATAAAAACGATGCGTAATTGTTTATTATCAGACAATTTCTTTCTCCTCTGGATGATCAGTAATTAATCGTAAGTTAGTTGCTTTTTCAATAAACAAATGACCTTCCAAGTGATCAATTTCATGTTGGAAAATACGCGCCAAAAAACCTTCAGCTTTTATAGTTACCTTCTTATTATGTGGATCAATACCTTTAACAGTGACTTTATTAAATCGTTCCACATCTCCGAAATATCCTGGCACACTTAAGCATCCTTCAGGTCCAACTTGAGAACCTTCAGCATGAGTGATTTCAGGGTTAATTAGCGCAATAAGACCACTACCAGATTGGTCATCTACAACGATAATACGTTTAGCTACAGCCACTTGAGGTGCTGCAAGACCAACCCCTTCAGTCTTATACATAGTTTCAGCCATATCATCGATAAGGGCTCTAAGTTTTTTATTAACATGTTCTACAGGTTCCGCCACTTGTTTTAAAACGGGATGACCTGCTTTCACAACATCTAATACAGCCATTGATACTCCTACACTACACGGGATCCACGTCAATCAGCAGTCCTTCTTGCGTGAAAATCCATGAGTTATATATATATTCTTTCAAATTCGTTAAATCTGTACCGCGAATCATAATAGCTAAACGATACATATCGCGCACTTTTTTTATAGGCGCTTCATAAGGACCATTAATCAAAATATCCTGATTTCCTTTATAAGACTCCAAGTCATCGACAATACGATTTGCTATAGACTCTAATGTTTTCATATCTTGATGACGCACAACCATATGAATCATTTCGCGAAATGGAGGATATCCTAAAGCTTTACGGTTTTGAATTTCTTCATTGTAAAAGCCTATATAATCATGAGCCTTACTCTTTATTATAGCATAATTTAAAGGATTATATGTTTGTATTACAACGCTACCCGGTTTTTCACCCCTACCGGCACGTCCAGAGGTTTGAGTAAGTAAATCAAAAGTTCGTTCTGAAGCTGTATAAACAGGAATATTCAAAACTGAATCGGCTGTTAAAATACCAACAGCTGTTACATCTTTAAAGTCATGTCCTTTAGATACCATTTGTGTTCCCAACAAAATATCATATTTATGAGCCCCAAAGTCATGTAAAAT
Source organism: Veillonella parvula (assembly GCF_040097785.1). Taxonomy (GTDB): domain Bacteria; phylum Bacillota; class Negativicutes; order Veillonellales; family Veillonellaceae; genus Veillonella; species Veillonella parvula_D. Next base: position 273,168 of record NZ_JBBNNS010000001.1, on the reverse strand, counting down.
ATCTTCTGCTAATTGCTTATTTTTTGTCACATCTTGATCAAGACGAGCAATGCGGGCCGATTTAAAGTGACGACGTAACTCTTCCTCTACCTTTTGTGTGCCTGAACCAAAAAACTTAATCCTCTTACTATTACATTTGGGACAAACAGTTGGAATTGGTTCATGATGTTCACAATAATGACAACGCAATTCTTCACCAGCTTGGTGATAAACCATAGCTACATCACAATGAGGACACATAATAGTTTCCCCACAATCCCGGCACATAACAAAAGTACTATAACCGCGTCTATTTAACAGAATAATCATTTGATTATGCTCATCTAATGTATGTTGAATTAAGCGACTCATGGCATCAGAAAAAACGGAGTAATTTCCATGAAGAATTTCTTCCTTCATATCTACTATAGTAACCTTCGGCATAGGTTGCTCAAAAATGCGATTTGGCAATTCTAGTAAATGATACTCCCCTTGCTTAGCTTTATAGTACGAAGTAACAGATGGTGTAGCAGAACCTAAAATAACGGGACAACCATGTGCCTCAGCACGCCACAATGCCACGTTACGTGCATGATACCGAACCATATCCTCTTGTTTATAAGATGGATCATGTTCTTCATCGACCACAATAAGGCCGATATCCTCAGCTGGCGCAAATACGGCAGAACGAGCGCCAATAATAATGTGACTATCCTTACGGCGCAAACGCTCCCAATTATTGTTCCGTTGTTGTACCGTCAATTTACTATGAAATACTACGACTTCGTCACCAAAAGTTTCTACAAATCGTTTCACAATTTGATCAGTCAATATAATTTCAGGTACTAAAATAATAGCCGTCTTATCCTGACTAATACATCTTGCTGTAGCACGTAAATATAATTGAGTCTTACCACTACCAGTGACACCATGAAGTAAAAAGGTTTTATGTTCATGGCTATTCATTGCATCTTGTATTGGTCCATATACAGCTTGTTGAGCTTCAGTAAGAGGAATATTAACTTCTTCTGTTAAAAGCTCATCAAATGTTGTTTTTGTGGCTTTAAAACGAGCTTCAACGACAATACCTTTAGCTTCACTCACTTGTTTAATGACCATACGAGAATAGCCTTTAGCTAGTAGTAATGCCTTAGATGCTCCGCCCACTTCAAGTAAGTATTTTGCTAATTCTCGTTGCTTCTTTTTTCGTTCACTAAATTGTGCCACCGAAAATTCTGGCATGACTACTAACCATTCTTCCTTTGGTGCCTCGTAAGATTTTAATGTCTTATTCACTGTAAACAATCGCAATGCATCGCCATAAGAGAATAAATAATACTCATTTAGACGGCGGGCCGTATCCATCATTTCCGGTGTAAACCAAGGTTCGCTATCTAATACTTGCACAATATTTCGTAAAGTGAACTCTGGTGGCTCAACTAACTCGTCGTAACCAATAAGAATGCCTTCTTCACGACTATGTCCTAAAGGAATGAGTACGCGCGTACCAGGTAAGACATTACCAAACTTTTCAGGCATTAAATAGCTCAAAGGTTTATGAAGTTGTTTGGCCGGTCTGTTAATTATAACTTGTGCTACGCGCATACATTTTTTCCTTTCGTTTATTATAAAAGGTCTCAGTAGAAATTCTACCAAGACCTTTTGTATTATAAGCCAGCTTCTTCTTTTAGAATTTGTGCTTTATCTGTACGTTCCCAAGGTAAATCCACATCAGTTCTACCAAAGTGACCATACGCTGCAGTTTTGCGATAATGAGGCTTTAACAAATCAAGCATTTCAATGATTCCTGCTGGACGAAGGTCGAAATGTTTTTTAACAAGCTCTTGAATTTTTGTTTCCTCTATGCGACCTGTACCAAAAGTATCAACTAAAATAGATACAGGATGAGCAACCCCAATTGCATAAGCAACTTGCACTTCACATTTATCAGCAAGACCTGCTGCTACAACATTTTTAGCTACATAACGCGCTGCGTATGCTGCAGAACGGTCCACCTTAGATGGATCCTTACCAGAAAATGCACCGCCACCATGACGGGCCATACCACCGTATGTATCTACAATAATTTTACGGCCAGTTAAACCAGCATCTCCATGAGGTCCTCCAATTACGAAACGACCAGTTGGATTGATGAAGTATTTAGTATTTTCATCAACGAATTCAGCAGGCAACGCTGCGTCAATTACATAACGCTTCAAATCGGCTTTAATTTGTTCTTGGGTAACTTCAGGGCTATGTTGCGTAGAAATAACAATTGTATCAATGCGCTTAGGTTTACCATCAACATATTCTACAGTAACTTGAGTCTTACCGTCTGGACGTAAGTAAGTTAAGGTCCCATCCTTACGAACTTCTGTAAGTCGACGAGATAAACGATGTGCCAAGGAAATTGGCAAAGGCATGAGTTCAGGTGTTTCATTAGATGCATAGCCAAACATCATACCTTGGTCACCAGCACCGATTTTATCAAGCACTTCACCATTGCCATCTTTTGATTCAAGTGCTTCATCAACACCCATGGCGATATCCGCAGATTGTTCATCGATGGATACAAGTACACCACAAGTATCACAATCAAAACCAAATTTTGCACGAGTATAACCAATTTCACGAATTGTATCACGTACGATGCGAGGAATATCTACATATGTGTGAGTAGAAATTTCACCTACTACATGAACTAAACCAGTAGTAACTAAAGTTTCACAAGCCACACGAGCAGTTGGATCCTTTTCAATAATCGCATCCAAAACAGCATCAGAAATTTGGTCAGCTATTTTATCTGGATGGCCTTCAGTAACAGATTCAGAAGTAAAAAACATATGTTTTTCAGCCATTTTATCCTCCTAATACGAAAAAAAGTCTCTCATGCACTCATGAGAGACCCTCCCATCTAACGACATTTGTCATAGGAATTAGCACCTTTTCCGCTTGGAATGGTTGCTGTAGCTTCACAGGGCCTATCCCTCCACTACTCTTGATGAGTTACAGAAATATTATAGTGTATTTACAGTGAGAAAGCAAGTCATTATTATACCTCTCTTGCCTCTTTTAAAGCTAAATCATGTTCAGCCTTATGAAGGGCACTTTCAAACTGACGATACATATGATGACGGCCCAGAATATCCAAGAAATTAGATTTATACATCTCTCTACGTATATCGTAACTCACATCACTAAGCAAAACTTCTATGCCTCTTTTTTGAAGTTCTTCAATAATACCTCGTAAAATACGTAAACCCGTTAAATCTACAAATGGTACTTTTACAAAACGAATGATTAAATATTTAGGATCTTTATGTATAGAGTTTAACGCTCTATCAAATGCACTTATAGCACCAAAGAATAATGGGCCTTCTACAGTGTATACCATTATTTCTGGATGGATTGTAATCTCATGCCTAATCTGTGCTGATAATTCGGCACTACTTGCTTCATGCACATCAATTGTATTAACCATTTTGCGCATAAACTGCAACACTGCAAGTACTACACCTACATTTACAGCTACTACTAAATCCGTAAAAATAGTCAGGAAAAAGGTAAGCAATAATATTATTTGATCTGGACGAGGTGCGAGAATAAGCATTCGTATAAAACGTGGTACATCACTCATATTGTAGGCTACTACAAATAATATGGCTGCCATAGATGCCAACGGAATATACACTGCATATGGGGCTAAAAATAAAAGAATGGCACCTAATGTAATGGCATGAACAATACCTGCCACCGGAGAATTACCACCTTGACGAATATTTGTAGCAGTTCGCGCAATAGCACCGGTTGATGCAATTCCACCAAACAATGGCGCAAATATATTAGCTAATCCTTGTCCAAATAATTCAGTATTAGATTCATGCTTGGTGCCACTCATACCATCAGCAACAACTGCAGACAATAAGGATTCAATAGCGCCTAGCATGGCAATTGTAAAAGCCGGCCCGATTAAAGATAAGATTTTATCAAAGCTCAATTTTGGTATAGAAAATTCTGGCAAACCTTGAGGTATACCACCAAATGCACTACCAATGGTTAAAACCGTAGGAAATTGGTAGATAGCTTGAATAACCGTAGCAACAATCATAGCTACAATGGGAGCTGGAACTTTATTAATATATGGGATTTTAGGTAAAACTAACAGTAGACTTAAGCTTAAGAGCGCAATCCCCAATGTAGGTAAGTCAGAGTATGGTAAGGACTGAATCATAGCCCATAATTTTTCATGGAAATGAGCCATATAAGGCAACGGTGGAAATCCAAAGAAATATGGCCATTGCCCTACCCAAATTGTAACACCAATACCTGCTGTAAAACCCATAATAACAGGTGTGGGTATAAACCGAATGACTGTCCCTAACTTTGCAACGCTCATTAAAACCAGAATAATCCCTGCCATCATGGTCGCAATTTGTAAACCTTCAAAGCCATAATTGACAACGATACTGCTCAATAGAACGATAAATGCCCCTGTAGGGCCCGCAATCTGAACAGGGGAGCCACCAAACAAGGATACAAATATACCTGCAATGATTGCCGTATAAATGCCCGCTTGCGGTGTAACTCCACTAGCAATAGCAAAGGCCATTGCTAAAGGCAGAGCCACTACCCCTACGACCAATCCAGCAATAATATTGTTACTCCATTTTCCTTTTCCTAATGAGCCGTCTAAATATGCTTTTTGTATAGCAAACATGTAAGAAAAACACACCCTTCTTAAAACAACACACACAAGAATTAATTTATGTCAGCTTTGTTTGCTACTAAATCAATAACTTCTCTAAGGATATGTCGAGCAAGTTCAGATTTTTTCATATTAGGCATTTCTTTAGGCTCTTTATCGGGATATAAAAAATAGCCTTCATTCGTATCTACATTAAAACCTGCATTCGATTTGCTTACATCATTGGCCACAAGCATATCTAGATTTTTTCTAGCCACTTTATCCTGACCATACTTGATTACATGTTCTGTTTCTGCCGCAAAACCAACAAGAATTTGATGATTTTTTTTAGAGCCCAACCCTTGTAGAATATCTGGATTTTTTACAAGTTCTATGGTCATAGACTCCATTTTCTTTATTTTTTGCTCTGCTTTATGAAGGACTCTAAAATCAGAAACAGCGGCAGCCATAATAACTACATTAACATCATTATAACGAGCTTCAACAGCCTCCTGCATAGATACCGCAGAATCTACAGAAATAAAGTCTACGCCACTTGGTATAGGCAAGGATGTGGGAGCACTTACTAATATCACTTTAGCCCCCATGCGTACAGCCTGTTCTGCAATGGCATATCCCATCTTACCGCTAGAACGATTTCCAATATACCGAACAGGATCAATACTCTCCTGTGTTCCGCCAGCTGTAACAAGTATAGTAGTACCTTCAAGCTCATTGGTGCTGCACATTTTAGATTCTAGCCAATCCACAATTGCTTCGGGCTCCGGTAAACGTCCTACACCAGTGATGCCACAAGCTAACCAACCTTCTGCAGGGTCCATAATATGGTAGCCCAAAGAACGTAATCCTTCTAAATTGCGTTGAGTAATAGGATTATTATACATTTCTGTATTCATAGCAGGACAAAGGTACTTAGGTGCTTTGGTAGCCATAATTGTTGTAGTTAACATATCATCAGCAATGCCTGCATAAATTTTTCCGATCACATTTGCTGTTGCAGGCACAACTACATATGCATCTGCCCAAGTGGCCAGTGCAATATGTTCTACATCCCACTGATGAACTTGTTCAAACATGTCTAGAGCTACAGGATGTCCACTGATTTCGCCAAATGTTAAAGGTGACGCAATATGCGTTGCATTTTGTGTCATTACAACCTTTACTTCAGCCCCTTTTTTACGAAGTCTGCTTACCACTTCAATTGCCTTATACGCTGCAATACCTGCAGATACTGCGACAATGATATGTTTTCCGCGCATGTTCTTCTCCTTTTAAAAATTCCTTGTATCAATGATACAAGGAATTGATTTTTTATTTAATGCCTTCTTTAGTGCGTTTATATGTCACTTCACCTTCAGCAATTTCATAAAATGCCAAAGATACAGGCTTGTCAGTCGCATGTGTAGATTCTGCTAAGCAAGGTTCGCCATCTGTTAATTCGCGAGCGCGTTTAGCCGCTAAAGTCACCAATGTATATTTGCTATCTACTTGGCTTTCCAATTTTTTTAATGGAGGTTTTACCATCATACTATCACTTCTCCTTAGACTCTTGATATTGTTTATAAATATATTGAATTTGCTCTTTATTACGACTAATCTTACAAGACTCAGCTCGCAAGATAGAAGCAACCTTTTCAGAAGCCTCTGCTAAATCATCATTTACAACGATATAGTCATAACGATGAGCTAAGGCCAATTCTGAACAAGCCAATGACAATCGTTTATCAATGACTTCTTTAGCATCTGTGCCACGATTATGTAAACGTTCAGATAACTCAGATAGTGACGGCGGTACAATGTAAATAAATACAGCATCGCTAAAACGTTCCTTAACCTGCATAGCGCCTTGAATATCGATTTCTAATAGTACACTTTTCCCATCATCTAATAAATCCATTACATGTTGTTTTGGAGTACCATAGTAATTATCATATACCTTAGCATATTCTAAGAATGCGTCTTCACTAAGTAAAGACTCAAATTCCTCTTTAGAGCGGAAGAAATAGTTAATTCCTTCCTTTTCACCCACACGTGGAGCACGGGTTGTCATAGAAACGGAATAAACTAAATTAGGCATTTCTTTACGAATATTCGCACAAATCGTACCCTTACCTGCGCCAGATGGCCCGGATATAACGATTAATAATCCTCTGTCTGACATATGCACTCCTATGATTCCACTGTATCTACATCCACATCATGTTGCACAAGTCGATGTGCTACGGTTTCAGGTTGAATTGCAGATAATACAATTTGACCACTATCCATAACTAATACAGCACGTGTCTTACGACCATATGTGGCATCAATGAGCAATCCCTTGTCTCTAGCATCTTGAACCATCCGCTTTATAGGGGCGGATTCAGGACTAATAATAGCCATAACACGGTTAGCAGATACCATATTACCAAAGCCTATATTCAGTAATTGAATACTCATTCATAGACCTCCTATTACTCTACATTCTGTACTTGTTCTCTAATTTTCTCTAACTCACATTTAAGTTGAACCACAAGCTCAGTAATAATCGAATCCATTGCTTTGGATCCGATTGTATTTACTTCACGATTCATTTCTTGCAAAATAAAATCGACCTTACGACCGATTGAGTTTGTATCTGCAAGTGTATTTCTTAATTGTACCACATGAGAGGTAAATCGGACAATCTCTTCCGTAATATCCGTCTTATCAGCTAATAGAGCAATCTCTTGTATAAAACGATCCTCACTAATACTCGCTTCTAAAGAAACTAAATATTCCTGAATTTTAGTTTTTATGTGTTCGCGATATGCTTCTACAGCACCAGATTTATTAGTGTCAATTTTAGTAATGATCTTTTCAAGTGTATCGATACGATCTAATAAATCCTGCTTGATATGTTGACCTTCCGCAGTTCGCATTGCTATTAAAGCATCTAATGCTTGAGTCGTAGCTTCTTTCACAATATCTAATAGAACATCTTCTGCAATTGGTGTATCTTGTTGTTGAACCCATTCGGTAGAAATCGAATTTACAGCTTGTAAAGGTACCTTTTTTGAATCATCATAGAATTCTTCTTGTACCAACAACTCTTGTATTTGTTTTCTCAATACACTATTAATAGTAAAAGTTTTAGGTCGCTCCCCTGCATCTAAAATAGAAACTGATACCTCAACCTTACCACGAGTAATACGATCTTGTATCATTCCACGAATAGTACTTTCAAAAGGATTCATTTGTTTTGGACTACGAATAAACAGATCCAAGAAGCGAGCGTTTACGGACTTAATTTCTACCGTACAGGTAATGCCATCTTTGGTTGCTGTGCCAGAACCAAAACCGGTCATACTTTTCATAAATCATCCTCCTTAGTAGTTTTTATTATTGTACCACGAATTACACAATCCGTGTTTAAATACTAAGAATTATATGTACACTATGGTATACTAAACTATACTTCTAAATATATTTGAAAGGAGTACTATGAATTTAGACGGACTTACCATGTCTGTACTCGCTAAAGAATTAAACGAGCGACTACAAACAGGTCAAATACAAAAACTATATCAAATAGATAAAACTACATTATTATTTAAAGTTCGAGCACTTAACGAAGACCAAAACTTAATTATTACCGTAGGTGCCACACCAGCAATGTATCTTAGCCAACCACTTCAAGATCTACCAAAAGAACCAAGCTCACTTTGCATGTTCTTACGAAAGCATATTGAAGGTAGCCGCATCGTAAAGGTGGAACAAATCAACGGTGACCGTATCATGTGTATCCAAACGGATAAACTAGAAATGGACGGTTCTATTACGAGTACATATATTTATATTGAATTAATGGGCAAATATTCCAACTGTATCTTCGTACAAGACGGTATTATTTTAGAATCCTTAATTCACGTCTCCCCTCTCATGAACCGTGAACGTATTATTAGTCCAAAAATACAGTATGATTTACCACCTAATGCTAATCGCGTAAGTTTAATGGACTTTGATAATAATGAAATAAAAAATCTACTTACTTCCTTTGGTAATGGCTCTGTGCAGCAATCTATTCGAGCTATCTTTAACGGTTTTGGTAAACCTTTATTGGATGAGCTTTTATATATTTCCAAATTAAGTGGTGAAGAAATCATAACTGATTTAGATACTTCTCAACTAGATACACTTGCTAAAGCCTTGTACGACCTCAAGGTAAAACTCGAAAATAGCAAAGGTTTATTTACTTTAGTCAACGATAACAATAAAAAAGCTTACACAAGTATTTTATTACATAACTATAAGGTATTAAAAGAATACAACACTATTTCTGAAGCCTTAGAGGAATCTATTCATAATACAAAGGCAATTTATACAGCTGATAAAGAGTTAGAAAAAATCTTAACAGCAGCCATCAAAAAGGAAGAAGGTCGCCATCAAAAGATCAAAGATGAATTAGAAGATACTAAGAAAATGGAAACCTATAAATTATATGGTGATCTTCTAATGATAAATGCACACCTTCAAGTGCAATATGAGCCTTCTATTGAATTACAAAATCTTCTTTCCGAAGAAAATGAAATGTTAACGATTCCTTTAAAGCCAAACTTAACGATTGTTGAAAATGCACAATGGTATTATAAGCTTTATACAAAACTAAAAAATCGTATGGTTAGTGGCGAGTTCCAACTCAATGCTAGTACTACAAAACTAGCATACTTACAATCTATTCTGTACAGCATCTCTTTAGCCACAACTCGTGAAAGCTTAGAAGAAATACGCAAAGAATGCATGGATGCAGGTATCATAAAAAAATCAAAAAAACCACTATCTTACAAGCTTGGCAAATCTAACTACATTCACTTAACAATTGATGAAGGTGAAATATTCATCGGTCGTAACAATCAACAAAACGAATATTTAACACACCGATTTGCAAAGCCAACTGACATTTGGTTCCATACACAGGATATCCAAGGTTCGCACCTTATTTTAAGACTCAATGTTGAGCCAGACGATATGATTCTATCTAAAGTAGCTCAATATGCAGCCTACTTCAGTAAAGCTCGTGATACTAGTAAGATCCCGGTAGATTATACATACATTAAAAATATCAAAAAGCCACCTGGATCTCCTTTGGGATTTGTTATTTTTAATACCCATCAAACTATGATTGTGGAGCCGAAAAAGCCAGAAAACTATAGAGAATGATAAAAGCGAAGGTATCCCTTCGCTTTTATTTTTGGTTTATTATTTCGCTCACATTATTTTTTACATATTGATCTGAAAATTGATATTACTTATCTTAAGTTTTCTATGGAATTTAAAATATAAAAAAAGAGGCTAGATATAATATGATATCTAGCCTTTGTTTAAACTATTGGTTTTCTTCTGTACGTTGTTCAGTTTGTTTCAAACTTTCACGATTTTGACGCAAGCTTTCCAATGTTTTTTCCAAGTTGTTTTCAACATATTTAAGAACATCACCAGCATATTGAATAGAACTAGCTTTCAACTCATCAGAGGATTGATTTGCTGCATTAATAATTTGATTCGCTTGTTCTTGAGCTTGTTTTACAAGTTCACTTTCAGCTGTCAATTTAGCAATGTAGTCTTTAGCTTGATCAATCAAAGTTTCAGCCTGACGTTGAGCATCAGCTAACACTTTATCTTTATCTGCTACAATACGACGAGATTCTTCAAGTTCCAAAGGTAAGGATTCCTGAATAGAATCAATAATACGCATAATTTCGTCTTCCTCAACCATACGTTTTGTAGTCATAGGAATACGGCTGCTAGATTCAATAAGAACCTCTAAATCTTCTAATAATTTTTCTGTTTTCATACAATTCACCCCTATTTATTATGGACCGTATTAAAGCGTTCTTCAAGTTTTTCCTTAACATCATCCGGAACAAGACCATCTAGCTTACCACCAAATTTAGCTAGTTCACGAATACCCGTGGAGCTGACAAAAGAGTATTTGTTATTTGTCATAATAAATACTGTTTCAATGTCATCATCCAAATATTTTGCAAATAATGCGCGCTGAAATTCATATTCAAAGTCGCTCAATGCACGTAATCCTCGAATAATAATAGTAGCATTCTTGGATTTAACATACTCATTGAGTAAGCCACCTGTACAATCAATTTCAACATTAGGAATATGTTTGACAGAATTTCGAATCATCTCAACCCGTTCTTCCATAGAAAATAAGGAATTTTTATTCGGATTTGAGCTGACAGCAATGATTAATTTATCAACCAATCGGCTGCCCCGTTCAAAAATATCAACATGTCCATTAGTAACTGGGTCAAAACTACCCGGACATACACCTATACGCACAGGTTTAGCTCCTTTCGGCTGTCTTTACAAAATAGGAAACCAACGTATAACCAAATTTCTGTTCTTTTATACATTCCCATGATTCTGGTAAGGTAAAAACCTCATCCTTATGATGTTCTAATAATAAAACACCTTCAGGTTTTAACAAATCATAGTTCACAACCAAATCTATGGTATCTTGTATAAATCCATTTTCATATGGCGGGTCAGAAAATATATAATCGAACTGTCGCCCTACTATATAATTTTTTAATTGTGAAAGTTTCCTCGGAATAATTTCTAACCGATCATCCACACGACAATGTTTAGCATTCTCTAAAATTAGTTTTCCCGTTTTAAAGTCCACTGCTACTGCATGTGCTGCACCACGACTTAAGGCTTCAATTGCTACTGCACCAGTGCCAGAAAATATATCTAGTATATCAGAACCAAATATACCTTTATTGGCTAATACATTAAATACACTTTCACGAACACGATCAAGTGTAGGCCTAGTATCTAATCCTTTAGGTGCTTTTATAGCATGTCCCTTAGCAGTTCCGCCAATAATTCGCATACAACCCTCACAAGATTATACTCATTAATTATAGTATATAAATAACCAAATTAAAAGTATCTTTTATTTATGATACTTCAATTTTAATATCACGCCCCATCAACTCAGCTAATGCTATGGATGGAGATTTTTTTTCGTATAAAACCTCATATAAAGCCTTCGTTATAGGCATTTCAATTTGATGTTTACAAGCCATTGTATAAATAATTTCTGTTGCGAAAAATCCTTCTACAACCATATTAGTATGATTAACAATAAAATCCATAGTCTTACCCTCGGCTAGTTTTTGACCAGCCGCACGGTTACGACCATGTGGGCTCATACAAGTAGCAATCAAATCCCCCATACCAGCAAGACCAGCATAGGTTTCTTTTTGGGCCCCTAAGGCCACCCCAAAGCGAGTCATCTCATGAAGACCACGTGTTAATAGTAAAGCCTTACAATTATCCCCTAAAGCTAAACCATCTGCAATACCAGCTGCAAGGGCAATGATGTTTTTCGTGGCTCCTGCTAGTTCAACACCAATCATATCAGTATTTGCATAAATTCTAAAATTTTGACTACATAATGCCTTTTGCAATGTTGTAGCTACCTCTAGGCTTTCAGTACTCAGCACAGATGCAGCAGGTAAGTTGCGACCAACCTCTTCTGCATGATTAGGTCCAGACAAAACCGCTAAATTACACCCTATGGTAGCAAGAACCTCTTTCATCACAGTCGTCAAAAGTTTGCCACTGGTTCGTTCTACACCTTTTGAACATAGAATATAGGCTTGATTTTTATGAGCATACGGTTTAATAGCCTCTAAACTGGTACGTACATGTACAGAAGGAGTAACCATTAATACCACTTCGGCATTACTAATACAGGCCTCTAAATCAGAACTATATTGTAATTCTTCTGGAAGTTTTACACCTGGTAAATAGTCTTTATTCTCTAAGTCTTTTGCAAGTTTATCTGCAAATTCTGGACGACGACAATATATAGTTGTAGTATTTCCAGCTAAAACGGATTTAATAGCAAGGGCCGTCCCCCAACTACCAGAGCCGATAACAACAACATTCATTCTTTAATCCTTTTTAATGCGCTCTACTTTTAACTCATTTCCAGCAAGTAGACGCTTAATATTATCCCAGTGACGTACAATGACAAACAAAGCTGCTAATCCGCCAAAGCCAACAAACCAGAAGGATTCTCCAGTGAAATACATCAGTACTGGTACTAATGCAGCGGCAATGATAGAGCCTAAAGATACAAGTTTAGTGAAGTATACGATAACACCCCATACCAAAAAGCAAATCAATGCTACTATTGGTGAAAGAGCAATAAGTACACCTAAACCCGTAGCAACGCCACGACCACCTTTAAAGCCCAAAAAAACAGACCAGTTATGCCCCATCATTCCAAGAATACCACCTAAGATCATAAACATAGGCCCATAGGGTGAGAGTAGCACTACTCCTGCTGCCCCTTTTAAAGCATCACATAGAAATACAGGTAAGGCTGCTTTAAGACCTATAACACGATATGTATTAGTAGCGCCAATATTTTTAGAGCCATATTGCCGTACATCTGTATTAAAGAAAAACTTACCTATAATTAATCCACTAGGAATCGAACCGATAAGATATGATAATACAGCATATACAATAATCAAAATATCCATTAGTCTTCATCATCCCGTTTCTTGCCACGTAATACTAAACGAATCGGTGTTCCTTCAAAACCAAAGGACTCACGCAATCGATTCTCTAAGAAACGCATATAAGAGAAGTGAATTAGCTCTGGTTCATTTACAAATAAAATGAATGTAGGCGGCTTAACACTAGCTTGCGTCATATAATAAATTTTTGGAATTCTACCATTGCGAGACGGCACAGGGTTTACAGTTTGTGCATCTTGTAATAATTGGTTTAACGTCCCCGTAGATACACGGCGATATTGTTGTTCAGATACGAACTTCAACATATCAGCTAATCGATGAATACGTTGCTTAGTTAAAGCCGAAGCAAACAGGATAGGTGCAAACTGCAAGAAACCTAATTCATCATAAATATCTTCAGTAAAACGCAATGTAGTTTTATCATCTTTTTCAACAAGATCCCATTTATTAACAACAATGACTACGCCTTTACCCGCTTCGTAAGCGTAACCTGCAATTTTTTTATCTTGTTCTGTAACACCATCTTGAGCATCTAGTACAAGAACTACAATATCAGCACGATCTACTGATCGCAAAGAACGAACAATACTATATCGTTCAACAGCTTCTTCGATTTTAGACTTACGACGCATACCTGCTGTATCAATAAGTACAAACTTTTGATTCTCATGAGTCCAATACGTATCAATAGAGTCTCGAGTAGTACCTGCTACATCAGATACAATTACACGATCTTGTCCTAACAATGCGTTAGTCAAAGAAGATTTACCCACATTTGGACGACCTATAATAGCAACATGAATAGTATCTTCATCATCTACATTAGTACCTACTGGAGGAAAATGTTTTACAGTATCATCCAATAGATCACCTAAATTCATAAGATTTTTAGCGGAAATACCAATGGGGTCCCCCAAACCAAGATTGTAAAATTCATAAATATTCGGTTCTTGATTTACACTATCAATCTTATTAACTACGAGTACAACAGGTTTTCCACTAGCTCTAAGAATATTTGCGACCTCTTCATCAGCAGGTACAATACCTTGTTTACCATCAACGACAAATAGAATTACATCTGCTTCTTCAATTGCTAATTCCGCTTGTAGTCGCATCATCTTAGGAATAACATGACTATTGTCAGTAATGAACTCGATACCACCAGTATCGATCATTGTAAACTCACGATTTAACCACTCTGCATCGAAGTAAATACGGTCCCTTGTCACACCAGGAATATCTTCAACGATAGAGATACGTTTATTAACAATGGCATTAAAAAGTGTAGATTTACCTACGTTTGGACGGCCTACAACAGCCACTAATGGTTTTGCCATAGTTTCACCTCATTATCTAATCTAATACATTACTATATTTTATCATATACTAAGTAAAGTACGCAAAAAGGCTAACCAAGGAAACCTTGGCTAGCCTTATATTAGACAATGAATTATTCAGCGTCTTCTGCAGTTTCTTTTGATTCCATCAATTCAGTCAAAGCCAAACCCAATTTCTTTTCATCTTTGTTAAGAGAAATGATTTTAACTTCAACTTCTTGACCACGATTCAAGTAATCTTCAACTTTCGCATTACGTTGTTTTGTAATTTGAGAAATGTGAAGTAAACCTTGGATGTCGTCATTAACAGCTACGAATGCACCGTAAGCTACTAAACGAACAACTTTGCCTTTAATAACATCGCCAACATGCAATGTTTCTTCAGCAACGTCCCATGGGCTCTTAGATAAAGCTTTTAAGGACAAGGATAATTTATTGCTTTCAGCGTCGAAAGATTGTAATTTAACTTCGATTTCTTGGCCAACGGAAAGAACATCTTCCACTTTTTTGATTTTTTGCCAAGAAATATCGGAAATGTGAAGTAAACCTTCAATACCGCCGATATCTACGAATGCACCATAAGGCATAATTTTACGAACGATACCTTTATAGTTTTCGCCAACGTTGATATTTTTCAATGCTTCAGCTAATTTAGCTTGACGTTCCACTTCCAATACTGCACGACGAGAAAGAACCAAACGGTTTTTCTTTTCATCGATTTCAAGTACTTTAGCTTCAAATTCTGTACCAACCAAGTTGTCCAAGGATTTCACGAAATGAACATCACCTTGGGACAATGGAATGAAACCACGAAGAGATTTAACTGTTACTACTAAACCTGCTGGGATAGCATCAATACCTTTACATACGATAGCTTCATCTTTTTCTTGTGCTTCGATAACATATTGCCAATCTTCATCTTTAGCCAAGCGAGTCATGGAAAGATAAATAGGATTATCTTCTTTGATGTGATTCATGATAACTGCTTTAATTTCATCACCATTTTTTAACACATCTTTGGCAGATTCTGGTGCTGGATAAGAAATTTCAGTTCTGTTCAAAATGGCTTCAGTTTTGTAGCCAAAAGATACATAAGCTCGTTCATCTTCGACTTGAACTACTGTACCTTCTACAACGTTCCCTTTCTTAAATTCTTCTTGACCTTCGGCTGCTAATAATTCTGCAAAATCTTTCATTGTCTCAATGACCTCCTTAATAATCCAGTCGGGAGTCGATGCTCCTGCTGTTACTCCTACCGTCTGTACTCGGTTAAACCATTCCAGTTGTAATTCAGTAGAAGTTTCAATGTGATACGTTGTACATCCAACGTCACGACAAACCTCTGCCAATCGGTTTGTGTTGCCGCTGTTCTTACCGCCTATCACTATCATAAGATCTACATTACGTGCTAAATCAACGGCAGAATTCTGTCGTTCTTGCGTTGCATTGCATATCGTTTTGAAAACCTTAAGATTCTTAGATTTTTTCTCTAATATGTCTATTATACTGTTAAATTTGAATTGTGAAAAGGTTGTTTGTACAACAACGCCCATTTTTTCCACAACTTGTAGTTTTTGAGCGGATTCTTCATCTTCGATGATTATTCCTTCGTTATTTGCCCATAAATTAATGCTTTTGACCTCAGGATGGTTTTTTTCTCCCAAAATCACCAAAGTCATACCTTCATCTATAACAGACTTTGCATCTTGCTGTGCCTTTTTTACATGTGGACATGTGGCATCCACAACATGTAATCCTTTTTCTTCTGCCTCTTCATAAATAGCAGGTCCTACACCATGAGAGCGAATAATCATTGTGCCTTCAGCGATATCAGACACTTCTTGAACAGGGCTTACCCCTTTATCTTCAAGACGACCTACAACTTGAGGATTGTGAATAATAGGTCCTAATGTATAGCTTTTACCATCGCTATTTGCAGCTTCATTTGCCATTTCGACAGCCCGTTTTACACCATAGCAAAAACCATGGTTTTCAGCCAAAATTATTTCCATAAAGTCTCCTCTATACAATTGTTATGATAAGAATCTATCATTCGTTGGATTTCACTTTTAACACTATCATTTACTTTTTGAATTGCTTCTGGAGTCGCTTTAGCTTTTTCAACTGGGATTGGTTTACCAATAATACAAGCCACTTTATTACGTTCCATATTGTGAGAGCCAATGATAGCAACAGGCACTATGCTAACACCTGTTCTAAGAGCAATTGATGCTGCACCATCATGGAATCTACCAAGTTTACCACTTTTTTGACGGTTTCCTTCTGCAAATATGCCTAAAACCTTATTGTCTTTAAGTAGTCCCATGGCATGACGAATAGCAACTTTATCAATAGCACCGCGATTTAACGGAAATGCACCAAGCCATGTACAAAAAAAACGTGAAATGGGATTCACAAATAATTCTTGTTTAGCCATAAAGTGTACATGTCTAGGCAAAGCATAGCCGCAGATAGGGGGATCGTTATTACTTAAATGATTAGGCACCACGATAACAGGCCCTTCCATTGGAAAATTATCGCGACCATATACTTTCAACCCATACCCTACCTTATAGCGAAGCCAAAAAGCGGTACGCCATAACCAGGTAGAAAATTTATTCATGATTGATTGTCTCCTGTACTAAATTCAATATATATGCCACAGTTTCATCGAAATTCATATTACTAGAGTCTACAACTACTGCATCTTCAACGCATACAAGTGGAGACTCTTCACGATTTTTATCCATTTCATCACGACTAACAACATTCTTTTTAATTTCATCTAGTGTTTGCTCGTTTGATGTACCTTGTACTTCTAACCATCTACGTTTTGCACGCGCATCTACAGAAGCGGTTAAATAAATTTTTAGCTCTGCATTAGGTAATACGACAGAACCGATATCACGTCCATCTAATATAACTCCCCCAACGGCGGCCATCTCTTGTTGGCGTTCTACCAAATATTGTCGAACCCCTTTATAAGAAGCTATAGTCGATACATTATCATTAATTTGCTGCTGGCGAATTAATGATGTAACATCTTTCCCTTTAATATAGACCTTGCATGCTGTTGCAGTAGGCTCTAAAGTCAAATTTAAAGAAGGTAATAAAGCTTCTACAGCAGCTTGATCCTTAACATCGATTTGACTATCAAGAACTGCCCATGTAACACCGCGATACATGGAACCTGTATCGATATATAAATACCCTAATTCATTGGCCACTACTTTAGAAATGCTACTTTTACCAGCCCCAGCAGGACCATCAATAGCAATGGCAATTTTTTTAGTGTTCATAATAACCTCTATTCTTTATCACCGTGTACGGCATGCATAGCCGCCACATAGCCTGTGGAAAAGGCAGCTTGTAAATTATAGCCTCCTGTAAAAGCATCTATGTCTAGTACTTCACCAGCACCATATAAACCACCAATCAATTTAGACTCCATAGTTTTAGGATTAAATTCTTTTAATGAAATACCACCTGCTGTAACAATAGCTTCCGCTACAGGTCGTAATTCCTTAACAGTTACTGTCATATGTTGCAATACATGGCATAAGCGCAAACGCTCTTCCTTTGTAATTTGATTAATTGGTTTAGCCGGATTTAACTCAGCAAGCTTTATAACAATGGGAATAAGATTAACAGGTAGTAAATCCTTCATCCCATTAGACAATTGTTTTTTAGAGTATAAATCAAAATCCTTTTGCAAGCGCTTATCCAATACTTCTGCAGTTAAAGCAGGTTTAAGATTAATTTCAATGGTAACTTGAGGATTTTTCTTACGAAGCAACTTACCTACCGTGTGACTTAATGATAAAATTGTAGGCCCCGTAAGACCAAAATGAGTAAACATCATTTCCCCAAATTGTTTTGCTTGTACCTTACTTTTAGAAATTACGGAAACCTCAACATTACGAAGACTAAGCCCCATAATTTCCTTTACCCACGTTTCGTTTGTAACGATAGGAACCAAGGATGGACGAATATCAGTAATAGTATGTCCCACTTTTTCGGCTAAAACGTAACCATCACCAGTAGAGCCTGTCAATGGATAAGATGCACCACCAGTACAAATAATAGCAGCATCACAAGCATATTGTTCCTTATCCGTTGTAACACCAACTACACGATTTTCCTGTACAGTAATCGATGTAACAGGTTCATTTAAATGAACTTGAACATTATACTTTTTTAGGATTTTCATAAAGATATTGCGAACTTCTAATGCAGAATCGGATTCAGGAAACACTCGTCCCCCACGTTCTACTTTAGTTTTTAACCCCCAGCTATGCAAAAGGTCCAGAAGATCTTCATTACTAAAGCGTTCATAGGCACCGTACAAGAACTTACCATTACCAGGCGTATTTTTTATAAATTCGGTCATATCTGCACTATTCGTAATATTACAGCGACCTTTACCGGTAATGCCCATTTTCTTGCCAACCATATTCATTTTTTCCAATAAGATGACGCGTGCTCCTTCACGGCCTGCTATAACAGCTGCCATTAGACCTGCCGCACCACCGCCAATGACTATGATTTGCTTCATGCCTTATCTGTCCCCAATGCTTTTAGCGCTTTTACTTCACGAATTGTTAGTTGACGAGAAGCGCCTCGTTTCACACCACCTAAAGTAAGACCAGCATACGCAATACGTTTTAAATTATGAATACGATAGCCAAAGTGTTCAAACATACGACGAACTTGACGATTACGACCTTCATGAATTGTAATTTCTACTTCATGTACACCATTATGATCATCAAAACCTAAATCTACAATTGTCGCAGGTGCAGTTATACCATCTTCAAGCTCTACACCATTTGCAATAATTTGTAAATCATCATCGCGAACACGACCTTTGATGCGAACTTCATAAGTCTTTTCCACGCCTTTAGATGGGTGCGTTAGATTTTGTGCCAACTCTCCATCATTCGTAAGCAGTAACAAACCTTCTGTATATAAATCGAGACGACCAATAGGGTAAATTCGTTTCGTTTCATTTTTTATATAATCTAAAACTGTTTCTCGACCTTGAGGGTCAGACACAGATGTAATGACACCCTTTGGTTTATTTAACAAATAATATACTGGTTTCTCTTGAGCCAATAATTGGCCATTAACCTTAACCTTATCTTTTTGTGGATTAATTTTGACCCCTAATTCGGTTACCTTGCGACCATTGACCTGTACTTTACCTTCTGTAATTAGTTCTTCTGCCTTACGCCGTGATGCAATACCACAACTGGCAATATATTTTTGTAATCGTTCCATGCTATCCTTCTGTTTCCGAAACTTCTTGATGTAAGGCTTCTATCGATTCTACACCAGCACTTCTCAAAAATTCATCAGTCGTGCCATATAGAATCGGTCTACCTACAGTATCCTTATGACCTAATTCAGCTATAAGAGATCGAGTTAATAATTGTTTTATAATTTTATCGCTATTTACACCGCGCACCTCTTCGATTTCAGCCTTTGTAATAGGCTGCTTATAGGCGATAACAGCTAATGTTTCCATAGCCGCATTAGATAATTTATCTTCTCTTTTACGAATATGCCCAACATAATCAGCACATTCAACAGCGCTTACTAATTCAACACCAGCTCCAGATATACGTATTCGAATACCTCGATTCTGTTCTTCTAGTTCTCGTTGTAATTCTTCTATATATTTTTGTGTCGCCTCTGTGGAAAGCCCAAACACTTCTGCTAACATATCTATCGATATAGGCTTTGCCGATGAAAACAAAACGGCTTCTAAATGCATCGTTGGTAAGCTCATATGGCCCCCTTTCTACACGGCCCTCTCTAAGGTAGCAGTGAATATAATATCATCATCTTCATAGCGCATTTCCATAACTTGTTGTTTTAATAATTCTAAAACAGCCATAAAGATAGTTACCATACCACTTTTCGTATCAATTGCTACTAATAACTCCCTAAAATATAGACATTCGCCACGATGTATACGACTAGACAAGGATATAATCATGTCCTCTAAACTATACGTATCCTTTTCAACCTTTACCTCACGAATTGTCTCTTCTTCTGGTAACTCTTTAGCCCGTTTTATAGTTTGATAAAAAATTTGATATAACTGTGAAAGTTCCAAATTATATACACTATCTAATCCAAGCACACTCGTTTCTTCAGGACGACTAAATATATTCGCAGATACAGCGGTACGCTCCATTAATAGAGATGTAATATCCTTAATTTTCTTAAATTCTACTAATTTTGCTACCAACTCGTCACGTGGATCCTCTGCTTCATCAGGCTCAGGTTCAGCCTTAGGTAATAACATGCGTGATTTAATCTGTAATAAGGTAGATGCCATAACAAGAAATTCACTACTATAATGAATATCAAAATGGTTCCAATTGTCTAGATATGCCAAGTATTGACTCGTTATTTCAACGATAGGAATATCGGTAATTTCTATTTTATGTTTTTCAATGAGATGCAAGAGCAGATCAAGGGGACCTTCAAAAACGTCCAACTTGTAGTTATAATCTCCCATAAAACCCAATCCTCAGAAAAAATGTTTTTAACTATATAATTATAAAGCATTTATAGTAGTACTTTCAAATAATTGTTTTTTTTACACTCATCTGCTATCTTTATTATTGTAATTATTTTATATTAAAAAAAGATACGTTATTGTGTATTCCTTTTAGAGAGGATTTATTATGTCATCGAGTGTGAGGCAAATTGGGCGAAATCCAATTTTTCGCTTTGGTATTATAGGTATTGTTTTATATATCATCTTATTTTTAATTTATGAGCCCATAACCTTAGGGCTTGATGTAGAGGATATTACGATTTTAGCTGTACCAACAATTGTAGGTACCTTTTTATTTCAATATTTTATGGGGTGTACCGTTTTCCACAGGCCTTTTTTAGGGTATGGCCTAGTCGGAATCTTATGGGCACTTACCTTTCCTCTTTTATTCCATTGGTCCTATGTGAAGCCATTATACTTCTATGAATTTGCTAATGATTTTTTATTTGGCTTATTAATTTTCATGGGATTATCAGGCATTCAGTTTTTACTGAACCAAACAAATCGCTTCCATAAAACAACATCCTTAATCATGGCTATCATTTCCATGATCTTGAGCTTAATACCATTCTTACAAATTGGCTATTACATGACTACTTGGCATTGCTTAACGCCAGCCAGTCTGCTAGCCGTATATATGACCAATCCAGAAGAAGCATTTGGTTTTTTAAAGAATGCAGCTGGAATACCTGGTCTTATAACAATAAGTATTGGTCTTATCTTATGGACTTATTTATTGTACTGGTCTAACTTAGGGATGAAAGCAGTAGTAAACTTAAATACTACACGCCCTATGCGCTCAGCTATGCTTATCGCATCCCTTGTAGCTTTTTTAGTATATGTACCATTCTTTTTGTTCCCACAAACCTGTATTGTGGCGAACTGGATTGCTGCAGGCGATTATGTAAAACAAATGCAACAATATAATGATAATCACCACTTAGTATTTGATTCCTTTAATTTAGACACAAAGGAAACAGCGGTGAACAAAACACCTGGTACTATTATTCTAGTCATTGGAGAATCTAGTTCTCGAGATTATATGAAAGTATATAATCCAAACTTCCCATATGACGATACTCCATGGCAAGGCAATATGCGTTCGGACAATAAAGACTTTGTCTTCTTTGATAATGCCTATTCATCGTACGTACAAACAGTACCAACCTTGGAGCGTGCACTATCTGAACGAAATCAATATGATGATAAACCATTTCTTGATTCAGCCAATATCTTAGATATTGCTAAAAAAGCGGGATACACGACTTCTTGGTTTAGCAATCAAGGTGTATTCGGTGAATATGATACAGCTATTTCATTAATGGCTAAGACTGCAGACACAACAAAATGGGCCCATGAATCTTATGCATTCTCAGATCGATATGATGAAGCTCTATTGCCATTATTAGAAACTGTAGATCCTACCAAAAACAACTTTATCGTTATACATATTATGGGTAGTCATATTTATTACAATGACCGTTACCCTCATGAATTTAGCAAGTGGAAACAAGGTCCGTATCCTGATGGTCAAGAAGCATATGCTAACAGCCAATTATACACAGACTGGTTATTACAACAAATTTACAATTATGGCAAAGACAAATTAAACCTACAAGCCATGGTGTATTTCTCCGATCACGGTGAAAGTTTAGACAAATCGCATAACCCTGATACATTTGATTTTGTTATGACACATATTCCATTCTGGGTATACCTATCTCCACAATATCGCTCAACCTATCCACAGACTGCTGAGGTACTTGCAAAACACGAGCATCAATTCTTTACTAATGATTTGCTATACGATACATTAGTTGGTCTCATGCATGCTCCAAGTCAACGATATGATGCAACACGAGATTTTAGTAATGCTCAATATCGATTTAATCTACATAACTTAACTACATTACTTGGTGAACAACCATTAGCAAATGATCCTGTTAATGCAAACAAGTAGTCTTTAATTAATATTGTAGCCATTATTTTTCTATTATATTGAGTTATTTTACCAGTAAAATAACTTGATATAATCAAAAAGAGATGAGTTAAACTCATCTCTTTTTTTCTGCAAGTAAAAGCTCTATATCATTTTCAGTATAAATTGTTATATTCTTTTCAAGTAGAGCCTCTACAGTACATCCATGGCCATTTTTCATTGTTCTAGTAAAAGTTCCATCATAAATGCGCTTATATCCACAGCTAGGACTTTTCGCCTTCATCAAAGCTTGCTTGCAACCATATTTTAGTGCAATATCAACTGTTAATTGAGCACCTCTTACAAACTCATCGGTAACATCAGCTCCATTAACAGTACATATACGTTCACCCTGCCGCTCCGCAGGATCACGAGGCGTACTAAGTCCCCCTAACACTTCCGGACATACAGGTACTAATTCATAATATTCCTTTAGAGCCTCTATCGTTTCTATATAATTGTCTTTGCCATCATATCGACAAGGTACACCAAATAGGCATTCACTAATTAATAACTTAGGTTTCTTATTCATAGATTTATCTATCTCTTATATATTTATACGTAACTTATAGTAATAATTTTCACAAATCGTTTTAATTGTATATAAGAAAAAAAGACTAACCCAAAGTTAGTCTTAATTGGTGCCGAGGACCGGAATCGAACCGGTACGGTTGTTTCCAACCGACGGATTTTAAGTCCGTTGCGTCTGCCTGTTCCGCCACCCCGGCATGGGTAACGATTGTGGAGGCGGCACCCAGAATCGAACTGGGGAATAAAGGTTTTGCAGACCTCTGCCTTACCGCTTGGCTATGCCGCCATATAAAATTGGAGCGGGAAACGAGATTCGAACTCGCGACCCCCGCCTTGGCAAGGCGGTGCTCTACCGCTGAGCTATTCCCGCATATAAATGGTGCCTCAGGACAGAATCGAACTGTCGACACACGGATTTTCAGTCCGTTGCTCTACCAACTGAGCTACCGAGGCATAAATGGCGACCCCGATCAGATTTGAACTGACGATCTTCGCCGTGACAGGGCGACATGTTAACCGCTACACCACGGGGCCGTAACCAAAGTACTTGCTTAGTATATCGGTTATCAGGACTTTTGTCAACACTATACTACAATATTTTTAATAAATTCTTCCTCATTTTTTAATATGGTAGATTCCCTATGTCCTGGCTCAACAATCAAATCCTTGGACAAGGTTAAAAGATATTTCAAACTCTTAATCAAATCAGCTGGATCACTTTTATAATTATCTGTATTTCCCACATTTTGCTTAAATAAGGTATCACCAGTAAATAGATACCCTTCAATTTCTAAACAAACCGATCCCGCACTATGCCCAGGTGTATGATGAACTAATATATCAAAAGGATCTAAATTTAATTGCCCCTCTACTAAATCATTACAATGTGTATACATTTTTTTCTTATATACACTTGGTCTCCGTCGAATTAACTGTAACAACTCTTGATCTAAAGGATGTAAATAAGCGGGAATATTATAATGTGTACACACTTCATCCAAGGCTGACACATGATCACAATGACCATGTGTCAATAAAACTGCTATGGGTTCAGAATCTGCAACCATATCAATAATGTGGTTACAATGAAAGCCCGGATCAATAATTATAGATTTTCCCTCTTTGATAAGCACATAACAATTTGCTTTATAAAGCCCTAGAGGACGTTTTATAACTTCCATATAGTTCCCGCCCTTCTATAGAATACGATATCGTTTAGGAACCTCTTTTTTAATAAAATACCCTTCCCAAAACTGAGGGTGAAGCATAACTAAAATCGTAAATAACTCCAAACGACCTAGTAACATGTCTACAATAGCAATACATTTAGCAGTATCCGGCATAACACTAAAGGAGTCAGTAGGACCAAAGCCACCAAACCCTAGTCCTATATTGCTAAGAAAGGCCGTAACCACTTGCATAGAATCATATGTATTAAGACCAGTACAAGTCATTAGAAAAACAGATACCACATAAATCATTAAATATAAAAATAAAAATTGATGTGTCATCTGGATCCATTTAGTAGGCATCGGTTTGCCATTAATACGTACTACTTGAACCATATCAGGATGAATTGATTTTCGCAGATAAATTATAGAACTCTTAATCAAAATAATAAGTCGTATAATTTTTACACCGCCCGTTGTAGAACCACTACAACCACCAAAAAATGTACAAATAAATAACATCATCTGTGCTGCAGCAGGCCACAAATCATAATCACTAATAGCAAAACCACTACCAGTTTGAAGCGAAACTAAATTAAAGGCAGCATTTCTAACAATCTCTAAAGGACTAGAATAGCTAGATTGTAATGCTAGAGATATTGATACAATGGCAATACCAATAAACACTACAAGCCAGTACATACGTGTTTCAAAATCATTAATTAAAACGCGAATTCCTTTTTGAAGTGCATTGTAATACACAGAGAAATTGCCACCAGCAAGAAACATAAAGAATATAAATACGAAACAAATATAATTGCTTTGTTCATAAATAAAAGCCCCTGCTGATGTCGGTGCAAATCCACCTGTGGCAATAATAGAAAAGGCATAGTTTAACGCATCAAAAGGTTCAATGCCGCCAGCCCACAGCATAAGAAAGCAAAGAGCAGTAAAGGCAATATACAACTGCCAAAGCTTGGTGGCCATTGATTGAATACGCGGCATTACAACGCCAGGCTTTGGTACAGATGCCTCTGCATTAAAGAAATGTGCTGCATCTGCTCCTAAATTCTTTAAAAATGATAAGATAAGGACGATGATCCCCATCCCTCCAACCCAGTGCATAAGACCACGCCACAATACAAATGTGTTTGGTAACGCATCAACACTATAAATAATAGTTGCACCAGTTGCAGTAATACCCGAAGTGGCTTCAAATAAAGCATCAAAAACATTAGTCAATATGCCACTCCCCAAAAAAGGTAAAGCCCCCAAAATAACCGTGAATATCCAAGTAGAGGATACAACTAAGAACCCATCACGAATACTAAAGCTTTGACTTTCACAACCGTAATAAGATAAAAGCGTCCCCAAAACTAAAGAAAGGCTTGTAGTTATAAGGAATGACCAATATGCAGTTTCAAACACAACACTGTATATAAAAGGGATTAAAGTAAAAACCCCAAATATATAGAGTAGTCGACCCACTAAGGACATAACGATTTGAATTCGCATAGCCCCTCCTTACTAAGTAAGATATTTAAGCAATTTGCTTACCGATTCAGGTAATGTAAAGAGAACGATATGATCACCATCTAAAATTTGAGTATTACCACGAGGTACGATAGCTTCATTTTCCCGTAAAATTACACCTACCAAGGCCTTCCCAGGTAAACGTATATCTTTTAATTGTTTACCCGCCACAGGCGATTCATTGGTAATTTCAATCTCGATAGATTCAGCTTTACCACCTTCAAAGGTGGAAATAGATACAACCCCTTCTCCACTTCGTACAAAGCGCAAAATTTGACTTGCTGTTAATAAACGTGGAGAAAATACAACGTCAATACCTACTTGCTCCATCAGCATAATATATTCCGGCCGTCCCACACGAACAACGGTTTTAGGGATGCCCATATGCTTACCTACGAGTGCTACTAGTAAATTAAGTTTATCGTCATCAGTTAGAGCAATAATTACATCGCTATCAGCAATTTCCTCAGCTTCGAGCAAATCAAAATCAGTGCCATCTCCATTGATAACCATGGCTTTATCCACTTGATTTGCCAGGTTCTCACAACGGTCAAAGTCTTTTTCAATAACCTTCACAGAAAAACCAGCTTTTTCTAGTAATACAGTTAAGTTCCGACCTAAGAGACCTGCCCCAATAATGACAGCCCGTTTATAGAATGTATTATAATTATGGAACCAAAGGTTCTCTACTTCAGAAACGGACTCTTTCAAACCTAGGAAAAATACACTATCATCAGCCTGTAATCGACTTTCACCATGAGGAATAATCATTTCACCATAGCGTAAAATACCAACTAACAGAACACCTTCAGGAAAGCGAATCTCTTTTAATGGCTGTCCTAATAGAGGAAATTCATTATTCAATTTAAATTCCATAAGGCGCACAGCACCCTGTCCGAACTCCTCAACATCTATAGCTGATGGTGTTTCTAAAATTCGTAATAACTCTTGAGCTGTAACCATTTCAGGATTGATGAAGAGATCAACACCTAATTGAGCTCGTATCTCCTCATCCATATGTTCCGCCACACTATTATCGCGAACGCGTGCAATAGTCGTAGGAACACCTTTTATTTTAGCTACCGAACAGGATAGCATATTAACCTCATCTGAATCAGTAACAGCAATAAACATACCAACATCAGACATATCGATTTCATTCAATAATTGAACATCACTGCCATTCCCTAGAACTAGACTAACATCTAACGTATTTTCAAGATTATGAATGCGTTCTGGAGAACGGTCGATGACATATACATCATGATCATCTTGAATAAGTCGTTGTGCTAATGAATAACCAACCTTACCAGCACCTACAATGACTATTTTCATTGACTTTATTCCTCATCTTGGGACTCATTATTAGCAGGCGGTGTCCACTGCCGACCTATGTCGGTAAGTAATGTCCACCCCTCCTCTTGAACAATCTTTTTCTCTTTCATTAAATGCCCCAAAGCACGTTTGAAGGCAGATTTGCTAATGTTAAATTTATCTTTAATCAACATAGCAGAAGATTCATCACTATAAGGCATCTTACCCCCACGATTTAACAGGTACCCCATGATAATATCTCCATCTGAAACAAGAGCCTTTTCCTTTGTAGGACGCATAGAGACATTAACGCGACCATCATCACGTTTGAAAGTAATACGGCCTTCAATCATTTCCCCTACTTTTAACTTTCTCGTCATTTCGGAACGATGCAAAAAGGCAATCCAACGTTCAGGGGTAATAAAAAAAGCCCCCTCACTAGTTAAATTATAGATTGCCCCCTTTACAAGTTGTCCTACCATAGCCTCTGTTGCAGCTTTAGAAGCACGACGCATTTCATCATCTACATCCATGGATACCGCCAAACGACCGGATTTATCAGTATATAGACGAACCCATACTTTTTCACCTACCTGAGGTCTACCACGCATCTCCGCATGAGGCATAAAGATTCCACGTTCTGTACCTACCTCAACGAAACAACCAAAATTTGTAGTATTGATAACCTCAACATAACCAATTTGGCCAACCTTCATGGCTGGTAGACGCATAGAGGCAGTTAAACGACCTTTTGGATCTCGATATAAAAAAACCTCGACTTCATCTCCGATAGCCACAGGAGCAATTTGTTGATCTTTATGAAGCAATATATCATCATTAGTATTGCCAGTTTGACCATCTAAAAAAGCACCTTGATCACTAGTACGCAACACTTTTAATGTGGCAATTGTATTTTCCAACAATTCTGTAGCCATATTATACTCCTTCAAATGGAACTCGACCAGCATCATTCCACAATTCTTCTAGACTGTAGAATTCACGCAATTCATCACCACCAAAGACATGACAAATTATATCGCCAAAATCCAATAAGATCCATTCACCTTCACGATAACCTTCTCTATGCTGTACTGTTATACCTAATTCGGCTGCTTTATCTTCCATTTCATCAGCAATACTTTGAGATTGCTTACTATTATTTGCACTAACAATTAAGAAATAGTCGCCTAACATAGAAATTCCTTCTAAATCAAGAATCTCAATATCTCTCCCCTTTTTATCAAATGCAGCTTGTGCAAGCTCTAATACGATTTGTTTAATATCTTCTTTCTTTTTCATTATTTAGCCTCTTATCTTATCGCTTACTACCGCTCTCCTCACCAGGTTCTGTTGGCTTTGTAATAGTGCCACCATTATGTTCTGATTCAGGTGCAACCTTCGACGTACTATTAGTTGGTGCAGATATAAATTGTGTCATTTCATTAGCTGGCAAATTACCCATTGTTATCCCTACTAAACGTTGAGCTTCCGTAGGGTTTACCTTCCAATAAGTCGTTTCACCTATAAGCTCTTTTTCTCCAGGAAGAATATAGAAATGAATTTCTTCCTTATTAATTTTGCTCGCATTGTATACCAACTTAATAGCATCTAAAGTAGAAATATTACTATCATAATGATCCCAAATACGCCAAATATGCCATGCATTTGTTAAGAAAAATGCATTATGTTCTTGTTCCACCCACAATTTTAGGAATCTTTCTTGTCGTTGCACACGAGTAAAGGTATCGTGTTTAGGATCTGAATATCGTAAATACGCTAAGGCATTATTACTATCTAAAGTTTGGTAACCACGTCGCAAATCAATATCTATATTGCCTTCTGCATCAATATGTTCCATCGGTTGTTCTACATAAATTTGCTGATTTCCTAACACATCATTAGTTTTCTTGAAGGCAGTTTGATTAACTACTACATAGTACGGGATTGAAATATGGAACATATCCTCAATAACAGCTTTAGTAAGTTCAATGCCTCCTTTTTCATAAATACTATTTAACATAGTCGCATCGGTTTGATCACGATTATCGATTTTACTATTACTTGGAATGCCGATAACGTCCATCGTTTTTTGATCAAGGTTTACAGATAATAGGAATAGACTATCACCTTGACTAGGATTATTGTCATCAGTGCCGATAACCAAAATATATAAAGGTTTATCTAAGCCTTTTTGCTCTACTGATACAGTATTTGCGTCCTGTTTATTTCCACTATCTGTCACGGCTTCAGTAGCTTCAGTAGTTCCTACAATTGCTCTATATGCATAAGATACACCACTATATATGCCATACCCTATCCCACCGAGCAAAGTGAAAACTACAACAATAGCCAAAATAACTCTAGGCCACTTCACAGATGGCTTTTGTTGACGTCTTTTTCTACGTCGGCGAGCTCTTGCACGTTCACGTTCGTCCATATAAAAACTCCATTATTTACAAGATTTTAATACATCATTACGACCAAGAATGGTCAAAGGATAAATTGAAAGATGTTGCTCAATAAGGTGGTTAATAGTATTGTCAAAACCAAGCAATACAGCCTTATTTAGATCTTTTTTAGCCACATTTCGAAGTTCATCAACACCTGGAAAATCACGATTGGGTTCAATATAATCTGCTAAGAATATAACTTTATCTAATTTAGACATTCCCACCTTACCAGTTGTATGAACACGAATAGCTTCTAAAATCTCTGAATCGGTTATAGAGAACTCAAGTTTAGCTCGAATCATACCTGCTAATCCATGTAAAAGATTACCATTGGCTAATAATTCTTCATCAGCTTTGTAATTATTCTCCTTCACCAAATCTTGCATCTCTTTCAAAGGCATTTCTTTAGCACAATCATGTAGCAATGCCGCTAATCGTGCTTTTTCTACATCAACATTATAAAGTTTAGCCAACTGAGTTGCGGATTCAACAACACCTAGAGTATGCTTAAAACGTTTTTTCCCCATCCATTGGCTTACCCTATGTTGTATTTCATCAAACGATAACATCATTTATTCCTTCCCATATATATGGTTTTCTTCTATATAATCCACTACACATTTAGGCAACATATAACGAACGGTCTTTCCAGACCGTAAGCGCTCTCGTAAATACGTAGCAGACAATTTCATTTCAGGCACTTCCATAACATGTATTTTTTCACGTGCTTTAGATCCTAACTCATCCAAAGTAGAATCAATAGCACTTGATCCATCTGGCCTAGTAGCTCCAATAAAATGAACCTCATCTATAAGTTCATCTATAAATTTCCAAGTCGGTAATGCACGAATAGTATCAGTCCCTGCAATAAAGTAAAATTCAACAGTAGGACCATATAGTTTTTTAAAATATTGAATCGTATCAACGGTATACGAAGGGCCTTCTCGGCGCATCTCTACATCAGAAATTTCAAAATTTGGATTATCCGAAACTGCGGCCGCCGTCATAGCATAGCGATGATGACTATCAATCACATCATGTTGCTTATGTGGTGGAATACGAGCAGGTACAAAGATAACCTTTTCTAAATTAAAGCTTTCACAAGCCACCTCTGCAATCATTAGATGACCTAAATGAATGGGATTAAATGTTCCACCAATTATACCTATACGACGTTTATCTACCATAATGTGGTCACTCCCTTAATGACAATGACACAAATAATGATGAATATGAGCAATGCTTTTATATAGGATATCCATTCATATCGTCCCTTTGGTGTTTGAATGTATCTATAGTATGCCCTTAAAAAATAATATAATTTCTTCACGTCCGTACTTGGCCTTCTCCAAATACAAAATATTTATAAGATGTTAGAGCCTGTAACCCCATAGGACCTCGAGCATGGAGTTTTTGTGTACTAATGCCAATCTCAGCACCAAAGCCAAACTCAAAGCCATCTGTAAAACGTGTAGATGCATTATGATACACAGTAGAGCAATCCACTAAATTCATAAACACATTAGCACGCATAGGTTCATCTGTGATAATAGCCTCAGAGTGATGTGTAGTATACCGATTCACATGATCAATAGCTTCTTCAAGATTTTCAACGATACGCACATTTAAGTCCATATCATTGTATTCTGTGCTGAAAGACTCTTCTGTTAGAGGAATTGTATTTACCATATATTGAGCTACAGCCTCATCACCATGAATACGAACACCATATTCTAGTAGTGCTATATTAAGGCGTGGTAAAAACTCTCTAGCCACAGCTTGATGAACTAGTAAGGTTTCCATAGAGTTACATACAGATGGACGTTGGACTTTAGCATTGACTGCAATTTCTAAAGCCATCTCTAAATCAGCAAATTCATCAACAAAGGTATGACATACACCGCTACCAGTTTCAATAACAGGGATACTACTATCTTCTACAACACGACGAATAAGTCCAGCACCCCCACGTGGAATGATTACATCAATATATTCCCGTTGTTGTAAAAGTACTCCAACCAGATCTCGATCAAGCACCTCAACGAGTTGAATAGAGTCACCATTAATACCTAACGACTCTAAGGTATTCCGCATGATAGACACGATGATTTGATTCGTGTGAAATGCCTCCTTACCACCTCGTAAAATTGTAGCATTTGCTGTCTTTAAACAAAGAACACCTGCATCTATGGTTACATTAGGACGGGCTTCAAAGATAATACCAATTACACCAAAAGGTACGGATCGCTTTTCAATAATCAAACCATTAGGACGAGTGATTGTTTCTATAATGGAACCTACAGGACTTTCAAGAGCAGCCACTTGACGCACCCCTTCTGCCATTAAAGCAATGCGACTAGGTGTCAAAGTCAATCGATCTATCATAGTTCGAGGTAAATTATAGTCAACAGATTTTTCTAGGTCTAACTCATTAGCCGCCATAATTTCATCTGTTTGTGCTTCTACAGCATCAGCAATTGCTAACAATGCAGAATCTAAAGTTTCTTGGTCGAGTTGGGCTAATTCAAAAGATGCCGTTTTAGCTCTCTGGCCCATATCTTTACAAATTTTTTCATACTGGTTCATAGGATTTCCTCAGTGTAATAAAACTAGATTATTACGATGTACAGCCTCATCATAGGTCGTATTAATACCCAGAATCTCGGCTATATCATTTGTATTGTGACCTTTAATCGCCTTCATATCATCAATACTATAATTAATAAGTCCACGACCAATTTCCTTATGATCATGATAAATGGAAATTGTATCACCAGGTCCAAAAGTCCCCTCTACTTCAATAATACCAGCGGGCAGAATGCTAGCACCCTTATCTAAAACAGCGCGAGCACACCCGTCATCAATCGTAATGGAGCCTTTTAATCGTTTACCAAAAGCTAACCAATGATGTTTACCAGATAAACTTGCATCATGGGCTTCAAAGAGTGTCCCAATTTGTTCACCCTTACATACACGACGAACAGAATCCTCTACTTCACCTGAGGTAATAACCATTGGTACACCAGAATTTGTTGCCATATGAGCAGCTTTAATTTTTGTATACATACCACCCGTTCCCATATTAGAACCAGCACCACCTGCAATAGCATAGGTTTCATCGTTAATTTCAGAAACAGTTTCTATCAAAGTAGCATCTGGATTAGTGGCTGGGTTAGCTGTATATAAGCCTTCAATATCTGACAAAATGATAAGTAAATCTGCATCTACAATACCTGCAACAGTAGCAGATAATGTATCGTTATCACCGATTTTAAATTCTTCGATAGCAACCACGTCATTTTCATTAATAATAGGAATAACGTTAAGTTGCAATAAAGTATGTAATGTATTACGCAAGTTAAGATAACTATGTCGTCCAGTACTATCCTCTTTCGTTAAAAGAATTTGCCCTACGGTTCGACCATATTCTCGAAACATGCGCTCGTACATATGAATGAGAATACCTTGACCTACTGCAGCAGCTGCTTGTTTTAATACGAGATCTCTAGGCTTTTCTTTAAAGCCTAAAGGGGCAAGACCTGCACCAGTAGCACCAGAGGAAACAAGAATAATCTCTTTACCTTGGTTAGCCAAATCTGATAATTGGCGCACTAATCTTTCAATACGCTCCAAATTTAAATGTCCGTTAGTGTAACAAAGCGTACTGCTACCAACTTTGACTACAATTCGTTTTGCATTAACGATGGCGCTGCGCATAGACTAACCTCCTAAGGTTGAAATTCTTAACTACGATGTATACAAATTTTTATGATCTACTAGATATAAAATTATTTTGGCAAAATGATTTTAGGTTCTTTTTTAGCTTTATATAAAACACCATTAAAACCAATCACTTGAACTAGTTCAGCGCCAAGCATATCTGCTAAGTCTTGAAAAATTGTCTTATCTTCAGGACTATTATTATGTAATTTAACCTTAATAAGCTCACGTGCTGTAATCGCTGCACGAGCACTATCTATAACGCTATCCTCTAAACCATTTTTACCAATTTGGACAACCGGTGGTATTGTAGCCGCCAATGAACGTAAATACCGTTTTTGTTTTCCTGTCATTATTACTCCTACTCTTGGAAAGTAAAGCGCTGATCGCCGATTACAACTTCATCACCGTCTTTACAGCCTTTTTCCTTCAATTTTGCATCAAGCTCCATAAAGCGCCAAATGCGTTGAAATCTACGAAGAGATTGATCATCGTCAAGATTTGTCATAGCTACTAATCGTTCAATACGTTTACCAGTAATGTAGAAAGCAGCATCATCACCACGAGTAATGACAAATTCTACATCTTGTTTTGCTTCGTATACAACTGTGTCATCATTTGCTTCAGGCTCTGGTTCGTAGTTTTCTACATGGTAGTAAGCTCGTTCCATAAGCTCTGACAAACCTTCACCACTTAAGGCGTTAATGAGAAATACTTCATAGCCTTTATCTTCAAAATATTTTTTTGTTTCGGGAATCGTCGTGTCATCAAAGACCATATCGATCTTATTGAGAGCTACAATTTGTTTCTTATTAGCCAATTTTTCAGAGTATTTACGTAACTCTTCATTAATCGCATCAAAGTCGACCTTAGGGTCTCGGCCTTCCATACCAGATACATCTAGAACATGAATTAAAATATTCGTACGTTCAACATGACGTAGAAAATTGTGACCTAAACCTACACCTTCACTAGCCCCTTCAATAAGGCCCGGAATATCGGCCAAAACAAAGCTACGATCTCCAGAAATTGTAACTACCCCAAGTACTGGTGTTAGTGTAGTAAAGTGATATGCTGCCACCTCTGGTTGAGCTTTAGATACTTTTCGCAAAATACTAGATTTACCAACAGATGGATAACCTAATAAACCTACATCAGCTAATACTTTAAGCTCTAATTGTAACCAGAATTCTTCACCAGGTTCACCCTTTTCTGCAAAGGTTGGTGCACGGTTAGCACTAGTTTGGAATCGAGCATTGCCACGGCCGCCACGACCACCTTTGGCAATAACAAAGGTATCGCCATCGTTGACAAGATCGCAAAAGATTTTTCCTGTTTCCTCATCTTTAATTACTGTACCCAATGGAACTGGAATGATAAGAGGATCGGAACCTCGACCGTGCTTATTAGAGCTTTCACCATTACCGCCAGCTGGTGCCTTAAACTGACGTTTATATCTAAAGTCTACAAGCGTATTAATATTCTTGTCAGCTTTAAAAACAACATCCGCACCTTTACCACCATCACCACCACTAGGGCCGCCATTTGGAACGTATTTTTCTCGACGGAAGCTGGACATACCATCCCCACCGTCACCAGCTTTAACAAAGACGCGCGCTCTATCTATAAACATAATTTAACTCCTATGCATTATTGCTGTAATAGCTCTAATGCTTTTTTAATTTGAATATCATCTAATGTACTAGATGGATGTACACCTTTTGGTAAATCGATTTCTACATCAGGTTTAATACCTGTTCCATCAATAACACGATCACTTGGCGTGTGGTACTTAGCAATAGTTACTTTAATTCCTTCATCATCTAAACTAGGGAAAATAGTTTGAACGGTACCTTTACCATATGTATTAGTACCTACGATAGTGCCTAATTTACGATCTTGAACAGCCCCTGCTATGATTTCTGATGCACTAGCAGAGCCCTTATTAACTAAAACAACCAATGGCATAGCTACATCAGGTCCATCTGACTTATAAGTATCCTTTTTACCTGATCGATTTTGTACTGTTACGAGTGTACCTGGAGGCATAATATAGTTAGATATCTTTTCAGTAGTAGATAATAAACCGCCTGGATTATCTCGTAGGTCCAAGACAAGAGCCTTCATACCTTGAGATTGAAGCTCTTTATATTGAGTGGCAAAATCTTCTGCGGTATTTTCTGCAAACTGACTAATACGAATATATCCAACTGTGCTAGTAAGCATTTTACTTTTAACAGTAGGCAAAACTATGGATTCACGAGTGATATCAAAATGCAACTTTTCACCATTACGTTCAATATCTAGAGATACAGTAGTACCAGCTTCGCCACGAATACGAGAAGATGCTTCCTCTACCGGAATTTCAGTAGTGGATTGTCCATCGATAGCAATAATGTGGTCTCCAGGTTTAATTCCAGCTTTAAAAGCTGGTTGGTCTTCCATTACGCTAACTGCATATAGACCTTTATCATCAGTACCAAGGACCATACCAACACCAGCATATGTTGCAGATGTTTGCATTTTCATAGATTTATATTCTTCTGCATTTAAATAAACACTATGCGGTTCTCCCAAAGAGTCAATTAACCCCTTTAGCATACCATCATAAAGGGTAGTTTTAGCCATAGGTGTCATAAAAACTTGACTCGCAGTATAATAGGCTATAAATAATCTTGGTAGCCCCCAGAATGAACCGGAAAGATACCAAAATGTAAGCCACATAATAACAATGCCAGAGCCTATATATTTCAATAGACTCCATAACACTGTACGTGTATCAAATTTCATATTATAAATATCCCATAGGATCCACAGGATCCCCACTTATACGAACTTCAAAATGTACATGTGGCCCTGTACTATTACCTGTGCTACCAGCATAGGCAATAACTTGACCCTTACCTACATCTTGCCCTTCAGAGACAGCAAGTTCAGAATTATGTCCATAAAGAGTAGACATGCCATTACCATGATCGATAACTACGGCATAACCATAGCCACCCATCCAACCCGACCAAGCAACAGTACCACCATCTGCAGCATGAACAGGTGTACCTTCATCAACACCAATATCAATGCCAGAATGATAAATTGTAGTGCCCCAAATCGGATGTGTACGATAGCCATATGGAGAGGTAATTTCACCACTTACAGGCCACCCAAGTTGACCAGACCCTTGTACCCAAGAGTAAGTTGGTGAAGATTGTTGAGCCGCTGCTGCAGCACGAGCAGCGGCACGCTCTGCTTGACGTGCTTTCAATAACGCTGTAATCTGTGCAGAAGATGCATTTAATTCTTCTACTGCTTGCATTGCTGTAGCACGATCATTTTGAGCCTTTTGAAGAACTACCTCACGTTCTTTCTTCTTTTGCTCTATTTCAGCTCGTTTTGCCGCAGCTGCTTTTTCAAGCTCAACTAGTTTTGCGCGAGACTGTTCTAGTGCTTGCTTTCGAGCCGCTATTTCAGCGCGCTCTTTTTTGATTTCCTCAATTAATTTAATATCAGAATCAATAATTCGTTTTAAAATTTCTAAACGATTAGCAAAGTCTGTAAAATCTTTAGATCCAATAACTACATCTAAGTAACTTAAACGACCATTAATATAAATATCACGTACACGCTTATAAAATACGGCTTCTCGCCCTTCTAGTCGCTTTTGTGCTTCAGCAAGTAATTTTTCATTCACTGTAATATCATTTTCAACAGCTATACGTTGTTGTTGAATAGAATCCAATTGTTGCTGAGCCTGACGTAATTGTTCTTCGATTTGACGTAACTGTTCGGATACACTGACTATTACAGTTTCAGCATCTGCCTTTTTAGCATTTTGTTGATTAACTTGTTGTTGAATTGAATCAAGTTGATTTGTTAAATCTTCGTCCTCTGCAACGATGTATAATGGTGTTCCCAATACCACTATACCAGTCAAAATTGCCGCTACGAAGCGAGATTTAAATATACTATTATTCATAAACATTACACCTTCATGTATTGTTTCAAAGAAATAGTACTACCAATAGCACCTACTACTATGCCGCCACCTAAGATATAAAGGGCTACATCATAGAAGAATGGGAACATTGGTACTAAAGGGAAGAATGCTAATGATTCAGAAACTTCCATTGTGATGAAGTGATAAAATTCACCAACGCAAAGAACGGCAATGATAGCACCAATTAAGCCTAACAACATGCCTTCAATCAAAAATGGCCAACGAATAAATCCATTAGTAGCACCTACATATTTCATGATTGCAATTTCTTTACGACGTGCGAATACAGTCAACCGAATTGTATTTGAAATGATGAATAGTGTTGCAGCTGCTAGGAAAGCAATCAATACAATCCCACCAATACGAATTACTTGCGTAATGCGGAAAAGCTCTTCTACAATATCTTGACCATAGTGTGTACTTTCTACGCCTTGGAATGTCGTAGCTAATTTTGCAGTTGCTTTTACATCGCTAGGATTATCAAAGGTTAACACATATGAGTTAGGCAACGGATTTACATCACCTAAAGCATTCACCAATTGTTGCTGATCACCAAGGCGTTCTTTGAACTCCTTCATAGCTTGCTCTTTATTAACAAATTCTAAATGCTTTAAGTTAGGTATAGCCTTAATTTGCTTTCCTACTGCCATAATTTGATCAGTTGTTAAGCCATCCTTTAAGTAAATACTTAACTGTACTTGATTTTCTAGACTGGATGCCATGTTATTCAAATTAATGACACCACAAAGGAATACACCGAGCATAAATAAGGATAAAGCCACTGTAGAAATGGACGCTAATGTCATAAGTCCATTACGTTTCATAGACTTCAGTGCTTCTTTAAAATAGTATTTTATCGTTCTAGGCTTCATTAATTTCTGCACCTCTCATATTATCACTTTGAACACGGCCGTCTTTTAAACGAATAACGCGTTTATTCAAGTATGAAACAAGATCCATATTATGGGTAACCATAATAACGGTAGTGCCGAAATTGTTAATATGCTTAAACAATTCAACAATATCCTTACTAGTATCAGGATCAAGGTTACCAGTAGGTTCATCAGCAATTAATACTGTTGGGCGATTAACAATTGCACGCGCAATAGCAACACGTTGTTGTTCCCCGCCAGAAAGATCCTCTGGTAAATCATTAGCCTTCTCAGATAAACCAACAAGGTCTAATACATGACTCACCTTTTCTTTAATAATTTTTGGTTTTTCTTCAATAACTTCAAGAGCAAAAGCAATATTCTCTGCTACCGTTTTATTAGGCAATAATCGGAAGTCTTGGAATACAACGCCAAGCTTTCTCCGTAATTTAGGAATTTTACTGCGCTTCATACGCGTAACATCAAAGTCATCAACAATGACAGTACCAGCATCTGGCACTACCTCATGTGTTAATAACTTAAATAATGTTGATTTCCCTGCACCACTGTGACCACAAACGAGAACAAATTCACCATCGTTAATGGTTAAACACACATCGTCTAATGCAACAGAACCATTATCATAGACTTTACTAACATTCTTAAATTCAATCATGGGATCCCCTTTGATTATTTACGAGCGATTACACGTTTTACGGCTTCTACAATATCATTGGCAGTTAAGCCATACTTTGCCATTAGTTCTTTTGGTGTTCCACTCTCCCCAAATGTATCTTGGACACCAACGAATTCCATAGGTACAGGCTTATTAGATACTACTACTTCAGATACAGCAGAACCGAGGCCACCAATAATATTATGTTCTTCAGCTGTAACGATAGCACCAGTTTCCGCAGCGGCTTTTATAATTGCTTCAGCATCAATAGGTTTAATAGATGCCATATTAATAACACGTGCAGATATATTAGATTCAGATAAAGTTTTAGATGCCTCTACAGCAGGTCCAACTAATGCACCACAAGCAATAATTGTAACATCAGAACCATCTACCAAAATAGTAGATTTACCTGGCACAAATGAGTAGCCTTCTGTTGTTACATCATCTACACCAGCACGCCCCAAACGAACGTATACTGGGCCGTTATAAGATGCAGCCCATTCGATAACAGCCTCTGTTTCACGCTCATCAGCAGGCACCACTACAGTCATATTTGGCAATGTACGCATACAGGAAATATCCTCTAAACTTTGGTGCGTTGCACCATCCTCACCAACAGTAATGCCCGCATGTGTAGCACATACTTTCACGTTTAATTTAGGATAGCATACAGCATTGCGAATTTGTTCAAATGCACGTCCTGTAGCAAACATGGAGAAAGATGATACAAATGGAATCTTACCTGCCGCTGCAAGTCCAGCACCAACAGAAATCAAGTTTTGCTCTGCAATACCTACGTTAAAGAAACGTTCCGGGCACACAGCTTTAAATGTATCTGTTTTAGTAGATTTGGATAAATCCGCATCTAGTACGATAATATTAGTATTCTCTTTACCAATGCGAGCTAGCGCATTACCATATGCTTCACGTGTTGCTTTACCCATTATTGCACCCCCATAATTTCATTAACAAAGGCTACACCTTGCTCTTCACTTGGTGCTTTACCATGCCAGCCTGCTTGACCTTCCATCTCTTCAACGCCTTTACCCTTTACAGTATGCATGATAATACATGTTGGGCCTTCTGTGAAAGCTTTCGCAGTTTCAATAGCATTATGAAGCTCATCAAGGTCATGACCATTAACTTCAATAACATTCCAATTGAAAGCTTTGAACTTTTCTGGAATTGGTAATGGAGAAAGAACTTTAGTAATATCACCATCAATTTGAAGACCGTTAAAATCGACAAAAGCTGTCAAATTATTCAGTTTATAAAAGCCAGCAAACATTGCAGCTTCCCACACTTGACCTTCTTCAAGCTCACCATCACCAAGAATAGAGTA
The DNA here is from genome assembly GCF_040097785.1 of Veillonella parvula. Classification (GTDB taxonomy): domain Bacteria; phylum Bacillota; class Negativicutes; order Veillonellales; family Veillonellaceae; genus Veillonella; species Veillonella parvula_D. The sequence continues at coordinate 232,460 of NZ_JBBNNS010000001.1, read as the reverse complement.
TACACGGTAATCTGCATTATCAATTTTGCCTGCCAATGCCATACCACAAGCCGCAGAAATGCCTTGTCCTAAAGAACCTGTAGACATATCTACACCTGGTGTGTGTTTCATATCAGGATGGCCTTGTAACATATGATTAATTTTACGTAAGTTCAAAAGTTCTTCTTTAGGGAAATAACCTTTTTCAGCCAATGTAGCGTATAGTGCAGGCGCTGCATGACCTTTAGAAAGGACAAAACGATCTCTATTAGGAGCTTTTGGATTTGCTGGATCTACATTCATCTCAACATAGTACAACAAGGCCATCACATCGGCGATGGATAATGAACCACCTGGGTGACCGGATTTCGCTGCCGTTACAGACTGTACAATACCAACGCGAATAGCTTTTGCCTTCTCTTGAACTAATTGTTTAACATCTTGTGTTAATGTAGCCATAGAGACCTCACTTTCTGGATAAAATCCAATATATTAATAATCTTTAAGTAATGAAATAGCAATTTCTGCATTGCGTTGGGAATCTACACGCAATGATTCAATGCGATCATAAGATGCTTGATACTCCTCACGAGAATTCAACAATTTATGACACCATTGATATAAGGCTTCTTCACGCAAATGAGTCATTGTGCCAATAGGCTCTTGACCAATCATATGTAAAAAGCTTGTAATTTTAGGATCATAGGAAATACCAATAACTGGTTTTCCCATTAAAGAACTAAAAACTAAAGCGTGAAGACGTATACCAATCATGAGGTCCACATTTCCAGATAATGACACTTGTTGCTCTGTAGAGAACGGACCTTCTAGCACAATAGCGCCATTCGGCATATAGCTGGCAATGATCTTAGCCTCTTTTGTATCCTCAGGATGTGACATAGGAATAAAGATAATTTCCACATTATCTTGTTCTTGTAATCTGCTCAATACATTAGCTAAGGATTCTCTATACTCTGTATCCTCTTTCCAACTACGAACCGCCACACCAATTCGTTTACGTTGTTCATCTGCTTCAGATATTTTAGATATATACCCTTTCAGAATATGAGAGCCAATTGAAAGATCTGCTGGTTGCATGGCCAATACCGCATCTGCAGTAACTTCTACATCTTCAATTCCCAAAGAAACTAGTTCATCCTTTGAAATAGAATCTCTAACTGTAATAGTATCTACAAAACGCAATACAAATCCAACGGCACGACGTGTTGATGAACGATTTAAAGGACCAATACCTTGGGAGTATAGCATTACTTTTTTCCCAAGCAACTTTGCTAACGCCATAATACTTAAGTAATAGTAAGTATTGCGAATACTAGTAGCATCTTGTAATAAACTACCACCACCACTAATAACAAGATCCGAATGAGCAATTGCTTTTAAGATACCCAATGCAGAAAATGTACCTACAGCATTAATATTATGCTTTTTACTAGTCTCTTTAGGATTACCAGAAATTACAGTAATATGTGCATCAGCCTCTTCTTTACGAATAGCATCGATAATAGCACAAAGCATGGCCTCATCACCAGCATTACCAAAGCCATAATAACCAGAGATAACAATATTACTCATGGTCAACCTCCCTAGCTTGGAACCATTGTGTTACGTACATCATAAACCGTACTGCGATGATAAGAAGCACTCCAAAAAGGGCGCCAATTAACAAACCATCATAACCACGCATGATGGACATGAACACTGGCGTTCTAAGATGACAGAAGGTTTCAACCATCGAAGCAATGCCAATAACACCAGCTAGAGTTAACAAGAAATGAATTACTGTAGGCCACTTACGCATGAACGCAAAGGTAGCTAGCATTAAAGCAGGATGACCAATAATGAACTCTTTTTCACGCGGTCTCGCATACATTGTATTTTCAAGAAAACGACGTAGCATAAGTTCAAAGCCTGGTACAGGAACACCTGCAGTGTGTCCACTACGGCCAACAAATACCCATACTGCACCACCAAGTGCTGCTATTATAAAGAATACATATAATTTAACATCCATAGTTAAGAATTCCACTACAAATGTTTTCGCTTCTTCTTTGGAATTAATCATGCGGCCGTTCCACAATGGGAATCGTTGAAGGTACGCAATAATAACTAAAATAATTGGCAGAACAAAGGTCAACTTAACACCTCTAAAGAGAGCAAACTCCATAAAGAATTTCGTATTGCCCAATAAAGATGCGATATACATTCCGCCAATAGCAGCAAATAATGCAGCAATTACAAGATATAATAAGGCAAGAATCGTAGACTTAATGGCACCTAATGGACGTGCACCATCATAACGGCGCCACTCTTCCATCAAGCGTATCATAGCACCTACAGGAGCCATAATAGCACTAGATAGAGCCCATATTTGAGTAATTAAGGTACCACTTGTAAGAATAAATACAACAATGGATGCCAAAGAAATTCCAAAAAAGGCCACAAGTTGCGTATGCTTAGACATTGGTAACATCATTTGTAGAACATATACAAAAAGTGCTATAGCCCCGATCATTGTAATAACTACTAATAATGGATTTGGTGTATAAGCAGGATAAATATCCGCTGGACCAAATTCATAACCTTTTACAGCCAATTTCTCTGTAGCTATGTTAATATAGTTGATTGTAGTCTGTAATACAGTTTCATTATTTATACCTGTTTCATACATCGGAAACAAGTTAAAACGAATATTTCGCTCTATATCACTAATGTAAAAGCGTTGTGCCGCTTCTTCAGGGGTAATTTTCTTTAACTCCTCTTTAGCGATAGTATACACACGACCTACACTATAATTATTTTTGGCCGCCATTTCCAAGAAACCTTGTTGTGGCTCATACTGCAACTGATTTACAGCTTCGATACCAACTAGTGGAATATGGTTTTTATTTAGTAATGCTAATGTTTCATCCGTTAAATTAGGTGCACCTAGAGCTTCTTTACCAGCAAAAATCATCCCTGTTACATGAGGAATGCCTTCAAGTCGTTTAAATACATATTGAATATCTTCAGATGTTACGTTTCTATAGTTTGTTGGACGAACGATAACATTGAAACCACGATCTACAACCTCTTGTGCTTGCAACTTTGAAATACCAAGATTCATCTTTGCATAGCTATCTGCTGTTGCACCATACAATTCAAGAACAGGACCAATACTTGTATTAAGCTCTTTCACCTTGTCCTTGCCAATACGGTGGTATAAATCCTCTCGAATTTCTTTATAATAACCTTCTTTACCTGAAATTAATGCCACATAAGTCGCCCCAGGTTTAATCGCAGCGCCATTAACACGAACAGAGTCCATCTCTTCAGAGCTTAATACTTTAACTTGGCCCGCATCTTTTGCTTTTTCTAACGTGCGATCATAAATAGCAAAAGCAGTCACACCAGCATTACGTAATGCATTAAAAGCTTCTTGTTGACTACGCTTTTCAAAGGCGCTGGCTCGTAAAACTGCATCATAGTCTACAATATTTTCAATATGATTTTGAGATTTCTCAATCTGATGGCGTTCAAATACTAAGTATAAGGAAGATAAAAGACCTATAATAATACAAAGTATAAGAATCCATGAGTACTTACTTTTTTGTGCGTTCCGATGATTCACGACAAATCCTTTCTAGTTGAGTACAGGTTTAACTTTAATGAGAATTTCACCATTATCAACAGTTAAACTTTCCGCTTTTACAGGAATTGGAAAATTGTTAAAGTCATAAATTTGAGTACTTTCTAACACATTAGATGTCATACCAGGAATTGTAGCACCATTTATGGTGAACTTTTTAGGTGAAAACAATAATGTATTGCCCTTTAACTCTAAATTCCCATCTAATTTAACATCCCCTTTAAACACCATGCCTACATTCATTTTACCGGTTAGGCTGATATTATCTTTACTAATGTCAACTTGTACGTCTTGAATATCACTACCTGCTTCATTACTTAAGAAAGTCCCTAAATCAGCTTTATTAATAGTCCCATCAATACTAGCATTCCCAACACTAACGATATCAATTTGTTGACTAGCTAATAAAGAAATTGGATTAACAAAAATTTGTTTAGCATCAAATCGGAAGCTAGCAAAATTCAATTTACCCAGTTTAATATTCTCCAAAGTGCCATAAACACGATCCACCTCACCATATAAAATTTTGAAAGCAGGTTGAGCCTCAACATTTACTGTTTGAGCCGTTGGTTTCAATGTTTCATTTAATTGACTTTCAATACGAGAGCCAATAAAAGATGGTAATAAAAATTGGGATGCCACTACAAGAGCAATAATTAGCACTAATAGGAATAGTAAAAACTTTTTCATAGTATCTCCTAAATTGTTAAGTTAGCCTCTTTTTTTAAGAAACCTTCGATAAATGGGTCTAAGTTGCCATCCATAACAGCTTGAACATTACCAGTTTCTACACTAGTACGATGATCCTTAACAAGATTATATGGATGGAATACATAGGAACGAATTTGACTCCCCCACTCAATTGCTTGGTAGGTACCTCCAATCTGTTCTTTAAGTTCAGCTTGCTTTTCGAGCTCTAACTCAAATAGTTTCGCCCGTAACAAACGTAAAGCTTGTTCTCTATTCTGCATTTGAGAACGTTGTGTTTGGCATTGTACTACAATACCTGTTGGCTTATGGGTCATACGAACAGCAGAATCGGTTTTATTAATATGCTGACCACCAGCGCCACTAGCACGATATGTATCAACTTGAACGTCTTTCATATCGATATTAATTTCTACAGTATCATCGATTTCAGGCATTACATCGACAGCAGCAAATGATGTATGACGTCGAGCCGCGGCATCAAATGGTGAAATACGAACGAGACGATGCACACCTTTCTCAGACTTCAAGTAACCAAAGGCATTTTCACCTTTAACAAGGAATGTAGCAGATTTTATCCCTGCTTCATCACCAGGTTGTTCATCCATTAACTCGATGGAGAAGCCAGATTTTTCAGCCCAGCGCAAGTACATGCGAATTAACATAGAACACCAATCTTGTGCCTCCGTCCCACCAGCACCAGCATGAAATGTTAAAATAGCATTATTTGCATCATATTCACCACTTAACAATAAAAGTACTTCTTGCTTTTCCAAGGTTTCTTCTATTTGCTTAACATATTCCTTGATTTCACTCTCCATGGAGAGGTCATCTTCATCTATAGCCATTTCAAGCATCATATTAGCATCTTCAATATCACTAACAAGTTGCTTATAGCTTTCTACAGCATTTTTTAGTTGTGTGGCCTCTTGAGAAATCTCACGAGCTTTATCTGGATTATCCCAAAATGTAGGATCACTCATCTGTACATCAAGTGTAAATATTCGGTCTTCCTTCTGAGCGATGTTAAAGTGAATCCCTCATCCCATAAATACGTTCTTCTAGATTAGAAATAATCGGTTTTAAATCTTCTAACAATTTATGTTCACCACCTTTAGTTAATTAGCCTATTACATCAATAAACTATTACCTTAACAAAATAGAAAAATGGCCGTTGCCCAGTGGAAATCCCTTTGAGCAACGTGCCATTCACAAATCTTAATCTATGTTTTGTGGCTCCAACACATCTTCATGATGGGATTGTGCACCTTCTAAGTGATCAACTGGTTCTTCGATTTCTTGAATCAATTGTGCACGAATTTTATATAATGCCATGATTGTCTCATCTTGAATAGCTGCAATCATGTTTTGGAACATATCGAAAGCTTCAAACTTATATTCTACCAACGGATTCTTTTGACCATATGCACGGAGGCCAATACCTTCTCGTAGCATATCCATATTATCCAAATGTTCCATCCATTTATTATCAACAACGCGCAACATAATCGCCTTTTCAAGTTGACTAAACATAGCCTCTCCAAGCATATCAACGCGATCTTGATACTCTTCATGAGCAATTTCTAATAAGCGTTCTAATAAGTCTTGACGACTATATTCTTCCATATCTTGAGAAGACATAATCTCCTCTGTTAAGAAATATTGACTTAAATGTTTATAGAGACCTTCATAATCCCATTCTTCTGGATAGAGCTTTTCATCAGCATAAGCATCTACAGATTCGGTAACAAGCTTGTCAATCATTTCATTAATTGTTTCACGCAAGGATTCGTTACGTAAAATACGACGTCGTTGTTCGTATAATACTTCACGTTGTTGATTCATAACATCATCATACTCGAGAACATATTTACGAATATTATAGTTATGATCCTCTACTTTCTTTTGAGCACGTTCAATAGATTTAGTAATCAAAGAATGCTCGATAGGTTCATCCTCTTCCATACCAAGTTTATCCATGATACCTGTAATATTATCAGCACCAAAGATACGCATTAAGTCATCTTCTAATGATAAGAAGAATTGAGAAGAACCAGGATCCCCTTGACGACCAGCACGTCCGCGTAATTGATTATCGATACGTCGGCTTTCATGGCGTTCTGTCCCCAGAATTGCTAAACCACCTAGTTCTGGCACACCTTCTCCAAGAGTAATATCTGTACCACGACCAGCCATATTAGTAGCGATTGTTACCATTCCCATTTGGCCAGCAGCTGCAACGATTTCTGCTTCTTGTTCATGATGTTTAGCATTCAATACTTTATGAGGTACACCTGCACGCAACAACATGTCTGAAAGTTCTTCAGACTGTGTAATAGATGTAGTACCAATCAGAATAGGTTGCCCTATTTGGTGGCGTTCTACTGCATTTCGTACTACAGCACGATATTTAGCAGCTTTAGTTTTAAAAATTTGATCAGGCAAATCCATCCGGATTAAAGGCTTATTTGGTGGAATTGGTATAACCTCTAATCCATAAATATCGATAAATTCTTTTTCCTCTGTTTTAGCAGTACCTGTCATGCCTGATAATTTATCATACATACGGAAATAGTTCTGGAATGTAACAGATGCTAAGGTTTGGCTTTCGCGTTCAACTTTCAAACCTTCTTTAGCCTCAATAGCCTGATGCAAACCATCAGAGTAACGGCGTCCAAACATCAAACGGCCCGTAAATTCATCGACGATAACAACTTCACCATCTTTAACCACATAGTCTGTATCACGATGCATCATAGCATAGGCACGCAAAGAAGCACCAAGCAAATGATTCAACTCGATATTTTCTGCATCATATAGGTTTTCAACACCAAGCATTTTTTCAACCTTTGCGATGCCAGAATCTGTAGGGGCAATAGTTTTTTGTTTTTCATCGATAACATAGTCTTCATCTTTTATAAGGTGAGGAACAATTTTAGCCAATTTATAATAATTATCAGTGGAACGTTGACCAGGGCCTGAGATAATTAATGGTGTTCTTGCTTCATCAATAAGAATGGAGTCTACTTCATCCACAATGGCATAATTCAATGGTCGTTGTACCATTTGAACAACATCGGTTACCATGTTATCGCGTAAATAGTCAAAACCAAACTCATTATTTGTACCATATGTAATATCACACGCATAGGCTTCTTTACGTTGATTAAAGTCAAGATTAGCCACAATAAGACCCGTGGAAAGTCCTAAGAAATTATATAAACGTCCCATTTGCTCGCTATCACGAGTCGCCAAATAATCATTTACTGTTACAACGTGTACACCCTTACCGGTCAATGCATTCAAATATACGGGCAATGTAGCTACTAATGTTTTACCTTCACCAGTACGCATCTCCGCGATATTACCATTATGAAGGCAAATGCCTCCCATTAACTGTACATCGAAATGACGCATGCCTAAAACGCGTTTAGATGCTTCACGAACTACAGCGAATGCTTCTGGCAATAGGTCGTCTAACGTTTCCCCTTTTTGCAAACGACGTTTAAACTCATCAGTTTTTGCCACTAAGTTAGCATCACTTAATTTAATATAATTAGGTTCAATTTCATTAATATGATCTGCAATAGCACGCATTTTTTTAATTTCTTTTGCGTTATTATTGCCTAATAGCCTTTGTAAAAAGCTTAACAAACAAATCACTCCTCTACGGGACATCTTACATTATTTTATCTAACTTATTATAACGAAAAAGCCTTGAATAGTCAAAGAATTCAAGGCATTTCAAGATTATTTATAATATTATTTTGGCAAAAAAGGTGGATGACTATTTTAAGTCATCCACCTTAATATAATAATCGGCTGATTTAAAGTAGAAAGGAGTTAGGATTAAGTTCAGCCGACATTATATATTATTGAAGTTCTGGCTCGATCAAACCATAGAAACCATCATGTCTACGATATACAACGTTCATCGATTCAGTTTCAGCATTGAAGAACATAAAGAAATCATGACCAATAAGATTCATTTGTAAAATCGCTTCCTCAACATCCATAGGACGCACAACAAAGTGTTTGCGTTTTACAACTTCAATAGTTTCTTCTTCCACAGGAGTTGCCAAAGCTTCAGGATGGAAAGCTTCTTGTTTTTTGAAACGTTTAGCCAAACGAGTTTTATATTTATGGATTTGGCGAACAATTTTATCTACTACTAAATCAATAGCTGCATACATATCATCGTTGGTTTCCACACCACGAAGAACGATTTTATCAACAAAGCATGTAAGTTCAATTGTAGATTTATCTTTTACAACGGATAAAACCGCTTGTGCATTTAACTCATCATCGAAGTAACGAGTCAATTTACTCAATCTTTTTTCGATATATGCTCTTAAGGCATCTGTTACTTCAATGTTTTTTCCTCTAATTGCTACTTTCATAAGTCAACACCCTTTCTAAAAATCATCCACGAGATGCGAGTGTGTGGTATTATATAACCTTATCTCTCGTGTTATATTTAGTATTTCTACATCCAACTGTAAAACTCCTTCTTTTTTATCTAAAAATCTTATATTTTTTGTAGAATTATGTATAAAATGTATATAGAAAATCAAAAACCCTGATAGTATATACTATCAGGGTCCAATTATATATTGTTTTTATAATTTTTTTGGTATGTAGTTACGCTTTAACAACGTTAGCGGCTTGAGGTCCACGGTTTCCATCAACAATCTCAAATTCTACATTTTGACCTTCAGTCAAAGATTTGAAACCTTCGTCTTGGATTGCAGAGTAGTGTACAAATACATCGCTACCGTCTTCACGTTCAATAAAACCATAACCTTTTTCTGCGCTGAACCATTTTACTTTACCTAACATGGTAACATCCTCCTAAAAATATATATATTGTCTTGCTGTCTTGCTCTATATGTGTATCATAACACAGCATGTATAAAATATCAAACAACAATATTTACATTTTTAATGAATATACAAACACTAGAAATAAGAATATCATTTGCTGTAAATCTCAACAATCCCTATATCTATACATGTTATAAATAATTATATACACCCTATAAATTAATTGTATATTTTTATAATCATAAAAATATGTGAATTAAAAATTATTATTTTAAAAAATGACTGTATAAATTATTGTTATATCACAAATATTTATAGCAATAATCGTGTTTTTCAGATTAATCTACCCTGTAAATCTTTATACAAACTCTTTATAATTAATAAATTCAGTCTAAAAGTTATCAAATATATTAATAGATATTAAGCTATACATATATAATAAAAATTAATATAAATAGATAGGTTAAATTTAATGTAAAAAAACAGGAAGCAATTTCTAATTCTAGAATTTGCTTCCTATAATTATATTATTTAATCTAACAAAATTTTATCTAAGAATGATTTTGTTCTTTCATTGGTAGGTGCATCAAATACGCGTTCAGGTGTATTATCTTCTAAAATCAAGCCACCATCAACAAATAACACTCTATCCGCTACCTTTTTCGCAAAGCCCATTTCATGAGTAACGATGACCATCGTCATACCTTCCTCAGCTAAAGACTTCATAACATCTAGCACTTCACTAACCATTTCAGGATCAAGAGCTGAAGTAGGTTCATCAAAAAGCATTACTTTTGGTTTCATAGCTAAAGCACGAGCAATAGCAACACGCTGCTTTTGACCGCCTGACAAAGAATCAGGGTATGCATTGGCTTTATCCGCCAAGCCTACTCGATCAAGTAAAGCTTGACCTATCTTCTTAGCCTCTTCCATAGATGTTTTACGAACCTTAGTTTGTGCTAAGGTAAGGTTTTCCATAACTGTCATATGTGGGAACAAATTAAAGTTTTGGAATACCATTCCTACTTCAGCACGAACGTCATTTAACTTTTTCTTATCAGAAAGATCCATGCCATCTACGATAACCTTACCAGATGTAGGTTCCTCTAAATAGTTCATAGTGCGCAGTACCGTACTTTTACCAGAACCAGAAGGGCCGATGATTACAACTACTTGACCTTGTTTAATATGTAAATTAATACCTTTTAGTACTTCATTTTTACCAAAAGATTTATGTACATTTTCTAATTTAATCATTTAATGCTATATTTCCTTTCAAGATATCCAACTAATTGTGAGATAGTCACTGTCATAATAAGGTAAATCACAGCAACCGTACCCCAGATTTCAAAGGATGCATAGGTTTTAGCAATGATTAATTGACCACGACGTGTCAACTCCTCGAAACCGATAACAGAAACTAAAGAGGAATCTTTCAACATGGCAATAAATTCGTTCCCTAACGGAGGAATAATTGCTTTAAAAGCTTGAGGCATAATGATGTAACGCATGGTTTGTCCCCAAGTTAAACCAAGAGAACGACCAGCCTCCATTTGACCTTTATCAATAGATTGAATACCAGCACGGAAAATTTCAGATACATAAGCACCAGAGTTAATACTACATGCGGTAACAGCCGCAATATATGGATCAATCCGTTGACCTGTAATCATAGGCAAGGCAAAATAGATTAGGAAAATTTGCACCAGTAATGGTGTACCACGAATGATATCTACATAACATTTTGCAAGCAATCTAACTAATCTAAATTTAGATAAATTTGCTAAAGATACTAAAAGACCGATAAAAAAGCCACAACCTACAGACATGGCTGTAATTTCTACAGTCACTAGAGCACCTTGTAGCAAGAGCGGTAAATTATCCGCAATTAACCCCCAATTAAAACTCATAATCTCTCCTATTATTTAAATTCTAAAACTACTGGCATATCAGCAGGTGTATCTACATTAAACCATTTTTTATATAATGTATTAAATTCACCATCAGCCTTCATATCAGCAATTGCTTTATTAATTTCTTCTTGCAATGCTTTGTTATCCTTATTAATTGCTAAGCCCAAATATTCTTTAGTATTTGGATATGCCATAAATTTAATATGTTGATCAGGATGCTTAGTACTGTAATATTGAGCTACAGGTAAATCGATTACAGTTGCATCTACTCCACTATTTTGTAATTCTAACAAAGCTTCATTACTATGGTCAAATTCTTTTACAGTAGTACCTTCAATTTTATGAGCTAAATCTGCACCAGTAGTACCTAATTGGGCTGCAATTTTTTTACCCTTTAAGTCATCAAGAGAATTCACAGCCGTTCCATCTTTATATACTACTGCTAAGGCATTTTCATAATAAGGAGAAGAAAATAATACTTTTTCACTTCTCGCTTTTGTAATGGTCATACCAGATGCAGCAACATCAATATCATGTGTGTTCAAAGCTGGAATCAAAGCATCAAAAGCTACATTTTTTAGCTCTACATCTTTATTAATACGCTTACCGATCGCACGAATCAATTCAATATCAAAACCTGTATAATCTTGAGTTTTTTCATCTTTAAACTCAAATGGAACAAATGTAGCATTAGTGCCAACGACAAGTTTATTAGATGTAGGTTGATTAGAAGAACCACATCCACCAACTAAAGAAGCCGCCATCACTAACATACAACCGCCAAGAATTATTTTTTTTACTTTGCTATTTAACATATTATCAACCTCATTATTTTAACTTACTACTACTTTATAATAGTATATAGATTAAGTATAATTATGTCAATAATTTTGTATATAATTTTAGATGCAATCGCAAAATCTCTATATTTATATTTTAATTTTATACATTGTTTGTATAAATATTACGTTCATGTATAAAAACTTTCCCATAGTTAGTGGTTTTCTATAGATTTTATAATATACAACTGTATAAAAAAAGCACATGAGAAAAGCCTCATGTGCCCCTATACGGCTGACCTGGTCTTTGCCCCCACACTCGCCTGCTGGAAGGTTCGCTCATAAGTCCAAGACTCCCCACTACTACCTCTCTCGATTTTATCGGCAGGACTTACACCTAAGCCGCACCATGCTCACAACCCTTTGGGCTGCTTATGTGGATCGTTTTGCCTGCGACTAGCCTCGACTTTCAACCACAGACCCGTATAGACGTATTATAAAGAATAACAGTATTCATGTCTAGTTTTACTATTATTTTAAAAAATTTTGATTATATAGTTAAGTAGCCAAACATAATTTTTTTACCAAACATACTATCGCATAATTCTTAGAACAATGAGAATAAATTTTGCAACCCCTATTTGTTGATGTATAGAAAATTGGAATAGAAAACCTAAAATATTCTTCATAATATTTTAATATTTCTAAAATCACATTTTTTAAGTACCATATCTAGTGGATTCTTAAATTGTCAATTAGTTTTTGTATGCCAAATATGAATACAACATATTTGTAAGAACATACGTATCATACACAAAAAATTATTTATGGTGTATAATTTGTATACTGTTAAATTAGAACGGCCTAAAGTTGTACGATATGAACATAAGTACGAGGGGTTGTACCATATGTTCAGTTTGTTAGTTAGAGGGGTTTATTATGTTTATGTTATCATTGATGCAACCATCAGGTTTGTATGAACTGGAGAAAGATAGTTTAGAAGCCATAAGCGCACAACTTTTACAGATGATACAAATGAAAAGCTATCATCTCTATACACATTCTATCCAGGTTTCAAACTATGCTGTTAGCATCGCAGCTAAAATGGGTTTGCCATTAAATGAAATTGAACAGATTCGTCACGCAGCTCTACTTCATGACGTGGGTCTATTAATGGTACCTAATGCATTAATCCAAAAATCTCCATATCTTAATAAGCAAGAAATGTCTAAGTATAAACAACATGCGGCAAGTGGAGCCAATATGATTGAAAACTATCCTTGCTGCCAACAAATTTTGCCTTATATTCGTTACCATCATGAAAAATGGGATGGCTCTGGTTATCCCAAACATTTACGTGGTGCCAATATTCCGTTAGGAGCTCGAATTATTGCTGTAGCAGATTACTATGATACAACAGTTAATCCTTCTACTGAATTTTGGGCGAAAACAAAAGCTAAAGCAAAAGAAGAACTCTTTAGTGCATCTGGCTCACTCTTTGATCCTGATGTAGTTAAAGCATTTATTGATGTGCTTGGCTAATATGAAATCAAATATTATATTCCTACATTTAGTAATAAAGATTAGAAACTACCACTAGCCAGCGTAAGGGCATCAATGCGTAGCGCTTTATGCTTTTGTAAGACTTTTGCTACAGCTTCAATTGTGGCACCTGTAGTATATATATCATCAACAATTAATATATTCTTATTGGTAAAATCAATATCCTTATAATCAGCACATATAACAAAGGCATCATCAATATTTTGATGTCTTTCTTTATTTGTTAATCCCCACATATCTCGAGAAGTATCAAACTTGTATATACAATCTAACCATTTAAAGTTTTTTCTATCTATCTCCCATAAAGAATGAGCCCATTCAAGAAAGAATAAATCTACTTGATTATATCCTCTCTTAGCTTTTTTCTTTTCGCTAGATGGTACAGGAACAATATAATCATACATAATTTTACAATTACTATTCACAATATTAGACTCATTATATTTCATGTAAAAGTTGTACGATACTAAAAAAGGAGCGGCCCCTTTGGACTGCTCCTTTTTTTCATTAAATTTTACATCGTAAATCATAGACTTTAGACCACCACGATATTCGGCCAACACACATACATCATCTACATAGTGTAAAAATTTATGTGGTACATGACGAATATGTAATAAATCTGTAAAACAAGCTTTACACCAATCCCCTTGTGTTGCCACAGGTGCACCACAGTGAGGGCATACAGGTGGAAATAGGAAATCCCAAAGACTCATTACGAATCACATCTCCCTTGTAGTCGTTCTTTAAACAATGTGTAACGTTCATCGGCATTAACAGTACGCACAGCACGTTCAACTGCGCTCGTAGTACCAACGATGATTACTTTACGCTTTGCCCGTGTAACAGCAGTATACAACAAATTACGTTGTAACATACCACCATAACGTGGAACAAATGGAATAATAACTACACCATACTCACTACCTTGACTCTTATGGACCGTAATAGCATAAGCAGGCATAATCATATGTGCTTCATCGATAGGTAGACGAACCTCTTTATGGATAAATCGGATATAAATATCAGTCCGTGTAATAGCGTAAATAACACCAATTTCACCATTAAAAACTTCTAACTCATAATCATTGAGAATTTGAATAACCTTGTCCCCAACGCGATAAGTAATGCCATTGACACGAGTTTCTCCCTTGTAGCTATCTGGAGGGTTTACGGCTTGTTGTACATATTGTGATATCAATGTACTACCTGCTTCACCACGGCGCATAGGAGAAATAATTTGAATATCTAATTCATCCTCTAAAGTTTCTTGTTCACGTTTATATACATCAATGATGGCTTTCATCATCATGTCATAAGATTTAACAGGAATAAAAGAAAACTCTTCGCTCACACCTTCAAGGTTAGGCATTTCACCACGGTTAATTGCATAAGCACTTTCAACGATAGTATTACCAGAGCTTTGACGATAAATCTGGTTAAGTCGTGTATAGGGCACACAATCACTATCTAATAAATCTTTTAATACAAATCCAGCACCTATAGGTGGTAATTGATCTACGTCACCCACAATAATGACATGGGCTTCCTTTGGAATAGCAGCCATCAAAGAATAGAATAAACGCACATTAAGCATAGATGCTTCATCGATGATAATGACATCTATATCTAGAGGATCATCTTCATTCTTTGTAAAGTCATAGGAGTCACTACCTTGAACAGGTACCAATAGACGATGAATTGTAGTAGCTTCAAACTCAGTGGCCTCGGTCAGACGCTTTGCAGCACGTCCCGTAGGAGCACAAAGTATAATGCGCCCCAATCCACCGAGTTGGAAACCTTTTACTAGTGCCTTGATGATAGTTGTTTTACCTGTACCAGGACCACCAGTTATAAGAGAAAACTTTTCAAAAAATGAGAGCTGTATAGCTTCTTTTTGAGCATCACCAAAGATAATGTAGTTGTCTCGTTCAAACTTTTCAATAAAACTAGAAATATCTAATGCTATTGGATCAGCTTCTAATAGAAACTCACGAGTATAGTGGACACCTTCCACTTCAGAAACATACATCTCTGGCGGATAGATATATAAGATATCTTCATAATACGTACTATACAGTGCACCTTGTTCCAGCAGGCTTTCAATAAAGTTCGCAATATCATCTACATCAGTTTGTAATAAATCGTCAAGTCGACCGATAAGTTGGTCTACTGGTAAACATGTATGACCTTGATTATCTAGACTACGTAGAATCCATTCTAAACCAGCCTCTAAACGGCGTGTATCACTACCATTAATACCAAGATGCTCTGCTAGTGTATCGGCCGTACCAAAAAGCATATCCGGTGCTACACGTAATAATGTATAAGGATTATCCTCTATAACTGCGACAGACTGCACACCATAATAGGTATATACAATACGACTCCATTTCGATGAAATGTGATGACTTTCAAAAAAATGATTTAAATCAGATAAAATACCTTCGCCAAGTAAGGTATTGAATAGCTCATCCTTAACACTCTTTCGGAGACCTGGAACATCTTTAATCTCTTCTGGACGTTCTTCCCGTAAAATTTCTAAAATACGAATACCGAAATATTCTAGTACCTTCTCTACGGATTTTTCACCAAAACCTTTTATTCCTAGATTCAACAAATAAGTCTTGGCAGCACCCATATTATCAGGTTTTAACTTTTCAACACTGCTCGCATCAAATTGGCGGCCGTACTTTTCATGTTCTACATAGCGGCCCCGTACTTCGATGTCTTCCCCTTCTTTAGGAGACTCAAATTTGCCAGTACAAGTAATGTATTCCTCATTATAATCTTTTAGGATAAACACGCAATATGTACGTTGTGTATTCTCATATATAGTTCGGTATACAAATCCTCGTATGGCGTCCATTATTTCTCCGTATTCGGCAAAGCTTCAATAATTTCTTGCACTGCATCGGTAATACTGCCTTCGTTACCAATTTTAATATGTGCTACTTCTTCATATAAAGGATAACGTTCTTCATATACATTAAAAATATATTCGATACTTTCTTTTACAAGCGGACGAATCTCTAGATCCAAATCATCTAAAATATGATTTACATCACGGTTAACAAATACAACAAGACCATTATTGCGCATCAATTTAACAGTTTTATCATAGGTAACAGTGCCGCCACCTGTAGCAATGACAGATGGTTTATTGTGAATTAATTCTTTGATTGTACTATATTCATATTCACTGAAAGCATCTTTACCATCGTAAATATAAATATTTTGAACGGATTTACCTACCTTGTCTTGAATCGTTTGGTCTAGATCGAAAAAGTCGCGGCCTAACTCTTTTGCTAGAACCTTACCAACAGTAGTTTTACCTGCGCCAGGCATACCAATGAGAAAAATATGCTTATGCATATGCTCCTTTAAGAACTCATTACTCATAGAAACGACGGTTTTTATATAATTTTCAACATAAGGTGCTAACACTTTATCTTTACAATTTTGAGTATGTAAAGCAATGATACTTTCATCCCGTTCTTCATCAATAAGTGGTAAGTGATGTTCATCCTTATATTTACCAATTTCTTTAATCAGTGTGAGTCGCTTCTCAAACTCCGTAACTAATACAGAATCAATACTATCTATCTGTTTTCGAGCTTCTTTAATATCCATGAGAACCCCCTTTTATGCATTAGCCAAAATAGCTAGAGCCTGTTCTTCATCTACCTTCATTTGATCGATAAGATCTTGTAAATTATTAAATTTAACTTCCCCTCTAATATAAGAAATGAACTGTACAATTACTTCTTTTCCATATATATCTTGGTCAAAGTTAAAAACGTGTACTTCACATCTATGGTACTGATTTCTAAAGGTTGGATTATCTCCAATATTGCCTACCCCATCATACCAAATACCATCAATACATACACGATTAGCATAGACTCCGTCTGGAGGTGTAGCCATTTCATTAGGAAGTAATAGATTTAATGTAGGAAATCCTAATGTGCGTCCCCGTTGATCACCTTTAATCACAGTTCCTTTAAACTGGAATGGCCTACCTAGCCAATGATTTGCATCCTCCAAATGCCCTTCATGAATAGCTTTTCTAATTTCTGTACTAGAAATAGGTGTACTACTACCATCACAAGGTAATAAAGGCTGTACAAGAACTCGTATATTCTTATCCGCTACCACTTGTTTCATATATTCTGGATTACCAAGCCCCTTTGCACCAAATGTAAAGTTCTCACCGATTACAATAGCTTCCACATTCATATCATTGCAGAGTTCATGTAAGAATTCATCTGCAGTCATTTTTAATAATGCTTCAGTCATAGGTAACCGCAAAATATAGTCAACTTTGAGTTCTTCTAGCACAGTATCCATAATCTCTTCTTGAATCACTCGTTTAGGTACTCGTTCTGGATGTAATATAGTCAATGGATGATGCTCGAAGGTAATGATGATACTAACCCCATCGACTGATATAGCCTCTTCAACAGCCTTATGTATAACTCGTTGATGACCTCGATGAATGCCATCAAAGGTACCAAGGGCATATACTTTTGTATCTTTGATTTGACGTAGTTCATCAAACGAATGTAGTTGCTTCATACTTATCCTTCAATAAAAATATTTTTTTCCACTTTTAATGTGTGGTTGTTTCGTTTCATAATACCAATAAAACCATTCGGTCCATAAGCTCTATAGAGCTGACCTATTTCTGTGAAAGCAAATTCTTTACCAATCGGTAACTGCTTGCCTTCTATCATCATTCTTAATTGTACACTATTTACAGTTACTTTTGAAAGATGAGAAACAGCCGTATCTGTTGGCAACAACAGACTTTCACCATGTAGCATCAATTCTTCGGCCATCTTAGCAGAGCCGATATCAAAAGGGCCTACTTGAGTACGTGCCAAAGAAGTCATAGCGCCAGGAATACCTAAAGCAATACAAATATCGCGTAATAACGAGCGAATATAAGTCCCCCCTGAGCATGTCACACGAACCGTGAAAAAAGGGAATCCATAAGCAATGAGCTCAATATTTTTAATATGAATTTGACGTAATGGTAGCTCTACAGGAATACCTTTACGAGCATATTCATAAGCTCGAATACCATTTACTTTAATGGCAGAATACTTAGACGGCCTTTGGTCCTGAACGCCAGCAAATTTTCTCAAAATACTAACCAATTCTTCAAAGCCTGGTTTAACCATCGTTGTCGAGATTTCTGTAGATTGAATAGCTCGATTCAATACAATACCATCTCGCAATAGCATATCATTATCTGGCAATACAGGTTGTCCTGAGCTATCTTCAGTATCTGTAAAAGTACCCAATTTACATTCTGCTACATAGGTTTTATCAAATTCATCCGTGTATTCTATAAGGCGCGTAGCCTTACCAAGAAACACAGGCAATACACCATAAGCCATAGGATCCAATGTACCGCTATGACCAATGCGCTTTTCCTTTAGAATACGACGACAAATAGCAACGGCATCATGGCTTGTAATGCCAGGTGGTTTTAAAAATGGTAATATCCCATCCATTATTAAATTACCTCAATGAGAGCTTGTTTTGCCTCTTCTAATGGTAGATTAATAGTGCAACCTGCAGCACGAATATGACCACCACCACCAAAATGGCTTGCTACAACGTTCACATCAATACCTTTGGAACGTAAACTTACACGTGTTATATCATCAGCTTCTGCTTTTAATAAAATTGCCACGTCTACAGTATCAACATTTCTAATAATATCTACAAAACCATCTGTATCATCGCCAAGAATAGTCATAGCCTCACGATTCAACTCGATGGTAGCAATCGTATCATTCTTGTAAAACTCGATAGTTTGCATAACTTGTTTTGTTAATTCTAAACGACTGGCAGATACGGCTTCTATGGTTTCAGAAATAACATTTGGTCTAGCCCCTGCAGCTACACATTTGGCAGCCATCTCAAGAGTATTTGCTGTAGTATTGCTAAATTTAAAGAAACCACAATCTGTAGCAATCGCCATATATAATGCAGTACCCATAGATTCAGTGATAGGCCAATTCCATTTTGTACATAAGTCGGTAACAATTTCACCAGTAGCAGCAAAGTCAGGCTTTAAATATAGATGGTCCGCGAATTCTGTATTAGAAATATGGTGATCTATATTAAAAATAGGTGCACTCCAAAGTGCACCTACTTTGCCAATTCGCTCATACGTGCTAGCATCCAAAACCATAAGCATATCAATATCAACTGGATTAGTTTCAAAATACGCTACATCATGAATGTGGTCCGTATATCGTAAGAATGTGTACTTCTCAGGAACTACATCATCCACTACCATATATACAGTTTTACCTTGTCCTACAAGGGCTTCGTAAAAGGCTACCATGGACCCAATAGCATCACCATCAGGTCTAATATGGACGGTTAGCATAATAGAATTAGCTTCACACAGAGCCATATGTAATTGATTAATAGTAATCTTACTCATGTTCTGTATCCTTTTTGTTAATTTATTTCTTCATCCATTTTGATTTCATTCAAAAGGGATTCAATATGCATGCTATAGTCTAAAGACGTATCCTTATCAAAGGTGATGGAAGGAATATGGCGTAATTTAAGTACTTTACCAAGCTCTGTACGAATATGACCTGCTGCATGCTTTAATGCGATAAGGGTATCTTCTTTTTCCTTATCGGAACCAAACAAGGAGACATAAATCGTAGCTTCACGTAAATCACCTGTTACATGAACATCGGTAATAGTAGTGAAGCCGATACGCGGATCTTTCAATCCGCGCATCAACATTTGACTTACCTCTTGTTTGATAAATTCTTGTAATTTTCTGACACGAACATCACTCATATAAACCTCCTATAATTGAGGTGCAATTTCTTCCATCAAGTAAGCTTCAATAACGTCGCCTTCCTTGATGTCGCGGTATCCTTCTAAGGAGATACCACATTCAAAGGATGTTTTAACTTCCTTAACTTCATCTTTAAATCGACGTAAAGAATCAACCTTACCTTCAAATACAACGATGCCGTCACGAATTAAACGAACTTCAGAGTCGTTAGTAATACGACCTTCTGTTACATAAGAGCCAGCTACAATAGCCTTTGGTGTGGAAATAACCTGACGCACTTCTGCACGACCTACGACAACCTCTTTAAATTGAGGCGCCAACATACCGCGCATAGCAGATTCAACGTCATTGATAGCATCATAAATTACACGATATGTACGCAAGTCAACCTTTTCTTGTTCCGCTGCACGTCGAACATTAGCATCAGGGCGTACATTAAAGCCCATTACAATCGCATTAGATGCAGATGCCAACATGATATCCGATTCATTAATGGCACCTACTGCAGCATGAACAATAACAATACGAACCTCAGGGTTTTTGATGCCTTCTAAAGATTGACGCAATGCTTCTACAGAACCTTGAACATCGGCTTTGATGATAATATTAAGATCCTTCAACTCGCCTTGTTGAATTTGGTTGAAAATATCATCTAATGTAACTTTATGTGTAGCTTGCAATTCTTGAACCCGTTGCTTAGCAATACGTTTTTCAGCAATTGCACGTGCTTCGTTGTCATCCATACCATTTATAATTTCACCGGCTTGTGGAACTTCGGAGAAGCCCAAAATTTCTACCGGCATAGACGGACGAGCAACTTTTACTTTTTCACCGCGCTCATTTGTCATGGCACGTACTTTACCGTATGCAGTACCAGCAAGTACTGTATCACCTACACGAAGAGAACCTTTTTGTACCAAGACAGTACATACAGCACCACGACCTTTATCAAGTTGAGCCTCGATAACTACGCCATATGCCTTACGGTTAGGGTTCGCTTTCAATTCCATAACCTCTGCTACAAGCAAAATATTTTCAAGTAAGTCATCAATACCTTGTTTTTGTTTAGCAGATACAGGAACCATGATGACATCGCCGCCCCATTCTTCTGGTAAAAGACCATGTTCAGACAATTGTTGTTTAACATGGTCTGGGTTAGCACCTGGTTTATCCATTTTGTTGATGGCTACAATAATAGGTACATCTGCAGACTTCGCATGATTAATGGCCTCGATAGTTTGTGGCATTACTCCATCGTCAGCAGCTACTACGAGAACTGCGATATCTGTAGATTTTGCACCACGTAAACGCATAGCAGTAAACGCTTCATGACCAGGTGTGTCAAGGAATGTGATTTTATTATCCTTGTAGCGAACTTGGTACGCACCGATATGTTGAGTGATACCACCAGCTTCGCCAGCTGTTACATTAGTTTGACGAATTACGTCCAACAAAGATGTTTTACCATGGTCAACGTGACCCATAATAGTTACTACAGGAGGACGTGGTTTTAACGTTTCTGGTGCATCTTCAATTTCGATAACATCTGTAGGATCTTCTTCTGGTTCTACTTCAGTTACAGTTACACCGAACTCTTCAGCTACAATAGTAGCTGTATCTACATCAACCTCTTGGTTAATGCTGGCCATAACACCTAAAAGCATCAATTTCTTGATGATTTCAGATACTTCACGACCCATTTTTTCAGCTAATTCTTTAACAGTTAAAGGACCGCTCAATTCAATTTCTGTAGCAATTGCTGCTTCAGCTTTACGTTCAGCTTCTGCTTTTTGCTGTAAGTACTGCTCGTTACGATGTTTTACGCGATTCTTCTTTTTTTGCATAGATGTAGATAACAAGGATTGAGGGCGGTTATTGCCACCTTTTTTATTTTTCTTGTTACGGCGGTCATTATTAGAATTGCGGTTATCGTTATTGCGGTTGTCGTTATTACGATTATCGTTGTTGCGATTATCATTATTACGCGCATCATTAGAACGAACGTTATTACGGTTATCATTATTGCGGGTATTATTAGGGCGATTGTTAGCGCGGTCTCCACCATGTTGGTTACCATCGGATTTGCGTGTAGGCTCAGAGATTTGTACATGACGTACATTGCCTTTTTTATGGTCCTTTTGTTTAGATTGATCGTCTTGTTTTTGACCAGATTGTTTATGTTTATCTTTTTTCTGTTCGTTAGAACGATTTGGATGTTGTTTATGTGACGCAACTTCTTGTTTATGAGCTGCAGGAGCAGACTTTTGTTCTACCTTTTTTTCTATTTTTTGTGCTACTTTAGGAGCTTCAGATTTTTTACCTAATTGTTTTTTTACAATTTCATAACCTGAATCATCTACAGAATTAACTGCTTTCGTAACATTGATATTATTTTGTTGCAAGATAGAAATGACCTGCTTACTTTCTACGCCGAACTCTTTGGCGATTTCATGAACGCGCTTTTTGGACATCTACATACCCCCTTATTATCGATCAATCTCTTTAAGTAATGCCTTTGCAAATCCATCATCTAGTACGGCAACTACTACCCTAACTTCCTTACCAATGGCCGTTCCTAAAGCCTCTTTATTGGCAATACTGTGAAGTGGAATGTGATGGGTTTCTGCTAATTGAGTATATTTCTTTTCATTATTGGCTGCACAGTCACCAGCGAGAAGTACCAATTTCGGTTCCTTTCTCTTTATAGCTTTTTCTACGATAAAATCACCAGAAATAACTTTTCCTGCTCGTTGTACTAAGCCTAAGAGATTCAAAATTTTATCTTCATTCATGTATATCAGTGATTACTCATTCTCTTGTAAATCACGTTGTAATGCTTCGTATATCTCTTTAGATACACTATGTTTTAATGATCGTTCTAATCGTTTTGCCTTATAAGCCTGCTCAAAACACGACATAGACTCACATAAATAAGCTCCACGTCCTGGTGCTTTACCGCTGCGATCAATAGTGATATTGCCGTCTGGACTCAAGGCTACGCGAATCAACTCTCGTTTTGCCTTAGGTTCACCACATCCTACGCAAGTACGCATAGGTTGGGATTTTGGTTTCATGACTATTCACCATCCTCAGCATTGCCAAAACCTGTGAAAGGTTCTTCAGCAGCTTGAGTTTCGCTTTTAATATCAATTTTCCAGTTAGTCAACTTAGCAGCTAAACGAGCATTTTGACCAGCCTTACCAATAGCTAAAGATAATTGATAATCAGGTACGACTACATAAGAAGCTTTTTCTTCTTCGCTTACATCTACCGATACAACCTTCGCAGGGCTTAAGGAGTTAGCAATATAAATTGCTGGATCTTCATCCCATTTAACAATGTCTATTTTTTCATCGTGTAATTCATCAACAATATGTTGTACACGTTGCCCTTTAGGACCTACGCAAGCACCTACAGGATCAATATTTTCATCACGACTATATACGGCGATTTTAGAACGCATCCCCGGTTCACGAGCTACAGACTTAAGCTCTACTACGCCTTCAAAGATTTCTGGAACCTCTAATTCAAATAGACGTTTTAATAGACCTGGATGTGTACGAGAAATCATAATTTGAGGGCCTTTCGTAGTTTTCTTAACCTCTACGATATAGCATTTAATACGATCCCCTTCACGGTATGTTTCAGTAGCAATTTGCTCTGTTGGAGGTAAAATTGCTTCTGTTTTACCAAGGTCGATAAACACATTTTTACCTTCGACACGTGTAATAACACCAGTGATGATATCACCTTCACGACTGTAGTATTCCTCATATACTACACTGCGCTCAGCCTCTTTCAAACGTTGAATAAGCATTTGTTTTGCAGTATGGGCAGCACTACGACCAAAGTTAGCAGGAGTTACATCGACTTCTACTACATCACCAATCTCAAAACGCTTATCTTTTTTGCGAGCATCCAACAAGCTAATTTCTGTTTCAGGCAATTCAACAGTTTCCACAACTTGTTTTTTGGCCATTACTTTATAAACACCTGTTTCGCGGTCAATCACAACGTACGCATCTGGATTAGATGTTGGTTCTTTGCGATATGCTTGCAGTAATGCAGCCTCTAAGGATTCAAAAATAACCTCAGGAGCAAAACCTTTTTGTTTTGTAAGCACCATTACCGCTTGAATTAATTCTTGACTCACTCGTATGCCTCCATATATTAAAAATCAAGATGTAATCGAATTTGTGCAATAGCAGAACGTTCAAATGTTATGCTTTCACCATTAATAGTAAAGTCGATAGATGTGTCCGTAAAACCTTGTAATGCACCAGTAAATTGTTTACTGCCATTAACAGGCTTAAACAACTGAATATCTACATCACGGCCATTATACCGAACTAAATCCTTATCTTTCTTTAGAACTCGATCAAGGCCAGGAGAAGATACCTCCAATAAATAATTTTCCGTAATTGGATCCTTTTCGTCGAGGACAGCACTTAATTTTTCGCTCACCAACTGACAGTCATCCAAATCTACACCACCTGGTTTATCAAGGTAGACACGTAAATACCAATCCCGTTCACGTACATAGTCTACATCGACGAGTTCCATATCGGTGCCGGCTATAATACCTTCAACTACAGAGGATACAAACTCCTCCACTGCTTCTCTTTTCATAGCCATCGCCTCCTTACTTACTACATCTTGTATATATCTCTTGATTCTAAATACTCTAAAATTGAGCTAATCATAAATGAAAGAGTGGACATAAGCCCACTCTTTTAAAAGATTATATAAAAGTCATATATAGTATATCACATTTGCTATGTATATACAAATTCTACGCTTTTGAATGGGCATTAAAGAAACCAGTCCCACATAAGTCATTCTATAAAAACAAAAAATGACAAAAAATAGCATAGTTAAATCTATCCAAACTTTAATCAATGCGCTCATTCAAGCCTTTTAGTATAGCACCTAAATGCTCACGCAATACCACTGCTAAATCATCTAGATTTTTTGCATCTAAATGATGATCGATTTCTGGATAACTTTTATAACGAAGTTCCGCAAAATATTCATCGCGCAATTCATTATAATACAAGAGTAATCCTGTACATTCATCCATCTTGCGGTATTCGCCGATGATAAAAGACCCATTAATCATGCGAATCGCATGGGCTGGATCAATATCACGTACAAAACCTTCTAACTCCTCAGGCATAACTTGTGAGAAGTCCCATTCAGGAATCCCTCGGCGACGATAAGTAAAAGTAAAATTATTAGCGGGTTCTATTAACATATTGGTTAACCCTTTTACACATCGTTCTTGTAGCCCAGTCCAAAAAGACGCTAAATCGGCTCGCACAAAGGAAATGTCTACAAAGGAAAATAGTGGCATCTCTATATGTACTGTATAGTCCTCTACCTCTTTATCATATAAGGCAGACCAACGCCACCCCAATTCATTTTGATAATGGAAAATAGGTACCTTTAATACGTCTTCACCATCACTAATACGATTAGCTAATATTGTATAGTCACTTTCAGTAGATGTAACTAACGTAAAGCCGTCAACAGTTTGAGGTAACCAAGAATAGTCTAAGGCTTTACAAGCTTCAATAATTGTTTCCATATAACGCCTCATATCTTTCTTGATACTGTAAGACCGCCTTTACATAGCTACGGGTCTCAGGAAACGGAATCGTATCGACCATTCCATTCCAGTTATTTTCACGAAGCCACGATTCCACATGACCACGACCAGCATTGTAAGCAGCTAATGCTAACACCTGATCACCATTAAATTCCTTTAACAAGTGACCTAAATACCATGTACCTAACTCAATATTTATAGTAGGCTCTTTAAGTTGACGATCTGTATAGTTACCATGCCCCACTTGCTGTGCCACCCAACGAGCCGTATCTGGCATGAGTTGCATCAATCCAAGAGCCCCCGTTTCAGACTCCGCTGTGTTTTTATACTTGCTTTCTGCTAAGATAACACTAGCTACCAAAGATGGAGGTACCTGCTCTTTCTCAGCTGCAGCTATAACTTCCTCTTTATAGTTAAAGGGATACGCAATCTGACGCGCCAAATGGTCATCTAAATATGTAAAATAAAACCATCCTAGTACAACACAAGATAGTGCTGTTGCCGTTGCACGTTTCATATATCCCCCTTTCTATATAGAAACTATACATAGTCACCAAGATATAAAATATAACAAAATACTAGGTTAATATTATACGAAGTTTTATGGGCTTATTATACCATTTAATAGTAATTTTTATATACCAATTTTGACACATAAAATGACTATCATTGAGGTTCTTATAAGACTGATTCGATACGCTCATTCCAAATGATATCTAATTGTTCCTTTAAATCCAGAGGTGTACCATTATTGTCAATGATTACATCCGCGTAAGCCCATTTATCCTCAAGACGCATTTGACTATTAATACGAGCCAATGCCTCCTCCTCAGTCAATCCATTGCGGCTCATTAAGCGCTCAATTTGAGTCGACTCATTCACATATACGAGCCACACCTCGTCCATCATGGTATACCATTCTCCCTCGATGAGTAAAGGGATATCATATAGTAAAACTGGTGTATGTAGCTCCTCATAATGAGCTGTAAGTTCCATAATTCGATTTTGAATATGCTCCTTTAAACAACCATTCAATTGTTGGCGCTTTTTTGCATTATGAAAGACAATAGCTCCTAATGCTTCTCGGTTTAATGTCCCATCATCGCGCAATACATCGGTTCCAAATGCATCTACAACTGCTTCTAAACCCTTTGTACCAGGCTCAACAACTTCACGAGCCACAATATCAGCATCGATATATGGTATACCTTTATCCTTAAAATATGTAAGAACTGTACTTTTGCCAGATGCAATGCCACCAGTTAAGCCAATTTTAAACATATATACCTTCTATTAATTATAAATACATATTACTTTACTAATGCCCAGTTTTCTGCATGGTGTACGTCTACAATAAGAGGCACTTGTAACTCTACAACAGACTGCATTGTACTACGTAGTAACTCTTCTATAGCTTCTAATTCAGAGTTCACCACTTCAAGTACTAGTTCGTCATGCACTTGTAATAAGAGTCGAGACGTAAAGTTTTGTTCTTCTAACTTTTGCTCTACTTGGTTCATAGCTAACTTAATGATGTCTGCGGCGGTACCTTGAATTGGCGTATTCATTGCGGTCCGCTCAGCAAAGGAACGACGGTTAAAGTTACGACTATTAATATCAGGTAACTCGCGTTGACGACCAAACATAGTGCGAACTTTGCCGGTTTCATGAGCCTCTTGAACCATTCGATCCATATACTCTTTAACCTTAGGATAACGGCTAAAATAAAGATCAATATAGTTTTTAGCTTCACCCCGTGTAATACCAAGGTCACGAGATAAACCAAAGTCAGAAATACCGTAGATAATACCGAAGTTAATGGCCTTCGCATGGGAGCGTTCTTCGCTAGTTACCTCATCTTGAGATTTACCAAGCACCTCTGCCGCAGTAAAGCGGTGAATATCCTTACCTTCCACAAAGGCTTTAATCAATGCTTCATCGCCAGACAAATGAGCTAAGATGCGCAACTCAATTTGAGAGTAATCGGCACTCACCAATGTATCATATCCAGCACCTGGATAGAATAAAGCGCGAATTTCACGGCCTTTTTCGGTGCGAACCGGAATATTTTGCAAGTTCGGATCAGATGAGCTCAAACGACCTGTAGCCGTAACCATTTGATTAAATGTTGTATGAATACGATGTGTCTTATCATTAATAAGAACTGCCATACCTTCGCAATAGGTAGATACCAATTTAGCAACAGAACGGTATGCCAAGATTTTTTCAACAATCGGACTTTCATGACGAAGCATATCTAGCACTTCTGCATCTGTAGAATAGCCTGTTTTAGTTTTCTTAATGATTGGTAAGTTCATCTTTTCAAACAAGATTACGCCCAATTGTTTAGGTGAATTAATATTAAACGTTTCTCCGGCTAGTTCATAAATCTCTTCTTGTACTTGAGCTAGTTCCTCTTTAAAGCGAGCCGTTGTTTCCGCCAACTTCTCTGTATCGATATAGATACCATTTTTCTCCATCACAACTAAGGTATGAATCAAAGGTAACTCAATTGTCTCATATAAAGACCATAACTCTTCACGGCGCGCAGACTCACAGGCAACTTCATTCATAGCGAGTAATGCTTTCACCATGGACACGCATTCTACGTCTACACTACCGTTAGCAATGCTAGGTACAGAAAAGCGCTCAGTTAGGTATAAATAACCATAATTAGTACGCGTAGGATCTAATAAATACGCAATGAGCGACATATCGTGAACACGAGCAGTTTTATCAGCATTAAATAAAGAAATCTCAGCTGGCACATCTGCACCAAAGGCTTCAATAATCTCCTTGGTTTGAGTTGTAACGATGGCTTTGGCACCTTGTAATACAGCTAAAACAGCTTTAGTATCGTCTGTTTTTACAATAATATCTCCATTAGATAGATAAGCATTCGTTACCGTTCTAAATGGAGTTTTACCATCTAATATAACATGTACTGCTACCGTTTTATCTTTATAAAAATCAGCGGTTAATGATTTAGCATCCGCTAAATCATCTAAAGAAATCTCTTCTTGTTGTGCAAATAAAGAACCTGGATCTCCAAAAGCTACTTCCTCACACCCCATTACTTGTGCAATGCGAGGTGTTAATTTAGTAAAACCTAAAGTTTCAAATAACGGTTGTACTTCAGAGGCATGAAAGTTTTGTACAAAATCTTCTACTTTATAAGATAACTCCATGTCTGTTTTTATTGTAGCCAACTCACGAGACAAGAAGGCTAACTCTTTATTCTCTACAAGGCGCTCTTTTAATTTCTTACCAGAAATATCTTCAATATGATTGTATACAGATTCAAGATTGCCGTATTCGGTAATTAATTTAAGCGCTGTTTTCTCACCTACGCCTGGTACACCTGGAATATTATCGGAAGAGTCACCCATAAGAGCCTTCATTTCGATAACCTTATCAGGACCATAGCCATAAAGTTCTTCCATATTATCTAGAGTAACCTCTAACATATCAGAAATACCTTTTTTAGTTAAGAACACATGGCTATGTTCTGTTACAAGCTGTAAATTATCGCGGTCTCCTGTAATAATTTGAACAGCCATATCAGGGGCTCCAAACTTCTTGCTTAAAGATCCGAGAATATCATCCCCTTCAAAACCTTCTTCTTCGATGACACAAATGCCTAATGCTTTTAATACATCTTGAATTAAACTAAACTGCGGACGTAAATCCTCAGGTGCATCTGGACGATTTCCTTTATACTCGCTATACATTTCTGTTCGGAATGTTTGACGCCCTTTATCAAAAGCTACGGCAATATAGTCAGGATTAATCTCTTCATACAATTTAATGAGCATTGTTAAGAAGCCATATACTGCATTCGTTGGTGTTCCCAAAGCGGATTTCAACGGTGGTAATGCAAAAAATGCACGAAATAATAAACTGCTGCCATCTATAATCATTAATTTTTTCATAAGACACCTCACTTAATTCTATTCTTCATTATAACATAAGGACCCTTTTAACTTTTATAAATAAAAATTAATATATTGTTTCACTATAAAATAAGTAAATAATTTGATTTTAAAAACCACATATATGCTTTCGTTAATAAACAGTAGAAAATGTTTTACAAATCATGTCATTAAAGAAAATATTGGGCTGAAAAGTCCTTGCGTATCAATATTTGGTATGATATAATCATTCAGGTATAAGAAACGATTTTTAAGGAGGTGACTCAATTGCCAAACATTAAATCCAGTATTAGAAGCGTAAAAACGGATGCTGAACGTCGTGCGAAAAATGCCGCTGTAAAATCTCAAATTCGTACAGCAGCTCGTAAAACCGTTGAAGCTGTTCAAGCAGGCGCAGTAGAAGAAGCAAAACAAGCACTTGTTCATGCTACTAGCGTAATTGATAAAGCAGCCTCCAAAGGTGTACTTCATAAAAACACTGCAGCTCGCAAAAAATCTAACCTTGCAGCTAAAGTAAACGCTTTATAATTTTAAAAGCAAGCAAGACAGTCTCTCGGTTATCCGTTGAGACTGTTTTTTTATGCTTTTTTCTATTTACTCATAAAATAATGTTTCGTTTGTTATACAGATATTATGACTAAATTCAAAGGGCCTTATTATAATATGTGGAAACACAGACGAAATCGCATTCTAGAACCGTATCAAAAATTTGGTAAAATTCCATATGAAAACTGTAAAAATGAAGATGACACTAAATTTGCAAACTTCCTTGGTTCATTAGATTATGATGTAGTATGTAAATCTACCATACTTGATATTAAAGATATGATGGAAAGTCAAGGCTTGCTATAGTTAAATAAACTCATTCTGTTTTAAGGATAAAAGCAAAAGGGACTGCAACTAGAATGTGGTAAAACCACATTCTGTTACAGCCCTTTTTTTATTAGCTTTTCATCAAACTTAATACTAAAACTCCATCACACCTGTAGTAGTGATTCTAATTTCTGGAATAACAGTTAATGCAAGGAAACTCAAATTAATAAAAGGATCTAGACCTTTTGGCACACCCATACCATAAGCAATATCTTTCATCTTAGCCACTTTTGCATCTACCTCTTCATGAGGTCGATTTGTGATTAAGCCCATTACTTCAAGAGCTAGTTCCTCTACTACTTTGCCTTCACTTGCAATGACATATCCGCCGCCAATTTCGCAAATACGCTCAATGGCAATCATCATATCTGCATCGTTGTCGCCAACAACAATCAGATTATGTGAATCATGTGCAAAGGACGACGCAATAGCACCATTTTTTAAATTAAAGCCTTTCAAAATACCGACACCATTTCTACCAGATGCTTTATACCGCTCGATACAAGTAATTTTATTGTACTCAGCATTTGGCTTGAACAGTCCATTTTCAACAGGAACCTCTTCAACGGTTTTTTGTGTAACTATTTGACCAGGCACAATATTAATAATTGCTTGTGGACCTTCAATAGAAATATCTAATTTTTCCTTTGTGAAAGTACCTATATTAATCGTATGAAGTAATTCAGATGGTACAACCTTCTCTTCTCTCACAAGAACGCGTTCAATCGGCTTTCCTTTATAAAACACTTCGTGAATATCTACGCATTGCTCATCATTGAGGATTACAAGATTAGCACTATAGCCGGGAGCAATAGCACCTAAATCTTTTAATCCGTAACATGCTGCCGGATGAGTGGAGGCCATTTTATAAGCTTGGATTGGTGTCAGTCCCAATTCAATAGAACGACGAATATTATAGCTAATATGGCCTTCTGAACGAATATCCTCAATATGCTTATCATCTGTACAGAAACCATAACGTTCCGTATTCCCTTGTTCTTCTACAAGCCCTTTCACAATGGAGTCTAGATTATGAGCCGCACTGCCCTCACGAATCCATACATAAATCCCATTTTTAACTTGCTCTTTTGCTTCTTCGTAGGAAATACATTCGTGATTTGTAGTAATGCCTGCCAAACGATAACTTGCTAGTTGCTCTGGTGAAAGTCCAATAATATGTCCATCCATAATTGTATCTTTAAAGTAATCTAACTTTTTCATCATGTAAGGATCACTATTGATAACACTATAACAGTCCATGACTTCACCTAATCCTAAGATACGTGGATTAGCTTGTAGCTTATGTAACATATCGCCATCTAAAATAGCGCCATTATCTTCACCTGGTACAGCAGGCACACAGGATGGAGCCATAACATATACATCACCTTGAGCCGATGCAGTTTCATTGATCATGTACTCAACACCGGAAATCCCCGCTACATTACCGGCTTCATGAGGGTCTACAATAAATCCTAACGTTCCCACTTGAGAGGCCTCAAATACGAGTTCTTTCGGATTCACCAAGGTGGATTCCAGATGGAGATGGCTGTCTATGAATCCGGGCACAATATATTTACCGCTATAATTATATTCTATTTCACCACTATAGGTACCGACACCTATAATCGTGTCATCATGAATCGCAATATCCGCTTTTACCCATTCATCAGTGAATACATTTAAAACAGATGCCCCCTTCAATACGACAGGAGCCTTATCCAACCCCTGTGCCTGTCGAGAAATTTTTGCATTAAATTGTATCATATAAGGATCCTCCTTACATAAAGATTTCTTTCAAAATGAAAATGAGCGCCAAGAAATACATGACACCGGAAACATCTCGATATTTTCCAGTCAAAACCTTAATCAATACATAACTGATGAGACCCCATTCGATACCCACACCTATGGAGTAAGCAAATGGCATCATGATAATGGTCAAAAATGCCGGTAGTCCTTCCGAAATATCACCGAAATCGATGTCCTTAACGGATGCCATCATAAATAGACCTACCACGATGAGTACCGGCGCTGTAGCCGCCACAGGAATAACCATGAGTAACGGTGCCAGGAATAAAGATGCTATAAAGAGTCCCGCAATGGTTAAAGCAGTCAAGCCCGTGCGACCGCCCTCTGCGATACCCGCTGCCGATTCAACAGCTACAATATGAGGAGATGTACCTAGTGCACTACCGATAATAGTGCCTAATGCCGATACTTTCATACAAGAGCTTTGTACACCCAACTGTTTATCTTGAGGCACTTCGGCTTGATTCGTAAGACCAATCAATACGCCCACTACATTAAATAAATTAACAAACAAGAACGTAAAGGCCACAAATACCATATCTACAGATAAAAGTTCACTCATATCATAATGAAACCAAATCGGTGCCAACGATGGTGGAATAGAAAATATCGTCGACGGCAACTTGGTAATCCCACAGAAGAACCCAACAACAGCAGCAATGATAACAGCTAGAAATATTCCTCCTTTTACATTGCGCCCCGTAAAAACGGCGATTAATATGATTCCCAAAATGGATATCAAGCTAGATGGCGCCTGTAAGTCCCCAATACTCACTATAGTAGCAGGATTACTGACGATAAGACCTGCACTACTGAGACCAATAAGGGCGATAAATAATCCGATGCCCGCCGTTACCGCCAGTTTAATCGTATGAGGTATGGCATTGAATAGGTATTCTTTTAATGGTGTAACCGCAATCAGTAAAAAAGCTAAACCTGCAATTAATTGAGCCGTCAGAGCAAAAGCAAAGCTATGTCCCATCTGGACTACGATAGTATAAGCAAAAAAAGCATTGATACCCATACCAGATAAGCCAGCGAATGGCATATTACTATACAAAGCTAGCAATAAAGTCATGATGATGGCACTCACAGCCGTCGCCGTGAACACCGCACCTACATCCATACCGGCGGCACCAAGGATAGCGGGGTTTACAGCTAATACATAAGAAACGCAAAGAAATGTAGTGGCCCCCGCAAATAACTCTCTCAATACGGATGAGCCTCGTTCTGAAATCTTGAATACTTTGTCCCATATACTACCTTGTACTTGTTCTCTCATGATGATTCCTCCTCTCGTACTTACAATCATGGGCGTATTCATTTATATTTATATATTTCCACATAACTACATAAATTTCCTGTATATGTTTGAAATTTTGTATACAAAAATACCGCAACACATGGTAATTACTTCAAATTATCATGTATTGCGGTATTTAAATAATCAATAAAGTATATTATGCCACCCAAATATTCTAGATACATATATATATGGTTCCAATGATACAGAAAGTATTATAGAATCGCATGTATCTATGATTTCATAATATCCAAAAATGATTTTCCAATATGCCATTGTTTCAATCCAAAGTTTTGTAATACTGTTTCACCTATATCTGCAAAACTATGTCTATCACCCAATGCTACGGAATGACTCATACTTGGACTATAAGCTAGCAAAGGCACCATTTCTCTCGTATGATCAGTACCTTTCCAAGTCGGATCATTCCCATGATCTGCAGTGATGAGAAGTAAATCATCATCTTTAAGCAAGTCCAACAAACCGCCTAATTGGTAATCAAAGTCTTCAATAGCACGCTTATACCCTTCTACATTGCGCCGATGGCCGTACAGACTATCAAATTCAACAAGGTTGACCATCATAAATCCCCGTGCAAAGCTTTGGCCCAACAGATAAGGAACTACGTTCATACCATGCGCGTTAGACTTTGTCGGATATGATGCATCCCAGCCAACATGAGCATAAATATCGCCGATTTTGCCAACTGCCACTGTTGGAATGTTTGCATCTTGTAACTCTTGTTGCACCATTTTCTTTTCAGGCATACGACTGTAATCATGACGATTTGAGGTGCGTACAAAATGACCTGGTGTACCAACAAAAGGCCGAGCTATAATACGCCCCACATAATAATCACCGACACATACTTTATCGCGTGTAATTTGACACATGCGATACAAATCTTCTAAGGGAATGATATCCTCATGCGCAGCAATTTGAAAAACCGAATCCGCCGATGTATATACGATTGGCTTACCAGTTCTTATATGTTCTTCTCCGAGGCGTTCAATAATTTCCGTTCCAGAGGCTACCTCATTACCAAGAAATCCATAACCCGTTTCTTTTGTGAAAGCATCCATCAGTTCCTTCGGAAATCCATCATAAAATGTCGGAAATGGCACCGTTACAGGATGCCCCATCATCTCCCAATGACCACTTGTCGTATCTTTGCCAGTACTCGTTTCAGCCATACGACCATAAGCGCCAATAACAGGCTCATCAAACGCTGATATATCAGCAATATTAGCTAAACCTAGAGATTTTAAATTTGGACAGCGAATAGGTCCTGCTACAGCTTCGATATGTCCTAATGTATTCGAACCTTCATCGCCAAATTTAATCGCATCGGCTGCATGCCCTACACCGACACTGTCCATTACTAGTAGAATAATTCGATTATACATATGTACTCCTAAATCTATATGAGATTAGTTACTCATATAATGTAAAAATACTTTGTAACATATTACAGTTAAAATCATCAATATGAATTAATAAAATACATAATATATTGAGAGATAATATTTCTAAAAATTACTTAAGATATGGCATAGCAAGCATGAGGGCCGCCAAAGATTTGCTATCCTTAATAGCCTCATTCTTGATAGCCTCCAATAGTTCTGGCAATGTGTAGTATTCTAACTCCACATATTCATCAGGATCCCAATTGGTTTCCCCCATGGTAAGGTCCTTCGCAAGATATAAATGTAATACTTCATTGCAGAAACCAGGACTCGTAGCAATTGTCCCTAACGAAATCCATTGAGCTGCACGATAGCCGGTTTCCTCAGCAAGCTCCCGTTTAGCACAAACAATCGGTTCTTCATTTGGATCCAATTTTCCTGCTGGTACCTCCAGTAGCGTCTGTTGCAAAGCATATCTAAATTGACGTTCCATAACAATCTTATTATCCTCTGTTACTGCCACAATCGCTGTAGCACCCGGATGATGCACAACCTCACGCCATGCATCCTTTCCGTTCACATCGGCTATATCATAGGTAACTTGAATCAACTTACCGTTAAATTTCATTTCACTGGATTTCTGAATTTCCTTACTAATTGCCATATATACCTCTAATCTTCTATTTTATGTAAAAACCCGAGCATTCTTATACGTTGTAAAATTTCCTCTAAATACACTTTATTAGGAACAATAAAATCAATATTATCCCGCGTATGACGCTGAACTGTAATATTGTCATCCATAATAGCAAGAATCTTTTTTCTTGTTGTAGGCTCCACCATTTGCTTTATTACAAAGAGAAATCCATTATCTATATCTTGTTGTACTTTATTGTACATGTCTCCTATACCAATATAGGAGCTGCCTTCTTTTTCTACTATAGTAGAAATAAAATCTATAAAACGTTGAGGTATATACACCTTATTATCTTCGAAAGCAACTCTTTCATATGGTTCGGCGTACATGTCAAGATTATCTACAATAATCAAATATAGTAAACGAGAATAAACTCTGTCCATTTCGATAGTATAACCAGGCAACTTTCTATGTATATGATCTACTATATCCTGAACAGTAAATATATCCCCTCGATCCATAACCTCTTTAATAGCAATATGGATACTATCCGTCATATTAGAAGGAATACCAGTGTTGACAACGCTGCAATAATATAATTTTGATAATACATCTATACTAACTCGTTCATTACGAACAATCTTTTTACTATGTTTATTTTTCGTTAACAGGGACATTCTAAACTGCGTATCATAAATGTAATCATAATATTGCTCTTTT
Organism: Veillonella parvula; assembly: GCF_040097785.1. Classification (GTDB taxonomy): domain Bacteria; phylum Bacillota; class Negativicutes; order Veillonellales; family Veillonellaceae; genus Veillonella; species Veillonella parvula_D. The sequence continues at coordinate 195,916 of NZ_JBBNNS010000001.1, read as the reverse complement.
GCAATATAATCATCATTTGCCAATTGAGCTATATTATCGTGAATATCCTCCGGTAACCAACTTATGAAAGATCGTGAAAGAAATACATCCCCTATATAGGCACAACCTTGGTCATTGGCACGTTTTATAAATTCATGTACATATACAGGATCATTAAAAGGCTCTAAATATTCATGAGCCACATAATAATCGTTAGAGCTCAACACATTTTGGATGTTATCAATTTTATAACTCGCTTTTTGACTTATCCGATTATCTAATCCCATTGTATCCGCTACGAGCTTCAATATATTCTTCGTATATAAAGTCCGTTCCATCAACGGTAGCTCTAACTCTTTTTGTTCTGCATATTGCATGATTTCTCGATACTGCTCTAATCGTTTCCATCCAGGATACGTATTATATGATACATAAGCTACACCATTGTCGGATAAATTCTTATTACAGATCGATAGAATTTTATCTTTTACCACATCCGGAACCCAGGACCAAATACCATGTACAATAATATAGTCAAAGGTGCCGAATGAATCATCAATATCTAGAATATCCTTCTCAAGCAAATGTATATTAGATAGTCCCATCGACGCAATCAGTTCATTTCCCATCTTAACCTGGGAAGAAGATAAATCGATGCCCGTAAAAGACGCTTCAGGATAGTATAAAGCTTGAGAAATAATATTTCCCCCAAAAGAACATCCAAGCTCAAGGACACGCGCCTTTTTTAAAGATACAGGATTTAGTCCAAATAACAAAGCTCGCGCTGCCAATGTGTTTAACGAGGTCGCCCCAAAAGGTTGAGATATATATACTACATCTTCATAACTCTTTTTAAGAACCTTATTCTCATCCAATACGTGCATGGTATTTTGTGTAGTCTCAATGTTATTCCCCATAACTGATGTACCTACATTCTTTTTTTGTTTTGACTCCTGTTTCATAAAGCCTCCCGAATTGTTCTACTAACTATAATAAATATTATATAGTATTATGCAAAAGAATTACAGACATTAAAAACCACGAATCATAAATCCGTGGTTAATGATATTATTAAATTTTGCTTAATTGTAGAATGAAATTGAACAACTAAAAAATCCATAGTGAACCTTGTGTTATGATTTAAGTGACCAAACATAATCTAACCGAGGTAATCACTATGTACTATATTAATCATAACACGACATTACGTACAAACAAACACTTAAACCTAGAAGAACGCTTTTATGTAGAAAAGAGAATCGCCGCTGGCGATTCTGTTACAGCTATTGCCACCGTATTAGGACGCTCTAGAACCACTATTTATACAGAACTAAAACGTGGTTCGGTTATCCAAATTCGACAAGGTAAAGCTCGTCTTGTATATTTAGCAGATTCAGGGCAATTAACATATGAACAACAACGTCTTGGCTCATTTAATACAATGAAGTTAGGCTCCATAGAGTCTTTCATACTCTGGGTTGAAGAAAAAGTATGTAAAGAACATTGGTCCTTTGATGCTGCTGTTGGATATGCTAAACGTCAGTGTATATTTGCACGTAATGAAATGGTTTGTACTAAAACTTTATATAACTATCTTCATCAAGGACTACTTAGGGTAAAAGCTATTAATCTACCTCTAGTAACACGTCGCTCACTAAGAAAGTTCGTTTCGAGTAAGTATAAACGTGAACTAGGAAAATCAATAGAACTTCGTGATGCTACGATTGAAACTCGAGAAGAGTTTGGTCATTGGGAAATAGACACTGTTCGTGGAACAAAAGATAAAACAGATGATGTATTGATTTCTTTAATAGAACGAAAAAGTAGATTATATGTAGCGTTACGTTGTCCGTCAGCACGTGCCAGTGATGTAAAAGAAACACTAGAAACGTGGTTAAGTACGTTTAGAAACAATGTGGAGTTAAGATTGTTATGTAAGACGATAACCGCCGATAATGGTTTAGAATTTGCGGATATATCTGATCTTGAAGATGAGATACTATCTATCTATTTTGCAAGGCCCTATTCAGCTTGGGAGCGAGGCTCTAACGAAAGACATAACGGTTTACTTCGTCGTTTTATTCCGAAAGGAAAACGAATAGAAGGTATCTCAGAACATACACTACGCCGAACTATTCATTGGTGTAATAACTTACCACGTAAGATATTACATTACAAAACACCACAAGAAATCTTTTTAGAAGAAGTTAATAAAGTAGTGGATTTACATACTGTTCAATTTTATATTGCAATTTAGGACTTAATGTCTATATTTAGGTGTAAATACTATGTGGTATTTGCATAACCATTTTGTGTGCTCAAAACTCTGTGTCTTTGTTGCCATATAAAATCACCTTTCTTTTGCATATAATGCGGCTTGAACACCTACATTATACTTAAGCAAGGCGATTTTTTATATAACTTTCGTTACTGCACCCACATAGCGGGTGGTTTTATGGTTCGCGACTACGTCGCAAACTAATCTATAAACAATAATTAATACAAGCTACTCTATCCTTTATAAGTAAATATATTTTCACTAGTGTTCAGAACACTTTTAATCAATATAACTTCTCATACTTTTCTAATTGTAGTGCACAAGGATCTATATTTAATATTACATAATCTAATTTAATAAAAATATCATCTAAAGAATTTATATACTCTTGTTTTATAAATGATAATATAGTATCTGCTTTTTCTCTAGACTTATAACAATCATTATCTTTACTAAAACAATAAATACGCATAAAATAAGCTCTTGATCCATCAAGTTTACACTTAGGACATAAAGATATAAAGACATCAAACTTATTTTCAATTATAGATTTAAATTTATCATGAAACGTATCCGTAAGTAAATTATAACTAACACCATCCAAATTAAGCTCATTATTATTAATAATAATAGTATATACAGGCATGATTAGAGAAATTTTTTTAGTTTGGTTATCATAAAACCCTAAAATTTCACTATCTAATGTTTTTAAATCTTTAACTAAACAACAATTCAAACTATGTTTATATGAATCAATTAATTCCATCTCATTAAACATTGAAATATTTTTACCTTGAAATTCCTTATAACATATCATATTTGACCTTTTAAAGTTGAACAATACAATTCAATAATCTATCTATGCATAACTGAGAATCCGGATTCCCTGCATCTCTAGCCCTTTCATACCAACGTATAGCTTCTTGACAATCTCTAGCAACTCCATTACCAAACTCATAGGAATTTGCAATTAAATATAATAAAGTTGGAATTGATTCATCATTTTTTCTAAGGGCATAAGCTCTCATATATAAAGAAAAGCCTTTTTCTTTATTGCATTCTACTCCATTACCATTCATATAATGGTTACCTAAATTAACCATAGCTACAAGATGATTATTTTTAGCAGCTAAATTATACCAATATGAAGACTTATAATAGTCTTGCGGAACGCCATGCCCCTTCTCATACATCCAACCTAATTCTGCCTGTGCATCAGGATAATTATGCTCTGCCGCCATTCTATAGTAATCGTATGCAACTAAATAATCCCTATCGACTTTATTTCCATCATCAAAAATCTTTCCTAAATTATACATTGAAACTTCATTTCCATTCTTTATAGATTCTTTGTATAACTGAATCACAGTTAATTTATCTGATTCAGAATTAATTTCATTCCATAGAATAATCGCTAAATTACCTTGTGCTTTACTAATAACTTTCTTATCAGAGCATTCATCTATAACTCTTCTATAGTAAGTTTTCGCTTTATCTATATCTTTATCAATTCCATTACCATTGTCAAAAGCTCGCCCCATTAAAAACAAGCAATTATTATTTTCCTTATCTAGACCAAGCCTAATTAGAGATATCGATTTATCATAATTAATATCGCTACCTCTTCCCCAATAATAGCACTCACTTAATTCATAGATTGCATCTATATTTCCCAAATCAACGCTTGTTTGGAAAAATTTATAAGCACTATCATAATCTTTTTCTTCTAACGCTCTCTTTCCCTCCTCGTACAAACGTACTGCTTCTCTTTGTTTCTCTTGATTTATATATACTGTATATTTATCAGCACTGCTATTATCTACTAATAAGAATTGATCTTCTGCTGATTTTAAGTTATACAATAAATCTAGTAGAAAATCATATCGATTAATATTTTGATTTCCATTAATACCTTTAGTATCCACGAAATATATTTTTAATAAATCATTTCTCACAGAAAGGTCATCAACTACTTCAGATACATATTTTTTACATAAATCAATTTGATATTTTTCATCAGATTCTAATAAATTTAATTTTCTTAAAATATCCATCGCCAATAAAGACTCACTAAAATCTTCTTTTATACCTATTGCAGAATCACCTAATAACTTGGCTCTAATAATAGGATTATCATGTATAGAAATTAATGTATCTATATAATTTATCTGATCATTAGGTAATAGGTTTAAAGAACTAATAGTTGTCTTTAATAATAATAAGTCACTAGTTCTCCAAACACCTTTAGTTATTTCGTAAAAATCACGAACAATACAAATCATCTTAGTTAATTCATCTAATTCATTATATGGAGTTCCTTCAAAGGTTTGATACTCTATAGAGGTAGTCCATGTCAATAAATTAACATTTCGTTCTAATGTGTCAAGTCTCGATTCAATTTGTACCAAATGCCCTTTATACATGGTTATAAATTTATTTAAACCATTATAAATGTTTTCGATTTCACTATTTAATTGTTCTACATGAAAGTTCAATTTATTATTTACACTGGCAATCAAATCAAAAGATAATAAATTCTGTTCAGCTAATTTCTGTAGAGTTTGTTGTGCCAAATACTGTGCTTTACTACGATTCTGATTAATGATTGTTTCAAGTTTTCTATTAGATCCGGTAAGTGATCCTACTAAACGTTTAAAGAACCCTTTTTCTGCTAACGTATCACTGGCGGTATCTGCATCTGTTAATAAGGCCATACTATCAAAAACAAGACGATTAATTGTTTGTCGATTATTCTTATGTTGACCAATGATTAAATCTATTTGATTATTAAAGAAATCTTTATCTTCAAATGTAACAACTTCACTATTAATAATATTTAACTCATTCATTTATTTACTCCAGAGATTACTATAATTATCAAATTATTCAATTTTACTTTTCTGTCATACGATTTATTGACTCATTAAAAATTTCTTTACTATCATGTAATTTATTTTGTATCATATTAATATTTCTTGAATGTTTAATTTCATCTTCTTTTATCTTAGATTGAATCATCTCTTCCTGTACTCCGATAGAATTAAACTGTTTAGTAACATACCAAGCTTTTTTTGCAGCAAAATCACTTATATTATGATTTAATAACCTTTTTGCAATATCTTGTGAGTTGATATTAGAAGAACTAGATAGAGTAAAAGTATTATTTTCTAGACCTATAATGACTCTACTTACTCCATCCACAAATTGTGATTGACTAGGTACTCCAACTTTCGTTCTCCATATTATTACAGAGTTTATACATTCAAGTATAAGTTCATCTGCAAATAATTCCCTATTTTTTGCGGCAAACATTTCTAATAACTTACTCTGTATTAAGCATCCTCTTAAAACTTCTAATGATAACTCAATCTCTTCTTCACTCAATAGATAATCAAATGCTAATATTGAAAATTGTTTATTTATAATTCGTACTAGTTCTATAGCGTCATCCTCAATAAATCGGTCTAATATATTTTTTGATACAGCTGTACTCATACCAGCGCCTATTATTCCCCCAACAATAGATGTAATAGCAGCCCCAATTGGACCTAAAGATAACCCCAATGCACCAGCTAATGCTGTAGTACCGGTTGCTCCAACAGTTGTCCCAACAACACCAGAAACTATAGTAGTCACTTCTTTAAATAATTGTTTGCCTGAGATTTTACCGCTAACAAAGTTAAGAATATCCTGACTTGATAAAACTAGTGACGTAACTGCAGAAACAATTAAATTTCCACGTAATAATTTTGATAAATTATTGCTGGCTGCAGCTCCAAAAATAGGTGCACCATTTCTCATAGTTGCTAATAAGTTTGATCTTACAACACTTGGTAAAGCTTTTACCATTTCTATTGAAGGCTCTAATAATATAGTATTTAAATTAGTTTTAGTGAGTTGTGCAGACACTAAAGATATTATAAAAGCACTACCTCCTGCTTGAATACCTATGAATACAGCATTATCGATAGCAGAATTAAGCTCTTCACCATTCCATAAAGCACGTGCAAAAGTTATAGTTGCAGAAATTCCGGCAGCACTTGTTCCAATTACCATACCATTAATTGCATCAAAAGTTAAGGATTCAATTGTACCTGCCTTAGCTAAATTAGTTGCTTGCTCTAATGTTATATTTCCCTTCCGCACTAAATCTTTTGCCTTGCTAGGATTATTACAATTTGGAACTTTACCATCTTCTATTTTCTTAGCCATAATTTTAACAGCTTCTTCATATTGATCACTAGGTACTTCTAATTGCATTGGGTTACCATTTGTATCAAGATATCTATATTGACCATTTTTAAATCCAGCATCAATAGATGCTCGAGCATTTTGACAATACTTTGTTTGAATTAACTTGCCATTAACTAATCTATCAGCCCCATTTTTAGCATTATCATCACCTAAGATTTTTGCCTCATTTCCTAGCATTCGATCCCATAAATCATTTCCTTGTTCTGCAGCATATCCATGACCTTGTTGACTATTAAATCTGTTTAATCGATCATTATGAGTTATTGAATCAAATTGACCTTGATAAAGTGGTTGTTTCTTAATCTTTGAATCCATAAAATTTCCTACGCTTCTACCCATATTTATCAAATATTTTATTATAATTATATCATCTCTTCATTTAATTTTCATTGTTCAATTAAATTTTTCTATCATTTCATAACTATACGTTTTAAATTTTTCATATTTATTATAAAAAAATTTATGTCCAAGTTTATACACATAAAGAGACTACTACAAAATACAATTTTACCGTAAAATAGTTGCCTCCTTTTTAATATGATGAATTGCAAAATATATTGCGGCAAATAAAAAGACTCATATTAGAGCTCTCGTGTAAAATGTAAATAACCACAAATACATGGCACGGAGTTCTCTAATATGAGCGATAACCTCTTACCATAGATAAACGAAGTCAAATAGAAATTTTAAGAAAAGAAAGGTACTCTGTTCGTAAAATTGCTAGTTTAATCTGTATCCACCATTCTACTGTAGCAAGAGAATTAAATCGCGTTGAAGGCGAATACTCTACGATTAAAGCATAGCAGGTGGCAAATAGTAGTCTGCTAATAAAGGAATACCAATAAAGTTAACACCTCAATTAGCGGCTTTAATTGAATCCATCTTACAACAAACTTGTTCTCCATAAGAATTAATTGGTGTTGAATTAGTTGGAATTCTGAGCTTTAAGACGATATATTTCTTGATCCATCGTGGTTTTCTTACTCTAACGGAAACAGTACTTCACCTAAAAGGGAAAAATCCGGTACACAAGAAAAGCGTGGATGATTCAATGTTAAAAGAACCATTAAAGAACGTCCTCAAGAGGTTAAAGACCAGGAGGATTTTGGTCATTGGGAACTAGATACAATAGTTTCTTCCAGAGGTCAAAGTAAAGGCCGTTTAGCTACGTTTGTTAAATGTAAAACTCGATTCTATGTAACAATAAAAATGGATGATAAAACTAAAGATTCTATATTTTTAGCTATTAGTTCTCTATACAACACATTAACCAGTAAATTACTTAAAACCTTTACGGTGGACCGTGGTAAAGAATTTGCGTGCTATGAACAAGTTGAAGCCGAGTTCGGAATACCAATGTATTTTTCTGATGCTTATGCAGCATGGCAACGTGGTTCTAATGAAAATAGTAATGGTTTACTTCGAGAATTTTTTCCTAAGAAAACCGATTTAGCTAAAGTAACACTAGATAAACTAACAGAAGCACTAATGTTGATTAATAATCGACCTAGGAAATGCTTTGGGTTTAAAACACCATTTGACATGTTAAAACATGAGATTAGAAAATTGATTTAATTTTGTCTCATTACTTATTGCAATTCAAGATATAAATTCCTATGTTTTCTTGGTATTTCTTATTTTTAGTGCACTGAAATGGGGCTATTTTGTTACTTTCCCTTTCTACTAGCTGATTATTTACTAATTATATAATGATGATTATTACAAATTCCAAAACATAATAATACAGTATTAATTTTAATATTCAACATTTCTAATAACAAAAAACTACGGAAAAAATCTTAATGCATTATTTAGCGCCTCATTATAAAGATAATAAAAGTCAGAAATTAAATCTTCAGAAAGTGAACTTTCAATCTTATTTTTTAAATAAATAAAATTTGAATTATTAATAACTAAAGCTGATAATGCCCCACTATAAGGTTTATCAGATTGTACCATCTCCAATATATTACATAGTTTAAAGACAAGCGAGTCTGAATTCTCATCTATATCTCTAGCATTATATATATTATATAAATCCTCAAGATCTATTTGAAATTGAGTATAAATAGTATGATATTGTAAAGCCAATTTAAATACATATCCATTTTTATATATAGTATTTATGAAGAACTCCCCAACTCCATTTTGATCAACACCTATTAGTATGTACTCTTTATTTATGCCAATATAATCTTTAGGATCATCATCATATGGATTAACTAACTTATTGTTAACAGTATCTAAAGTGCCTTTAGCACGATTACATTTAGCACAGGAAAGCAATAAATTTTCCCAACAAACAACTTCATCAGGATATAGACTTTTAGGATGAAAATGTTCTATATGAAGATTCCCTTTATCATATTTACATTCACAATAACAACATTTCCCATATGAAGACTCCAATAGAGTATCTTTTATATATGGTTGATTCCATACAGATTCTTTTCGATTATTAATAAATTTTTCCGTTAATAACCTAATAGTTTCATCATCTAGTTGTTGAGGTTTAAGTGGTCTAACAAGCTTAATCATTTAATACACCTTTAAGTTGATATTCCAACAAAACTAATTGTGGATTGGAAGGATGTAGCATTTTTTTTAATTCATTAAAACAGTGCTTTGCATGATTTTTATCCTTACTTTTAACAGAACTAACAAACTCATCTATATAATTTCTATATAAATCAGTTTCTAATTTATTATCTCCCATTACATAAATTAAAATCTCCTCAAATGTCCAACCTTGTAAACCATAATCACTTAAATCTAATGAGTTAATTGTTATAATGCCCTGATCATTTAATGTTAAAGGAATTATTGCAGATTTATCTAAATTCTGTAATACTGAAGGACTATGAGTAGAAATAATAAATTGTGCATTAGAAAAAATCTTACTTAATATTCCAACAATTTCTTTTTGCCAAACCGGATGCAAATGTAAGTCAATCTCATCAATAATAACTATTCCATCAAACTCTTTAATATTATGTTTTCCATGATCAGATTTATTAAGCGTAATATCAAATCTTTCTTTTATTTCTTTTATGATTCCCCAAATTATATATATACAACTTTTATATCCACTAGACAAATACTCAAAAATTATTGGACTATTATAGTGAACATCTTTCAACAATATCTCATTTGTACTGTAATCAATACATTTATAATGCAATTCTCCAGAGCTTAAAATATTCAATGCAGCAATAGCAGCATCGAAATAATCAGATTGATATGATGATAAGTGTTCATGTATTGATTCAGCATGAAGAGCTAACATTAAAAACCAATCTTTTATATTTTCCAATTTAACACCTAAGCTAAATTCATAACCTCTGTCAGAATTATCTCTTGAATAGAATAACTCTGGCTCTAATTCAATTTGTTTTAACTTTTTATACTCTATATTCCTTTCTGTATCAAAAAAAATAATTTCTCCTGGAGTATAAAATTCATTATTATTGTTAATTAAATCATAATCTGATGGAGATTTATTCGATATATTGACAATAAACCTCTTTGAATCATCATATGTAAAAATTATTTCTCCATTATTTGAATCTACATTCGGCTTAACCCTTGTTCTTGTTGCAGGAATAGATGATAAAATAGACTTGAGAATGGTACTTTTACCTATACCATTCATTCCACAAATAACATTAATATGGCTATTAAGTTCTAACGATAGATGTTTTATTCCACCAATATTATTTAACTCTAATCTCTTTAATTTCATTAATACACCTTTAATTATTTAACTAAATACGAATAACCTTATTATATTGAATATATAGTATTCGTAATGACATAGATTTACCATTAAAAATAATATTATTTATCATCCTAAGAACCTAATATTAAGGAAAGTTAACCTTAAATAAATCACTATACTATTAAAATAAACCACCTACCTTATCTACCATTAAATCTAGATACTTTAAGTATTAGTTAATAATTTATTGTAACTATTATAAAATTTTTTCTTAGAATCTTTTATTAGCTCTCACAATTATATTATTTAAAATGGGTTAATTTTAATTAATTATATCACTATTTCATCTTGTTTTCATCATTAGACTTACTGAAATAAATTATAGTTGATATCATATTTGGGTTATAAGACAAAACCTGTTACAAATTTGGCTCTCTGTCAAATGTTGGGGTGTTCACCCTACGAGTCTTCTTTGGCACCAATCATATGTATGGTTGGTGCCATTCTTTTTGCTCAAAAGTAGAAGACGTACTCTAAATCTACCAAAGTGGCGAAGTCCATAGCTTATTCGTTTTAATACTTTAATTTTGTTGTTAGTTCCCTCTGTATATCCATTAGAATATGGTAGTAAGAAAGCATTAGTTAATTGCTTTATCCACGCAGGAAATGATGTAAAGAAGTTATTAAATTCATTCAATGCAGATGCTTTTACTAATTCTAACCAATGGGTTAAATGTGTAGTGATACCTTGTTTACCATAGGTTGAAAAGATTTTTCTAAAAAAGAGCTTTAAGTCATATGCTTTTCGTAAATCATCAGAAATTCGGAGTATTTCACAGAGCTTAATGTGTTCAGCTTCCGTTAAATAGTCTGGATGTTTCATTAGTACACATCTATTCTGTTTTAACATGCGTGAATGAGTAGCTAGTTTATGTTGTTCACACTTTTTAACTCGCTCTACTGCCCAATCTACAAGTCGACACACATGGTATCGATCACAAATAATATGTGTATGCGGAAATAGCATCTCCATGATGCGTTTAAATTGTATAGACATCTCCATTACAATAAACTTAACTTGTAGGCGATCCTTATGTTTAAATGATGCGAAATAGCGGATTAATGCTTGTGTATCACGTTTTGGTAAAATATCTAAGATTTCATGTGTATCTGGATTAGTTAAATTGACTTGGTAGTGGTATTCCTCTGCATTACCTTTAAATTTATCAATACCAATAACAGTAGGTAGTATTTTGGGCTTTAATATAGTAATCATAGAACAATAGCGTAATACAGTAGTAATAGAGTTGTCACACTCTTTAGCAATAGCGGTATAGGTTAAACTTTCGGTAAGTTTATCAAATAGCTGCTGAATATTAGTTACACTTAGTTGCATATGTTTTCGAACAAATGGATTACTTTCAGCAAATGCGTGCTTACAATGAGGGCAAATATAACGACGCTGTCTATATTTTCCAATTCATGAGCCACGCTGTACTTTTCCAAACTTCACCGTACGTATGCGATAATCCTTAATATGTTTTGTAATTTCACCACATTTCGGACAAATATGTGGTGTTACTGATAATTCTATATCAAAAATAAATGTTCCATCTAGTTCGTAACTATTTGTAATAAACTCTTGTTTTATATTATGATTATGTAAAAATTCAAGTATAATCAATAGTAGGCAAATAAGCTCACATTCTTTCTTTAGGACTTTGACACTTTTATTGTAAAGCATGTGAGTCTTGTATGCTTATTTTGGGTAAAAAAATAATGCTGGAGGTGACATTGTTATAGTGTCACCCCAACATTTATTATAGAGCCTGTTTTTTTGACTAATAATGCTTTTTGAAAATCTGTACCACCATCAGAAATAATAACTAAAGGACTAGATATTCGTTGTAATAAAGCATGCCAAGCCCTAGAATATTCATATCTACATACATACTATCCTAAAACATGTTTTTCGTTACAACAAATTAAAATACAAGCATTTCTAGCTAGATAAAATCCATCAACAAACACAACAGTGCTCGACATTTCAACTTTTGGAGGCAAGGTCCAAGGGTTCCAAAATTTTGCCACAGTTCTACGAAAACTACGACCTTATCCAGACATTTCACTTTGAATCGTCTTACCAAATAACCAATTTAAAAATCTTTGTAACTCAACATCAGTTTTTGTAATTATATTCGTAAAAAAACACTTACATTATTTACAAATCCACCTTTTGGAACCCGCATTAGTTCTACCGTGTTTTCTACAATTCAAACCACAATTAAGACATTTAACTTGTTTCATAAAAATACTCCTTCTAAAAATAACATCTTCCTAGAAAGATAAAACCCTATTCAACCTTGTAAATGTAAGGGCTTTCAGCTTTTCTACAACACGTTTTGTCCAGCCTTTAAAGTTTACTCAAAAAAACAAAATGACGATGCAGCTAGTTGCATTATCATTAAAAACAACACATTCTGTCCTATAAGCCTATATTAAAGTCAAAAATAAATAACATAATAAATTATCCTCTAAAATCAAATCAAATTGATTTTAGAGGATAATTTATTACGAATTACTTTTTCTTACAACTATTAATAAAAGCTTCAATACTCATTACAGACTTGCGTTTATTAAAAAGTGTATAACTCTTATAGATAACATAGATTATAGACATAACTAATAATACTACGAATATTGCAGACCAATATTCTTTAGAAATACCAAAAGTATCTTTAAATTCAGCAGTTAATAAAGTAAGGAATAAAGATAAAACAGTAAGAATTAAGCCCCATAAAGAGTCAAAAGAAACTAATGATTCCAGAAAATCCTTAACTTTAAGTTTTAATCGATCTTCTGTAATAGTTATTATATCTTGATGAATATTATATGTAGTCGAATCTATAAAATTGTTAGATGCATCAGAACTAACATCTAAATTGGCACTTTTAACTCTATTATTTTCATCATCATGGTTACACATAATAGCCTACTTTTCTTTATCAGTTTCATTAGAATCAACAGATAATTGTTTAAAATCATCCATTAATCCTAATGCACCAATAGCATGAAAACTAATATATCCACAATGCTCACAAATAATCATCATTGATGGAATCGTTGGTCCCCCTATTAATATGCGATCCCCAGTAGGTGACTCATCAACAGAGATATAAGCAATACCTCTTCCAAGAGTAAACTCATTATGCCCACATCTTGGACAACTACTTACAGCTTTTTTTTCATTTAAAGCTTCAGCAGTTTTGCGTCTAAAACTTTCCATTTCTTTCGAAATACCTTGTTCTTTCATAAATGAATATCTCCTGATATTAGTTGATGCAATTAAATAATTCACATTGTACTAGTACTACCGATACCACCTGTACGGACGCCTGTTGCATCGTCATCGTTAGTGAGGAGGTATTTAGAGAATATACCTTGAGCAACGCGTTCCCCTTTGTCAAGGGTAACTGTTTCTTTGCCAAAGTTTAGAAGGGCAATCATAATATGACCTTCATTGTCCTCATTATTGTAGTAATCACTATCGATAATACCTGTGCTATTCACAAGTGCTAGATGGCGTTTAATAGCCATACTAGAACGAATATGAATGGCAAGGTATTCATCGTATGCCATGAAAGCTTTAATACCTGTCGGAACGAGCACTACTTGGCCTGGTTCTAATGTAACAGCTTCAGCACATTCAATATCATAGCCTGCGCTTTCAGTTGTTTTACGTGTTGGTAAGTTGATATCTTGTTCTTCAAAAGCAGAAACTACTTCAAAGCCACGAATATCCATGTAACACCTCTTATTTTAAACAATCTTTACGGGACAAGTTTACACGGCCCTGTTTATCAATTTCGATAACTTTTACCATGATTTCATCCCCTACACTTACTACGTCTTCTACATTTTCAACGCGTTCTTTCGCAAGTTTGGAAATATGTACAAGACCTTCTTTACCTGGTAATACTTCTACAAATGCGCCAAAGGCCATTAAACGAGTTACTTTACCAAGGTATACTTCACCTACTTCAACCTCTTTAGTAAGGTTTGTGATAATTTCTTGAGCTTTTGCAGCCCCTTCTTGTTCTACAGAAGCGATAAACACTGTACCATCATCTTCGATGTCAATTTTAGCGCCTGTTTCTTCGATAATACTACGAATTACTTTACCGCCAGAACCGATTACGTCACGAATCTTATCAGGATCAATTTTCATTGTAATAATACGTGGAGCGTATTGGGACATTTGTTGACGTGGTTCAGCAATTGTATCAAGCATGATGCCCATGATATGCATACGGCCTTTGTGAGCTTGTTCTAATGCTTCTTGAAGGATTTCACGGGATAATCCAGAAATCTTGATATCCATTTGAATTGCTGTTACGCCTTTAGCTGTACCAGCAACTTTAAAGTCCATATCTCCAAGAGCATCTTCCATGCCTTGAATATCTGTTAAAATTGTATAGTGCTCCCCTTGAGTTACAAGACCCATAGCGATACCAGCTACAGGCGCTTTAATAGGTACACCAGCATCCATCAAAGATAATGTAGAACCACATACGGAAGCCATGGAGCTAGAACCATTAGATTCCAATACTTCAGATACTAAACGCAAAGCATATGGGAAATCCTCTTCACTCGGAATCACAGGTACCAACGCGCGTTCAGCCAACGCACCATGACCAATTTCACGACGCCCAGGTCCACGGGAAGAACGAGTTTCCCCTACGGAGAAGGATGGGAAATTATAATGATGAATATAACGTTTTTCAGTTTCAACACCAAGACCATCGATAGTTTGTTTTTCAGATAAAGGTGCTACTGTTGTGACATTTAATACTTGAGTTTGTCCACGTGTAAACAAGCCAGAGCCATGTGTACGAGGTAATACGCCTGTACGGCAAGAGATTGGACGAACTTCATCAAGTTGACGACCATCTGGACGGATTTTTTCAACAGTAATCATATGACGCACGATTTCTTTTGTCATTGCATCAAATGCTTTATTTACATCAGCCAAGTTATCTGGGTAGATTTCTTCAAAGTGAGCTAATACATCTGCCCGTACTTCATTTTCTTGTGCATCGCGTTGTTGTTTATCTGCACAACGAACTGCAGCATCAAGTTTATCATGACCATAGGCACGAACTGCATCACTAATTTCAGCAGGAACATCTTTACATTCAAATACGCGTTTTTCCTTACCTACTTTTACAGTCATATCTTCTTGGAATGCTACGATTTTTTTGATTTCTTCGTGAGCTGCCATGATAACTTCAAGAATGATATCTTCCGGTACTTCTTCAGCGCCACCTTCAACCATGAGGATAGCATCTTTAGTACCAGCTACAACGATATTAAGATCTGTTTCTTCTAATTGTGCTTTCGTTGGATTTACAACAAATTCACCATTGATACGTCCCATACGAACGCCTGCAATAGGACCATTCCAAGGAACATCAGAAATAGACAATGCCGCAGAAGCGCCAATCATACCACAAATGGCTGGATCACAATCTTGGTCCACAGACATAACTGTTGCTACTACGTGTACTTCATTACGTACACCTTTATTAAATAATGGACGAATAGGACGGTCAATCAAACGGCTATTCAAGATTGCAGACTCAGGTGGACGCGCTTCACGTTTAATGAACCCCCCTGGTAAACGACCAACCGCATACATTTTTTCTTCATAGTCTACTGTAAGTGGGAAGAAATCGATGTCCTTCGCCTCTTTAGAACCTGTAGCAGTAACGAGTACACGAGTATCGCCATAGCCAACCATTACAGCACCGCTAGCTTGTTTTGCAAGTTCCCCAGTCTCAATCGTAAGCATACGACCAGCTAGGTCCATTTGGAATTGTTCCATTCCTATTCCTCCTAAAAATCTTCTTATATGTATACCTTCTAATTATATATCAATTAAAGCTAAATAGCCAATTCAAAATAAAAAAGCCGTCCTTTAGGACGGCTAACTTTATTATTTACGAAGACCAAGGCGTTCGATAAGAGAACGATAACGTTCGATATCTTTACGACGAAGGTAGTCAAGCATGTTACGGCGTTGACCAACCAATTTCAACAAACCACGACGAGAATGATGGTCTTTTTTGTGCTCTTTCAAGTGCTCAGTTAAGTATTGAATGCGACTTGTTAAAATCGCAACTTGTACTTCTGGAGAACCAGTGTCACCTTCATGAGTAGCGTATTCTTTAATTACTGCTAATTTAGCTTCTGTAGTTAACATTAATGTTACCTCCTAAAAAATTATAATCCCGATAAGCTTAAGTAACCGTTGGAGAATCGAATACTTAGCTTACGATATGTCTTACGACCTAATTTAGTATACAGTATCTGCCCTATCTTGTAAAGCAAAAATACAGTAATTGAACAAAAAATAGATTAGAACTTCCTTCTATTATTTAGCACCTAGCACCATGCGGTCGCTCAGTGCATTTTCACCAGCTACCTCGAACTTTTGAAGTAAGTCCGCAACAGTTAATTGTTTCTTTTCTTCCCCTTTTACATCATAGATGATTCGACCAGCATCCATCATGATGAGGCGATTACCAAATCGCAATGCATCACGCATATTATGGGTAATCATAAGAGTTGTTAGATTATGTTCTGCAACGAGTTTATCTGTTAGTTGCAATACATTTTCTGCAGTTTTAGGGTCAAGTGCCGCCGTATGCTCATCTAGCAATAAGAGTTCTGGACGAAGCATGGTAGCCATTAACAATGTAATAGATTGACGTTGACCACCAGATAGTAAGCCCATACGAGCAGATAAACGATCTTCAAGGCCTAAGCCTAATAATGCAAGACGCTCCTTGAAAAATGCTTGTTCACTATCTTTGAAAGCCCATTTAAGACCTAATCTTTTACCACGACGCATAGCAAGAATCAAGTTTTCCTCGATTTGCATATTACCAGCAGTACCAACCATAGGGTCTTGGAATACACGACCAATGTATTTAGCACGTTTGTATTCTGGCATTTTTGTCACATCAATCTCATTAATTGTAATGGATCCTTCATCTACTGGAAATACACCAGCAATGGAGTTTAACAAAGTACTTTTACCAGCACCATTACCACCAATGACAGTACAAAAATCACCCTCTTCTAGACGAAGATTAATGCCTTGTAATGCAGTCTTTTCATTAATTGTGCCCTTAAAGAAGGTTTTTACCATATTTTTTACTTCTAACATAGTGTCCTCCTTAACGAGCCAACCATTTTGCTTTCAATGTAGGTAAGGAAAGCGCGATGGCAACAAGAATTGCAGTGAATAATTTCAAATCATTTGGTGGCATACCCATGTAGAGAACGGCTGCAATAACGATACGATATACAATAGAACCAAGTACTACGGCGATGAGACTGCGTACGAAGGATTTCGTACCAAACACTACTTCACCGATGATTACAGAAGCCAAACCAATAACGATGGTACCAATACCCATACCTACATCAGCAAAGCCTTGGAATTGACCGATAAGAGCCCCAGACATACCAACAAAACCATTGGAAATCAAAAGGCCAAGAACGATCATATTATCAGTATTTACGCCTTGAGCGCGAATCATTTGAGGGTTAACACCTGTAGCACGTAAGGCTGTACCAATTTCGGTACCGAAGAACCAAAATAAGAACAAGCATACTACTACAGCAACGATAATACCTACGATGGCTGCAGACCACATATTCGGCGTATGGAAAAATCCACCAAGAATCGTATAAATTGTATCCATACGAAGCAAAGATACATTAGCTTTGCCCATGATGTGAAGGTTTACAGAGTACAATGCAATCATTGTCAAAATACCAGCCAATAATGCAGGAATTTTTAATTTTGTATGAATCCAACCTGTTACAGCACCGGCTATCATACCACCCACACCGGCAAGTAAAATGGAAAGGATTGGATTCATACCACTTGTAATTAAAATAGCAGAAATGGCTGCCCCCATTGGGAACGTACCTTCCACGGTTAAGTCAGCCACATCTAATACGCGGAAGGTTATGAATACACCGACCGCTAACAAAGACCATAAAAGGCCTGTGGTTATGGTGCCTACCACTAAATCTAACATCAAATTCTCCTCTATTGTTTCATATCTTTACGAAGAGCTTCAGGAATCGTAATACCTAATTTTTTAGCACGTTCTTCGTTAACAGTTAACTTAATCTCTTTTTGTGTCTCAATAGCTAAGTCTGCAATTTTTGCTTCTCCTGCAAGAACTTTAGCAGCCATTAAACCTGTTTGATAACCCAATTGATAGTAATCAACAGAATAAGTTGCTACACCACCAGTCATTGTCATACCTTCATCGGCAGCAAATACTGGAATTTTAGCAGCATCTGTAATTTGTGCTAAGTTAGCCATAGCAGATGCCAATACATTATCTGTTGGCGTATAGATAGCTTGTACATCTTGGTTCACAAGATTTGTAGCCGCTTGTTGGATATCATTTACATTGGAAACAGTTGCCTCTACAACAGTAATACCTTTTGTAGCAGCATACGCTTTCATTTTTTCAACTTGCAATTGGGAGTTGATTTCAGAGGATGTATAAATGGCACCAATGCGCTTTACATTCGGTACTAATGCTATGATAAGATCAACCTCTTTTTCAACAGGTGTCATATCAGATGTACCAGATACATTACCACCAGGGTGTTCGTTAGATTGAACGAGTTTAGCTGTCACGTAATCTGTAATAGCTGTACCCATGATTGGCATGTCATGAGAAGCATTTGCCATCGTCTGAGCCGCAGGCGTTGCAATAGCTAATACTAAATCTTTTTTATCAGATACGAAACGTTGTGCAATACTATTTAGATTAGATTGATCGGCCTGTGCATTTTGTTGGTCAATTTTAATGTTTTGACCATCCTTAAATCCTTTAGCTGCTAAACCATCTACGAAACCTTTATTAGCAGCATCAAGAGATGGATGTTCTACTAATTGAATAACACCAATTTTCTTTTGGTCATTAGTTGCAGTATTGGAACCACAACCGCCTACCATTGCCATAACAGCAATGGCACTAAGTGCCACTGCAATACTTTTTTTCCAGTTCATGTATAACTCCTTACCAGTTATGTATTAAATCATAGTCGCCTTGTTCATCAAATCCTCTGGTAAGGTGATGCCCAATTTTTCTAATTTATCTTTTCCCACAACTAATTTAAATTCTTTCTGCATTTCGATAGGCATATCTTCAACTTTAGCTTCGCCAGTTAGAATTTTAGCTGCCATCAAACCAGTCTGGTAACCAAGTTTGTAGTAATCTACAGACAAGGACATAACTGCCCCACCTTTTATGTGGTTATCTTCACCGCCAAACACAGGAATTTTTGCTGGATCGGTAATAGCTACAAGATTGCTCATCGCAGAAGCTACCACATTATCTGTTGGCACATAAACTGCATCCACACGTTGAGATACTAGGTTTTGTGTCGCTTGTTGAATATCGTTTACATTGGAAACTGTAACTTCTTCAACTTTAATACCCTTTGTAGCTGCATAAGCTTTCATCTTCTCCACTTGAATTTGAGAGTTTACTTCGCTTGAGCTATAGATAGTACCAATTGTTTTCGCATTTGGCATTACTCGTAAAATTAGATCTACTTGTTGCTCTACTGGATTCATGTCAGACGTACCAGATACATTACCACCAGGTTTTTGATTGGATTTAACAAGTTTAGCTGCCTCGTAATCAGTAATTGCTGTACCTAAGATTGGAATATCATGAGTTGCATTCGCCATGGATTGAGCCGCTGGCGTAGCAATTGCTAAAATCAAGTTTTTCCGATCGGATACAAAACGCTGTGCAATACTATTCAAATTAGATTGATCAGCTTGCGCATTTTGTTGATCAAAAGTAATCTTTTCTGCCAAACCTTTTTCTTTTAGCGCATCAACAAAGCCCTTATTTGCCGCATCTAGTGCAGGATGTTCTACCAGCTGTACAACACCAACTTTATATTCACCATTCGATGTAGTTCCATTTGAGCCACAGCCTGTAAACGCCAACAATGCTGCCGCCGTGAGCGCTAGGGCAATACCTTTTTTCAAGTTCATGGGGATTTCCTTCCTATCTGCAATGACTATAATACATCTATTATAAACAAATTTCTTTACTACATCAATGTAGCAGGTTAAAGTATTTTACATTTGTCCATTTATAGAACACATTAAAATACGAAATCCTTTTACTTTTCAAGAGACGCTAACATGTCTTCTGTTAGATCATTAGCTGCCAAAATATAGTCCTTAAGAGTCCCTTTGTCGAGAGCTACCTTCATAACAGGCACTTCAAATGGATCCAATATGACGCACATTAGAATTTTACCCGTTATATAGTAACCAACCACTGCTTCCCCTTCTTCAGGATCTAAGGTTTCACGTTTTACAGTAACACAGTATGATTTCATAACCTGCGCTGCTGCTTCTGCTACCTCTTCACGATTAGCAATATATTCTTCAACCTTCGTTTCAGGGATGTCAAAAATATCTACCTTTACAGTCTTGACCTCTGTAGCCTCTCCTTTCGCAGACTCTATAGCTGCGCCTAATTCTGTTTGCTTCATATACACCTCACAAAGAATGGACTTTTACCATTGGTGAAAGCCCCATTATCTTAGATTGATTCATCAGCTGCATTTAAGAACGCCACATAGCATTGTTTAGCCTCGTAAATATCAGCCTTAGATGTAACCTCCCAAGGAGCATGCATGCTAAGAACGGCTACACCACAGTCGATGACATTCATACCATAAAGAGCCATGATGTACGCAATGGTGCCACCACCACCTAAATCAACCTTACCGAGCTCTGCTGTTTGGTATGTTACATTGTTAGATTCCATGACACGACGGATAAAGCCCATATACTCAGCATTCGCATCATTAGAACCAGCTTTACCACGAGAGCCAGTAAATTTATTAAATACTACACCCATACCAAGGTAAGAAGCATTTTTCTTTTCATACGCCGATGCATAAAGCGGATCATAGCCTGCACTTACATCGGAGGATAACATACGAGATTTCTCCAACGTACGACGTACACTTACAGAATTAGGTTTACCCATAAGTGTTAAAATTTCAGCCACTGCATTTTCAAAGAAGCGTGATTGCATACCTGTAGCACCTACAGAACCAATTTCCTCTTTATCTACAAGTAAGCAACAAGTAGTACGCTTTACATTATCCACTTCAAGCATTGCTACCAAGGATGTGTAGGCACACACGCGATCATCTTGGCCATACGCCATTACCATGGAACGATCAAAGCCCATATCACGTGCTTTACCAGCTGGTACAATTTCTAGTTCTGCAGACAATAAGTCACGTTCAATAAATCCATACTCTTTTTCAAGAAGGCTATTAATAAATTTAGTAACCCCTTCTTTTTCTTCGTCTTTAACTGGACGGCTACCGATGAGTAAATCAAGAGCTTCCCCTTCAATTACTTTAGCTGCATTTTTTTGCATTTGTTCTTGTCCCAAATGAGGCAACAAGTCAGTAATACAGAATACAGGATCGCTTTCCTTATCACCAATATTAATATTGATACGAGTACCATCTGTTTTTACCACAACGCCATGAATAGCAAGAGGCATAGCTACCCAATGATATTTTTTAATACCTCCATAATAATGAGTATCCCAAAATACTAAATTACTATCCTCATATTGTGGATTTTGCTTTACATCGATGCGTGGAGAATCAATATGAGCACCTAAAATATTCATACCCAATTCAATATCATCAGTACCAATATTAAATAAAGCAATAGATTTATCCATATGTGTGTAATAAATCTTATCACCAGCTTTAATTGACGTATTGCTTTTAATAATGTCATTTAGATTTACATAGCCCTTTGCTTCTGCAAATTCTACAGCTTGCACAACGCATTCACGTTCTGTTTTACCATTATCTAAAAATTGACGATATGTATCACTTAAAGCATATACCTTTTCCATAGTGGCATCATCATAATTATGCCATGCATATTTACGTTCCATAATCTATCCTTTCTAAAAGTTCATATCCTAATATATAGTACAGTTCAGAAAACGAACTTGAATTTACATAACTATTTTTGGCGGACTTTTTCTTGTTCCGCCTTACGATACTCTAAATATTTTCGCTCTTTTTCGCGATTGATTTCAGACTTCTGAGTATATAGAGAACGAATTTCATCCGTACAATGGGTCAGTACCTTAGTAACATAGAATTTACTACTGCCGGACTTAATCGTATACTTTCCAACTTTAAGTTGCACCGCAAAATCGCCATGTTTAGGACATACTCCAATGGCTAGGTGCTTATCCCCTTGTAATCGTTCAGGTCTTGTCGTTTCTAAACGTGTTTGACAGTACGGACAGAAGGACATACGTACTCTTCTATCATGAACAATACGTTTTTTCTCAGAAAAATTTTCATACATAAAAAAGGTAAGAATAGGAGGATATAGGAAAGGATTACTACTTTCCTTGCGAATTAGATCATAATGCAGAATTCCTTGTGCAATATCTAAAGTCTGACAAATGTGAGCTGTAAAAACTGCATCATGCAAGGCATTATGAGCAGATAAATGCTCCGTCGATATATTGAGATCCTCCATAGCATGCGCCACAGAATACTGTTGACTTGTTCCATAGCGTTGATAAGAATAAATCATTTGCGCATCTACCCATTGATCATAAGATAATGCTTTCATCTTATGAAGCATAAGATTTTCTCGAAGGATAAGAATATCGTCTGATCCCCAAGAAAGCAGCATATATTCATCACCACACCATTTTTGAAAGTACTGCATAGCCGTCTTGAATGGCACACCATGATTGAGCTCATGGGTAGTTATCCCTGTCAACTCGCGCACATGTTTATGCATCCGTGTCAGATATTGAGGTTTGATGAACATCGTAAAATGATCTATAATGTCCATCTTTTCATTCAGTTTTACCGCTCCGATTTGAATGATTTCCCCTGTCAACGGCATTTTTGTGCGCTTCATAAAGCTAATGTCATTGCTATAGGGTTGATTCCATTCTAAATCAAATACAATATAGTTCATATGTTTATTTCGATTCTAAAAGCAATGTTTCCGCTGCTTTAATAACCTGATCTTCAGAAATTACAGATAAACCTTTATAATTTCCTTCTTTAATAATTTTTTTCATGCTTTTACCAATCTCATAAGAATCCATCGTTTCTAAAACGATAGCATGAGCTTGATAAGGTCCATAAAAGAATGGATTTGATGGACCATACAGTGCCACAATTGGCACACCTTGACTGATTCCTACATGCATTGGTCCAGAGTCATTAGTAATTAATAGATTACAACGGCTCATAGCCGCTGCCAAAGGACCTAACTGGAATTTTCCGGTAGCCACAATAGGCTTTGTTTCCATTTGTTCTACTACAGGCTGCACCATTTCAAGGTCCATAGGTCCGCCAAAGAAAACCGTCTTATAGCCTAAACGACCAAAGTAATCTGCTACATGAGCAAATCGTTCAGCTGGCCAACGTTTCTCAGGAACGGCGCTACCGATATTAAATCCAATGAGTATATCAGTATCAGTTAATCCGTGACCAGAATAAAACTCTCGAGCCTGACGACACCATTCTTCACAGGTCTCAATATGTAAACCAGAGTTAGAAGTATCTGTTACACCTAATTGCTCTAGTACATTAATGTACATATCCGCAGCATGACGAGTTTTACGATCTAACCGCGTATACTTTGTCATGAATGGTCTAAAGAGGAAATGACTCATACCAGTTGTAATAGGTGCATGAATCTTCCATGCTAAATATGAAGTACGCTCATTGGGATGTAAATTAATGACAATGTCAGGTTTTCCCTTAGCATTGATTTCACGAGCCACTTCATTGAGACCTGAGATGCTATTATGGCGCCCTTTTTTATCTACAACAATAAGTTCATCAATATTTGGATTATATTCCATTACTTGTTGTAATTTTTCATCTATTACATACGTAATATGACTATGAGGAGCCGCTTTGCGAAGCACTTCTAAAAACGGAGTCGTTAATATAACATCGCCTAAATGCATTAAAAAGGTTACCACAATGCGCTTATAATCTAGTTCCATTATAGTTCCTTTCCAAGTACTTGTTCATACACTGACCATACCGCGTCTACAGGAATTTGTGCCATACAGTCTGAATCATCTACTAGTGGTTGCTCAGGTGTAGCCTTAGAAGTAGGTGAAATAATGAGATGTACATGACTACCACCATAAGGGCCTGTACGTTTAGGAGATGTTGTACCAAACATGGCAATTAAAGGACGCTTCAAAGCATTTGCAATATGCAATGGTCCCGTATCGGCACTAATAAAAATTTGACAATGACGAATCAACTCAATGAGTTCAGGCATGGTTGTAGATCCCACTAAATTGATGAGATTCTTATGTTTTACATAATTTTCTATGAAAGCACCTTTATCTACATCATCAGGAGCACCGGCAATAACAACCTTCTTACCAGATTCACATAAACGAATACAAAGTTCTCCAAAATTTAGAAGTGGCCACTCCTTAACAATCCATCGTGCCCCTGGTACAACTACAATATATTCATCATCTACACCATGGCATTTCAACTTTTGTTTTATAGATTTCTCAGCCTCAACGTAAGCTGGCATAGGAAATTCAATCTCCTCTACCTCGCCACCAAGTGCACGTACAGTATCAAGATACCGTTCGATAACATGGTCGTATTTATGCTCACCTACTAAGGCTTTATTAACAAGATTACTGCCCTCACGAAGCTCCCAGTAGCCATATTTTTCAGGGGCACCAGATAATAAAGAAACAATAGCACTTTTTGCGATGCATTGAAGGTCTAAGGTCATATCAAAATGACGACTATGTAGCTCCTTGCGCAATTGATATAAATACGTAGGCTTCTTTAGTTGTTTTTTGTCAATGATAATCACATCATCAACCCATGGTGTACCAGGTAAGAGGCTAGCGAATTGCTCATGAATAGCCCATGTAATACGCGCATTAGGCCAATTCTTGCGCACAGCGTACAAGGTAGGCAATGCGTGAATTACATCACCTAAGGAACTCATCTTGATGATGAGTATATTCTTGTAATCTTTCATAAAGCCTCCCCAAATACAACACAACAAACCCAAATATATTCTTCCGAAATAGACTAAATGGAATAAATGATTAAATTATTGTTTTAATGAAATCCAATAGATTAGAACCTTTAAATAGGTACCCCTTAATGCCAGCAGCCTCAGCTGCATCAACATCACGTTGACTGTCACCGATAAGAAAACTATCTGATATATTTACATCATAATCCTTAATAGCTTGCTTAATCATGCCAGGTTTAGGCTTTCTACATTCACATTCTACTGCATAGAGAGGAACAATACCTTCTTTATGATGTGGACAGTAATAGAAATGTAAAATCGGTGCTCCACTGCGATCTAGTTCATGAGCCATATAGTCATGTAAAATCTGAACATCAGATTCTTTATAATAACCACGAGCTACACCACTCTGATTTGTCACTACAATGAGATCATAGCCCTTACTATGAGCATAAGCAAGGGCCTCTTTTGCACCATCTACCCACTCTAAATCGCTGATTTTATATAGATAACTAACATCCTTGTTAATAACACCATCGCGATCTAAAAATAATACCTTGCGCATTAGCGTAAATACCCTTCATTATTATCTAATAGTTCACAGTATTCTTTAACCGCATCTTCCATTTTATGGAACCCTTTATCATAGCCAGCTGCTAACAATTTAGTAGTATCAGCCTCTGTAAAGCTTTGGTATTTGCCTTTTAACACCTCTGGGAATGGCACATATTCAATTTTGCCTTGACCATTGTAGTCAATTACAGCTTGCATGAATTGGTTAAAGCTATGAGCATTACCTGTACCACAGTTGAAAGTACCAGAGATTTCAGGATGCTCCCAAAAATAAAAGTTTACATTAACTACGTCTTTTACATAGATAAAGTCACGTGTTTGACCACCATCTTCGTAGCCATCCGTACCTTCAAAGAGGTTAATGATACCTATTTCTTTATTTTTGTAGAACATTTGGCGTACTAAAGAAGCCATTTTATCTTTATGAGCTTCATTTGGACCGTATACGTTAAAGTAACGCAAACCTACAACTTGTGCAGTATATTCACCTTCATATTTGCGTACATAACGGTCGAATAACAGCTTAGAATACGCATATGGATTAAGTGCTTCTTCAGCTTCAGGCCTTTCTACGAAACCATTTGTACCATTACCATATGTAGATGCAGAGGATGCATAGATGAATGGAATGCGACGGTCTTGGCAATAATGGAATAGATTTTTAGAACCTTCATAGTTGTTCTTCATCATGTATTTGCCATTATATTCCATTGTGTCTGCACAAGCACCTTCATGAAATACGACTTCAATAGGGCCTACATCGAATGTACCATCAGCAATAGCACAATCAAAATCATCACAATCGATGTAATCTAGAAATTCTAGATTTTGAATATTGCGAATCTTACGACCATCTGTAAGATCATCTACGATGAGAATATCTGTACGACCACGATCATTCAGTGCTTTCACAATATTACTGCCAATAAAACCAGCACCACCTGTTACGATAATCATAATTTGCCCTCCTTAGCCATAGTGGCTATTTTCCCTACAATATCTGATGTAGAGTAACCTTCTTTAAACGAAAGAACCTCTACATTGTCAACGAACTCCCGTCCGATAATATCTTCGATTTTGTAATCTCCGCCCTTAACAAGAGTATTAGGACGTAAGTACGCTAATAACTCAGCAGGAGTATCTTCTTCAAATAATACAACCCCGTCAATACACTGCAATGCACTCAATAAAGCTGCTCGATCCTCTTCACTAACGATAGGACGAGTATCGCCTTTAAGACGTTTAACAGATGCATCTGAATTCAAACCAATGATGAGATGGTCTCCAAGCTGTGCGGCCTCTTGTAAATACGTGATATGTCCAAGGTGAAGAATGTCAAAACAACCATTGGTGAACACTACTGTCTCACCTTTGCTTTGCCATTGTGAAACGAGTTCTTTCATTTCTTCCTTTGTATATAATGGTTTAGATTGAATACTATGTTTATAGGAATGCCATAAGTCTAATAGCTCAGAACGATGTATTGGATACGTACCAACCTTAGATACTACGATACCCGCTGCACCATTGGCGATATGCAAGGCTAAACGCATCGATAAACCACTTGCAAGACAGGTCATCATCATGGATACAACGGTATCTCCTGCACCACTCACATCGAATACCTCTTGTTGAGTAGCAGGATTATGCCATGTACGGCCATCCTTTGCAATAACCGTAATCCCTTTTGCAGAGCGCGTAGCTACAATATAATCTAAATCTACAGTAGCGAGTACAGACTTAGCAGCCTCCACGATAGTAGCATCATCATTTTCTAATTTACGGCCTACACATTCACCAAGCTCTTTCACATTCGGTGTAATACATGTAGCACCATTATATTTAGACCAGTCTGCACCCTTAGGATCTACGATTGTTTGCACACCATATTCCTTAGCCAAACTAAAGATTGTCTTCAATAAGGTAGGTGTACAAACGCCTTTACCATAGTCGGATACGACAATACCATCGATACCAACTTTACATAGATTTTCAAGCCAACTAGATAATTGTTGCTCTTCTTGGTACGTTAGATCTGTAATCGTTTCAAAATCAAGACGCATCATTTGTTGACGATCACCTAAGATGCGCATCTTAGTAATAGTAGAGCGGTCATCACTAGTGATTAAACCAGTCGTATCGATTTTATCAGTATCAAGTAAATGTTGTAATAAACGGCCATGGTCATCATTACCTGCTAATGCACCAAGATACACCTTACAGTCTAAATTAGACAAATTAGATGCAACATTACCAGCTCCACCAAGGACCTCTTTCATCTTGGACACGCGGTTTACAGGAACCGGTGCTTCTGGAGAAATACGACTTACATCACCAAAAACATAACGATCTACCATTACATCACCTACAACGGCAATCTTTAAGTTCGGTAGTTGTTTTGTTAAAAATTGATTAATGGTAGTATTTATCATAATCCACCTATTCCTTATCAAAATTACATATGTTCCTAATTTAAATAAATTTTTAATTGAAACAATGTGTATCTATGAGTAAAAACCTATCGGTTAATAATCTTCTTCAATAATTTCGCACATAATGTGCCCAGCTAAGATATGCATTTCTTGAATGCGCGCTGTCACATTACTGGGAATAGCCAGCGTAATATCACATAGTTCGGCTAGTTTGCCACCGCCTTCCCCAGTGAAAGCAATGGTATGCATACCGATAGAACGGGCCATTTC
Source organism: Veillonella parvula (assembly GCF_040097785.1). Classification (GTDB taxonomy): domain Bacteria; phylum Bacillota; class Negativicutes; order Veillonellales; family Veillonellaceae; genus Veillonella; species Veillonella parvula_D. The sequence goes on along the minus strand of NZ_JBBNNS010000001.1, from coordinate 167,234 downwards.
TGCAGCTTTTACAACATTCTTGGAGTTACCAGATGTAGAAATACCGATGAGAACATCACCTGTACGGCCTAAGCCCTCTACTTGACGTGCAAAAATAGATTCAAAATCATAGTCATTCGCAATAGCTGTTAATGCAGATGTATCAGTAGTTAATGCAATGCCTGCAAGAGAGCGCCGTTCCTTTTTAAAGCGACAAATCAATTCAGCTGCTAAATGTTGAGAGTCCGCCGCAGAGCCACCATTACCACAGAACAAAATTTTATTACCATTTTCTAAAGCCGCTTTACAGCGATATCCGATTTCTTGAATGGTATCCATATGTTCCATCGTTTTACCAAACACTTCAAGATGCTCTGTAAAACGATCAGCAATGATTGGATTTAAATCAGTCATTATAAAATCTCCTTTAATAGTCTATCTGCATTTTTCCAGAATAACTTTTCACATTGTTCCACAGATAAACCTGCCTCTTTAAAAGCATCATAAAGACGACTCATTTGAGACATATCTGCAATCTCTGTGTCGGGTGGAATCCCATCAAAATCAGTTCCTAATGCCACTACATCTTCACCGCCCTTGTCGATGAGATATAGACCATGTTTAACAATATCTTCAATGCGACTAATTGGCGATGTACCGAGAAAATTCTGTGCAAAATTAAGTCCTATAATACCTCCCTTATTAGCAATAAGTCTAATAAGATTATCTGGTAAATTTCGCGTATGAGCCCGAACTTCCCGTGCATTTGAATGAGATGCTATAAAAGGAACATCTAGAATATCTCCTAGTTGCTCTGTACCAGCATCATTAAGATGAGAGCAATCAACAATTATCCCTAACTCTTGCATAGCTTCTACAAATTCAACACCTTTAGATGTTAATTTTTTATGTTGCTCACCACAGTGTGGCTCGCCAAGTCCATTTGGATAGTTCCATGTTAGCGTTATAAGTCTGACTCCATCTTGGTAAGCTTGTTTAAGTTTATTTAAATCGCCACCTAGCACTCCACCTTCCTCAATAGACATGAGCGCCCCAATCTTACCAGACTTGTATACAGACTCTACATCTTGATAAGAGAGCACATGTTGTATGTGCTCTCCATAGTTATGAATTTGTGATACACACAAATTACGCATCTCTTCATAGCGACCATAAGGGTCATTCGTCTCACCCATATTAATAAAGAGTGCAAAGTCTTGTATCTTGCTATGAGCCTTTTGTAATTTTTCTATATCTATTTTCCAAGTATTACGATATAAATCACCACTATGAGGATGATCTAGCAATTGCATCATCGTATCACAATGTAAATCTATCATAAAGCCTCACACATCGCTAATTTCAAAACTATGTATAACCAATCAGTAATACAAAATCAATTATTCTTCTACGACAGGTTTGCGTTTCGGCTTTTTAGCGTCTAACTTCTTCAGAGCCTTTAACTCTTCCATAAAGCTATCAATATTATCAAACTTACGATATACACTGGCAAAACGAACATATGCAACTTGATCTATGTCTTTCAGTTGTTGTAACACAAGCTCACCAATGCGATCAGTTGTAACCTCTTGGTTAATTTCATTCCGAATGTCACGCTCTACATCATTAACTACTTGCTCCATCACAGACATAGGAACTGTACGCTTATCACAAGAGCGCAATAACCCATTCAGTAGCTTACCGCGGTCAAATAATTCACGTCGTCCATTTTTCTTCAATACCATAAGTGGTACTTCTTCTATAATTTCATAGGTAGTAAAGCGACGGCCACAATTGATACATTCACGGCGACGGCGAATACTATTACCTTCATCAGTCATTCTAGAGTCTGTTACCTTCGTGTCTGTGTGTTGGCAATAAGGACATCTCATCTGTTACTACTCCTTTTCTACTAATCATTCTAAAATAACGCATAATACGCCCATTTTCTCTATATTATATAGTACCATGAAACCCTTGAAAATACAAAGAATCCCTAGGATTTCCTAGGGATTCTTCCATTATTCTTCAATTTTTCATTTTATGAAATATTTGAGAAATAATATTTTTAATTTTAAATGATTGTTAGCTTATCGTTTTAAAGCATCTTCAATACGAAGCAAGCAGTCACCAGATTCGATACGGCTACCTTCACGTACAAGGATTTCTTCTACGATACCATCGATAGGAGCTGTAATTGTTGTTTCCATTTTCATCGCTTCTGTAACGATCAATGGTTCACCTTTAGTTACAGATTGACCATTCTTAATGAGGATCTTAACAACGGAACCAGACAATGTAGCACCTATTTCACCAGGGTTAGATTCATCTGCTTTGCGACGAACAACACCAGTTGTCTTAGCATGTTTATCATGAACCTTAATGCTACGAGGTTGACCATTAAACTCGAACAATACGATGCGGTTACCATCTTCATCAGGTTCAGAGAAACCATTCATCTTGATAATCAGTGTTTTACCTTTTTCAATGGTTACTTGGATTTCTTCGCCCCGTTTCATACCAAAGAAGAATGTTGGAGTATCTAATACAGATACATCACCAAAGTCTTTTACAAATTTATTGTAATCTTGGTAAACCTTAGGATACAAGCAATATGCACTAATATCTTCATCAGTTGTTTGGGCTCCCATTTCGCTTAATTCATGACGAATATGTTCAAAATCTGTTGGAGGTAATACAGCACCAGGGCGAACTGTGATTGGGCGAGCACCTTTCAAGATGATTTTTTGTAATTTTTCAGGGAAGCCTTGATATGGAGTACCAAGACGTCCTTCAAAGAATTCAACTACGGATTGAGGGAAATCCAATACATCGCCTTTTTCGTAGATATCTTTTTCAGTTAAGTTGTTTTGTACCATGTACAATGTCATATCCCCTACCACTTTAGAGGATGGTGTAACTTTAATGATATCACCAAACATCATGTTTACTTGGTGGTACATTTTCTTAATATCTGTCCAACGATCACCAAGCCCTACCATTTTAGCTTGTTGTTGCAAGTTAGAGTATTGTCCACCTGGCATTTCATGTTGATATACTTCAGTATTAGGATATGCTTCTGCTTTATCTACACCTTTGTAATATGGTCTGATACTACCAAAATAATGAGACATTTCTTCCATGTAATCAATGTTCATTTCTGGTTGACGTTCATGACCAGACAATGCATAGTACATGGAATTCATGCTAGGTTGAGAAGTACCATTAGCAAATGCTGAGTATGCTAAGTCGATTACATCAACACCAGCATCTACAGCGCGGCCATATGTATAGATAGAGTTACCGGAGCCTTCATGAGTATGCAAGTGAATTGGAACAGAGACAGCATCTTTCAAGGCAGATACCAAGTTATAAGAAGCTTGTGGTTTTAAAAGGCCGGCCATATCTTTAATGGCAATAATATTGGCACCAGCTTTTTCAAGCTCTTTTGCCATATTTACATAATAGTCCAAGTTGTATTTTGTACGAGCACCATCAAGGATATCGCCAGTATAGCACAATGCAACTTCAGCTATTTTATTTTGTGCACGCACTTCATCGATAGCAACATGCATATTATCAAGACTATTCAAGCTATCAAATACGCGGAATACATCAATACCATTAGCAGCAGCCCGTTGAATGAATTGACGAACTACGTTGTCTGGATACGATGTGTAACCTACGGCATTTGCACCACGAAGAAGCATTTGAAGCAATGTATTTGGCACTTCACGACGGAACATGCGCAAACGCTCCCACGGATCTTCATGTAAGAATCGGTATGATACGTCAAAAGTAGCACCCCCCCAACATTCTAAGGAGAATAAGTTAGGTACACCTTTTGCAGCATGACCAGCTACGCGAGCCATATCGATTGTACGAAGACGTGTAGCAAACAAGGATTGATGGGCATCACGCCAAGTGGTATCAGTGAAGAATACTTGTTTTTGTTCCGATAACCATTTACTGAATTTATCTGGTCCAAGTTCATCAAATTTTTGTTTTGTACCAGATGCTGGACTTACATCCAAAGTAGATGGCATTTGAATCGGTTCAAAGTCAGGAACCTCTTGAGCCCCTGCACCAGAATAGCCATTAATTGTAACATCAGCAATGTAACGTAATAATTTAGTACCACGGTCACGATCTGGTTTCAATTCGAATAATTCAGGATGTTCTTCAATGAAGTTTACATTGTAAGAACCACTTTGGAATTCAGGATGTTCCAATACATTAATCAAGAAGTGAATATTTGTTTTTACACCGCGAATACGGAACTCTTTTAAGCAACGAAGCATTTTACGAATAGTTTCTTCGTTGTTAGGACCAAATGCTGTCGCTTTCACAAGCAAGGAGTCATAGTAAGGTGTTACAACGGCACCTGTAAAAGCATTACCAGAATCAAGACGGATACCAAAACCACCAGAGCTACGGTACGCTAAGATTTTACCGGTATCAGGCATAAAGTTGTTTTTAGGATCTTCTGTGGTAATACGACATTGGATAGCAGTGCCTTTACAAGGAATTTTATCCTGCTCAGGAATACCTACTTCAGGGCTATGTAAACTAAAGCCTTCAGCGATTCTAATTTGAGCATGAACAATGTCAATATCTGTAATCATTTCTGTTACAGTATGCTCTACTTGAATACGTGGATTAACTTCGATAAAGTAGAAGCTACCATCAGCAGTTACCAAAAATTCTACAGTACCTGCATTCACGTAGCCAACATTTTTCATGATTTTAACGGCAGCATCACATACAGCTTTACGAGTTTCTAATGATAACGCAAAGGCTGGCGCCATTTCAACTACTTTTTGGTGACGACGTTGAACAGAGCAATCACGTTCATGCAAATGAACTACATTGCCATGTTCATCACCTAAGATTTGAACTTCAATATGTTTAGGCTCTACGATAAGTTTTTCTACATATACATCATCATCGCCAAACGCAGCTTTCGCTTCAGATTTAGCACGATCATATGCATCTCGAAGATCTTCTTTATGATGAACTTCACGCATACCACGACCGCCGCCGCCATTAACGGCTTTAATCATCAATGGAAAACCATGTGTATCAGCAAATTCTTCTAGTTGAGCATAATCTTTTAAAGCCCCATCAGAACCTGGGATCATCGGAATTTTTGCTAATTTAGCTTGCTCACGAGCATTTACTTTATCACCAAACATATTCAAATGCTTGATTTTAGGCCCAATAAAGATAATTCCTTCTTCTTCACAACGACGAGCAAAGCCTTCATTTTCAGATAAGAAGCCATAACCTGGATGGATAGCATCGATGTCATGTTCTTTTGCAATACGGATGATATCTTCAATATCAAGATATGCGTCAACTGGTTTTTTACCTTCCCCTACGAGATAGGCTTCATCGGCTTGGTTACGGTGCAAGGATAATGTATCCTCTTTAGAGTAAATGGCTACAGTTTTAATTCCCATTTCATTACATGCACGGAACACGCGGATCGCAATTTCTCCACGGTTGGCAACCAATACGGATTTAATTTTTCTCATGTATTGCCTCCTACTAGCTTCCACAAATGTGAACTATCAGCTTTCATTTTTATTAATATATGAATATTTCCTATACTTATAGATAAATCAATATTGAGGAAAGCCTCATCAAAATTTATGATGAGGTTTTATATTCATAATAATATATACTTATTATACAATATTTTCATTATATTTAAAGGATTATACCAATTATGAAAGTATAAAATATATTTTTTACTGTTCATTACAAAAAATCATATGTCTTTCAATAATGCACATCGAATAAATTCCATTTTATATTACTTACCACCTAGAAAATGATTCATTAATCGATTTAATTGCTCTTGATCAGCTGCCCCCATCAATTCTCTAGCTGAATGCATTGCTAAAAGAGGCAAGCCTACATCAATAGTACGCATTGGTAACATAGCTGATGAAATGGAACCTACTGTAGATCCACCTGGAATATCCGAACGATTTACATAAATCTGATACTGTGCATCCGCTTCTTCACAAAGGCCTTTAACGATAGCAATGGCCTTAGCATCCCCAGCGTAAGATTGGCTACATGCAATCTTAAGGGATAGCCCTTTATTAAGTACAGGAATATTCGTAATGTCATTTTTCTCTGGATAGTTTGGGTGTAATCCGTGTGCTACATCGGAGGAAATCATAAAGCCTTTAGAGATAAAGCTGTCCATCTCTTGATTAGAATATCCTAATGCGTCATACACGCGTTTAACGAGATTTGGTAATATCATGCCAGCCCCACCTTGTTTCGTACGACTGCCCACCTCTTCGTTATCAAAGAGTATAGCACAGCGAACACCATTAACATTCATTTTTTTGGCTTGAATAATACCAGATAATACACTAAAGCAAGATGTTAAATTATCTAAACGAGGTGAGCTAATGAAATCACCTTCCGTACCGAGTACACAGCCTTGTTCCGTAGGATATAAAGTCATTTCATAAGATAATATTTCGGAAGGATCGCAATCTACTTCATCAGCTAAAAACTTTGTCCACTCATCGTATTGAGTATCTGATTCTGAAAATAAACTTGGATTATTTCTATTATTTAAAGGTTTTGTAGGATTATCTTCATTATTACGTTCCATCATCAATATAGGAAGCATTTCTTTTTGACGATTTAGTTTAACCCCATCATTAACAGAGCGATTCATATGAATAGCTAGGTTTGGAACAATAGCGATAGGCCGTTTTGTATCGACTAGAACAGAATCTACGTCAAAGGCATTTTTTCCTTTTAACACAACCGTACCTGCTGCACCTAATGGACGATCAAGCCATGTATTTTCTATAAGACCGCCATACATTTCTACATTTAACTTTGTGTATCCTTTCATAGAGGTTATAGGGTTTGGTTTAACACGAATAGCAGGAAAATCTGTATGAGCCGACGCAATACGTAATGTATGTTCTGGTTTCTTCCCTATATGAAAGGCAAATAAGGTGGTGCCGAACACGTTAACTACATAAGAACCAGAGTCTAACTGCCACTCATCTTCTAAACTGAGCTCTGTAAATCCTGAGTCCAATAGCATTTGTAAACTTGTATCTACTGTGTGATACGGAGATGTACAAGCGCCAATATACTTTAATAATTGTTCATTATCAAACTTCATAGGTCCCTCCTATGCACAAATCATATAAAATTTGTACAATTAGCTTGAATAATTTATTATGTATATTATTTTACAATATTTACATTAATTATCTATTAACTACTCATATTTTATCACAAAAAGCCGCCCCTATCGGGACGGCTTTTTATATACGATGTAAATGCATAGTACACTAAGTCTAATAGGTTTAAAGTACATGCCATTACAATCCTATAAAATTGTCAGTACTAAATTTTACCACATACCAATCAACTTCATCCATACAGAGCCAAGACCCATGAAGATAATTAAGTTGATTACAGATGTGAAGAAACCAAGTTTCCACCATATATTTTGAGGAACATAACCAGTATTAAAGATTACTGGAGATGGACCTGCTGCATAGTGAGTCAAAGACATACACAAGTTAGATGTGAATGCAATCATCAACAATGTCAACATAGGTGGGGCACCTGCAGAAATAGCGATTGCAGAGAATGCTACGAACATCGCAGAAATATGTGCTGTTAAGGATGCAAATACATAGTGAGCATATGTATTAACAAGAACAGCTACAACAAAGGCAATTACCCAAGAGCCTTCTGGAATATAACCACCCACTTGAACTGTAGCCCATTTGATAAAGCCCAATTTGGAAAGGAATCCGGCAAAGCCCATCAATGTACCCATCCAAACCAATGTATCCCAAGCACCCTTTTCACTCTTAACATCGTCCCAAATTAGAACGCCTGTAGCAAGTAAAATAGAAATACCTAAGAATGCAACAGTTGTAGCATCAAGTTTTGTAAATTGAGACGTAGCCCACAATACTAATGCTAAAATAAATACGCCAAGCATTACCCATTCTTGGAAAGAAATCTTGCCAAGACCTTTTAACTCTTCACGAATCATTTGTTGAGCTTCACGAGCATCTTTGATTTCCGGTGGATATACTTTATAAATGAAATACGGCATAATAATCAATGCAATAATACCAGGTACGATAGCTGCCATAGCCCAGTCGCCCCATGTAATACCAATACCAAAAGATTGAAGCGCTAATGCTGCAACCAATGTATTACCAGCCATGGATGTTTGGAACATCGCAGATGTAATCGTATTTACTTGGTAAATTGATTGCATCAAGAAAGAACCAATTTTACGAGGTCCATCTTGTGGTTCAGAACCGAAAGCTTTTGCTAAGCTAGTTGTAATTGGCATGATTACACCGCCTACACGAGCTGTGTTAGATGGTGTTGCGGGAGCTAAAATCAAATCAGACAAAGCCAATGCATAGGCCAAACGCAAGGAGCTACTACCAAAAGCAGAAATCAAATTATAAGCAATACGTTTCCCCAAACCAGTTTTAATAAAGCCACGAGAGAATAAGAAAGCACCTACAATTAGCCAGATTGCAGAGTTAGCAAAACCTGAAATACCTTCACTAATCTTTAATGTGCCTGTCAATGCAGCAACAGTAATAACAACGATAGATACGCCACCAATCGGTAACGGCTGAGTAATGAAGCCTACGATAGTAGCTACAAAGATTGCAAATAAATGCCATGACTGAGGAGTTAATCCCTCTGGAGTTGGAACAAACCACAGACCTAAACCAAAGGCTGCTGGAATGATCCAGTTCAATAGTTTTTTCATACACATACGTCCTACATAGGAAAACATTAAAATTAAACCAATATATGCCAATACACCCTATAGTATCATGTTAAGAAAAATAAAAATCTATACTAACTATGTTCAGCATATCTGTAGTAAGAGAATTAAAGATATAATTCTATCTTCCTACCATAAATATAACATAATTCACCATAAAAAGATGTGATAAAAAGCTGTGCATTTATAAATACACAGCTTTCATCATCATATGAATCCTATTCAGGTAGAGATACGTCCTCTAAATTTGTTTTTTCGATAGACTCAATATCACCTTTATCGCAAAGGTTTGCAATAGTTGGGTCAATTGGTAAACGGTTCAACAATAATAGACCGTATTTTTGAAGGATTTCTTCGATGTGGCTTTCACCAAAAATTTGATAATCCTTACCGTTATCTGGGCAATGGAAGTAAGAGTAGTTTTCCACCACACCAATAATAGGCACTTGCATTAAATCAGCCATTTTAACTGCTTTTTCAACAATCATGGATACCAAGTCTTGAGGAGATGTAACGATAATAATACCGTCCAATTTCAAGGATTGATATACAGTAATCGCTACGTCACCTGTTCCCGGTGGCATATCAACAAATAAATAATCGATGTCTTTCCAAATAACATCTGTATAAAATTGTTTTACTACATTACCTAAAATAGGACCACGCCATAAAACAGGATCTGTATCGTTTTCCAAAAGGAGGTTAACAGACATAACGTCAATACCGCCTTTAGATTTTACAGGATACATACCGATTTCGTCAGCATATGCCTTTTCCTTAATGCCAAACATCTTAGGAATAGAAGGACCTGTAATATCCGCATCGAGGATACCTACTTTGTAACCTTTACGCGCCATTGTAATGGCCATCAAGCTGGTAACGGAGGATTTACCTACGCCACCTTTGCCAGATACTACACCAATTACATGTTTAACAGAACTAAGCTCGTGTAATTGAGCTGTAAGATCTTGAGGTTGTTGAGACGCGCCACCACCGCAACCAGAAGATTGAGATGGGCATCCGCCACAATCACTGCTGCTACCGCAACCCATAGTAAACACCTACTTTCTTTGAGGCTATACCTCACATCTATATTAAAAACTTTTTTATATGGTAAACACAATGTATCTACGCCTACATTGTATCACGTTATATCAAAAATTATCAATATATTACTCACCACAAAATTCTTTAGTTAACCCGCCGAGAATTTCCATCCCCTTTGTAATTTCCTCTACTGTTGGTACCGTATAGCTCAAACGAAATGCATGACCTGCTCCTGCTCCATCTGCTGCAAAGGCACCACATTTAATAATCCCAACATTGCGGTCCATACAAGTTTCAAAGAATACATCACAATCTACATCCTCAGGCATCGTCATCCATGCAAACATACCACCTGTAGGTTGTGTCAAATGAACTTTAGAACTCGCATACTTTTTAAAAGCGTTAAGTAAAGCTTCACATTTCATTTTATATACTTTTCGTACATTATCTAAATGAGCATCGTAATCAATGGTATCAAGAACCTTCGCTACCACCTTTTGAGTTACTAATGGCATTTGACCGGCCGTATTATTTTTTAATGCTTGGATAGCTTCAATAACTTTAGTTGGGCCAAATAAGAAGCCTACACGCAAGCCTGCAGATAATGTTTTAGAATAAGAACCTGCATACAGAACACGATCTTCTGTGTCGAAGGATTTGAACGTTGGAATATATTCTCCGGCGAAACGAATTTCACCATATGGATCATCTTCATAGATAAATAAATCATATTTAGATGCAATAGCATAAATCTCCTTACGGCGCTCTAAAGGCATAGTAATGCCTGTTGGATTCTGGAAGTTGGGAATTAGATAAATATATTTACCTTTACCAGATTGAGCCGCTTTTTCTAACTCACCCGGAATCATACCGTACTCGTCAGTTTTAATACCTATTGCTTTACCGCCCATGTTGCGCACAGAGTTAATAGCACTGGTGAAAGTAAATTCATCCATATACACTTCATCGCCTGGTTCTAAAACTGTAATTGGTACAAGACCTAATAATTGACCTGCACCATTGGAAATAATGAGACCTTGTCCTTCCGAATTCATCTTATGAGTTTGTACTAAACGTTCTAACGTAAGTTCTGCTAAATGTGCATCACCTTGCATTGGACCATATTGTAAAAGGCTCATAGGATTAGAATGCACAACTTCATCAAAAGCCCTTTCGATGACCTCTACCGGTATCGCTTCTGGCGCAGGATTACCAATACCAAAGCTAATAAAGCCTTCCACGCCTACACCACGTTCAAATACTTCACGAATAAAATTAGGACCTTTTAAGGTTACACGTTCAGGAAGAGAAAAGCTCATACTATCGCCTCTTTCATATATACTATGTAGAAAACACTTCTAAGTAGAAAATATTACTAACATCAAGAATTAAGAATATTACATTATTAAAACGTAAGCAGCCTATAGTTAATTAGTTATTTTGTAATGGCTTACCTAATTAGACTTTATATTACGCATTAGGATCATGCTCTTGTTCCGCATTTTTCTTATTAATATAGTTCTTATATACTTTCCAAAGAATGAAGTATACAACACCTGCAACAAGAACAATAATTCCTAATCGTCCCATATTTTCTTGGAAATTTACAATATCTGTACCAATAGCTACTTCTAAAGCCGTAGATGGAAATTTACCAATCAAGTTTGCCAATATATAATCTCTAGGTTTGATTTTACTAATGGCCCCTAAGGCGGTAATGACTCCAGATGGAAAATACGGTAAGGATCGTGCAAATAACATGACCACAAAACCATTTTTACCGGAAAAATCATCTACTTTCATCAATACCGTACTCTTAGCAATCAACTTGTCCGCTGTATCACGTAAGAAGTAACGCATAATATAAAAGCTAATGACTACACCAATTGTTTCAGCCAACCAAGAAATAATGATCCCTGGCCACATACCAAATACTAAACCATTAGCTGTAGATATGAAAATTGACGGTAAAAAGCCTACGGCGTTAACAAAAATATCGAGGACCATACTCACCAACATGGCCATAGGGCCAAAACTTTGAATATACTCCGCTACCTCTTCCATAGAGCCACTTGTTGCTAAGTGCCACATGGTCGGATAAAATGTAGGATCTACAATATTTATAATAATTAATAAAACAATAAAACCTATGCCTGCTATTAACTGTACCCAACCTTCACCAGAAGGTTTTAAATTTCTTTTACTCATATATACCTCGTATAAAAAAGACTAGCTTCATTATATCACGTATTCTATAGAACAGTTATAACTAGTTACATTTCTTTAATTTGAATAGCTTTTTTAATATATTTAAAATTGATAACCGATATAGCATTAGAGGTGTATACATATATCTATAAAATATGTATCATTACATTAGCATAAAAATTATCGAAAGATGTATAATACTATTATAACGAGAATTTTCTTAATGAAAGAAGGTATAATATGGTATCAGCAGGTCAAACAGCTACGGCTACTGTAACAGTTACAGAATCTAATATTGCTAAAACAATGAAATCTGGTTCTTTAGATGTCTTTGCCACACCAGCCATGTGCGCTTTAATGGAAGAAGCGGCTCAAGAAGCAGTACAACCATACTTAGAAGAAGGTGAAGGCACTGTAGGTATTGCTTTATCCATCACCCATGAAGCCCCTACTCCACTTGGTGCAACAGTAACAGCAAAAGCTATTGTAAGCGCCGTAGAAGGTCGCAAAATCACATTCGATATCGAAGCTTCTGATGGCATTGGTATTATCGGTCGTGGTACACATGAACGCTTTGTCATTAACAACGAAAAATTTATGGCTAAAGTGCATAGTAGAGCAAAATCTAACTAATAATCTACTATTTTACTAATAGGTTTATTGCTAATATCTTATTTACTTTATTAAAATAATAAAATACAAAACAAAAACGGCATCTATCATACGGTAGATGCCATTTTTATATACTTTCATGTTTGCATAATTAAATCATATTTGCATAGTTAAATAATTAGCAAATTTTAACTACCCAGCCTTCAGGAGCTTCGATTTCACCATGTTGAATGCCAAGTAATGTGTCATATAATTTTTTAGTGATAGGACCCATATCATCCATGCCAGCAGGAACATTAATAGTGCCTTCTGGAGTATCGATTTGACCTACTGGAGAAATAACAGCCGCTGTACCACAAAGACCAATTTCAGCAAAGTCTTTTAATTCATCTTTATGAACAGGACGATGTTCTACAGTCATATCAAGGTAGTGTTCTGCTACATACATCAAAGAACGACGTGTAATGGATGGCAAGATACTATCAGATTTAGGTGTAACTAATTTACCATCTTTCGTAATGAAGATGAAGTTAGCACCACCAGTTTCTTCTACATGTGTACGAGTAGCCGCATCAAGATACATATTTTCTGCATAGCCTTTATTATGAGCATCAGTGATAGCATACAAACTCATAGCATAATTCAAACCAGCTTTAATATGGCCAGTACCATGAGGAGCTGCACGATCAAAATCAGTAATACGAATTTTGATTGGTTTAGCACCACCTTTAAAGTAAGGACCTACTGGTGTTGTAAACACACGGAATTGATATTCATCAGCAGGTTTTACACCGATAACGGAGTTTGTACCCATCATGTAAGGACGAATATAAAGGCTTGCACCATGACCATATGGAGGAACAAAGTCTTTATTTGCTTTTACAACTTCTTTTACAGCTTCGAGGAAACGACCTTCAGGTAATGTAGGCATCACAAGGCGTTCACAGGATTGATTCAAACGTTCTGCATTCAAATCTGGACGGAAGCATACGATGTGACCATCTTTTGTATAGTATGCTTTCAAACCTTCAAAAACAGTTTGAGCGTATTGGAATACACCAGCACATTCATTAAGGACAACGTTAGCATCAGTAATTAGACCACCTTCGTCCCATTTACCATCTTTATATGTAGTCAAATAACGGTAGTCGGTTTCTACATAACCAAAACCGAGATTATCCCAATCGATATTCTTGCTCATAACAATAACCTCCATTTATATTGATATACACTTAATCTTATCACTATCATCTTGTATTTTCAATAGATTCTATAGAGATGATAAATTATATATACAGATATAGTATCTATTAAGATATATCATCTATATATAGGTAACATATTAATAGATATGTATATTATCAAATAGGCCCCTAGCTATACTATCGTTGAATATAAAAATTGTTTTTTACAGTATAGCTACCGCCCTATTTATATTATAATAATTTCAGATATACATTATCCTATTTTACTAGAGGTCCCTATTATGAACGAAAATAAAAATTTTTTAATTCCTAATCCTAAAAGTATCATTTGTATCGGCCTTAACTACGCTGATCATATTGCTGAAACTAGTCTAGCTACACATGATTTTCCAGAAATCTTTATGAAAACATCAAATGCTCTTGCAGGTAATCATGATACAATTACTATTGAAGACGAAACTTTCCATTACGATTATGAAGGAGAATTAGTTATCATCATCGGTAAATCTGGTAAAAACATATCTCCTGAAAAGGCAATGGAACATATCTTAGGCTATACCATTGGTAACGACGTATCTGCCCGTACATTACAGTTTAGAGGTTCTCAATGGATTCTTGGCAAATCGCTTGATCACTTTGCTCCTATTGGTCCTAATATTGTATCTCCTGATGATTTTGACTTTGAAAGTGCTACTATTACGACAACAGTAAATGGTGAAATACGTCAACAAGCAAAGCTAGAACAAATGATTTTTAAGCCTTATAACATTATTGCCTTCTTATCAACATATATGACACTCCAAGAAGGTGACATTATCTTTACAGGTACGCCTAGTGGTGTAGTATTAGGTAAAAATGAAAGTAAGTATTCTTGGTTAAAACCAGGAGATATTGTTACAGTTTCCATAAGTGGTATTGGTACCTTAGAAAACAAATTTATTTAAAATAAGTACATTGTTAAAGTATTGTATTTGCTCGTATTCTTATTATTACGATATCTATTTACATTACAACTAAATATATCTAAACACAAAAAAAGATTACTTCTATGTATGTCTAACTATACATAGAAGTAATCTCTTTTATTATTATCTATGTTTTATATTTACTATTACTTTATTTATGCTCTGACTCTAGGTCTAGCATATATTTCTTGCGTTCAATGCCCCCTGCATAGCCCGTTAACTGGCCATTACTACCAATAACACGGTGACAAGGAACGATGATAGAAATTGGATTATGCCCTACAGCCCCCCCTACGGCTTGAGCAGAGAATTTCTCTTTACCTTGTTGCTGTGCAATCTTTTTACCAATATCTCCATAAGTCGTAGTCTCCCCATAGGGAATTGTCTGTAATATAGACCATACAGATTTACGGAACTCTGTACCCTCTAGCTCAATTGGTGGTGTAACAATAGGCTTTTTACCAGAAAAATATTGATCTAGCCACATAATAGTCACCTCAAAAGGACCTGTTTTTTGTTCTATATAATCTGCATCATCATACGTAGGTGCGTGACTTTCATCAACAAAAAACAAATCTGTTAAGTATGATAATGTACCAAGCATAACCATGGTTCCTAATGGGCTTTCATAGGTGTATTTATAATTCATAGTACATTAACTCCTTCTTAAGATAACAAATCATTCAATACCTTTTGTATGTCATTATTAAACAATACTGTATTTTGCTGAATATCAAATGGAATCGATTGTTTTTCAATATTAACTGGTACATATAGTGTGTCTATATTGTCATGTGCCATCCGCATAAATGGATATTTAATAATCATCGGTGTATTATAGCCAACACCAAGTTCTAACAATACGGTTTTCTTATCTTTATAATTCTCTATAAAACTTGCATATCGTTTTTGAGCTGCATACCAACCTTCGTCTTGCACAAAGGCACCGTCAACACGTAAATTCATCGTCATTAGTTCGCCACATCTAGGACAGTGAGGAATTAATTCTGTGGGAATTTTCATATCCTTTTGTTCTTTCACCATACGACGCACTTGTTCTTCATTATCATAAGTCTTTTGATGACATGGCTCAGAGCATTGCCACAAGCCATAATCACCTTGCATATAATAAAATCTATTTTTATCCACTCCAGCAAATTGCATTTGATGATCTACATTAGTGGTAATCACAAAGTAATTCTTATTTTGTAACAACTCCATCAACCAAATATAAGGTTCACCTGCTGAAATATCATAGCGATTATAGTAGATATGACGGCTCCACCACGCCCAATATTCTTCCATGCTTTCAAATGAATAGAATCCACCAGAATACATATCTGTGATAGCGTACTTTTTGTGAAAGTCATCGAAGTATTTATGAAAACGTTCTCCACTATAGGTCAGACCCGCTGCAGTAGACATACCGGCCCCAATACCTACGAGTACCGCATCAGCTGTATTCAAAAAATCTTTTACACGTTCTATATTATCCCAATAATTTGTTGTAGATGTCATAATCTATATCCTTAAATACGTTAAATACCACTTGGATTTTACTATTTGTTTCTTTTAAATACCTACGTACCGTATCGATAGCAATTTGGGCTGCCAATTCATTAGGAAATCTAAACTCACCTGTAGAAATGCAGCAAAATGCAATGGACTTCAAACTATAAGCATTAGCTAGCTCCAAGCAAGATCTATAGCACGATGACAATTGTTCTTTTTCTAAGTCTGTAACAGTATCATAAACAATAGGCCCTACCGTATGGATAACATGACTGGCAGGTAAATTAAAACCATAGGTCATACGAGCTACACCTGTCTTTTCAGGCATATCCATATACTCAGTCATCCTAGCACAGGCCATACGTAACTCAATACCAGCAAAAGTATGAATGGCATTATCAATACATTTGTGATTCGGTAGAAAACAACCGAGCAACTGCTCATTAGCTGCATTGACTATAGCCTTTACCGCTAGACGCGTTATATCCCCTTGCCACAAATATATCTGAGGTTCTCGCTCTTCCATATCGTTAATCGTAACGATGCCTTTTTCATGAGCCAATGTATTTAAGTATTCATCCTGTATCTTCATCCATTCCGCGGGCATGGCTCCTGCTGGACGAATATTACATAGTGCTCTAAATAGAGTAAATTGTTCTTCTTCATTTACTGGAATATCTATATGTTCGTTATATTTCTCTTTATATTCTGCTACCAATCCCTCTAAAAGATAGCTCAATCGTTCTTGTTGTGTCATATATAACTCCTAAATAGAATTAACTAGATTATAACCTATTATATAGCAAAAAACTGCTAGCACATAATATGCTAGCAGTAACTTTACTGATTAGTATTTTATCAAAGACTAAGGTCTAACAAAAGCTTGACCACCATGGTTTACGAGGATATCCCCATCTAATACTTTAGTAGTAACCCCTTGTAGACTACCTTGGATTTGGCTCATCATAAAGCGATAGCCTGGACTATTCAAGTGTTTAGTAAGGGCTTCCTGATTGCTATAGATCTGAATGATGTACCAGCGATTTTTTGCGTTTCTTTCACGAAGCACATAACCAGCCTTATAACCCGCATCATCCCGAACGGCACGTTCCATATCGAGTTGATATTGTCGTTGTACCGTATCGATTTCATTGCTATCAACAGTAAACTCAGTTAAGGTAACTACTGCCTTACCATCATTTACAATGGATAATGCATCTTTCTTTTCAAATAAAAGTACAGACTGTACATCATACATCTTACGATTTGTTAATTTAGAACCTACTTCATTAACAAAGGCTTGATAATGGTCAGATTTGCGATGTGTCTCAATAGCAGCTAAATCTTTATAGATTTCAACTACATAAGACTCCGAAGGATTACCCTTTACATGCGCCACATTCATGGACAATGTATTAGGTTCTTTTTCCATAGATGCTGTCAGATTAGCTACACCTGCACTATTATAAGTTCCTTGTAGCTCTAAAGGTACTTCGAAACGATACATACCTACACTTGGTGCTGTATCAACTGATTGATCTCGTTCCATAACAAGAGCTGCAAAAGATGTGCTTACACCTAATACTGCAATAGCAGATGTTAGTACAATACGTTTTAACAAATTTTTATTCATAAAAAACTCCTAAATCACAATGTAATATATTCTACTATTGTACCATGCTCTTCAATGAGTTTAACTAGTTCTTTACCTTGAAGCCACACAGTCGCATCATTTTGGTTCGGATGTATGCCGATTAAATTATTCTTGTAGTCCGCGTCAATATAATAATGGACCTTACGGTCCTCATCATGAAGCAAGCAGAATGGAGATACGTGACCTGGTTTAATCTTCAAAATATCCCATAGCTCTTCTTCTGAACCAAAAGAAATCTTTTTTAGCTTGTGATCCTTACGGAATTGTTTTAAATCTACACGTTTAGAACCACGAACGGTAATTAAATAGTAATGCTCTCGTTTATGATCTCGTATAAACAAATTCTTCGCATCCCACTCAGGATAGGGCAACTGCACATTTGGCTTATCGTCCATACTAAATAATGGTGCGTGATCTGTAATTTCAAAATCGATATGATGGTCACGTAAACAATCATATACGCCTTGTTTATCTAACATGTAATACCTCTAATATATCGGTTCTACTTGGTGAAAGTTACTACATAATAAAATCGATTAACATAGTGAAAGTACCAGTTGTACCAGTTGTACCAGTTGTACCGGTTACATCGATTATATCTTGTTAAATATATCCCAAGCTTATTCTGGAATCGTATAGGTACCATCAAATACAAATAATTCAGGATGTTCATATACGAATGTATCTTCATAAATTCCATCATATTCATACACTACATCATCTTTTTTATCGAGAAAATCGAACAATTTCTCTTCATTTTCCCAGTCTTGTAAAATAGTCCATCGTTCAGCTCTATCAAATGGAACTGAACCACCAAAGTAATCGATAAGTGATTGTAAATTATCTGCTAGCTCATCCATCTTGAAGAGGCGTAAGCCAGCAAGAGCATCTTCCCATACAATGCCTGTTGAGTTATATAAAAATTGATGATGACCACCATTATTGACCTCGGCAAAATACCAACATATTGCATTTAGGTATCGTTGCTCTAAAGTGAAAGGTTTTCCAGATTCTAAATAATCATCGTAAGAACCATATATATTGATAGTCCAATACATGGGCTCATTAATGGTCCACATATCATCTGTAGCTTGGATTTCTTCAATAGTAATGGTCCGATGACGAGGTACACCTTCTCGGTTCTTCTTTTTCTCTGCTACATAATTGCTATAAGCTTTACATAACTCAGGATACTCTGCTTCACACTGTTCAAAGTCCATCTGCATATAGCACATATCAATGACTTCAAAACAATACGATTTTATATCATCCAGATTCTTTTCCTGAGCTAAACGTACGCCCTGATCTACTAATCTTAGCATCTGTTTCATAGTATCTGATGTATACGATTCATTATTGTCTAAAGCAATGGCTCCATACGCATAGGCACAACGATAATACCACACCGCATCACGATACTCTTCATCAATAGACTCTAATACCTTTATTGCCTCTTTTTCATTGCCATTATTGTTATAAGCTCTACCAAGCTCACCTAACAGAGGTATAGATAAATTTTCTATGCCTACACGAGTTAACACATCAATAATAGTTTTTACATTTCCAGTATCATTAAGCTCTTTAACAGTTTGTAATTGCTCACTTTCAGAAAAAGATAAAAACTGTTCAACAGTCATAGACATACAATACACTTCCCCTCATATTATCAATATGTATATGAACTCATCTTAGCATAATAATAACAAACAACACAAAACAATAAATTACAGATTTTAAAATAATAGTTTATGACAAAAAAGACTATTTAACTAGCTACCAAGCCATACAACAAATACAGGAATACCTTCATCATTATCGTCAATATCTTCAATTTCATCAGCTTCAAATTCGTGATCATCATAGACTAGATTTTCAAAGAATACATGATCACCGAGCTCTTTATTGGCCATTAAGTTATGTATCTTGAAAAGAAGCTCTTCAGTAGTAAAGTACTGACCATTATCTGCTTTAAGGCGAGCATAGATTTCAACTTGCCACATATCATCTTCTTTATCGTCTTCTAGTAATTCATCTACCTCGTATAAGTGTTCATTAGCGTGAAGCTGACATTTGCTTTCAATCCAAGCTTCATAGCTTACAAAAATTTCAGGCTCTACTAATGGCGGTAAATTATCAGGATTAACTTTATGCTCTTCTAAGCATGTATAAAACTCCTTAGCAAACTCTTCTTTAGTATAGGTAGTTTTATTAAAAACCCAAGGAATTCCCTTAAACTCATGATAATAACCTTCATATATTTTATTACCATCTTTATCAACACCAAGATATTCAATCTTTTCCGTGTTCTCATTTTTGTTAAAAAGGTTTTTGATCATTTCAAAAATCATAATATAATCCTCCTTGTAATCTTTTAAACAATGCTTTGATTTTATTATACCTAACATATTTCTCAATATTCTACATTAATCCCCTATAAAATAACGTAGCCCGAAGCACAAAAGTATATAATTTCTACGTATATAGTAAAAGCCCCTCGCATAGCGAAGGGCTAATCTATTATTGTCTTATAATGTTCTATACTAACTAGCTACCACAAACAATAAAGAATACAGGTATACCATCTTCATTATCTATAAGTCCGTACCCTTCACATTCATGACCTTCGTATTCAATACCTTCAAAGAATACGTGATCTCCTAATTCTTTATTGGCCATTAAATTGTGTAATTTAAAAAGTAATTCTTCTCTAGTAAAATATGTACCATTATCCGCTACAAGATGAGCCATAATTTCTACTTGCCACATGTCATCTTCTTTATCTTCTTCCAGCAATTCTTCGTCGGTAACACGTTCATTATCAAAAAGTTGGTCTTCACTTTCAATCCAAGCTTCATAGGTTACTAGAATTTCAGGTTCTTCTAATCTATCGTCGTCATCTGCTTCATCATCTACATATTTCTTTACATTTTCATTGTATTCTTTGGTAAACTCTTCTCTGCTATATGTTTGCTTATTAAATACCCAATGCACTACATCATATGTAGGATAGTTATCCTCTTCGCGTTCATCAATGTCTCCAGTAGCTTTACCTTCTGTAGTAATTTTACTATTTTTCTTATCAAAGAGGTTCTCAATGGTATCAAAAATCACAGGGTAATCCTCCTTGTAATCTTTTGGCTTGATTTGAGTTAATAAGTATTTTACAACTTCGCAACACCAGCCCAGCTGTTTATCTAAATGGGACTCTTTCGCCATTTTCATACTTGCTTCTATTAACTGTAATGCTTGCTGCACATGTTCAGATTCGTAGCTTTCACCACATCCCAAAAATGCATGAGCATAGCCACAACGATAATACCAAGACCAATCGCGATATGCCTCATCAATACGATTAAATAAATCAATAGCCTCTGCTGCGTGGCCATTATTGTTATACATACGTCCTAAGGTGCTTAATAGTATAGGAGACAAATTATCGATACCCATATTAGTTAACAGTTCCATCGCACGCTTGATATCAATGCCCTCTTGTTCATTAAGGAGCTTAACCTTTTCCGCATCACTTAACGATTGAAACTCTTCATCCGTAATTTCTTCTATACTGATATATAAGTTCTTAATAAAGTCACCAAAATTATCTGCTAAGAGAGTAATTGAATAATCACCTTCTTGGTCTACACGTACAACCTTAGGTTTACCGCTAGGACCACAGTCACGATAATCAAGGAAAATCATATCGTGACCACCAGAAATCGTATCCGCTACAACGACACCGATAGGGGGATATTTTACTTTCGAAATCCAAAATTCATTCCCCATCTCACCTAAAAGAGAGTATTTTTTATCTCTATCGATGCCATATATTCCTGTTATATATACACAATCGTCATCATCATTAATAAAACAATTTTTCTTTACTACACCACCATTATGGTTTTTAAGTAGCTCAATATATGCAGCAGGCAATGTATAACCTAATTCTGCTTCAGCTGCTTTAATATCCTTATCAGTAACCGGTTTACCAATATAGGATTCAAATGCATAGTCAACATCGTTCCAAAATCCAGTCCAATCAAAGTCTTTCAGATTACTCATAATACCCTCTCCTAGTTTAAACCGATATAATCTAAATTCTTAATTACTCATTTATAGAATAAGTTTTGATTAAAGCTTTTACCTCATGTCGTATCAATATGGTATCTACAATATAAGAAAAAATGATATAAGGAGATGCATTTATAATCGCTATAGGCGCTAATATAATTGCTACCCATAATAGATCTAGAGGATATGCATACCACTTAATATCTATGGTATTTAAAATGGGTATCACATAGTCTATGACTCTTAATTCCCATTGCATTAAGGGATTTAGTTCCTCAGTTGTTCCTACTAGCCAAGCAAAGATAATCCCAAAAAGCAAAAAATATAATATTCCAGCTGGAATTAATATCTTCGCTCTCTTTTTTAATAGATTACGACAAATCTCATCTTCTTCCTCTGGTGCTAAATCATATAACATATTACACTGAATCTGAATCCGTCTAAATCGATAGCGAATATACTTATACAAAATGTTATTAGGTGTATATAACATAATAGACTCCACATATAAGTCATACTAGCAAAATCATGGAAAATATATCATCCATCTATGGCAAAATAATGTAAATCTTTGAATTCATTATCCCAGCAAAACTGTATTCCTTCGTAGGATATGGTATATTGCCTTAATTGTTCATCAAATATTACAGGATTAGTCATCGTTTGTACCCATTACATAGCTTTCCATTTTTGGTCTTAAATCTAGTACGACTTCCCAATCATCTAATGATGGTAACTTATGATGTGCAATAAATTCTTCTATGATCTGGAATGCTTCTTGATGTCCTAGCTCATTTTTACCGTATATGATAGCGCCCTTCTCACCATCATTAGTTACACTAAGCTCTATATGTAATAAATCGGTATCTTGATCACTACAAACTTGCACAAAGTTATACTTTTTAGTATCTATCGGAATTGCCTTTGATGGTGATATAACTACAAAATCCTGTTCTTGATCCTCAATAGCGTAGAGATTTTGCTCAACCTCATTCAAGGTAATCCCTTCATACTTATAGTCACCTACATCAATGGACCAATCTGTATATGTTTTCTCAAAAGTATCTATCATATGTATCGCCTCTCCTTTACGATATACATTAGAATAAGTTTTCTAATTGACCTGCCATATCTACCATAAACTCATCAAACTTACAGAGTTCACGTAGCTCCTGATACTCGGTATCATAACAACCAATCTTTTTAGATTTAGGATCCCATACAATTTGCCAATCATTATACTCGCCTAGCTCTTTAGATAAACGCAATAGGTTACGACGACCTACTTTAAATGGAATTGTATCAATTAGAGGGAAAAATTCTATGGATATAAAATCAGAATCTGGCAATTCAAAGTAGAGATTATCTCCCTCTAAAAATAATACTAACGCCTTTGGTAGTTTAAATGATTTTAATTGATCCATTTTATTCTGTAAATCATGATACTCAGCTGGTTCTAGATTTTTAAAATACTCAGCCATTTCCATATCGCCCTTTTCAACAGCAATGCTATAGGGACGCATGCCATCCTTTTCTGTGATGGTCACATCAGCGCCATGTTCTACCAAGTATTTGCACATTTTTAAATCTACGTACCGAGCAGCTACACATAGTGGAGTTGGCTTAAAAGGATATACAAAATCTGGTTTATTGTAATTAATATCTACACCATGATTGATAAAGAAATCTAGGACCTCATAATTTCTATCTGTAATAGCATTTCTAAAAGCTGGACCACCATATTTCTGAACTGTATGGCCTAAGTCATGAATTATCTGTAAGTGCTTATATTGCTTACCATATAAGGCAGCTTGAAAAACATCTACTTTCACACGGTTTAAAGCATGAACATTAGCACCATGAGCCACAACATAGTCTATAATCTCTTTATTACAATACCGTACAGCTAATAAGAAACTTGGGTTTTCCTCATCGTTAAGCTCAGCGCCATTCTCCACTAACCATTGAATACTTGGCAAGCAACACATAACCAAAGCTAATTCTAAGGGTGTATGCTCACTATACTCACCAATTTCTATAGGTTGATTAATATTCCAACCATTGGCTAATGCATTTTCTAACGCGCTAATATTTCCTGTTACAATATCTGTTACGATATGAGGCACTGATTCAAATGTACCTAAATCTTTTAACTGTATCATGTCTCTCTCCCATGAACTATATTTTTAAAATGATTATCACTAATTACATTATATTACATTTATAAGTATGAGTGTATAGTAAAAGCCCCTCGCATAAGCGAAGGGCTTAATCATAATTTTTCTAATATCTGTCTAACACTAATTTAGTCCAAATAGGTTACCATTATATTTATTAAAATCTAATAATAATGTACTATTATATTCTCTTATTATCTAAGAGTGTTTTTAATATATTAATATTTTTTATTAATTCATCATCCTTAATACTATCTGGTTCATGGGCAACTTTATTTCGAAAAGCTCGTAAAGTTTTAAGATACGATTCATCAAATACAGAAGATTTATCTAAAATTAAATTTTTAATGCTGTTAATACTATTACTTTTATAGTTTTGATAAGTTTCTATATTTGACCATAATGTTAAAAAATCACCTAATAATTTTGTATTCGTATTTTTGGTAATTTTATTGCTCAAATAGTATTTAGAATCTTTAATTTTATTACATATTTCTTTCATTATATCATCATTAGGATATAATGCATTTTCACTTATAGGTCTTTCTTCGCCCCAAAACTGTTGATCGTTTTTAAACTTATAAATGGCTAATAATCTTCTATTAAAGTCTAATTCATCCATTTTAATATTATTCTCAATATCTGAAGTAAATTCGGTTTGTACTAAATATCCCTCTTGAAAAAATGGTCTTTTAGCAGCACTAGAGCTTATACTTAGCAATCTTACATTAGTTATATATTCCTCAGAGTCAACAGAGATTCTACCATTTATATATGGAAGGCCAAGTACATAAATGTATCCAATATTATTTTTATTATTTAGTATTGCAAATGAGCAGGCTACTTTTATAGATTGCGTTAAATCTAATAGAGGTGTTTTACATACTTCATAATGTTGTAATATTGAATATTGTAATAATTTGATTTTTTTTATCTCTTTAAGTTCTTCTGAATCAATCCGATCATCTGCTTTAAGCGCATCAATCAATTTTACAGCTGCCTCATTTAATACTTTAAAATCAAAATTTATATTACTTTTATTAGTAGCACGATATATGGTTGGATATAAAGTAGCAATATTATTCTTCGTATAATTATTATTTTGTCCTCGATAAAATAACATTACATCAGGATTCTTATAAGATAGTTCGGCTATCTCCATAATTAAATCATAAAAAGTACTCACCTCTATTGGATTTTCTCTAACTATAGATGTAATCGTTTTCTTTAAATTAATATTTTCATCGCATAATGAACTTAACTTCCTTGTTAAATTTTTTTTACCTAAGAAATACGCTCTCATAAATTATACCTTTAACAGGATTGAATCAAAAAATTTGCTAATAAAATCTAATCATTAACAATACTCACTTTATTGTTAAATTTAAAAATTTAAGCATCTAATTTAACATACGCTTTTTTTATAATTTGGGCCATTAATAATCTACGTTGTTTTAAGAACTCTGAATATGATAACGTTTCAAAATTTAAAGGTAGTGCATTTTGTTCACAAGAAAGATTAAAAGCTTCCTGACCTAGTTTTTGTCTATATTTTTGTACATATTCTAATGGAGAGGCATCAGAAATTTCAATATTTGTAACATAGTCCAAATATGTAAAATTAGCTATTTGATTTCTATCACGATCATCATCATAACCAATAGATTGAAGATAATGCTTAAGAAAAATATGATGCTTATCAATGGCACTTTTATCACCATTTGTTCCTATAATAAAATATCGTGATAAGGGCTCTGTACTAAACAACATAGGTGTACCTAAAACATTAAGTGCTGCTACATATCCATACCAAGCAGGAGATGTTGCTGATGAGCTATTTAGTTCTGATGGTAATGAAACAGTAAAATAATCATCCGTAAACCTATTAGATATAATAGTATCTAAATAGCTAATAAAATCATCTGCCTTACTGATTTTCCGTAAGTCTGCAAATTGCTTTTCTACCTCACTCTCTGTTGAGCCTGTATAAAAACCAGTAATTGTAGACATAAAAATCCACTTACGTATAATCTTATTTAATTTTACGGATGGTACTTTATAATCATATTTTCCAATTAAATACAATACATAGCTAAACACTACAGCATTTGAAGATGCAATCAAACTACTTTTCAAATATCCTGCAGTGGAAAATAAATTCATAAATGCATGCCAATTATTAAGATTACATACAAGATCAAGTGAATCCTTAAATACTTTTAAATTTTCATCACGTACAGATTGAGTTATCTCGCCAGTTTTAAGATTCTTTCCTCTAAGTAACATATAAGCATAACGCAATCGTGCTCGCTTAAACCCAACACCTACGGCCACTCTAATTAAATGTGCCGGACTAACTTGAATGATTTGGTTAAAGGATGTTTTCTCAGCTGGAATTCTAGATTCGGCACAGAACTTGTTAATAAGTTCATGGACCTCATTATCATAAACTGCTAAAAGAGTTTCTATAAAGTTTTTTTCCGTAAGATTTTGTCCACCTGAGTTAACTCTAACAAATATATCTGCAACATCTTCTTCTGTTGCTCTAGAATTAATTTTTAATGTTGGTAAAGAATACGTTTCCAAATTCAAGAGAGCATTAATATTACTTTCAATCAAGTCCTCTTCATCTTCAGTTAATATATCAACACCATTTTTTATTCGATTTTCATTACAGTTTTTAATAAATGATTTACGAAATTTCGCAATATTAAAGTCTTTATGGTCCTTAAACACACTACTTATCGAACTAATCCACTCTTGGTTTCGTTCATAAGCTTGTGTCCACACGGCAAACTCTCGAGTTAATGGGTTATAAGAAATACGTATATTCCGTTCTCTATAATTTTTATCCTTAATGCTTACACCATATAATGCACCTAATAAAGCAGTTAATCGCTGTTGACCATCAATCACTAGATCATCTGGTTGCTTATATAACTTATCATTTTTACCAATATGACCAGTATTCTCAT
Organism: Veillonella parvula; assembly: GCF_040097785.1. Taxonomy (GTDB): domain Bacteria; phylum Bacillota; class Negativicutes; order Veillonellales; family Veillonellaceae; genus Veillonella; species Veillonella parvula_D. The sequence continues at coordinate 140,014 of NZ_JBBNNS010000001.1, read as the reverse complement.
AGTCTTCTGGGGAGGCCCATAACATAATATACCCAATAGGATATCCTTTCATCATAGAGTCTAATAATTCTCTAACTTTATTATCTTTCCATACAAATGGTCTTTGTAAGTCTGGCAATCCAATTCGACCATTTCTAACATCAGATAATAAGTCTGATACCCTGCTTGGAATATTATCAAACAATTCAGTTCCCATTTTATTTACTCCCAATCCCCTCACATTAATTAATTAATTATATAAAAATTTACTTTGTCACAATATCTAGTAACGACTTATAGCTATCAACAACATCAAAAACAACGTCCCCTTTACTGATAGCTTTAAAGTGTTCTCGTGCACAATGTAGTTTGGATTCTTCAATCAAACGAAGTTGCATGGAATTCATAGATCCTTTTGTTTCAGCAACAAAATAAATATGTTTTACAGTACCTTCATAAAAAGCTATTGCCCAATCTGGGTTATATCTACCAACTGGCGTTGATATATAGAATCTATCAGGTAATTTAACATATACAGCCACGTCAGAGTTTATGTCCAATTCAGATGCAAAGTTTTTCTCATTTGTTGAGTCATAAACAATATGATCATATAAATGCTTATTAGCCTTCATTGCATTCGTGCCTAAACGTCCCTTAATTGTTGGATCTGTAAATACATTAGTATCATATTTTTCATCTAATACATCATATGTAATATGCTCAATAATTGCTGTAGCTTTTTCATCATTTATAAGTGATGCAGCTTTAATAATGAACTCTTCTGGATTATCTTTAAATTGATTAAAAACAGCAGATTCAATACCTTGAAGAATCTGTATAATTGCTTTTCGAGTTATCCCTGTCTCATCTACTAGTTTACCGACTAAATCATATTTAACATTTGTGCTTACAGCATTTTTACTTCCATAAGTTGAAGCAGCCTCTTTTACAAAAGATCCTGATGTTTCTAACTCCTCTTTTGATTTAATCTGTTTCATAGTACCAGATTCAACTTTATAGAAAATCTTTGAAACTCGAAGTTTGCTATCTAAAGCTGAAATTGCATTTCTAACAAGCTCATCCGTATCAAAATCAACGACATATACTGATTTGGAGTTTATCTTTTCCCATAATACCTTGAATTCAGGCATAGAAACTTTATCTTCGTCTAACTGAAGCTCAACATTATTACTGCGCGCATTTTCAAATTGCATCGATTTAGCATCATAAATAGATTCAATGATTCTTATAACTGCATCTTTGGAGTCAGATACTTCATCAGCAACCTCTATTAAACCATTAGACTTATCATCATAATATTTATCAGTAAGAGCGCCAGTTTTATCGATGTATCCATTTACAATAAGGTCAAAATGAATGGCACGTCCCAATTTATCATCTATAACCTGTTCGTTATTATGTATATCTTTAATTACTTTTCCAATAAATAATTCAGGTGTGATTGATTTCGGTCTATCGGCAACAGCTTCGGCAATTTCGGCTTGTAACCCCTTTGCAAAACTATCGTAACTTTCACTAGCTATCACTGTAAGAACGTTTACATTATGTACATCACTTCCAAGTACATTTGCATCCATACGTTCCCCATCTTGGTTTACACAAAGACGAAGGCCTCGACCTACTTCTTGACGTTTACGCACATTACTACTACTTTGTTTTAATGTACAAATCTGAAAGACATTTGGATTATCCCAGCCTTCACGTAACGCTGAGTGAGAAAAGATGAATCTAACAGGAGATTTCTTAGGGTCTCTATCTAAAAGAAGTTCTTTATTCTTCATAATAAGATTAAAAGCATCAACATCATCAGATGTTTTCTCTTTTTTATCTTTAAGCTTAGAGTCAACCATTTTTCCTTTTTTATCAATGGAGAAATAACCAGCATGTGTAGAAGATTCAGAAATAGCATTAATATACTTTAAATACTCATCTTCACCAAATTTTGTTTGAAGATTATCAATAATATTCTTATATTCCTCTTCAAACATATCTGCATAGATACCATTAACAGGATCTCCAGAAGTATCATATTGCTTATATTTTGCTACCTCATCGATAAAGAATAAAGATAAAACTTTTATCCCCTTATAAAATAGGTCACGTTCTCTTTCAATATGAGATAAAATGGTTTCTCTGATTTGAATACGTCGAAGTTGATCTTCATTTACTTTGCCAATTACATCACCAGCATAGATTTTTATACCATTAATAAACTCTACCGAATCATCGCGACCATCAATTCTAGATACAACAAAACCATCTTTATACTCTTCCATTTGACCTGAGTTATCATAGAGGTTATAGCCTTCCGAAACAACTCTAGTTATCTTTCTAATACCTTTAGTACCTTTATAGTCAAACTGAATAGTTGCTGTAGGTGCTAACTTTGAGAGATTAATACTTTCCAGATAAACATAACTTTCAGTAGCTGTACTTCCAGATTCAGTAATACCTTTAACAGAAATTTTTTTTACAAGATGCTTATTGTAAGCTTCTAATGCATCTAGTCGATAAATCATATTATAAATACTATCACGCTTATGAGTTGCAGAATAACGAAGAGTCATTAACGGGTTAAATTGTTTTAAACTCTCTTTTGTCTGCTTTCCTTCTACAGATTGCGGCTCATCAATAATTAATATTGGATTTGTCTTAGCAATAATATCTATAGGACGACGAGATCTAAACTCATCTAATTTCATATATATCCGTCTAGCATCTTTTCCTTTAGCATTAAATGCTTGAGAATTTATAATCATCACATTAATAGAGCTATCAGATGCAAATCGATCAATTTCAGTTAGTTGGGCAGAATTATAAATAAAAAATCGGATTTTTTTACCATATTCTTCTGCAAAATGTTCTTGTGTAACCTGAAAGGTTTTATAAACACCTTCACGTATAGCAATGCTAGGTACAACAATAATAAACTTACTCCAACCATAATGTTTATTAAGCTCATACATAGTTTTAATATATGTATAAGTCTTACCTACACCAGTCTCCATTTCAATAGTTAAATTATATCTACCTTCTAGTTTATCAGATGGTTGAATTTGATTATCTCGTTGTATTTTCTTTATTCGACTAAGAATTAAATCATCATTTAATTCTTTTACTATTTTTTGATTACTAAAGCCAGTAAAGTCTGTTTCCTCTGTCAGTGATTGCTGAATGTAACCGGAACCTCTATCCATCATATACGTTGGTGTTAAATAAGGCTGTCCTGCAAACACATCTACTACTGCTTTTGCAGCATCGGCTTGAAATTTTTGATGCTTAAATTGTAGTTTCATGTCTGTACCACCTTAAATAACTTTTATTCTTGTATCTGGAGCTATTGATTTAAAAATCTCACCAACATTTATTTTAGCTGGACTACTAGCAAAACTACTATCTCTAAAAACTGCACGAAGAGGTTGTTTTTTTGCAATATATTTAATAACTGAATCTGGTATATTTTCATTAAAACATGCTACTAAATCGCCATTATTATAATTATGTACGATATATCCTTCTATCTCTTCTGAGTCATATGGCAAAGACAGTGGCAAGCCCCATTCATTGAGACAACCAAATAGTAAATCAAGATCATTACGATCAGACTTAATATTTGACTCTAAATTTGATAATAAATTTTGTGAGTAATCCTCTACTGAATAAAATACATCAGTCATATTAGAATCATCTAGCTTAAAAACACGAAAACCTATATCTAAATTTTCAGCATAAACATTTCCATTACTATTTTCTAGGATTTTTTTTGATGCTTTTCTAATTCTCTCCTGTCCTAGTTCACAAATATTTTTATAACCTTCTTTAAATGCTACAGATTTTGGATCTGTCTTCTCAGGAAGTTGTACTAATATATATTTTCTGTTACCACAATCTTCGGCATTCAATTGCATTACAGCATGAGCAGTAGTTCCACTGCCGGAAAAGAAATCTAGAATAATAGAGTCTTTTTTAGAGTAAAGTTCAATACATCTTTTTATTAATTCAACGGTTTTTGGATAGTCAAATACCATTTTATTATCAAATAGATCTTTTAATGCTTTACTTGCATCTTGTGAATGACCTACCTCACCATACTTCCATATAGTCATAGGCGTAACACCTTGTTTTTTCAGTTCAGACAAAAATCTCTTCATCCGCGGAACCCCATTACCATCTGCTCCAAACCAAATTCTGTTGTCCTGAAGTCTCTCAGAAAAAGCTTTTTCTGAGAGCCTCCAGCTGCGACCAGCTGGAGGCTCAACTATACGCCCACTGGGTGTAACTATTGGATAAATATTGGCTTCAACTGCAGGTCCTACAGATAAATTATCTGACTGCCATACACCTCTTGGGTCATTATCTGGATTGGAATATCGATTATCGGCTTCTTCACTTCGTTTAATGCCATTATTAATAGCTAGAGTCTCATTTTTGGCATAACAAAGTATAAAGTCATGAGACCTTGAGAAATGTTTCTTTAAGTTTATAGGTGCATAAGCTCTTTCCCAAATTATTTGTGCCAAGAAATTATCTTCACCGAATACTTCATCACATATTTTTTTTAGATTTTCTTGCTCATTATCATCAATACTAATAAAAATAACACCATTATCACTTAATAAATTTCTTGATAATAATAATCTGGAATAAATCATGGAACACCAATCAGAATGAAATCTACCATTACTATCAGTATTCTTAAATAACCTATTACCTTCTTCATCTAATTCATTATTCACTTCGGAATATTCTTCACTTGATAATTTAAAATCATCATTATAGATAAAATCATTTCCCGTATTATAAGGCGGATCAATATAAATCACATCTACTTTTCCAAGATAACTCTCTTGCAGGAGTTTTAGTACTTCAAGGTTATCACCCTCAATATATAAATTCTCAGTATTGTTCCACTCAACACTTTGTTCAATACAAGGACGTAAAGTTTTTCGAATCGGCTTATTTGCTTCAACAATAGCTGCTTTTTTACCAACCCATGTAAACTCATAGGCTTCATCACCATCTATGATTTCTTTAGAAAGCATTTGTTTTAACACTTCAAAATTTATAGCTTTTTTTAACTTCCCACTTTCATCTAAAGCTTCTGTAATACAATTAGGAAATAATGATTCAATTTTCTCTATATTTTTTTCAGTCATATCTACTGATTCCATTCTCATTTTTTCCATTATATTTTCTCCAATGCACTTCTTAACTTCTTCAGCTCGGTATTCATTTCTATTTGTTTATTTAGCTGCTTTTCTTTTCGTATTTTATTTTGTAATATACCAATTTGCTTTTGCAAAGTTTCTATTTCTTTATCACGTTCTACAGACTGTTTCAAAGTCTTGGTAGAGTTATCAGATTGTAACTTATCACCAGCAATTTGACGTACTAAGTTTTCATATACATCATCAAGGTTAAGACCTTCAACTTTTACTATTAATTCTGTTTCTTCAAGCCAATTTGTATGATAGTATCTATCAACTTTAGATATTTTCTTTTCTATATTCGTAGATTCCTTATATCCAATCCAAGCCTGGTACTTACCATTGTATTCTAAAATATAAAGAATATGATATGGTATTACATTATCAATAGATTTTAATAAATCAATATCAACTTGTAAGCTATTAAGATTGATTTCAAATACCTCTATCTCTGTTACATATTTTCCTTCAATCAAATTGGTAGTTGTAGACGCAATTTTATTTCTCCAATAAACATTCTTTACCTGATCTACAAATAATCTTTTTAATGAAGATGTAATATTTATATTCTCATAAAACTTAGCCTTAGGAATTCGCCGATTAAATTCTGTAGTTTTTGGTAAACCTAGCATCATGTATCTCCTTCTTATTTAACTACCAAGAAAGAAATAAGCTCAAAGTCATCTAAGCCAGATACTACTGAGATAAGTGCAGAGGTTCCACCAGATGTAAATAAGCTATCAATATCACTTACCTCTTTAGTATCGATAATGGAATGAATTGTTTCACGAAGAAGGTTTGATAATTCCTGCATATCTTTCCCATCATTCGTATCTTCATTAAACTTTTGACATAATTCTAGTATCGGTTCCTTCTTACCTCTACACAATAATCTAATATCATCTAGTAATTGTTTTGGATTTAGATAATCACAGATAATCTCTCCATCCATACTAATATAAACCATATAAAATGGATGAATACTGTTTTGATTATCAATATTTACAGAGTTATTAACATTCTTCAATACAAATATTACACCCTGCGGAAGCTCTTCAGATGATTGAACCACAGCATGTAAGCCTTTAGGTTTAGTATCCATGTCACCATGAGTATTAATATGCTCCAAAAAATCTAGCCTAAACTCATTTAAACCTAAATCCATAATCGAAATACCAGTAGACATATCTTCTATATCTACTATTTCTTCTTGCAAACGTTTAAGCTGTTGCTTTCTATACTCTAAATCTCCTTTCTCCTCGGCATTAATAAGATCATCATCCCCCGTTGAAGACATAATAGAAATCTTCATCCTTGTTTCTACACGACCTTTAAGGTTGATATATTCATCTAAATCCATATCAGGCCAAAAGTTAACAAGTTGAATACTTTCATTTTTACTACCAATACGGTCTACACGACCAAATCGTTGGATAATACGAACTGGGTTCCAATGAATATCATAGTTAATAACACAGTCACAATCTTGTAAATTTTGACCTTCGGATATACAATCTGTAGCAATTAATATATCAATTTCATCATTAATATCCGGCAATAAAACAGATTTATCTTTTGAAATAGGAGAAAAACATGTCAATACATTATTAAGAGTAGCCTTAAAATTCTTAATAGTAGTTTTACCATCAATAGAACCAGTTATAACAGCTGTATTAAGTCCATATTTTTCTTTTATATAAGTACTAACATGTTCATATAAATACTCCGCAGTATCTGAGAAGGCAGAAAAAATAAGCACCTTCTTATTATTACTATTAATTGGATTTTCTATTTTGTCAGAGATAACCTTGAGTAAAGATTGTAACTTGCCATCATATTCAGGTGTTATTACATTCAACATACTCATCAAATCATTTAAAACCTCGATATCTGAAGTAAGTTCAGATCGCCAAGTTTTATAATCCATATCAGCTAAATTAATTTGAACCTTATTTCCGACAGTAAAATATTCTGTATTGCTATCATCGATATCCCACTCGGTATCAGCAGTTTCATACATATCCAAACTACTTGTACCATATTCCTCAAATCGGTTTATCTTATCTACAGTATCATTAATAAGATTATAAATACGTTGTAAGGTAAGTTGAAACGAATTAACTGAACTTTCTAAACGTTTCAACAAATTAACACTCATTAATTTGCGAATACCTTGCTCACGACCTTTTTGGGTTAGCTCATTCCCTTTATTATGTGTTAGATTAATATATTTTTGAATTTTACTTGGAAAAATATAGTTAGACGGTATATAGATACAAAGGGAAAGCTTACTTAATTCTTCATAAATTTGATTATAATTTGTAGCAGATTCTAAATTAGTAAGTACTGGTCTTAACGAAATAGGTTTCTTTCTTGTAGGAAACTTACCAATGTCAGAGGTATCATAATATTTTTCAATATGCTTCCTCGATCGCGCAATCGTAACACTATCCAATAATTCAAAGAAATCAAAATCTAATGTTTTTAACAAAGCATCTGTTGTTCGTTCCACAACATCTAGCTCACTCCAAGCATTAAATGCTCGTTGCGCTTGTCTAAATATTTCATCAATCGACTTGTTTGTACCTAGTTTATTATCAATTAACGAAGTGTCACCTTCATAAGCTATGGCTAATTGGTTTTTCAAATCAATAAATCTATTATTAACTGGTGTCGCAGAAAGCATCAATACCTTTGTTTTCACACCAGCTCTAATAATCTTATCCATCAATTTCACATACCGATTCTCCACAGTATTAGCATGAGTACCAACACCATTACGAAAATTATGAGATTCATCTATAACGACCAAATCATAGTTTCCCCAATTTAAACGATTTAAATCAAGGCCATTCGAAAAGCCACCAGGTCTTGATAAATCTGTATGGAATAAAACGTCATAATTAAGACGATCCGCAGCAATTAGATTATTTACATAATTATCTTTATAAGTATTCCAGTTCTCTGCTAGCTTTTTAGGGCAAAGAACAAGAACACTTTTATTACGATTTTCATAATATTTTACAACAGCTAATGCGGTAAATGTTTTACCTAAGCCAACACTATCTGCGAGAATACAACCATTATATCGTTCTAGCTTGTTTATAATGGCAAGTACTGCATCTCGCTGAAAGTCATATAACATATTCCAAATTTTACTTTGTTTAAACCCTGTAGCTTCATTGGGTAATTCATCAGTGGAGATATCATTGAGAAACTCACTAAATACATGATATAAAATCAAGAAATAAATAGACTCTGGTGAATTTTCATTATAAACAGAAGTCATATTGTCTATAACAATATCCGTAACATCTTGAAGTTTATTTTTATCATGCCACAGGCTTTCAAATAAGTTAATGTACGTATCAGCAAACGGTGATTCAAATCGATTAACAATATTATAAGTATTATTACCACGTTCACAACCAATATCAACTGTGGTAAATCCGTTAATAGGCATATAAGTAATAGCAGAATTAGAATTCGTTACATTTACAAAGCCAGTCATATTCTCTCCCGTAATATTAGACTTAAAGATTGCTTTTCGTTTAATCCACTCTGCACATTCTTTTGCTATAGCCTTCTGGTTCATTTCATTACGAAGTTTCAATTCAAACTCTGTACCATATAAGCTAGTCTCACGATTCAATCTAGGAATATAAAATTCTCTCTTTTTCTTCTCTGTTTTTTCTTTAACAAATGTTGGTGCTGTAAAAATAAATCTACACTCATCTATTTGTTCCAACTGCTCTTTCAATTCTTTATAAGCATAGATGGAAAAGCAAGCAGCAGCAATCGATATTTTACTCCCTTTATTTATTGTAGATATCATATCATCACGAACAATATCATTAATATTATCAAAAACTTTGACATCCATCAGTATAACCCCTTACCTCTGAACTAATTACCCCTATTACATTCTGAACTTATATTTATAATCCTATTATATAAAAAAATCAGACAATCTGAAAATTATTTACTAGATAAACCTTTAGAAATTGTATTAATGTAAAAAAGGCTGTAAAAGCATACAGTTTTACAGCATGCTTTTACAGCCTTCATATTATATTGGAGGTAAGCTTTAAAAGTTATAGATTTAGAAAAAATATAAATGAATAGTCTTAATAAAGTATTATTTCTTATCAATAAAAACTGCATCACCTCTATAAAGTGAATAGGAGTCATCCAAAACATACTTATTAGATGCATTTAATGGTGGAAACTGAATTACTGCCTCGCCAACCTTAACCGCATCAGACTTAATATGAACTTCAAAAGGGCTATTAGTATCGATATTAGATAAATCAAATAATGATTGATAACCTACTGTTACCCACATACCAGGGCCTTCAAATTGATCATCACCACGTACAGTCTCTATTGGATAATATGTATTTCCATTTTGTACTATAGATATAATGACATTATTAGTATCATTATAAATCTTACTTTCCGGCATATAAAGGAAAGATCTAACCTGTAATATATTGTTAGCATTTCTTGTTGAATAATTACTTGCTACACCTCTAGCATCCTCCAATGCCGTATTGGCATAAATTGCAAATGGAGTTTGAACATATACGATACCTTGCAATTCATTCCTTGGGAAAATTCCACCATAACGTCTTTTAATAAACTTTTTCTTAGCAGTAGATATCATTTTAATATTTTTCTTCTCTGCTAAAGACTGTCCATAAGATGTTGCTGATGCAATATCTTCATTCGTAATTTGGTGTTTCTCAATAACTTGAGGATTATAAGTACTAATATCTTCTGCAGATACTGCCATAACAAACATAGCTAAAATTGAAAATAAAATAATTTGTTTCTTAAAATTCATAGTCTCACCTACAAAACATATACTTTTAAAAATCAGCTAGAAAAAATTTTAGACATCTATAATCTGGTCAGTGCTATCACTCACTGCGTCGTTTCACTCCTAGTGAGTAAGGCCACTGCCTCAACGTGAGCAGTCATTGGGAACATATCTACAGGTTGTACTTCTTTTAGTTCATAACCATAGTGTGTGAGGATTTCAATGTCTCTCGCCATGGTTGCAGGGTTACAGGATACATAGACAATACGTTTTGGCTCCATGTTAGCTGCAGATGTCAATACTTCTTCTTTACAGCCCGCCCGGATTGGATCGAATACGATAACGTCAGGTCGTACGCCTGCTTTGTAGAGTTTTGGCATTTCTACGGCCGCATCAGCAACGATAAACTCTGTATTATCATAGCCATTGCGTCGTGCATTTTCACGAGCGTTGATAATGGCTGGTTCTACGATTTCTATGCCGATAACATGTTTTGCTTTATGCGCAAGGAATAATGAAATAGTACCCGTACCACAATACGCATCGATAACGATTTCGGTTCCTTTTAGGTCTGCATACGCTAGTGCTTGATCATAAAGCACCGTAGTTTGTTCAGGATTAACTTGGAAAAAGGAATGTGGAGATAAGGTAAATCGTAAATCTTTGATATGGTCTGTAATTGTTCCATCCCCATGGAGAACACTATTTTTAGGCCCTAATATAACATTAGTACGCTTCCCATTTACGTTATGAACGATGGTTTCCACTTGGGGAACTCGTTCAGTTAATTTTTCAACCCACTTCTCTTGATGTGGCAAGTGTTCTGTCGCGGTTACAAGGATAATCATCCATCCAGATTGTCCGATACGACCGATAACATGACGTAGTACACCCTTACCAGTATGTTCATCATACGGTTCGATATCAAATTCTTTAGCAATTTGATAACATGCTTGAGCAATGATATTATTGCCCTCATCTTGTATAGGACAATTCGTACCTTGCACGATATCGTGAGATCCCATCGCATAGAATCCCATTTGGATATCACCTTTAGTACCGCCTACAGGCATTTGCATCTTATTGCGATATGCCCAGGGATTTTTAGGTCCTAAAGTAGGTTTAACAAGGTCAGGATTTTGATGACCAATGCGTTCGATAACGTCCTTCACCTTTTGTGTTTTTAGTGAAAGTTGTCCTTCATAGGTAATATGTTGTAATTGGCAACCACCACAGAATCCATAAAGATCACAACTGGCATCGATTCGATTCGGCGCCATAGTAACGATTTCCAAAAGTCTACCTATAGCATACGTCTTTTTCACCATAGAAATAGATACTTTCACCGTTTCCCCAGGTAAAGCAAAGGGAACAAACACTGTAAAGTCCTCTACGCGACCTACCCCTTCGCCACTACTGCCAATACCGTGAATGGTAACTAATACTTCGTCCCCAAGTTTAACAGGGGCATTCAACATAGCTTGTTGTTTTTTAGATGTAGAAGGACTGGTATTTTGTTGTCCATTATAATGATTGGAATTCTGTTGCCCATTAGAGCTTTTTTTATTCTGTTGTTTAACTTTAGATTTATTCTTACGAGATGTACGACTTGTACCGTTCATTACGAGTCTCTTTTCTTCCAAATTTTAATCATACCAGTTACAATGAGTACAAAGAATACAGTTCCAAATTTCACCAATAACTCTTCTCCTTGAATATAGGGAACAAGGAGTGGATCTTCTACAATCATTTCACCCGCAACCCAGCCGAGAAGTGCACCACCAGCCCAAAGAATGGCAGGATATTTGTGAATAATACGAGCAAATAATGTAGAACAGAATATGATAATCGGCACCGTAATCAATAGACCTACGATAACGAGCTCTAAATGACCTTTTGCAGCACCTACTACACCGATGACATTGTCGATACTCATCATCGCATCGGCTACGATTATGGTCCAAATAGCTCCGCTTAAAGAGTTTTTAGCTTCAATGTGAGCCTCTTCTTCTCCACCTTTTAATAGCTGAATAGCAATCCATACGAGTACTAGGCCGCCACCTAAATGGATAAGTGGAATTAGTGTCAAAGCTTCAACTAAAATCGTAGCGAAGATAAGTCGCATTACGATAGCACCTACAGTTCCCCAAAGAACTGCTTTCTTTTGCAATTCTGGCGCTAATTTACCTGCAGCCATACCGATAACAACGGCATTATCCCCTGCCAATAAAATGTCGATCAAAATAATTTTACTGATGGTTATCCACGTAGAAGCTTCTAAAAATTCCATTCTGTCCTTACCTCAATTCAGTCTACTAATTCTATAACTATCCCTTAACTATACCATATTTCTACTATTTTCTCATCTATAATAGATATGTTAAACAGTTACGATTAGTCTTAAAATAAACGCTACGAAGCTCTGTATAGTTCTATGTATAATAGTCTTACTATTAATCTTTATATTACGCTTATAATTCACTCTATTATAACTATATTTTTATATGAAAAATATCTCTCCTCCTACGACTAGAAGAAGAGATATATTGCATTATTTTTTTAAGCTTTTAGCTATCAAAGATGCACCTACTACAAGGATGACCGCACCAATTTTGATGAACAACGCATATGGTTCAACTGTATGAGAAATCAATTTGTCTTCTACACTCATTGCAGCACCTACCCACGCAAGGATACCACCACCTACATACAGAATGATTGGGAAACGTTCGATAACTTTCACGAACAATGTACTACCATAGATAATGATAGGAACTGTAATGAGCATACCGATGGCAACTAATGTCATGTTGCCACCAGCAGCACCTACTACACCGATAACATTATCAATGCCCATGATGCCGTCCGCAATTACAATCGTCGTAATAGCAGCACGTAAATTATCTTTAGCCTCAATATTATGCTCACTTTCATCATTAACGACGAGCTTATAACCAATCCATAAAAGAAGGATACCACCTACTAAACGCAGTGCAGGAATATTATTTAATGCTTCTACGAATAGGAATGCCATAACAAGGCGTAAAATAATGGCACCTGCTGTGCCCCAAAAAATCGCTTTCTTCTGTAAATGTGCTGGCAAATTACGAGCCGCCATACCAATAACGATGGCATTATCGCCAGCTAATAAGATATCGATAACGATGATTTGAAACATCGCTAATAAGCCTTGTACAGTTAAGATGTCCAATATATTCTCCTTAGAATAATAATATAGTATATATAATATAATCGATATAATATATATATTATAATCGATATAGTTAGGTAGTGTAAAATTCAATTATTAAAATATATATACGTTTTTATCATAATTCCCTCATATTAAATATAATACTTTACGATTTATATTATTGTATTTTTAGTCTTAGTAAATCATAATATCCAATCTATAATTTTATAAATTTAATTCCTTTTTTCCTTAGGTTTTAGCTATTAAATTAAGCTACTTTATGGTATAGTATAGTATATCGTTAATTGGGAGGTTAGTATGTATCAAACATATTCTATACTGCAAAAATTATGGTTGTTCATAAAACTATTTACTCCTATGTGCATCACTCAATTTTCCCTGATTGGGGCTACCTTCATCGCCATCTTTTTAACGGGACAATATAGTACGACTGATTTAGCTGGAGTCGCTACGGGATATAATTTATGGCTCCTTTTTTATATCTTTGCACAAGGAACGTTGATGGGTATCACGCCAATCATCTCTCAGCTATTGGGGGCTAAGAAAACAAATGATATCCCAACCATCTTTCATCAAGGTCTTTTCATCGGTACAGGCCTAGCGTTCTTAATTTTACTAATCGGTATATTTGGCTTGCGCCCCTTACTGACCGCATTAAATCTTGAACCTGCTGCCGCCGAGGTTTGTATTAGTTATCTGAAAGCTTTTGCATTCGGTTTATTCCCACTTCTTTGGGTAAACACCTTGCGTAACACTGTCGATTCCCACGGATTAACTCATTACTCCATGGCCATTGTCTTTACAAGCTTTGTTATTAACGTATTCTTAAACTACGCACTCATCTTTGGACATTATGGTTTTCCTGAAATCGGTGGCGTTGGCGCAGGCTACGGTATTGCTGGTGCCTGTTGGACCAACTTTATTCTATTTAGCTTAGTCATTCTATTACATCCTAAGCTAAAAGGTTATCGTATCTATAAAGACTTCAAAAGTCCAAGCTTCCACTACATTCGTGAACAATTACAAGTTGGTATTCCCATCGGTTTTTCTATCTTTTTTGAAGCTAGTATCTTTAGCATTGCTGGGCTCTTAATGGTTCACTTTGGATCTGCTGTAGTAGCAGCTCATCAATCAGTTATTTCCTTTACTAATGTATTCTACTGCTTGCCATTAAGCATCGCCATGTCCTCTACCATTGCCGTTGCTTATGAACTCGGTGCAGAACGAAAAAAGGAAGCCATCCAGTACTCTTATATTTCTCGTGTATTAGCCATCATCATAGCCGTTCTCATTTGTGCCTTTACGTTCACTCATATGGATAATATTGCAGATCTATTTACAAATGATGATGAAGTATATGAACTTATTTATCACTTCCTTGGGTATGGCGTATTTTTTGCAGCTATTGATGCCATAGGTACTCCATTACAAGGTATTCTAAGAGCCTACAAGGATGTAAAAGTAGTTCTTTACATTTCTCTCATATCTTATTGGGGCGTGTGTTTCCCAACAGCTTATACCCTTGCCAAAAATCCTAATTATGGACCATTTGGCGTATGGATTGGTTTGTTGGCTAGCGTAGTAGTTGCGGGTATATTATTTACACTTCGCACATACTACATACAACATTACAAACCTAGAACTATTGTAAAATAATAAAAGCACCTATTGAATATTACATATCAGTGTAAGGCATCAATAGGTGCTTTTTCAATTTTATTTTAAAACCTCTTGTTTCTCTACTTTGGACATACGGAAAAAATTATATAGCGTTTCTGCCGTCTTATAATTCATAGATTCTACATTTGCAAGTTCATCGATAGATGCCTCTTTTATGGCCTCTAAACTATTAAAGTGAGCCCATAAGGCCTTACGGCGTTTAGGCCCGATACCTTCAATATGGTCAAGAATAGATTCAAGATTTCGCTTACCGCGCAACTTACGGTGATAGGTAATGGCAAAGCGATGCGCTTCATCACGAATTTGTTGAAGTAATTGAAGCTCCGGTGTGTGATGACTCAAAATGATACTTTCAGATTGCCCCTCTACAAAGACCTCTTCAATACGCTTAGCCAAGGAGATAACTGGCACATCTGTAACACCAACGGCACGGATTAACGGCAAGGCCGCATTGAGCTGACCTTTACCACCATCGATGATAATAAGATCTGGCATAGGCCAGTCTGTTTCATTACCGTAACGACGTTCCATGATTTCAGCCATCGACTTAAAATCATCAGGTTTACCTTGAGTAGTTTTCAGTTTAAAGCGGCGATATTCCTTCTTCGCAGGCTTGCCACCTTCAAAAACAACCATAGAAGCCACAGTTTCAGTTCCTTGTGTATGAGATATGTCAAAACACTCCATGCGTTCAGGTAAACGCGGTAAGTCGAGAATCTCGGCTAGTTTCTTAACCGCCCCGCCAGTCTTATCAATTTGGTGTTGCCACTGACGACGACGTTCTTCAAGGAAAGTTTCTGCATTTTCATGAGCCATCTTAATCATATCCATCTTATAGCCACGTTGTGGCACAGATACATCTACATGTTGGCCTTTGAGCTGTGTAAACCATTCCGTTAATAAGTCCCTATCTGTACTCTCCATAGGTAGTAACAACTCTTTAGGAATAAAGTTTGTATCTCCATAGTATTGCTTGATAAAGTCTGTCATAATCGTTTCTGAACTATCGCCATCATGTTGCACAAAGTAATTCTCACGGCCTAACAGACGACCACCGCGGATGAATAGCAACTGTACACAGGCCATCGATGTATCAACAGCCAATCCTAAGACGTCTAAGTCGCCACGTTGGGTAACCATGCGTTGCTTTTCTTGTATCTTTTCAATGCTAGACAATTGATCACGATAACGTGCAGCATCTTCAAAGCGTAAGTCCTCTGCCGCTGCTTCCATCTTTTCTTTGATTTCTTTAAGAAGCGATACAGACTTGCCTTCAAATAAAGCTACGATTTCATCGATATATTTACGATAATTGGGTACCGATATTTTATTAAAGCACGGTGCCTCACAGTAATGCATATGATACTGCAAACATGGGCGTTCTACATTCATAGACTTACAAGTCCGTAGTGGGTAGTACTGGCGTATTAATTTCAATACCACATGGACAGATGTTACATCTGTAAAAGGTCCAAAATACTTGGCTCCGTCCCGTTCAAGACGGCGCGTCATATATACGCGTGGGTAATCCTCTTGCACAGAGACTTTTACATATGGGTATGTCTTATCATCACGAAGTCTAATATTATATTTAGGTTCATGTTCTTTAATTAAGGTATTCTCTAAAATGAGCGCTTCCATTTCCGTCTTGGTTTGAATGACTTCCACATCGACGGCACGCTTCATCATGGCTGTAACCTTTGGTGCGCGGTTCGCATCGTTACGTACATAGGAACGCACACGGTTGCGCAGATTAATAGCTTTACCTACATAGATGATGCGGTTATATTGATCGCGCCATAAATAGACACCTGGCGTCGTTGGTAGATGACTGACCTTTTCCAGTAATTCTTCAGACGGCATGTTTCCTCCTTTCCTTGCAGATTACAAGAGAATAGCTTACACACTTCTTTAAATAATGCCCTTTATGAGTTGAAGGATGTAGTCTATTCTCTTTATGATTTTTCTTTTATGGAAACTTAAATATATATACTATTTTATTTCTTATGCTTCGCTGCTTTCATAAATTTCTTAGTCTGTTCCAATACAGGACCTAAGAATTTGCCGGTATAGCTTTCTTTCACCTTAACAATTTCCTCAGGCGTACCAGTTGCCACGATAGTGCCACCGCGATTACCACCTTCAGGACCAAGATCAATAATGTGGTCAGCCATCTTAATAACATCTAAATTATGTTCGATAACGACAACAGTATCCCCGCCCTCTACAAGTTGTTGCAATACATGTAACAACTTACGAATATCTTCAGCATGAAGACCTGTAGTAGGCTCATCAAGGATGTATAGCGTTTTGCCGGTGCTACGACGCGCTAGCTCTGTAGCTAATTTAACCCGTTGAGCCTCACCACCAGATAATGTAGTAGCCGCCTGACCTAAACGGATATACCCAAGACCAACCTCTTGAAGAGTAACCATCTTACGATTGATCTTAGGTATGGCACTAAAAAATTCTACAGCATCATCAACTGTCATATCTAATACATCAGCAATGGATTTGCCTTTATATTTAACCTCCAAAGTTTCACGGTTATAACGCGCCCCTTTGCAGACTTCACAAGGCACATACACATCAGGCAAGAAGTGCATTTCAATCTTGATGATACCATCTCCACGACAGGCCTCACAGCGACCACCTTTTACATTAAAGCTAAAACGACCTTGTTTATAACCGCGCATCTTAGCTTCTGGCGTTTGACTATATAGTTCGCGAATTGCATCAAATACACCAGTATAAGTAGCTGGATTGGAACGAGGTGTACGGCCAATCGGACTTTGGTCTATATTGATGATTTTATCGATATGTTCAAGACCACGGATTTCTTTATGAGCTCCTACCTTGTGGAAAGAACGATATAACTGATTGGCTAATCCTTTATAGAGAATTTCATTGATCAAGGTAGACTTACCAGAACCACTAACTCCAGTAACGACAGTTAATATGCCGATAGGAAATTTTACATTAACATTTTGTAAATTATTTTCCTTAGCCCCTCGAATTTCAATACAGTTTTTACCTGGTTTACGTCGCTCTTCTGGTAGCGCAATAAATTTACGACCACTCAAGTATTGTCCAGTGATAGAGTCTTCTACGTTCATCACTTCCTCTACCGTACCAGACGCAATAATTTGCCCCCCATGCTCACCAGCACCTGGACCGATATCAACAAGATAATCGGCAGCACGCATCGTATCTTCATCATGTTCTACAACGAGCAAAGTATTGCCTAAGTCACGTAACCCTTTTAATGTATCGATAAGGCGATCATTATCTCGTTGATGTAGACCGATTGACGGTTCGTCTAAGATGTATAATACGCCTACTAGGCCGGAACCAATTTGAGTTGCTAATCTAATACGTTGCGCCTCACCACCAGATAAAGTACCTGCACTACGGTTCATAGTGAGGTAATCTAAACCTACATTATTAAGGAACCCAAGACGAGCATTGATTTCCTTCAAAATTTGAGCACCGATCACTTGTTCACGCTCAGTTAATTGCAGATGACCAAAGAAATCTAATGCTTCTTTTATAGTTAATTGTGTCACCTCATTGATGTTCTTATCCCCTACGGTAATAGCCAATACTTCAGGTTTAAGACGAGCGCCTTCACAGGTTGTGCAAAGCTTAATGGACATAAACTTTTCAAACTCTTCACGCATAGAGTCTGTAGAGGCTTCACTATGACGGCGTTTAACCATCGGTAAAATACCTTCGTACTCTGTAAAGAATTCCTTTATTTCACCTCTCATATTTTCATAGGTAAAACTTACCTTATCCGTCGTACCGTACATCACCTTTTTCTGTAATGCTTTCGGCAATTCATCATAAGTGGAGTCTAAGGAATATCCATTAGCTTTTAATAGACCTTCTACTTGACGCATAAACCAAGCATTAGGATTGGAGCTCAAAGCTTGCACGCAACCATCGTTAAAGCTAATAGAGCCATCTGGTATAACGCGCTCCTCATCAACCTCCATAGTAGAGCCAATCCCTAAACAAGATGGGCAGGCGCCAAATGGACTGTTGAAGGAGAACATACGCGGTTCAATTTTAGGTAATGAAATATGACAATCTGGGCACGCAAAATGTTGACTATACATGTGTTCAGGTCCGTCTACCTCTTGAATCACAACGATGCCTTCTGCCCATTTTGAGGCGGTCTCCATAGAGTCAGCCAACCGAGATTCAATGCCTTCTTTTACAACGAGGCGGTCCACGACGATATCGATGGAGTGTTTCTTGTTCTTCTCTAATACGATTTCTTCGTCCAAGGTGCGCACTACACCATCTACTCGAGCACGAACAAAGCCTTCTTTGCGAAGTTGTTCAAACACGGATTTATGTTCCCCTTTTTTACCTTGAATCATAGGGGCCAGTACTAAAACCTTTGTACCTTCGGCAAAGCTCATTACATCGTCGGTCATTTGTTGTATTGTTTGCTGGGTAATAGGCTTACCACACTCTGGACAGTGTGCATGACCTACGCGTGCAAATAAGAGACGTAAATAGTCGTAAATCTCCGTTACGGTACCAACCGTAGAACGAGGGTTGCGACTCGTCGTCTTTTGGTCGATAGAAATGGCTGGAGACAAACCTTCAATATAATCGACATCGGGTTTATCCATTTGTCCCAAAAATTGACGTGCATACGCAGACAGGGACTCAACATAACGTCGTTGCCCTTCTGCGTAAATCGTATCAAATGCTAGGGATGATTTACCAGAACCACTGAGGCCAGTTAAGACGATAAACTGATCACGTGGCAAGGATATATCAATATTTTTTAGGTTATGCTGACGCGCACCTTTTACAATCAATTGATCTTTCATTATCTTTCCTATTTAAAGAGATGATACCAAACGGCATCATCTCTCCGATTACTAACATGAAATAATATATGTATATTATCGCACATATAGTCTATATAATCTATGTGTTTTCTTACAATCTTTTAAAATTGCTCCTAAGATTTACTTTTTGGACTCGTCCGCTTTCTAGATTTGGTAGAAGCAGGCTTCTTCAACTTGCTATCTCCTGCACTATGCATATCGGACCATTGTTGACGTAATACGCCCAATTGATCACGTAATTTAGCAGCGGATTCAAATTCAAGCTGCTTGGCGGCGGCCTTCATTTGACGATCTAGCTCTTCAATCTTATTGTACAATTCTTCCGGTGTTATATCTGCCACCTTAGGTGCTGATGTATCTTGAACATATGATTCGTGTCCATGGTCCATGCCCTCTGAGGATTTTTTTTGTTTTCCTTTTTTCGGTGAAAGTCCCTTTCCCTCGGTAACCATATCTTCTTCGATTTTCGTTAATTCGATAAGCTCTTTTACATCTTTAGATACAGATTTAGGCGTGATATTATGTTCAATATTATAAGCCTCTTGCACGGCACGACGACGATCGGTTTCATCGATAGCTCGTTGCATGGAACCTGTTACACGATCTGCGTACATGATAACATGACCATTCACATTACGAGCCGCACGACCTATAGTTTGAATCATGGCCGTATCGGAACGCAAGAAACCTTCCTTATCCGCATCTAAGATAGCAACCAAGGAAACCTCTGGCATATCGAGACCTTCACGAAGCAAGTTAATACCAACTAATACATCGAATACGCCAGCCCGCAAATCACGAATGATTTCAGCCCGCTCAATAGTAACAATATCGGAATGAAGGTAACGAACTCGTACGCCCATTTCCTTCAAAAATTCCGTTAAGTCCTCAGCCATCTTCTTCGTCAATGTCGTAACAAGAACCCGTTCATTCTTGGCAGCTCGTTTGTGAATTTCTCCAAGCAAGTCATCCATTTGCCCCTTAATAGGACGAATTTCTATAGATGGATCTAATAGGCCCGTAGGACGAATGATTTGCTCTGCAATATTCGTTTCTACTTCCATTTCGTATGGGCCAGGTGTAGCCGATACGTATACAATTTGATTGATACGCTCTACAAATTCATCGAATTGAAGAGGTCTATTATCTAATGCAGAAGGAAGACGGAAACCGTATTCGATAAGAGATTCTTTACGGGCACGGTCACCATTATACATAGCACGAATTTGAGGCATCGTCACATGCGATTCGTCCACCATGATGAGGAAATCATCTGGGAAATAATCAATCAATGTAAACGGTGCTTCCCCAGCCTTACGTTCAGACATATGACGGGAATAGTTTTCGATGCCCGAGCAATAGCCCATTTCTTGCATCATTTCTATATCGTAACGGGTACGCTGTTCTAAGCGCTGAGCCTCCAATAGACGGTCAGCAGCTTTTAACTTCGCCAACTGCTCATCTAATTCGGCTTCAATACGCTCTACAGCAATATTCATCTTCTCTTTCGTCGTTACATAGTGAGATGCTGGATAGACAGCAACGTGTTTTCTTTCCGCAATAACTTCACCCGTCAAGGAATCTACCTCTACGAGGCGGTCGATTTCATCACCAAAGAGCTCCACACGAATGGCTCTTTCACTATAAGCGGCAGGGAAAATATCAATTGTATCCCCTTGTACACGGAAGGTACCGCGGATAAAGTTCATATCATTTCTCGTATATTGAATATCTACGAGTTTAGATAAGATTTCATCGCGCGATTTAGTTTGACCTAAGCGCAAGGACAATACAAGATCAGAATAGTCCTCAGGGTCACCTAAGCCATAAATACAGCTAACAGAGGCAACGATAATGACATCGCGGCGCTCAAAAAGGCTCATCGTAGCACTATGTCGCAGTTTATCGATTTCATCATTAATAGACGCATCCTTCTCGATATATGTATCACTAGAAGGAATATAGGCCTCCGGTTGATAAAAATCGTAGTAAGATACAAAGTATTCTACCGCATTATTTGGAAAGAAACTTTTAAATTCACTACATAATTGAGCCGCCAAGGTTTTATTATGAGCAATGATCAAGGTCGGCTTTTGAACTGCTTCAATAACCTTAGCCATTGTAAAAGTCTTACCAGTACCAGTGGCACCGAGCAAAACTTGCGCCCATTCACCACGTTCAATACCTTCTGTTAAAGATTGAATCGCGGTAGGTTGGTCACCTGTAGGCGTAAAGGGCGCCTCCACTTTAAATGGTTGGCCCCCCTCGTAATTATATGTACTATGCTTCATTACTGTTCATCCTGATGTTTACGGATGGCTTTCATTTCTTCATCCGTCAAACGACGACCTACATTTTCCGCTTGATTCAACGTATCCTCACCTTCTAAGACTTCGATGAGCATAGCAATAGAAAAGCGATCTAGTGTAGGTGTGGTCTTCTGGATTTCATCAGCCATCATCCAATCTGATTCAGTATAGTTATTAATACGTTCTGTAATTTCTTCCCAGTTTGAAAGTAGCAATCTCGTAATGGGGCGATATAGTTCAATACCGAAGTACTCGATTAAGCTAACTATCTTATTCATATTTTCTAGGCTAACATTACATTCATTTTTTTTATTTTCAGATTCTACATATTCAAGTAAGAATTCCCGGTTATATTTATTTGTCACCTTGAATCATTCCTTTATTAAATAGTGCATTAGCAAATTCTTTTGCATTAAATGGACGCAAGTCATCCATACCTTCGCCAACGCCAATCCAGCGTACGGGTACGCCCAGTTCCTCTTTAATAGAGATAACTACGCCGCCTTTTGCTGTACCATCTAGTTTAGTTACTACAATACCATTTACTGGTACAGCTTGACCAAATAATTTAGCTTGGCTTACTGCATTTTGACCCGTAGTACCATCTAAAACGAGCAATGTTTGATGCGGCGCACCTTCTACGTGGTTATTCGCTACGCGCCCCATCTTTTTAAGCTCTTCCATAAGGTTAACCTTAGTATGTAGACGACCAGCCGTATCTACGATAACAAGGTCTGCATTACGAGCTTTCGCAGCTTCCATTGCATCATATACAACGGCAGCAGGGTCTGCGCCTTCTTTATGTTTAACAATCGGCACACCAACGCGATCAGCCCAAATGGATAATTGGTCAGCTGCAGCGGCACGGAATGTATCACCTGCAGCAATGATAACCTTTTTACCTTCTTTAGTATAATAGTTAGCCAATTTAGCGATTGTCGTTGTTTTACCAACACCATTTACACCAACTACGAGGATAACCTCAGGATGGTGCAAAGTAATTTCATCTTCTTGATCGATGAGCATTTCCGTGATGCGGTCTTCCATAAACGGCATTACATCGCCTGTATGATTAATGATACCTTCTGTTACACCACGACGAATTTCTTTCATCAAGTATTCTGTCGTCTTAGGGCCTAGATCACTAGTAAGCATAACTGCTTCTAAATCATCTAAAAAATCATCATCGATTTGCGCATAACCAATAACGATGCTTTCTACATTTTTTACAAAAGACTTACGAGTTTTCTCTAAACCGTCTTTAATTCTATCAAAGAATCCAAATGCCATTATGCTAGATCCTCCTTCACATCTTCAAATGCTACTGTTAATAATCGCGATACACCGCGTTCCACCATGGTTACCCCTTGAAG
This sequence comes from Veillonella parvula, assembly GCF_040097785.1. GTDB lineage: Bacteria > Bacillota > Negativicutes > Veillonellales > Veillonellaceae > Veillonella > Veillonella parvula_D. Next base: position 116,538 of record NZ_JBBNNS010000001.1, on the reverse strand, counting down.
TACTTCGGCAGCTTCCATCGTCTTTTTACGGTGAGATACAACGATAAATTGTGTTTCTTTATTTATTCGATTTAAGTAAGAGCTAAATCGTTCAACATTAGCTTCGTCAAGCGCCGCGTCAACTTCGTCAAGCACACAGAACGGAGCTGGACGATAGTCAAGGAATGAGAACAATAAAGCGATAACCGTAAGAGCACGCTCACCACCCGATAAAAGTGTCAATTGTTGACGCTTTTTCCCTGGTGGTTGAATGTAGAAGTCGATACCACCCGTCAAGATATTATCTGGATCAGTAAGTACAATTTGCGCAGTACCACCGCCAAACAATTGGCTGAATACTTCTTGGAATCTACGGCCTACCACATCCAATACATCATATAGCTGTGTACTCATCGCCTTATCCATTTCGGCAATAACCGCCTGTAATTGCGCCTTTGCCGTATCTAAATCAGCTAATTGTGTGGTTAAGAAATCATAGCGTTCTTTAGTCTCTTCGTATTCCTCAACGGCATTTGGATTGACTGGACCCAATTCGGCAATTTCGGCTATCAAACGAGCTTGCTCATCCTTCCAATCGCTAACGGAGCCTTCAATGCGAAGGACTTGAGCATCTTCCAAAGTAAAGCCTAGCTCTTGTAATTCTTCTACAAAGCGCTCACAGTCCATGCGATGACGTGTAATTTTACCTTCCATATCAACAAGGCGACCTTGCACCACTTTGTAGCGTTGATTCAATCGGTCTTGCTCACTGAGGATAGATTCCATTTCCTCGCGCCCCGTAGATGTTTTATCATAAGCTTCATCGCGAAGGGCACGTAATCGTTCAACCTCAGCCGTAGCAGAGGTCAACTCTTGTTCTGCAACTTCCTGAGCCAGAGGGATATCCTCTTCATAGCGTTGTGTAGTACTCACTAACAAATTACGAAGTGGTGTTAAACGCTCAATAATACTAGAAATAGACTGATTACGCTGTTCACGTTGTGATTCCCGTTCCTGAATGGTATGTCGCAAGGTATCACAAGTAAGGCGAGCTTCTGTAAAAGCTTCATACGCCTCTTGTTGCACCTTTTGCAACACGGTTAATCGACCCATCAACGCCCCTTGATTACCATCCATACCATGATCCTCTTGCAAGGAAGCTAATGCTGTTTCTTGATCTTTCAAGTTAGCTGTTGTAGTAGCCAAATCAATATCAATTTGTACTAAACGTTGCTCTTCTTCATGGAGAACACGTTTCTTACGATCCAGCTGATTTTGTATATTTTGTACCTTTGTTTCACTAGCCACATAGAGTAAGTTCGTATGTTGATAGCTTTCATCAAGAGTCGCTTGATCCTTTTCAGTCTCTTCAACCCGTTTTTCAAGGCTTTCTAAGTTAGCTATTAAGGAGCGAATTTGTTCTTCAATTTGTACCAGTTCTTGTTCAAGACTAGCAGCCTCTTCCTTGCGGCTCAATACAGAAGCACGCTTACGTTTTGTGGCACCACCGGTTAGAGAACCACCAGGTTGAAATTGTTCCCCTGTAAGAGTTACGATGCGCAATTGCTGATTGTATTTTTTCTGTAATCCAATGGCATCATCCATGGAAGACACTACCAAGGTGCGCCCCAATAAGTATTGGAAAATATGGGCGTATTTATTATCAAAAGAAATACAATCAACAGCAGTGCCTAATACACAGCTTTCATGTAAAGCCGGTGTATCATATGGTTTACCTTTAACAGAATCCATCGGCAAGAAGGTTACGCGACCACCTTGGATAGATTTCAAATAATTGACACCCTCCGCAGCAGCGCGAGCTGTAGTAGTTACAACGTGGTTAACACTACCGCCTAAGGCCGTTTCGATAGCCGTAGTATATTTCTCCTCTACCGTAAAGAGATCGCCAACAGCGCCCGTGATCTGTTCGCGCCAAGAACCTTTACCATTGAGGATGTTCTTTGTGCCTTCTAAGTAACCTTCGTGCTGTTCCTCCCACTGTGCTAATAGTTCTAATCGACCTTTTGCACGTTGTTCTTGAGTGCGCAGCTTTTGTAATTCCTTACGCTCTTCACGCGCTTTCATGACCGCATCCTTAGCATCATCAACGAGGGCTTGTCGTTGAGCAGATAAGGCATTAAACTTTTGACCTAGCGCTTCAAATTCAGAACGAGCGACTTGTAGTTCACTATCTACCTGTGCTATTTCAGATTCTAGAATAGCACATTGATTTTTACTTTCCCCCTTGCGAGCTTCTAAGCTCCGAATACTAGCCTTAGCCGTTTCAATAGCACTCACAACTTCTAATTGACGTTTCTCAAAAGCCTCTCGATTGGATTGCAAGGATTGGAACTTAGCTTGTTCTGACCTTACATCTTCAACAGCCTTTTTGTAACTCGCTTCTAATTCTTCTAGATTAGACTCTTTTTCTACTAATTGAGCACTTTCATCTTGAATCAATTGATTTAAGATGCGCAATTGTTGCTCCTCGCCCTTTTGCGTAGCCTCTAGCTCGCTAATGCGCATAGACGTTTCATCTAATTCACGGCGCGCTGTTTTTAGTTGCTCTTCTAAGAGACGTAAATGACCAGATAAGCGTTCTTCATCGCGTTGCTTTTCAGTATATTGAGCCTCCCACAACTTAAGCTGTTCCTGCTCTTTTGACGAGGACGATTGCAATTCGTGACGACGAGCCTCTAATTTAGACAATTCAGTTTGAAGCTCAATTTCTTCATCTTTAAAGGCAATATTATCGTTTTCAAAACGTGTTAAAAGACGATCAGAGGTCTTATAATTGTGGAAGCCTAATGCCCCATCATAATCGCGCTTTGCGCGGCTTAAGGTCATATATTTTTTAGTCTTTTCCGCTTTTTCAGACAAAGGTCCTAATTGCTCTTCAATGGTAGCCATTACGTCTCGTACACGCTCCATATTACGATCTGTACTGGCAATACGACGCAATGCATCTTCTTTATTGATCTTAAAGCGAGAAATACCTGCTACATCTTCAAAGATAAGGCGCCGTTCTTCAGGTTTAGAATTTAAAATAGCATCAATTCGGTTCTGCCCAATGATAGCCATGGAGTCTCTACCAAGACCGGTATCTGCTAGTAAAAGATGTATGTCCTTTAAACGACAAGATCGCTTATTAATGAGGAACTCACTTTCACCAGTGCGGTATATACGGCGTGTAATGGCTACCTCAGCCATATCTATATCTAATTGTTGGTCACTATTGTCAAACACAAGTGTAACCTCAGCAGCGCTCATAGGTTTGCGCTTTTCCGTACCAGAGAAAATAATATCCTCTGCTTTTTGACCGCGCAAATTACGGACATTGGATTCTCCCAATACCCATTTCATAGCATCCGTAATATTACTTTTACCACTTCCGTTAGGACCAATAACGGCAGTCATTCCTGGTGAGAATTTTACAATCGTTTTATCCGCAAACGATTTAAAGCCCTTTAATTCCAACCGAAGTAATTGCATGACTGCCTCCTTTCTACCAACAACCCTAAATAATCATATCTTTTATTATAACACATATTGCAGGCCATCAATACAGCAACGAACGGTATTTCTCGTGCGTTCTTCACACCATTCAAATGCATACTGCGGATACTGAATCTGAAAGTATTTAACGTTTCGATTATTAAGGCCTCGCACCTTAGATGTTAAGCATCTCGGATAAGAAATAACAATATTATGCTGTACTGCAATACCATTATTCCTAATATAATTTGTTCTATCATTATTAGTGTTATCTATATATCCACTATTATCAGCATTATAAGCACTAACTCCACTAAATCCTAGATTTTCATAAGTAGCGTAGTCAGTTAGATTAAAACAATCGTTACTTAGTGCGTACGTATACTGAGATGCATGCTCATCAATACAACGTTCAATTCGCTGCTTATACTGTTCGTTCACAACCAGCTCCCCCATAGCGGGCTCATATGGCCCCGCTACTAAGCTATTCCTAGAATCTAATTCTTCTGTACTTTGTAAACCCGTGCGAATGACTTCAATACCATGCTGTTCAAACCAATCTTTTAAAAATGAACAATACTGTATAGCTAGCTCAGTACTTAGTGGTTTATATTCTCCAGCTCTATACTGGTCGGCTAGCTCTGTATTTTCTATAACTAGTACGGGATAGATACGTACAAAATCAGGTCGTAATGCGACTACTGCAATGGCCGTTTCTATTATGGTTTGCCATGTCTCTCCTTTTAGTCCTGGTAAAAGTTGAACTCCAACGGTCATATCACGATGTTTTAATCGTGTAACAGCCTCTACTACCTCTTGTGCCGTGTGCCCCCTCTTAGCATCGACTAAAATACCATCATTCATAGACTGCACACCAAGTTCTACAGTTTTTACTCCATAAGACTGTAATAATGTAATCGCTTCATCACCTACAGCATCAGGTCTTGTAGAGCAACGTATGCCATCAATGAGGCCCTGTTGAAGTATTTCATAGGCAGGCATTAATAATTTATGTTGTAAATCTTTAGTAATAGCCGTAAATGATCCACCATAAAAGGCAACCTCCCAAAACTTTTCATTCCGCTTTGTTCCTACATAGTCTTTGATTGTTTGTTGTATATATTCTGGAGTTAGGTGACTAATACCAGATTGGCCTGTAATACGAGATTGATTACAAAATGTACATACATAGGGACAACCTACGTGAGGTATAAAAAAGGGAATCATACCAAATGGTTTCATAGACACCTCCTCTTCTTATGTAAAAATTATTATTCATCTACTATTATATAGATTATTGTTCATCTATCATTATATAGATCATTATTCATCTATCATTATATAGATTATTACTCACATACTATATATTACTCACATACTATTATACAAAAAAAGCGCCATTCGGCGCTTTTCTATTTATCAGCCATCAACTTTTCTAAAGTCAATTGAGCCGCATGTTGTTCTGCAATTTTTTTACTTTTACCAGAGCCGGCCTCGTAAGTAACACCATTAATTTCAACCTCCATATGGAAGGTTTTAGCATGATCGGGACCACTTTCACTGAGCAAATGATAGACAATATGTTTATCCCCATCGCGTTGCACATATTCTTGTAATAATGTCTTATAATCTTTGCCCCGTTTACCTTCTAAGGCTTGCATGATATAGGTAGTTAAATGCTTTAAAACAAAGGCCATAGCCGTTTGATAATCTGTAGAAATATAAATGGCACCGATGAGAGACTCAAAGGTATCCGCTAATATAGAGTTTCGATCGTTACCACCGGAAGCGCGTTCTCCATGACCGAGCAATAAATATTGTCCTAGTTGCAAAGAACGACTCACAGATGCTAAAGAATCCTCACACACTGTAGCGGCCTTAATTTTCGTTAAATTACCTTCAGCCATATCTGGATATGTCTTAAATAGGTATTCCCCAATAATAAGATCCAAAACAGCATCGCCTAAAAACTCTAATCGCTGATTGTGATGAATATGCTTTGATTTATGTTCATTCGCATAAGAAGTATGTGTAAAAGCACAATCTATAATGGATATATCTGACACAGGTATGTCTAAACGAGCAACAAGCTCATGAAGAGATTCTTCACGAGCTTGTGTTATCTTACTCTTATGCGTTTCGATAGTAACCATTAAGCTTCATAACGGCGAATGCAAAGTGTACCGTTATGACCACCAAAACCGAAAGAGTTAGAAAGTGCACATTTTACTTGAAGTTCACGTGCGCCTTCACGAACATAGTCCAGATCCAAACCTTCATCAGGATTGTCACAGTTAATTGTAGGGTGAACTTTACCAGTTTCGATAGCCATCGCCATTACGATAGTTTCGATAGCACCAGCAGCACCTAACAAGTGACCTGTCATGGATTTTGTAGAGTTAACAGCGATATTTTTAGCGTGATCGCCGAACAATTCTTTAATAGCCAATGTTTCATTTTGGTCATTAAGGCCAGTAGATGTACCATGAGCATTGATGTAGTTAACGTCTTTAGGATCAATACCTGCATCTTTAATTGCTAATTCCATACATTTCCGAGCTTGAACACCACCTGGAGCTGGTGCAGTGATATGGTAAGCATCACCATTGCTACCATAGCCCACAACTTCAGCATAGATATGCGCACCGCGTGCTTTTGCGTGTTCTAATTCTTCAAGAACTACGATACCAGCACCTTCACCCATTACGAAACCATCGCGGTCACGGTCAAATGGACGGGACGCTTTTGTTGGTTCGTCATTGCGTGTAGACATAGCTTTCATAGCCGCAAAACCAGCTACAGCAGCCGGAGATACCGCAGCTTCAGTACCACCAGCAAACATCACATCAGCATCACCACGTTGGATGATACGGAATGCATCGCCAATCGCATTTGTACCAGAAGTACAAGCAGTTACGTCTGTAATAACTGGACCTTTAAGACCAAGGCGAATAGATACGCGTGCAGATGTCATATTTGCAATCATCATAGGTACTGCAAATGGACTTACGCGGCCAGGACCTTTTTCGAATAATGTTTCATACACCTCATGGATAGAGTCAATACCGCCTATACCTGTACCAACTACAGTACCACAGCGATCTAAATCTGCTTTATCTAAATCAAGATCAGCATCTTCACAAGCAAGAACAGCTGCACCGATAGCAAATTCTACAGAACGGTCCATACGACGAGCTTCTTTCTTATCTACCCCATAGTTTGTAATATCAAAGTCTTTTACTTCACCCGCAATGCGTGTTGCATAGTCAGATGCGTCAAAGCGTGTAATCGGCCCAATACCAGATTGACCTGCCAATAACGCATTGTAGAAGTTCTCTTTACCGATACCTACAGGAGTCACTGCCCCTAAGCCAGTAATTACTACACGTTTTTCCAATTATTCCACCTCTTATAGCTATACAGCCCTTTAAATTAATCAATCTCTGCTACTTGCTGTTTTAATTGAGCAAAGATATCTTTAACTGGCATAATCCTATCGACTTTTCTCATATTATTGCCAGAGAACACCAACCCCGTTTCCACATCACCTTGTTGTGCGCGAGAAAGAGCACGGATAATGCAGAATTTATGGGAACAATGTTTTAAACAGTTATCACACACCGTTGGAGGCGCTACAGTACCATCTAAAACAGATTCAGCAAATTTGTTTTTTATTGCTTGACCAGGCAAACCAACAGGACTTTGAATCAATACTATATCCTCAGGGTTTGTAGCTCGTACATACATTTTTTTCAATTCATCAGATGCATTACATTCATCAGAAGCAGCAAAACGGCTACCCATTTGAACACCACTAGCACCGATTTTTAACATTTCAACGATATCACGGCCATCTAGAACACCACCAGCAGCAATTACTGGAATGTTTTTTACCGCTGCTACAACTTCGGGAACGATTTCTCGAGCGGAACGATCCGTCCCCAAGTGTCCACCAGCTTCACAGCCTTCTACGATTACAGCTGCAGCACCTAAACCTTCAGAAATGCGAGCTAATTTTGCGGACGAAACAATTGGTACAATAGGAGTACCAGACTCTTTGCCCATTGCGAACATATCTCTTGAAAAACCAGCACCTGCTACTACAAGATCAATGCCTTCTTCGATGGCAGTCTTTACTAAGCCAGCAAATTGAGTTGCTGCTACCATCGCATTTATACCAATAATACCCGTAGGTGATAATTTTCTAGCTAATTGTATTTCGTATCGTAATTCATCGAAAGGCAAGCCCGATGCCGCAATAAGGCCGATACCACCTTCATTTGCAACGGCTGCTGCCAAGCGAGCTGTAGACAATCTAATCGCCATACCACCTTGAATAATAGGTACTTTGGCCACTAGATTCCCAATGCGAAGTTCAGGGAGCTTCACTATCAAATCCTCCTGTAAATAAAACCGGTTGGGAGGCCACTCGGCCTCCCGTTCGGTTGAATTGTTAGCTTTACAGCTTATTTAGCAGAATCAATATATTCTACTGTATCCTTAACGGTTTTAATTTTTTCTGCAACGTCGTCAGGGATTTCAACATTGAATTCTTCTTCAAATGCCATGATCAATTCAACGATATCTAAGGAGTCAGCGCCTAAGTCGTCGATGAATGTAGAATCAATGGTAACTTCAGCTTCATCAACGCCTAATTGTTCCACAACGATTGCTTTAACTTTATCGAAAGTGTTCATTAGTGGTTCACCTCCTTTCAAAGTGTATTTATATATAGTCTAATTTTACAACTACATTACCATGCCACCATCAACATTGATGACTTGACCCGTAATATAATTAGCAAAATCGCTAGCAAGGAATGTTGCTACTGTTGCTACTTCTTCGGCATCAGCCATACGGCCCAACGGAATTTGAGTAACCATAGCTTCTTTAACTTTTTCTGGTAATACATCAGTCATATCTGTATTGATAAAGCCTGGTGCAATAGCATTAACTGTAATACCACGGCTAGCCAATTCTTTAGCACAGGATTTAGTAAAACCAATTACGCCCGCTTTAGAAGCAGCATAGTTAGTTTGACCAGCATTACCTATAACACCAACAACAGATGTCATGTTAATAATATGACCAGAACGTTGTTTCATCATGATTTTAGATACTGCTTTAGTTACCAAGTAAACACCTTTTAGGTTGATATCGATAACAGCATCAAAATCTTCGTCTTTCATTCGCATTAACAAACCGTCACGCGTAATCCCCGCATTATTCACGAGAATATCAATGTGACCAAATTCTTTATGAGCTTCTTCCACCATGGAAGCAACTTCATCTACATTGGCTACATTGGCTTTAATTTTAATGGCTTTGCGGCCTAACGCTTGTACAGCTTCAACAGTTTCTTGCGCTGCACCTTCGCTACCGCTATAATTTACTACAACATCAGCACCAGATTGTGCTAGATTGATAGCTACAGCGCGACCAATGCCACGGGATGCGCCAGTTACAATGGCTACTTTACCCTCTAAATGCATTTTATCGAACCCCCTTCAAAAATTCAAGCGTTTTCTCTAAGGATGCAATGTCTTCAACATTGGCTAATTCCATATCTTTGTTAATCTTTTTAGTAAAACCTGTAAGTACTTTCCCAGGTCCCACTTCAACAAAGCGAGTAACACCAAAGTTTACCATTTCAGCTACACAATCTTCCCATAAAACAGGGTTAGCGGCTTGAGTAACTAAGGACTCTTTAATGTCATTGGCATTAGTCAAAATCTTACCAGTAACATTTGCAACTACAGGAATTTGTGCATCACTCACTTGGATCTTATCCAATTCTTCCTTTAACCGAAGAGCTGCTGGTTCCATCAAACGGCTGTGGAATGGAGCACTCACAGGAAGCATTACTGCACGTTTCGCTCCTGCTTCTTTCATTTTTTCAGCTGCTGTTTCCACCGCTGCAGTTTCACCGGCAATAACGATTTGTCCAGGGCAATTGAAGTTAACTGCTTGTACAGAACCTACAGAAGCATTTACTTCTTCACAAATTTCTACAACTTGCTCACGAGGTAATGCCAAAATTGCCGCCATAGCGCCTTTACCCAATGGCACAGCTTCTTGCATATATTCACCGCGTTTATGAACTACATATACTGCGTCTTTAAAGTTCAATACACCAGCTGCTACTAGAGCACTATACTCACCAAGACTATGCCCGCCTACGATATCAGGCGTAAAGCCTTGTTCTTTTAGGATTTCATAACAAGCTACGGATGCAGTCAAAATAGCTGGTTGTGTATTTGCTGTTTTAACGAGCTCTGTATCAGGACCTTCGAAGCATAATTTACTGATGGAGTAACCAAGTGCTTCGTCAGCCTCTTCAAAACGTTGTTTTACAATAGGATACGCATTATACAAATCTTGTAACATGCCTACTTTTTGAGAACCTTGACCAGGAAAAACAAATGCCGTTTTCATTAGGGGCCTCCTTATTTACTAAGATCTTGAAGATTCTTAATCACTGTTTCAGCTTCAGTCATGATATCTTTAATGATAGTTTCACATGGTTTAACATCTGTTAACATACCAGAAATTTGACCGATCATTACAGAACCTTCTTTTACATTACCCTCAATAGCAGCTAAACGAAGTGTGCCAGCGCCTAATGCTTCCAATTCCTCTTTAGAACCACCACTAAATTCAAGGGATTTATATTTATGAGCTAACGCATTATCTATAATACGTACAGGATGACCTGTTGTTAAGCCAGTCATAACTGTAGCACGATCTTTTGCTTTCAATACAGCATTTTTATAATTTTCATGGGCAATACATTCTTCGGATAATACGAATCGTGTCCCCATTTGTACCGCTTTAGCACCTAATGCAAATGCCGCAGCCATACCACGACCATCTGCAATACCTCCAGCAGCAATAACTGGTACATCTACAGCATCAACTACTTGAGGAATTAATGCCATAGTTGTAATATCACCTACGTGACCACCAGACTCTGTACCTTCAGCAATAATTGCATCAATACCGCCACGTAATAAGCGCTTTGCAAGTAATACTGATGCAACTACAGGAATAACTTTTGTACCAATTTCTTTCAAAGCGGGAACATAAACACCAGGATTACCTGCACCTGTAGTGATAACAGGAACACGTTCTTCCACAACTACTTCCATAACCTCTTTTACAAATGGAGACATGAGCATAATATTACAGCCAAAAGGCTTGCTAGTGCGCTCTTTTAATTTATGGATTTCATTACGGAAAATATCAGGAGGCATATGACCAGCACCAATAATCCCAAGGCCACCAGCTTCAGAAACGGCTGCCGCTAATTCTGCAGTACCGAGCCAAGCCATACCACCTTGAAAGATTGGATACTCAATCTGCAATAAATCACAAATGTCAGTCTTAATCATCTTGATGTGTCCTCCTTAATACCATTTCAAGACCAGGCTTGCCCATGTTAGGCCTGCACCAAATCCTGCAAACGCAACATTATCACCGCGTTTGAAACGTCCCTCGCGATTAGCTTCATCAAGTGCAATCGCTACAGACGCGGCAGATGTATTACCATACTTATGTAAATTAACAAAAACTTTTTCCATTGGCAGATGTAAACGTTTGGCTGCCGAATCAATAATACGAATATTCGCTTGATGAGGAATGAAGTAATCTAATTCGTTTAACTCCATACCAGCGCGTTCTAAGGATTTTAAAACCGTACGCCCCATCGTTTTAACGGCAAATTTATATACTTCAGGGCCATCCATATGAATAAATGTTAAGCCCTCTTCTACGCGTTGATCATTTGCCACCACAGCAGTGCCACCTGCAGGAATGCAAAGCGCTGGTCCGCCAGTACCATCGGCGCCCATGTCAATACCTTTAATGCCATAGCCTTCAGGTACTTCAGATACTACTGCAGCCCCAGCACCATCACCAAAGAGGATACATGTACCACGATCATTCCAGTTTACTCGACGGGAAAGAATTTCCGCCCCCACGACGAGTACTTTTTTATAAATACCAGAACTAATATAACTAGCGGCAGTAATCAATCCATATACAAACCCAGAGCATGCCGCTTGTAAATCATAGGCTGCAGCGTTTTTAGCGCCTAAGTTCGCTTGCAATACACAAGCTGCCGAAGGAATAATCATATCTGGTGTTAAGGTAGCAAAGATAATCATGTCGATTTCCTCTGCAGTGACATTAGCCATTTGCATAGCTTTTTTTGCTGCCTCGGTCGCCATATAGGATGTATTCATGCCTTCCGGTGCAATGCGTCGTTCTTCTATACCCGTACGCTCTCTAATCCATTGATCATTGGTATCAACCATTTTTTCAAGATCAAAGTTTGTTACTACATTGTCAGGAAGGAAGCTCCCAGTACCAATGATTCCTACAGGTTTATTCATCATAGTCATACTTTAAGGCTCCTTCAATATCCATCGTTTCTCTTATGTGTTGAATAATTTTACGCTCTACTAAATCACTAGCAATTTCAATAGCAGTTTTTATTTCTTTTGCTTTAGAACTACCATGAGCAATCATGAATACCCCATTAACTCCCAAGAGCGGAGCACCACCATTTTCTGTGTGATCCAAACGTTTTGCCATCTTTTTCAAAGCTGGCTTTACAAGCATAGCTCCTATCTTGGCGAAAATACTTCCTGCCATGATACTATCCTTTACTAATTGCGTAAGACCTGTTACTAAACCTTCCGCAAATTTAAGTACCACATTGCCTACGAAGCCATCACATACGACAACATCAACGGCACCTTTAGGAATATCACGACCTTCAATATTTCCTTTAAAATTGATAGTCTTCATACCCTCCAAAATCGGATATGTCGCCAATACGACATCGTTCCCCTTTGTGGCCTCTTCACCAATATTTAACAATCCTACAGTAGGATTTTCTTTTCCTAATAAAAGCTTAGCGTATTCAGACCCCATTAAAGCACCTTGTACAAGATGTTTAGGTTTACTATTAGAATTTGCACCAGAGTCTAACATAACTGTTATACCACTTACCGTTGGCATTGGAGTTGCAATGACAGGGCGATCAATGCCCTTAATGCGACCGAGACCAAACAAAGCCGCTGCAACAGCAGCTCCCGTACTCCCCGGAGCAATTACAGCATCACAACGATTATCGCGAACCAACGAAGTAGCGACCACAACAGATGCATCTTTTTTCTTGCGCAATGCTTGACCTGGATGTTCATCCATGCCGATTACCTGGCTAGCATGATGTACAGAAATACGTGGATTCTTAGCTTCATTATTAGCTTCTAATATATCAAAAATTTGCTGCTCATCGCCGACGAGCACCACTTCAATGTGTTGATTTGCTCGTACGGCTTCAATGGATCCAAGTACAGTCTCCATTGGAGCAAAGTCGCCACCCATGGCGTCTATTGCAATTTTCATAATTTACACCCTATTCTCTACGGATTCCATAATAAATTTTGCGCGAAACACTTCTTTTATTTTATCTCTTATTATAACCCAAATAAAGAACTTATTACCTCGGCGACGAACAATTTCTGCTTTCGCTACCAAATTAGTACCAGATCCTACCGGGTTCTTATATTTTATATTTCCAACTTCCGCAGAGCAAACAGTCGTCCCCATAACCACTTTTGCAAGGGAATTTGCTTGAGCATATAAATACTGCGGTTCTACATATCCAAATTGATCTTCCATATCAGCCGTAGTACGCAACATAGATAATGCTTGGTGCCCCTCGGTGACATCAATCAATTCGCCAACCACTTCATATGATACATGTTCTGCCATTTCATGTGATTGACCTGTAGCCATAACACGAATGCGTTCACGCAATTCAGGAATACCCAATTCTAGTCGATCGAGACGAATTGTTGGCACACTTACACCAAAGTGTGTTGCCAATTCTTCATCAGTAAGAAATGGCGTAATATTCAGTTTTTCTTGTAACTGCTTCTGGCGCTCTTGCTTCTTTAACCGACTCATGGGACCACCTTTTATGACCTAGTATTAATATTACATCCTAAGTATATACAATAATTCCCTTATTGGCAAGACTTTTCATACATATAGTAAGATTTTTTCATAGCATATACAAAATATAGTTGTTTTTTTATATTTTAGTATTATTGTTTATAAAAAATAAAAATGTGTCACCATCTTATAGAATAATCTTACTATAAAATAGTGACACTTGCTATTGATAACGAAACATATAAAAATATGAGTGTATATTTTGAAAGCATATAAAAAAGACGCCTACAAAGTAGGCGTCTCTCTCTGCTCACATATTAAGCATTAGCTACTACTTGTTCACCTTTATAGTGACCACATGTAGGGCAAACACGATGAGGCATCTTAGGTTCGTGGCATTGTGGACATGCTACATAACCAGGAGCTTCTAATTTCCAATTAGCACGACGACGATCGCGACGGCATTTAGACAATCTACGTTTAGGTACTGCCATTATCTGCACCTCCTTAGTACAATCATTAGGATAATCTATCATCTTTCTCATCAAGCAAAGCACGTAACTCTGCAAATCGAGGATCCACCACAAAGGATTCACAAGAACAAGGTGAAACATTTAAATTTGCTCCGCAATGAACGCACAATCCTTTGCAATCATCCTGACATAACACTTGAGAGGGCTCATTGATGATTAATGTATCCCTAATTAGTTCAGTTAAGTCAATTTCTTCTCCATCAAAAGAATTCACATCATCTGCAGCATCTCGACAATCACTAAAGATTTCCTGAAAGAAATCTTTTCGATAATGTTCTGTGGTATTTAAACAACGGGAACAATCATAATCGCCTTTAGACTGAATCGAACCTTGAACGATGTAATTTTGACCATCAAACCAAAACTCACCACTAATGGTTATATCATGACGGCTCCAAGGAAAAGCAGTTACGTCACCAAGCTCAGAGGCTGATATCGTATAGCTATAAGGAAATTTCTTTCCTATATGTTCTTTTGCTTGCTCTACTTGCAGTTTCATAATCTTACCTCGACTCATAATATTATAAACATGACATGGTGCTTTGTCAAATAAAAAAGACTATCTCAAGTGGACTCAAGATAGCCTTTTGGTAAGTCAATTACATTTTTTCGAATTGGTCTTTACCAACACCGCAAATTGGGCAAACATAATCAGCTGGTTGATCTTCGAATTTTACGCCTTCAACAGCTTCGTCATAAACCCAACCACATACTACGCATACATATTTTTCCATGTGTATTTCCTCCTTCACTTGAAAATTATTGTTTAATGTTTATCTTTAATTAATTCAGATACTCTATCTGTAATGTAGTATATCAAAGACATCGAAACTTTTCAATACTCATTTTCTTATTTTCTCATTTTTTATAATATTTAATAATCATAGATACTATGCGGTTTTCTACTACTTAACTCATTTGAAATATATTATCATTTAGTTTTTTTATCTTTAGACTACTGCTGAATATTTTATTTTAATCTAATAATTGGAAATTAATTTTGAAAGCATATTGTTTAAATAAATAACTATAATAACCTTATCTAAGGTGTACATAATTACTATATTATACTATTATATAGAGAAGAGATTATGTGACTACATATAATCTCCAAATAATATTACGCTTAATCTCTTTAGTATATAAGTATATACTGATGAATATTCTTGACTTTATTAATACTCTAATTTTATATAAGAAAATAAAATCATTCTTATATAAAATTCTCCTATAAAGGTATAATAAAGTTTCAGTAAATCTAATTGTTATCATAGGAGGCTTTATGAGAACAGCGTTAACACAACTTTTACAAATCGAATACCCTATCATCCAAGGTGCTATGGCTTGGGTATCTGAACACAAACTAGTTGCTGCCGTAGCTAATGCAGGTGCTACAGGTGTAATTGCTCTTGGTGGTCGTGATGCAGAATGGACGCGCAACGAGATTCGTGCCTGTAAAGACTTAACGGATAAGCCTTTCGGAGTCAATCTCATGTTAATGGCTCCCAATAAAGACGAATTAGTGGATATTATCATTGAAGAAAAGCCTGCATTTGTAACACTTGGAGCAGGCAATCCTGTACCATATATTAAACCATTGCAAGATGCAGGCATTAAAGTTATCCCTGTTGTTCCATCTCTAAAACTTGCTAAACGCATTGAAGAGGCTGGTGCTGATGCAATTATTATTGAGGGTATGGAAGCTGGTGGACATATTGGTAGCCAAACAACCATGTCCTTGATGGAAAATATTTTACCTGAGATTTCCATTCCTGTTGTTGTAGCAGGCGCTATCGTAGATGGTCGTGGTATTGCAGCAGCATTGTTGATGGGTGCTGAGGGTGTACAAATGGGTTCCCGTTTTTTGTTAGCTGAAGAATGCCAAGCCCACATAAATATGAAAGAAGCAATTATCAAAGCCACAGATACAGACTCTGTTGTAACGGGTCTCCTCTCCGGTCACGGTGGAGTACGTAGCTTGAAAAACGAATTCACTACACGTTACTTAGCTGCCGAAACAGATGGTGTCACTACTCCTGAAGAACGCACCAAAATGTCCCAAGGTACTAACAAACGTGCTGCTATCGATGGCGATGTTGTAAATGGTGCTGTACAAGTTGGACAAGGTTTAAACCGACTTACTACTATTGAACCTGCTCACACTATAGTACAAACAGTAATGAACGAAGCTATTATGTCTATTCGTAAAGCACAACGTCTTATTGAAATCGTATAGTTAATAAATTAGGAGTTCCTTATGTTACCATTTCACGGAAAATATCCCAAATTAGATTCCAAAAGTTGTGTTATGCCTGGTGCAGAACTTGCAGGTGATGTTGAACTAAAAGAATATGCTTCCATTTGGCAAAACTGCGCACTTCGCGGTGATGTAAATAAAATTGTAGTAGGTCGCTATTCCAATGTACAGGATAACTCTGTATTACACGTTGATGACGACAGGGCTTGCATTCTTGGAGATTATGTAACAATTGGCCATGGTGCAATAGTACACGCTAGTACCATTGAAGATAATGTATTAGTTGGAATGGGCGCTATTGTATTGAGCGGTTGTCATATTGGCTCTGGCTCTATTATTGCTGCTGGTGCAGTCATAAAGGAGAACACTGTAATCCCACCTAATTCTTTAGTTGTTGGAATCCCAGCTCGCATAGCTCGTACAGATGAAACGCAAATCGAACGTATTCACAATCAAGCACTAAAATATAAACACTTGTGGACTGTAGAATATGGCATGCTTCCTGATGCGGGTGGCGAGGAATACGATAAAAACGCCAAAATCGTATAATTACATATACATTAAAAGCGGATAGTTGATTAACTCAACTATCCGCTTCTTTTCTATATATTATATTTAACTTTTATTAACTGTTATTTATTGCTACTTAGCGCTATTTAATTTTGATTGAATAATTTGCTCTACCATAAGGGCTGTCCCCATTGTTAAAGCTATAGGAAACAACATCTCTACAGAGAAACGAGATAATTCAAGCATAAATACACAAGATGTCATAGGCATTTTTTGTGCAAGGCCTAAGAATACTACGGCCCCCACAAAAGCAGACATTCCCAAAGATACTGGCGCTATAGCAATAGCCCATACGGTACCAAATACGATCCCCAAAGTACTACCTAACATCATAGATGGTGTAATACGACCACCATATGCACCAGCGGCCAAAGCAAGTAAAACAGCTACCCATTTGGATCCAAATAAACCCAATGCATATGTCCATGTGATATCGTTCGTAAAAGTCAACTCATTGCCTGCTTTACCATTTCCAAGAATTTCAGGAAAATACATAGCTAAAACACCAATTAGTGTAAATGCTACGATAGAAATGGGAATCATTACAGGACTACTACGATGAATGGCGGGTAGCTTACTTTGTGTAATATTAAATAAAACAACACCAATTGCAATAATAGCGCCTAAAACGATAGAAAACTCTACATAATGACTCCCCAAACTGGGTTGTGCCATTGTATATTGTATAACATCTCCTACACCAGCTTGTCGCGTCACAAATGTAGCCAAACCACAACATAAGAGGGCTGCACTCATAGCCCGTATATTCCAAGTAAGAAGCAAAGTTTCTAATGTGAAAATTGCCGCAGATAATGGTGAATTATAAACTGCAGCTAAACCAGCGCCTGCAGCACATGCAATTAATAATTGACGGTCTTCTTGTTTTATATCAAAATGTTTAACTAAAAAGGTAGTAATACCAGCGCTAGCCTCACGTGGTGCAACTTCTCGACCTAATGGAGAACCAATACCTACCGTAATTATTTGCAGTGTTGCATGTAAAACAGTAGTAATTGGATTCATATCCATTTTACCAGAAACTGCCGTTTTTATATCCACAACGCCTTTACCATATCTGTGAATCAAAACCCAACCTACGCCACCTATCGCGCCACAGACGATTAAGGGTATTAATCGTTCTATCGGTGATACTCGGGCCACAGCTGCACCAAAGCTCAGATGATCAGCAGAGGAGTAATTATATACGAAATGTTGAATTCCATGTAATAAATGCGTATAGGAAGCCCCTACTAGCCCCGCTATAAAGCCAACTATAATAATGAGTCCTATAAATCGTTTATCATATATCATATTTACTCCATCGCTAATACAATTTCCCCAGCCGCTAATGTCTTTTTAACATCAATGATACGCTGATTTGAGGAACCTCTGAAGCGCAAAGCAGGGTCCTTAAGTTCATCTACAAAGCGGCCATCTACGAGAATGTCGATTTCTTGTAATAAAGCACTTCGCAACTCATCTTCTAAGATATCATCTATTTCATAGCCGGAATAGGCCCAAATCTTCTTTTCTGGCGCCGCTGCTCGAACAGCTCTCACCACCGGTAATAAGCCTTGTACATTTTGAAATGGCTCCCCACCTAATAATGTTAAACCTGAACATGTAGGATTCTTCACATAGGAAACCACTAAATCTGTCTCAGCTTGCGTCCATACCTTACCAGCATTAAAATCTTGGTATTCTTCATTAAAACAATTATAACAACAATGTGTACAACCTGTTACAAATATAGATGTACGAATCCCTTCTCCATTGGCAATATCATATTGTCTTATTTGCCCATATCTCATCATAACCTCCATAGTAGTGCCTATCAACTTTGATCAACACTATATAGATATATTTCAATTTCTCATATATACAGTAAAAGCTGTGCCTTAGGCACAGCTTTTACCATTTAAAACTATCGTATTTAGAACTCTAAAATCGTATCTATTAACATACCCACATCATTAGATGTCTATGATAATTATATTAATCTATATAACAGTTTATCTTAATATGCTTAATATACAGGATAATTATTAAAACTATACCTCTAATAATCTTAAATGTGCATTACACGATCTTTAATTTCCTTTGTGCGCCCTTCATTCCAGAAGTTTTCACCAAGGTATCCACAAGTACGACGGATAACAGTTAATTTATCGCGATTTGTATTATGGCAACGAGGGCATTCCCACTCGTTATGTTCATTTACCTTAATTTCTCCATCAAAGCCACATTCGTGACAATAGTCAGACTTGGTATTAAATTCAGCATAAGAAATATGATCATAAATATATTGAATCATAGTCAAAACAGCTGGAATATTATTAGTCATATTAGGAATTTCTGCATAGGAAATACAGCCACCTGTAGATTTCTTTTGGAACTCAGATTCAAAGGAGAACTTGTCAAATACATTAATCTCTTCTCGTACGCTTACATGATAACTATTAGTATAATAACCCTTATCCGTAATGTCCTCAATAATACCAAAACGAGCGCGATCCAAAGAAGAGAATCGATGGGTTAAACTTTCAGCAGGTGTACCATATAATGCAAAGCCCATGTTATGTTTAACTCGCCATTCATCAACAGCTGCATTTAAGCGATCCATAATCTTCATCGCAAAAATGCGACCTTTCTCGCCTGTATTCGATTCACCGGTAATTAAGCGAGTTGCTTCATAAATACCAATATATCCCAAGGAAATAGTCGCATAACCGCCAGTCAAGAATTTGGCAATTTTCTCGCCTTTTTTAAGTCTTGCAATAGCACCGTGTTGCCAATGGATTGGTGACACATCACTCACTACGTCCTTAAGTAATTCATAACGAAGCATTAGCGCTTTTTCTGCCAACTCAAGTCGTTTATCTAAAATTTCAAAATATCGTTCTTCACTACCGCGGGCTAGAATGCCAATTTGAGGTAAGTTTAAACTTACTACACCAATGTTAAAACGTCCATCAAACTTGTATTCACCATTTTCATCCTTCCAAGGAGATAAGAAGGATCGACAGCCCATAGGACTAAAGACATTACCTGAGTAGTTTTCCTTCATTTTTTTTGCAGAAATATAGTCAGGGTACATGCGCTTAGCCGTACATTGTGCTGCCAATTCAGTTAAGTAATAGTATGGACTATCTGGTGTTACATTATGCTCATCAAGAACATAAATCAACTTAGGAAAGGCTGGTGTAATATATACATCGGCTTCGTTTTTTACACCTTTAATACGTTGGCGCAAAATTTCTTCTGTAATAAGAGCCGCTTCCTTCGCGTATTCATAGTCTGGTTGGAAATACATAAATAATGTAACAAATGGAGATTGACCATTTGTGGTCATCAATGTATTGATTTGGTATTGAATAGTTTGGATACCATCTTTAACCTCTTTACGCGTACGTTTCCACGCTATTTCACGAGCCTTTTCCATATTAGGCTCCATGCCATAAATCTCAACTTGCTCTTCAATAACATTATTGAGGATTTTTTCATAAGATTTACGTACAAATGGTGCCAAAATACGGTCAATACCATTAATACTTTGACCACCATATTGACCAGATGCTACTTGTGCAATGATTTGTGTTGTTACAGTACAAGCAACTTGGAAAGACTTAGGTGTATCGATTTTCTTACCATTGATTACTGTGCCATTTGTAAGCATATCTTCCAAATTAATCAAGCAACAGTTAAACATAGGTTGAATAATATAATCCATATCATGGAAGTGGATAGCTCCACTATCATGGGCTTCCAAAATATCGGTAGGAATCAATTTACGACGAGCAATATCCTTAGATACTTCACCAGCAATTAAATCCCGTTGGGTAGATACAATAGCAGCATCCTTATTAGAATTTTCATCAAGAACACTGATATTACTACGATCTAATAAACCAATTACATCATCATCAGTTGTATTTTGACGGCGTTTAAAAGCTTGAACAGCTTTGTAACCTTCATAGGCACGTGCCGTTGCAGGATTATGATACTCAATCAACTTATAATACACTTGATCTTCAATAGCATAAATTGTCATGTCTTTTTGAAGCTTAGTAGCATATTCCTCAATTTCATTTGCAATACGCTGTGCCAAGCCCTCTTCGTACAACCCAGTACTACTATGTTCAGCTTTTTCAATAGCCAAAGCAATCTTGTTTTTGTCGAATGGTACCTTCGTGCCATCACGCTTAATGACCTGCAACATATTGGCAACCTCCCCATCTTGTTACTGCCAAAATATATGTTAAGAAGTATAAAAAGTATGTCTAATCACACTTTTTATAAATTTATATGTAAAAATGTAAAGAATTATTAGAAAACCCCTCTATTTTTACTGCCCTCTCAGTATACTATATATGGTGGTTGTTTTCAACCCTAAATACAATATAAAGTAAAAATAGGTTCCTCTATCTATGCCAATATGACATGGATAAAAGAACCTATATAAATTATAATGCAAAGCCAAATAGACGAGTTAAGAAATTACCCTTTTTCCCCACCCAACTAGATGGGACAGAAGGATAAAATGTGCGATTAGCTAAGAGGTCGCGTTCATTAAGATGGATATTTGGCAACAAATCTTTTTTATACGTATTGTCTAATTCAGAAATTGCTTCCACATAACCTTGGTACGCCTCAACATCACAGCCATCGCTGTAACCAGTACCAAAGAAATGAATTAAACCATTTCGATATAATTCAATGGCCCTATCATAGTTAGCGTTACCATGATCAAAAGATGCCATATTACATTGAATCAAAATACCTCTATCAACCCATGCTAGTAATTGTTCAGGTTTAGTAAATAATTGTCCATAAGTTTCTACTTCACTAATAATAGGTACAAGCCCCATATCTAGTAGACTTAATAACCACGCATTAATATGATGCACTTTGCTATTTTGTGGAAGAGCAACTAATATAAAATGGCTATCTCCCAACGTATATTGATTGCGATGAGAAGCTATATATGCAACCATTTCATCACAAAGCATTACGCGAGCTCCACTGTGAATAGTTATATCTACTTGTTGCTCCTTAACCATAACTTTTACTTCATTAACTAAAGAGTTCATAGCATTCCATGTGTTCAGATCCATAGATACTGTTACATCAGGCGTACTAAAAATATCTGTAATACCTTGTTCAGACAAGGACTTAATCATTTTTACTGATTCTGCCATTGTTTGAGGCCCTTGTGGACCTAACACAGCTGGCAAAATGCAACCATGTAAATCAACCACGCGACTCATAATCTTTCCCTTCTACTTTCGATTTTCTTTTCAAAACCGACCTCTTTTATAAAGTTCATGTTCTTCTCATTTAAGTTTATAATTCATTTTATATTCACGATTATAACAAGGGACCAGTCGCTTGTATAGTGGTTTTTCTATAAAAATAAATAAATTATTATATGTTCATTTAATACATTTTTTATATATTCATTTATTCTTCATAAAATATGACCCATAATCTCTACAATTATGAGTCATATTTTACACATTATTATATTAATAATTATTTAATTTTTAAATGTACTTTTATCTTTTATCATGACTAATATAATAAGTTAATTTCACTACCGATATACCGATGATTATACCAACTGTATCAATCAGTACATCAGACAGTTGAGAGCTGCGTCCTAGAGAAAATAATTGTATAAATTCATCTAGACTAGCTATTACTATACCCACTCCTATTGTTTTTACTACTGTGTCATATTCAATATAGCGGCGTAGAACTACATATAAAACACCACCAAGGATTGTGAACTCTGTAAGGTGGGCTAATTTTCGAATAATCCTATTTAAGGCCCATATATTTCCGTAAAAGCCTAATTTATTAGCTATAGGGGCAATCCACTTTGCAAAAATAAGACTAAACCCATCAGAGGTTCCTCCATTTTGCAAGGAATTATCCCATATAAAAAACACAATTAGACATAACACAATATATAGTATCCAACGTTTCATACTACTCTCCTAAACGCCACAATACATATAGCTGTATTAATCTCTATCAAAAATATCTCTTGTATAAACTTTATCTTTTACACCTTCTAAGCTACTATCCCAGCGATTAGCTACAATGACATCACTAACACGCTTAAAATCTTCAAAATTACGTATAACTGGCGAATTAAAGAAATCTTCTGCATCTAGTGTAGGTTCATATACTACCACAGCAATCCCTTTCGCCTTAATACGCTTCATAACACCTTGAATGGCTGATGCTCTAAAATTATCAGAGTTCATCTTCATGGTCAAGCGATAGATACCAACAATTTTCGGATTTTTAGCAATAATAGTATCTGCCACATGATCTTTACGTGTTCTATTCGCATCGACAATGGCAGAAATTAAGTTTTGTGGTACATCATTATAGTTAGCTAATAATTGCTTTGTATCTTTTGGCAAGCAATAACCACCATAACCAAAGGAAGGATTATTATAAAAATCTCCAATACGAGGATCTAAACAAACCCCCTTGATGATTTGACTTGTGCTAAGGCCACGTACTTCAGCATAGGAGTCTAACTCATTGAAATACGCTACACGTAATGCTAAATACGTATTAGCAAACAATTTAATTGCTTCCGCTTCCGTAGAATCAGTATATAATTGTGGAATATTTTCTTTAATAGCACCTTCCGCTAGTAATTGGCCAAAACGACGTGCTCTGTCAGAATCCTCGCCCACAACAATACGGGATGGATGTAAATTATCGTATAAGGCTTTACCTTCACGCAAGAATTCTGGCGAAAAAATTAAATTCTCCGTATTAAATTCTTTACGCATTTGTACCGTATAGCCTACCGGTACAGTTGATTTAATAATCATTACTGCATCAGGATTAATCTCTAGCACAGTTTTAATAACTTGTTCAACAGAAGATGTATCGAAAAAGTTTTTTTGAGGATCATAATTTGTAGGTGTCGAAATGATAACATAATCTGCACTGTTAAAAGCTTCTACTGGGTCAAGTGTAGCTTTGAAGTTTAACTCCTTAGTAGCTAAATACTCTTGCAATTCAGCATCTACAATAGGTGTCTCTTTGCGATTTAACATATCTACTTTTTCTGGGATGATATCGAGGGCCACCACTTCATTGTGTTGAGCTAACAACACACCATTGGAAAGGCCTACATAACCTGTACCAGCAATTGCAATTTTCATTTATTTGCCCTCCATCATATAGAAATCTTTATACCATATGGCAAAACGCTTTAACCCTTCTCGTAAGGTTGTATTAGGTTTAAAGCCAAAATCTGCTTCTAACGCACTTGTATCAGCATATGTAACAGGCACATCCCCTGGTTGCATGGGTACTAATTCTTTATGCTCCTCAAAATTATAATCTTCTGACAATACGCCAGCAGAAACCAATTCCTCTGAAAGAATGCGCACAAAATCAAGTAAATTTTCTGGGTTGCTATTGCCGATATTATAAATAGCGTACGGTGGAACCGGCAAGCCATCCGCACCATTGCGACGCTCTGGTGCAGTAGACATAACCTTAGAAACGCCTTCTACGATATCATCGATATAGGTGAAATCACGCTTACAATTGCCGTAGTTAAAAATTTTAATTGTCCCACCATTACGTAATGTATTTGTAAAACCAAAGTATGCCATATCTGGACGACCTGCAGGGCCGTATACAGTGAAGAAACGAAGCCCTGTGCTAGGGATGTTATATAATTTAGCATACGAATAAGCCAATAACTCATTTGACTTTTTTGTAGCTGCATAAAGAGATACAGGATTATCTACTTTATCATCTATAGAGTATGGGATTTGTTTATTTGCACCATATACAGAAGAAGATGATGCATACACTAAATGCTCTACACCTCTTTCACCATCGTCATAAGAATGACGACAAGCTTCTAGAATATTATAAAATCCAATAATATTAGACTCGATATAGGCGTCGGGGTTAGTGATAGAGTAACGAACCCCTGCTTGAGCTGCTAGATTCACTACAACTCGTGGTTTATAGATAGCAAAAATTTCATCAACAAAGGACTTATCTGCAATATTCCCTTTTTTAAAAATCCATATATTCTTATTATCTTTGCTAAGTTCATCAATCTGTTGCAATCGATACTCTTTCAATGCTACATCATAGTAATCATTAACAGAATCTATGCCAATAATTTGAGTCCCTTCTGCTTCAGATAGTAAGGACATAACTAGATTAGCCCCTACAAATCCAGCGGCACCCGTTACAAGGATTACCGTGTTGTTTAAATCTACATTTTTTGAAAGCATATGTACTCCTTTCATAGTTCTGTTAATTATGTCGTTTTACTTTACTTAAGACTTTTTTATAGCCAGAAGCAATAATTATGCGCTCAGATGGAATGACGTATAAAATAGCCACATATAATACAACACATAAAAGCATACAGACGACGGTCCACCATACTGCATCATAGAGATGTAAAATACTATAGGCAATTAACCCAACTATAGATGCTGTAATGAGATATACACTGATATTAGATATTATGCGAAATGCACTCATATTGACAAATAAAGCCAGTAGCAACATAGAAGCCACTAGCATTTCCATTCTTACTAACGATCGAGCATATACAAAGGTACTGAAATCATATTGAATACAAATATAGATAACTGGTATTAAAACTACTAGATGTAATATTTGAGCCCAAAATGATAGATTAGGCATCCCTTTTGCACGAAATATTTCGGAAATCAAATTAGCTGTTACAGTCATAATAGCCGAACTCAATGCCCAGGAACCTAATACAATGCCCGCTAACGTCCATTGTGGCCCTAGTAAAAGCTGAACAACAAAGTCTTGAAATACAAATAAGCCTACACCTAGAGGTACCAAAAATAGAGCCATATAGCGTTGGAATGTAAAGAATGTATTCGAAAAGGCCTGTTGATTATTTTGCACACGACTTAAAGCCGCGAATAATACAGGAGCCAAAGATGCTGTAGCCATAGCCATTACAGTCGTAACAATAGCCATTGACATCTTATATATACCCAAATAATAGGCATCTAAAAAACGGCTAATAATGAATGTATCCACCCAAGCAGTGAGCCATATAGAAAATGCTTCAGCTAAAGACCATGCACTATAGTTAAACATGTTCATAAAGACGCGACTACTAAAAAACAGATGAATTTGATTCTTCCGACTCTTTAATAATGCCAACGCCGTAAATAGCTGAGACCCTAGCATACCAGCAATTAAAGACCAATAATCGTACCCCATAAGCGCCATTGGTATAGATATCAATATAGGTGTAAGAATTGTTATGAGCCTAATATTTAAAAGAAACTTGAAATTAAAATCTCTTCGATACAATGCCATTTGGACACTACTAAAAGCAGATAAAGGAATCATAGCGCCCATCACGGCTAAAGGTATACCTAAGCCATCATTACCTACTAATACGGCCAATTCATCACGACCGATTATGATAGCGCCCCATAAAACTAGAGAAAACACTAGGTTGGCAATAAAGGCCACATCTGTGGCCTCTTGCTTATCTTGGGTACTTTCAAACTCATGCTGAACAAGAAATTTTTGAAAACCCGCATCAGCAAGCATTTCCGCAAAAGATATAACCATCATAATCGTCGCCAATATGCCGAATGCAGTCGGTGCTAACATATGAGCCAATATTATATTTGTCAGTGGTGTGATAAGCTTTGCCAAAACCTCTGTAATAACAGACCATTTAGCAGCAGCTACGATTTTAGTATCCATTATTTCTTATTGATATTCTTAATGCCTCTCAAGAATAGTTCATGATGAGCTTCACATTCCAAATAATTTTGTATTGCTAAATAACTCATTTTGCCCAAAATAAGTTCTACCAATTTTCGGCCCAATAAAGCATTAATAGCGCGTACAATAAATGATCTACCTAAAAACTCACGCAAATAACGTTTTACATGTGTATCAGCAAAGGCCTTATAAGCTTGAGTCACAAAGTGAGGGTCTTTAATTTCTTCACTACGTTTTCTATAAGCCTCTAATGTTTCTGTAGCTTCAACTTCTGTGGCTAGTCGTGTACCATTATCGGTTCTACGAATAGGCAATTCAGACACCACAAAATCATCCTTAGTTACGTCTATAGTAACTAGTATTGCATCTTTCACAAATTCCTGATGATTTACATAAAAGTCAGAGTTAAAAATAAAGTTTCCCTGTCCATAAATGATAGTGCCCCCCTGGTAATCTTCGCGAGACCCTACACAATGATTATGTTGACAGATAACGAGATTCGCTCCACTATCGACAAATTTATGGCAATATTTCTGTAGCATAGGAGATGGATAGCGATAGAATTCCTTGCCGCCGTGATATAGAACAATGACGTAGTCGCATTGTGCCTTTAAAACTTTCACTTCGTCAAAGCTTTCTAGCACATCAAAAGGATTAGCCCCCATTGTATGACAAGTAGCTATAGTAAACTCGTTCTCTGTACAAAGATAAAATCCAATACGTACATTATCTTTTTCAAAGATAAATGGCTTCTTAGCCTCTTTCAAATTAGCTCCAGCTCCAGCATGAGCAATCTTATGCTGCTTCAACAAATTTAATGTTGTCGTCAACCCTTCCACCCCTTGATCTAAGGAGTGGTTATTAGCCAGTGTTAAAAATAACGGCTCTAATGCCTTATATCCATTAATTGTTTTTGTAGGCGCAATTAAATTATTACCAAATTTTACGATGGGTGTCTCTATATCAGTAAGAGGAACCTCTAAATTGAAAACATTTAAATCCGATTGCTTCAAAATTTCATAAAGCTCTTTTCCTACAAAAGCTTCTCCATTACCGTTTTCAAATAATGTTTTATTAATATCCGTAGGAACTAAATCAGCCCCGATGTACATTCTCAAGATGTAACCACTCTCCTAATTCATAATCCTTTGACATAGGACGAAATCTTTCAAATCCAGCACCAGGAAAAAATGTTAATTCTCCAATAAATATATGCCCTTTAATTTCATAAAAATCAACACGCAAAAATGGACACCCTTTGCTAAGCTCCATCGCAACCTGTTGCATTTCACCATATGTATCTGGCTTTGGAAACTCTGTAGGTAACGGTGGATAATGTCCAAAATGAATTCCCATAGGATTCCAATCGATATCATAGAAGTTCATACGCGTTCCTGTTTTAGAAAAACGATTAGAACATACTACTGTTAACTTTGGTTCACCATGAAAGCAATACATCTTATAATCTAATATGTCATTGCTACCTAACTCCGACAAATATTCCTCTCCGATAATACGTCGAGGAACATTCTTATAAGGCCACTCTCTAGCAATACGTGAATAATCCCGTTTTAAGAATGTTCTTAATTTAGCTTTTGCTGCTTCCCAATCAAGTGTTGATTTATCTTTACAAATAACGATGCCTCCACTATCATGTGTACATTTCAAAACGAATTGATTAGGCAATCTATCAAGATCAATATCATCTACAGAGTTCCATACGGAAATCGTAGGTATTATATACTGATTTCCTACACGTTGAGCAATAAAATGTTTAGCTTCATGTTTATCAACCATCACTGTTTGTATTGGGTCTCTAAAATTAACCTTAAGCCATTGTAACTTTTCGCTGAAAGTTTTTGGATTTTCTAGATCTAAAGGGTATCCCATATACTTAGGAAATACCTTCTTCAAAAAGTCTTCATCAGACAAAGAGTCATAATAACCCGATTTAATTAATACCCTCGTACGATAGTAAGGTTTTGTTAGAAAGGACATGCCAACATTACACAATTTTCTGAACTTCATGTTTTCGTCCTTTCCGAAGCAGTTGCACTTCTAAATAAAACAACATCATATAAAAATAAGTGCTCTTACTTTCATAAGAAACCATACCCATATCCATAACAATCTGTGAAAGGAATAGAATGAGTACCATTATATATTCATTACTATGGATATCACGATAGCGAATTAAATTATAAGCCACATAGAGATACATTGAATAATAGGCTAGTAAACCAATGACACCCGTGCCAGCTAATAACTCAATATAATTGTTATGCAAGTAGTAATTATCTTTGCCATACACGAAAAAAGTATATACAGATGGATTATTGATACCTACACCAGTTATGGGAGATTGATAAAATAAGTCCCATCCAATATCTACCAAAGCTAACCGAATAATAGTGGATGAGTCCCCCCCTGTGCCTGTAAAGGCTTCTACCATGTTAGACATTCGGTCTAATACTTCAGAGAACATCGGCAATTGCAATACCGCAATACCTATAATGGTAAGACCTAATAAGGAACCAATAACTTTTACAATAGAATTGACCGCATTAGCACTACGAAAACTTTTAAAAATAAAGAGTAATACTGTACCAACACCGACAAAAACTAAGGCCTTACGACTACCTGTAGCCGCTAAAATACCAAGTGTTGGTAATGCAATAATATGCCACCAACGAGGACGATCGTATAGCATATAATACAAGGTCATAACAATAGCATTGGCACCCAATAGCCCTACCGTATTCGCATTCAATGCATCATTAGCAATACGTGCTGAGGATGATAAAACAGTAATAAAATAATCTAAACCGTAGAAATAAACAGTATAGAAACAAACTATATAGCCTGTCCACATGCCAATCTTTAATAATGTATCCACCGATTTCTTATCTTGATAACACATGTATAAAATGATGAGCATAAAGAATATCTTGACCATATCAAAACTTCGGCTCATAGCTACGGAAACATCTGTGGCATTAATCGCACTTAGATAACAAGCACCAATAAAAATTAACATATAAGCATGCATCCAATTAAACCGCAGTTTTATAACACCCTGTTCTCGTATAAGATAAAAAATGATGAGGCCAAATAAGCATACAAATAATACATACGCACCATAGTTCGCTTCGCCAAGGGCAAAGGAAATGGTCAACGACAACACTAAAAAGATTAGAGTTATGAACCATATCATGCGATCAGCAAGAGCCGTAATATTTAACTTCAATGGTTCTCCTCCTTACAACTCATAAAACTTCTAACCAACGTTTTGCGATTTTCCATAATGGAAATTCATCGCGTACTTTGATGGCATTCTGTGAAAGTTTAGCCGCTAGTGCAGGATCCTTTAATACACTGCGCATAGCTTCATACATAGCCTGCGTATCACCTACAGGTACGAGAATGCCATTCTCTCCACTTTTAATTACCATGCGAGCACCGCCTACAGGACAATCTGTAACTACTACAGGTAAGCCCATACCCAATGCTTCTAGCATGGAATTTGAAATACCTTCAAAATCAGAGGATGATACAAACATAGAACAAGGGGCTACCTTTTCTAAAATATTACTAGCAAAGCCAGGCAATAAAATGCGATTCTCTAAATTAAGAGACTTAATTTGAGCTCGTAGTTCATCCTCTAATACACCTTGTCCATAAATAACGAGTTTATACGCTGGAAACTCGTCTGCCAACATACTGAAGGCATTAATCATCATAGGCAAATTCTTTTGCGGATGCAAACGACAAGCTGTAACAATTGTCTTTTCTCGTTCCCCCTCTATTGGTGGTGGCAATTTGCCATTAATAGGATTGGGGATAATAACACCGCGATTTTGAACAGATTTCGGGAAATAAGAACGAGCATCTTCCGTTTGGAATACTAGTGTATCTGCAAATCTAAAGGCAAAGTTGCGCAATGCTTGTTGATGCCAACCAATAGGAACTTTGCGTGGATTATTGCGTTCAGAAAAAACAATGCGATTTTTTATAAACCAAGAGCTAATCGCTAAGATAAAACTCGATGCAGACAAAAAAGATAAGCATGTCGCATTTGGCCTAGTCTTTAAGATTTTGATTAGTTCTTTTATTTCTTGCATAAAGCGAATGACTTTATTAGAGCTTGTAGTATGAATTTCGATTTGTTCAATACCTTTCTCTAACGCATATTCATTACCATATCGATTAGGGCTTGTTTGGATAACTGTAATATGATGACCATCATGTACCCACTGACGAGCCAACTCTGTTAAGATTCGTTCAGCCCCATCGTTACCAAGGGAGATGGTGACAATTATTATTTCCTTTTTCATAAGCCTTCCTCTTGGATATATTCTGCCAGTCTTACATAGGCTTGTGCCATTGATACCTTAGGTTTCCAACCTAAAGACTTTAACTTCTTAGAACTTAAGAACATGTGTACTGTCGGTGCATAGCCGAACCCTTGTACATCTTCTGGAATATCAAAAACAACTTTACTCTTATTATTGCTCACATGAGTTGCCACTAATTGAGCAATGCTTGCAATAGAACGAGTCTCTTCATCATGACAAACATTATATGCTTCACCAGGTAGTCCCTCTTTTAAAAGAGTTAAAAGCCCAGTTAAGGCATCGGTAATATAGCAATAATTCGACATAGAATCACCCTTTGTATGAAGTACAATAGCTTCTTTTTTAATAGCACTCTTAGTAAACTGCATAAAAACGCGATTATCAGCTACTGGAACACCTGGACCAAAGGTTTGAGCTAGTCTAGCTATTACAGCAGGCACGCCATATTCCACAGCATAGGACTTGCAATAACATTCACATAGTCTCTTACTTTCAGAATAAGAACTACGAACATTTAGGTGATCAAGATACCCTAATCGGTCTTCAGTCATAACTTGACCAGACTCATAAGGTACACCATATTGTTCCATACTAGATAAATAAACTACTTTTTTTACCTTTTTTCGACGGCCTAACTCGAGCATGGCCTCCGTACCATAAATAGAGGTACGGATAGTTTCTACTGGATGTTCTACAAAAAACTTAGATTGTGTTGGTGCGGCTCCATGCAAAATATAATCACATGGCACATCAATAGATTCTAATGAGCCATCTACTAGGGTTAACGACTTATTGTCTAAATACTCACCGAGAATGGTTTTTGCCTTTTCATGGCTTCGCACATGACCAATCACTTTTAAATCCAGGTCATGAGTCTCATTGGCAAGTATAAGTAATTTTATAAACATCGATCCAATAAGCCCCGTTGCACCTGTTATAAGAATGCGTTGATGACGGAGGAAATGAAAGTAATTTTTTTCATGTACTAAAGCCGTTAACTCACGTTGAATAACGGAATTACTCATCTTTTAATCCTCCTAGCTCACGATTTTTAATAATCCCTGTGAACATATAATAATCAGATGGAGTTGTAATCTTTATATTTTCAGTTTCCCCTAATACAGGATATAGAGTATATCCATAGTGCATCATCATCGATGCGGAATCAATAAAGTCATGAATGCCCTCATCTTTTGCACGATTATGAACTGATATAATATCATCTAATCTAAAACTCTGGGGCGCTTTAGCCATGAGACATTCATTACGATTTAAAATGCGGTTAATAGAACCATTTTGGGTAACCATAACCGTTTCTATAGCTGGAGTAACAGTAATGGCAGACCCCTTTGATTCAACAGATTCTATGTTTCTCTCTATAGTAGAATTATCTACAAGTGGACGAACCCCATCATGAATCAATACAGTCACCGCATCATCAGGAAATAAACGCTTAGCCTCTACGAGTCCATTATATTGGGATTCTAGAGCGCTTTCACCACCAGGCACAATGGATAATACCTTTTGTAGCCCCGCCTTTTTGATGAGCTGTTTTGTATGATCAATCCATTCTGCTTTGCAGGCAAGAACAATCCCATCAATTGTCTCCGTTTGTTCAAACACATCTAAGGTTTGAATCAAAATTGGTCTACCGTTCCATTCTAAAAATTGTTTTGGCGTCTTGCTATTTTTCATACGAGCACCTACGCCACCCGCAAAGATTACTGCTATTCGTTTCATAGGCCCTCCTTATGGTTGAGCTTCTTTTTTGGCATAATATATGCCTTTATACTCCTTGTAAGGTGTATGTAGATCAGCAAATACTGCATCATGTTTTGCCACACGTTGTTCTATAGGTGGTAATTGCATATAGTCGCCCCAAATAAGACGCAAATATCTCTCATACCCTTTCATAACAGGTATTTGATGACCTTCAAAGTCTTTATATACAACAGAAGCAAAGTCCTCTCTAGGATGACGTAGCTTCATACCTTTTAAACTGCCAATTAACTCCGTACATTCATCACTGGTATCAAAGTCGTATTGAGTCATTCT
Source organism: Veillonella parvula (assembly GCF_040097785.1). Lineage (GTDB taxonomy): Bacteria > Bacillota > Negativicutes > Veillonellales > Veillonellaceae > Veillonella > Veillonella parvula_D. Next base: position 83,539 of record NZ_JBBNNS010000001.1, on the reverse strand, counting down.
CTTTTCTGCAAATCGCCAAATATGATAGCGTATAGACTGACTGGAAAAGATTTTATAAATATAACCAGCTAAAGCGCGATATGTAGGCCCTTTATTATCTGGTAAACGCTGCGCATTAAAGAGTGCAAACGTCATGGCCCACATCAATTGCAATACACGACTAATTTTGCCGGGTGCACAGCCATCAATAGGCATAATTTCAAGTGCTAAACCATGACAAACATCTTCATGCATACTATGACGATTAATAAAGGTCGTATTATTATCTCTTATAGATGCACCTGCATCATGATAGATGTGATCTCGATCAGTACGACAATACGTAAATCGTTCAGTGTCAGCATATTTGGGCCATAATTTAGCTAACTTTTCATAATCTGGACGAGGCATAAATAGATCTAAATCATCATCCCAAGGGATAAATCCATTATGCCGTATAGCCCCAATGAGACCACCGCCGCAAAGATAAAAGCGCAAATTATGTTTATTGCAGAACTCTTTAAAGTACAGCAACATATTCAGCTCTTTTTCTTGTATTTCCTTTGTCATAGATGTACTCATAGGGACCTCTTTCAACGTAATACAGCTAATACTGTATCAATCATCGTTTTTATATCTTGTAAAAAAGAAAACTCCTTAATACTCTTTAAATTCCAAGCCATCTTGCCCGGTAAAACCTCATTTATATAGACTTCATCAACATTTTGAGCATTTTGTAAAAGTTGATCTTCATCCTTATAAGTAATACTGGCAATACTGGTAACCCCAGCTGGTAATAATAAGGTAGCTTTCATTTCATCTGTATAAGCAGACACGTAACGTGGAACCTCAGGTCTTGTACCAACAAAACTCATATCGCCTAAAAGGATATTGATAAGCTGAGGCAATTCATCGAGGCGACAGCTGCGAAGCATATTTCCGACCTTAGTGACACGCATATCATTTTGCGACGTCACTTGTGCTCCTAAAGATTCTGCATTTTTTACCATAGTACGGAACTTGTAGATGCCAAAGGTACGACCGTACTGTGTCACTCGAGTTTGACGGAAAAAAACCTCTCCCGCACTATCTCGTTTAATCATGATGGCTAGTATCAAAAATACAGGACTTAATGTAATAAGCAGTCCCGCTGCCATTACGCGGTCAAAAATGCTTTTACAAAGAAGGCTTGTACGTCTTTGATTTAATATTTCAAAATAGGGACGAACCGCTTCACACTGTAGCTCTTGTGGTAGGTCATGAAAGTTCTTTACTAGCATTCGGTAATAATCCTTTTAAACTGTTCAATGATATATTGCACTTCTTCATCTGTAAGGAGCGTATGAAGTGGCAATGTAATTTCATTCTTAAATTGGTCATAAGCATTTGGATAGTCATCGATTGTAAAGCCTAAGTTTTTGTAAGCCGTATGCATTGGAATTGGCTTATAGTGAACATTCGTTGCAATGCCAGCCTCAGCCATAGCTTCTATAACCTTATTGCGATATTCCGCATCACGGCCATCTAAACGGACTAAATACAAGTGACCACTACTCTCATGCTCATCTGTATAATGGTTCAACAATGTAACAGGTAAATCCTTAAATGCTGTATCATAAGCTTCGATAAGTTCTTTACGACGTGCCAAAAGTTTTGGGTATCTTTCAAATTGAGCTAGCCCAATAGCCGCCATGATATCCGTCATATTACATTTATAATAGGTACCTTTAATATCATATTCCCAAGCACCTGCTTTTGTTTTTGCAAGAGCATCCTTATCTTGACCATGCAAAGATAGCAATTGGAATTGCTTGTAAATAGTTTCATCATCAATACCATCTATATGACGCCATGTAGCACAGCCGCCTTCAGCAGTAGTAAAATTTTTTACTGCATGGAAGGAAAAACTACTAAAGTCTGCAACATTACCTGTTGATACTCCTTTATAAGATGCACCAAAGGAATGAGCACAATCAGCCACAATAGGGATATGACCTAATGCTTTTTGAATATCATTAGCAGGTATAAAGAGAGATTTTTTTTCATCCACAATGGAGCGTAGTCGATCATAATCGCAAGGTACACCTGCAACATCAACAGGGATAATTGCTTTTGTTTTTGGTGTAATAGCGCGAGCGACTGCATCGTAATCCATTTCATAAGCATCTTTCTGTGTATCAACGAGTACTAAGGTAGCACCTACATGAACTACAGGACTCGCACTAGCTGTATAAGAATAAGCACTAGTTATGACTTCGTCTCCAGGTCCAATACCCAATACGCGAAGAGACATTTCAAGCGCTGCCGTAGCAGAGTTTAAACAAACGGATTTAGGTGTACCTAACTGATGAGCTATCTTTTTTTCTAATTCTTTAGTACGAGGACCCGTCGTAATCCACCCACTTTTTAAGGCTTCAACGACTTCATTGATTTCTAACTCTGTAATATCTGGAGGAGAAAAATTAATTCTCATATAAATCACCTCAATACTTTCTGTACCATATTGATACACTTGATTTATCACATAGAATATTGATTAAAGCAGTTATATTAAGCGTCAATTACCATAGATCCTAAAAGAGAAATACCTACTTGTGAAAGCCGTTTCTTAGCTTCAATCAAATCTTTTGGACTAGCTACTTCATTTTTAACAACTAACACAACACCATCTGATTTCTCTGCCAATACAACTGCATCTGTAACAGACAATACGGGTGGTGTATCGATGATAACCACATCATATTCATCACGTACATACTCAAAAATCGCAGGTAATTTGCTAGAATCTACAATATCAGATGGATATTCAACAACTTCACCCGCCGTAAGAACATCCAAATGAGGCACTACATTACGATGAATCGTCAAATCTTCATCCATCATCACCGCATTTGTAAGGCCCTTATTTTGTACATTAAAGGCTATATGTTGTGTTGGATTACGTAGATTACCATCTACTAGAAGAACTTTATTATTATTTTTAGATAAGGCTAATGCAGTATTAGCAGCCACCTCAGAAGTGCCTTCACCACTAGTGGCTGCAGTAATGCAAATAAGCTTACACTTATGTTGGTTACATACATATTGAAGATTGCTACGCAATGTACGGTATGCTTCCACAAGTGGTGTATCACCACGTTCATTAGAAATTAGTCTAATCATATTAACCTCTCACTTTGCGCAACAATGCTACGAAACGATTACTAGGCTCTTCGTATTCTACTTCTTTATGATTTGGAATCACGCCCAAGTTTTGAATGCCAAGGATGTCATTAATCTCTTGTACAGATTGGACTTTGCGATTACCAAAGAATTGGCCCAATATATAGAGGCAACCAAAGATGAGGCCTAAAATGGCAGAGCCTAATAAAATAAGAATCTTACGTGGTGCAATCGCCTTTTCTGGCAATGTAGGAGGATCAACGATTTGAACTTCATTCGGTACCATAACCTCTGCTACCTTCGCTTCTTCTAAGCGAGTAGATAACATTTGATAGATATCTTGTGCCACATCTACATCACGTTTTGCTTGGATATAACCGCGTTCTTTTTCAGGTAATCCCTTTATAGCTTCTTCGTTTGCTTTATCTAGCTCAGCTAATGTAGATTGTTTACCTTGAGCTACAGCTAAAGCGGCTTCATTTTTAAACTTATCCGCTAGCAAGCCTTGTTGTGCAGAGTTGCTTGAAGGTGCTTGTTGAGATGCAATGGCGTTGATTTCAGCATTTAGACCACTTTTAGCTTCTTCAATTTGTTGATTAATTTCTTTCATCGCAGGATGTTCATCAGTATATTTACCAATATAAGAAGCTTTACGAGATTCTAAATCTGCTAACTGACCCTTGTAGGCTTGAACCGTAGCACTATCAGCGATGCTTTTACCTGCAGAACCTAATTGCTCATTGATACTACCAAGTGCAGCTTGTGCCGTTTCTAAATCGAGTTGATTTTGAGCCTTCTCACGATCAATTAGAGTAATCTTATCAGTTAAGCCTTTCATCTGATCAGCTGTAGAGTACACCTTATTATCTACTTGGAATTGTTGCAATTTATTTTCTGCTTGCTCTAATTCAAATTTTGCAGTAACAACGCGTTTTTGTAAGAATTCACGAGTAGTTCGTTGTTCAACATGAGAAATTTCGGCAAGACGTTTCAAGAAGGTATCAATAAGTAATTGATTAGCTTCTTGTGCTTGCTCAGGGCTCTTACCAGTTACGCTTACTTGTAATAACTCGGTTTCTTTATACGGTTTAGTTTCAATGCGAGTTTTAACAAAATCTTCATATGTTGGCGCATTACCGGTACCTTCAGGATCTTCTATAGCAGTAATTACTGGCTCTACTACATTACGACTTTTTAAAATTTCTGCATCTGTGTTCATCAATTGACGAGACATAGAATCAGAATAGGCATTAGCACTAGATAATACAGAATTGCTCAAACCTTGAGCTTGTTTAATGCGCAACATCGATGTAGATTGATATGTAGATGGTGCAAGAAAGGCATACGCACCACCTAAAACCATACATGCTACCGTAATATTAATAATTTTACTGCGCTTTTTAATGAGGACTCTGCCTACCTCTTTTAAATCAATAATTTGTTCCACCCATATACCCCTTTCTGTAAAAGTATACAAACAACAGGGTCTCTCCCACTTAGAATATTAACTGTACCTAACCCTCTCAATAAAGGCACAATGTATCAAAATTAAAATAGTCTTATACATATATCGGGTAATAAATGTATCATCCACGACCTATACATTATGATTTGGATCGTATGTAGGAATGATATCCTGCAATACATTAATCACATCTATATCGGTTTTACATGTATCAAAGCGCTCTATTTCACGACTCAGCCATTCTTGATCAACATCTTCTAGAGCTGCTTCAAAAATTTTCTTATGCGTAGTAGTATTCGTACCTTCTCCGGCAGTTAATAGTTCTTCATATAACTTTTCACCTGGACGTAAGCCAGTAAATTCAATACGAATATCCTTATTAGGCTCAAAGCCAGAAAGGCGAATCATATTCTTAGCCAAATCGACAATTTTAACCGGTTCACCCATATCCAAAAGGAACACTTCTCCTCCATTCCCCATGGCACCAGCTTGAAGTACTAATTGACTGGCTTCAGGAATAGTCATGAAATAACGTGTCATTTCTGGATCTGTAACGGTTACAGGACCACCTGCTTCAATTTGTTTACGGAATAAAGGAATAACCGAACCACGGCTACCAAGTACATTACCAAAACGAACTGTTATAAACTTAGTATCATATGTGTGATTCATACCAAGTACAACTTTTTCAGCAACCCGTTTTGTAGCGCCCATAACGCTAGTTGGATTCACCGCTTTATCCGTGGAAATCATAACAAATCGATCTACCCCATGAGCTCCGGCTACATCCGCAACATTACGAGTACCATAAATATTATTTAATACCGCAGCAATTGGCTGGATTTCCATAAGAGGCACATGTTTGTGAGCTGCCGCATGAAATACTACATCAGGATTATAGTTTTTGAAAATTTGTTCTAATTGATTCTTATCGCGAATATCTGCAATGATTGGAACCAAGGTATCTTGGGGCGCAATATTGCGCAATTCTTGATGAATAAGATAAATACTATTTTCACCATGACCTAGAAGCAATAGCTTTTTAGGCTTTACACGTAAAACTTGACGACAAATTTCAGAACCAATAGAGCCCCCTGCACCAGTAACTAAAACCACTTTATCCTTAAGATATGTTTCAACCTTGGACGTGTCGAGCTGAATCTCATCACGCTCCAACAAGTCCTCGATTGAAACAGGATGTAAATGAGATACAAGAACTTCATCATCAAGTAATTGATACATCCCCGGTAAAATATTGATTTTACATTTTAAGGGAGAACAGATTTCCATGATTTCTTGAATAATATCTCGCTTCACGGAAGGCATGGCAATAATAATTTCTTCTACCTTATATTTAGCAACTAATGCTGGAATATCTTCACGATTACCGAGAATTCTAAAACCATTCATAAGACGATTATGTTTAAACATGTCATCATCAACATAACCAATCACTCGACGAGAACGCTTATGATATCGTTCAATTTCACGAGCTATAGTTGCACCTGCATCACCGGCGCCTATGATCAATGTATTCACTTGGCCACTTTCACCATCATCCCCACTGCTATAGTGAAGTGCCACATAATGAAGCAACATACGTCCCATACCTACAGCACCTGTAGTGAGGAACCATGTAATAAAATAGACAGAACGTGGTAATGACTTACCAAATACAAACATAGAGGAATAGAATAAAGCCGTACCAATTGTAGTCGCTACAAATACTGCTAATACCTCTCGCATCCCTGCATAGCGCCAAATACGTGTATATAAATGCATTATCAAGAACATCAACATATACGAAATAAGTAATAACGGAAGTGCATCCACCATTTGATTAATATATTGAGGTTCTATGTGTCCATCAAATCGAATAAAAAGACTGATAAAAGCAACGATTACAATCGTCACAATATCGGTAATAAACAATATGGATGGTAATAAATATGAACGCAAAAAAACGCCCCCTTATATGATAGATATCGCCTTATCTTTAATCCTTACCTATTCGTGATACCATATAAGCCCCTGTTAAGATTGGAGCAATATCACGAGCAAAGTTGATACGACTATTCTTAGTTAAGTAAAGAATATCACCTTCACGCATGATGTAGTTTTCAGACATATCTCCAGTTTGTAAAATACGATTCAAATTGATAGGAATCGGTTTCTCTGGATTATCTTGATGAATCAAGTAAATTTTCTTCTTTGCTGTATCCCAGTTAAAACTACCTGCAGCCCCAATCGCATCAATAACTGTACTAGATTTAGTCAACGTATAGGCGCCAGGCTTATTAATTTCACCAAATACATATACGCGAACACCGCCCAATTTCGATACATTTACTGTGATATCAGGATTAATGATATAACGAGACAAACCTTGCTGTAATTCAGCTGTAAATTCATCTACAGTTAAGCCATCTGCTTTTACAGCACCAACCATAGGAAACGATACATATCCATCTGGTCTGACGGTATACACAATGTCATTACCATTACGCGTACCAAGCTCTGCCTGCTGAACCACTTGAATATTCAGTTCATCGCCTTGACGCAGACGATATTCTTTATCAGAGCTAATTACAGATGCACTATTTTCCAATGGTGCATGGCCTTCCATTTGTACATTCTTAGCATTATAAGGCTGATTAGTATTTATATTAACTGGTGCAGCCATAGCCATTGTTGTAGTATATAAGAATGTAGCCATCATCATATACTGTTTCTTCTTCATACTTACCTCTTTTTTATTCAACTTATTTAATTCATCACTTAATTATTGATGTATCTTATATCTAAAAAATCAGTCATGCTATTTTATCATTTTTTTAAATATACTTCTACAAATCTAGTATCTTCCAGGCGAACTTCATAAAATCTTCAACAACAATTCCCTAAAAATATAGTATTTTCAATATATGTTCATTAATAATTATTTGCTTTTTTCATTCCTAATTCACTAGATTTATTATTGATTTTCTTAAAAATAATAAAAAATTTATAAACTCACTTCATTATCAGCTCACATAGTGCTCCTATTTCTATCAGAATTAGTGATAAAAAATAAGGTGTATATACTAGAAATCTAGTATATACACCTTATTCAAAGTTTTTGACACTAATGATCGCTTTATATAATTACTTATTCAACACGACCACCTAAATAAGCTTCCATAACACGAGGATTATGGCGAACTTCATCAGCAGATCCAGATAATACCATTTTACCAGTCTCCAAAACATACGCATAATCAGCAATCTTTAATGCTTGGCGTACATTTTGTTCTACTAAAAGAACTGTTGTTCCATCGGCACTGATTTCTTTAATGGTTTCAAAGATCTCATTTACTACTAAAGGCGCAAGCCCCATAGATGGTTCGTCTAGTAATAACAACTTTGGACGAGCCATAAGTGCACGGCCAATAGCTAGCATTTGCTGTTGACCACCAGATAAAGTACCACCCAATTGATAGCTTCGTTCATCAAGAATAGGGAATCGTTTAAATACCTTTTTGATATCTGCTTCGATTTCTTGATCTTTACGTGTATAAGCACCCATTTCAAGGTTCTCATAAACACTCATATCTTGTAGTATTTGACGCCCTTCAGGAACTAAAGAGATACCATTCTGTACAACTTGATGAGTTTGACGACTCGTAATATCTTGACCTTCAAAAATCACTCGACCAGATGTGGGTTTTACAAGTCCCATAATAGTCTTCATCGTAGTAGTCTTACCAGCACCATTAGCACCAATAAGAGATACAATCGAACCTTGTGGAACCTCTAGGCTTATATCTTTTAGGGCTGTAATATGTCCATAACCAGCCACAATATTTTCTAGTTTTAACATATTACACCTCTTCTTTACCTAAGTATGCTTCAATTACAGCTTCATTATTTTGAATTTCTTGAGGTGTACCTTCGGCAATTTTCTTGCCAAAGTTAAGTACTACCAAACGATCACAGATATTCATCATCAATTCCATGGCATGTTCGATAACCACAACGGTAATACCTAGGTCACGAATCTTGCCAATCAATTGACGCAGAACTTCAGTTTCACTATCATTCATACCTGCTGCCGGTTCATCAAGCAAGATTAACTGAGGGTGTGTCGCTAAGGCACGAGCGATTTCAAGACGACGTTGCTTACCATACGGTAATGATGTGGCAACCTCTTCTGCATCTGCTTCAAGACCTACAAGCTTTAAGAACTCATAAGCAATACCACGACAACGCTCTTCTTCAATGCGTTGACGTTTTGTTTTCAAAAAACTAGATAAGAAGCCAGAGCCAGTACGACAATGCATACCGGTTAAAACAGTTTCAAGAGCTGTCATATTGCCAAAGAGACGAATATTTTGGAATGTACGAGCAATACCCATTTCAACAGTTCTATGAGGCTTAATCCCTACAGCAGACATACCATCAAAAACAATTTCGCCCGAACTTACTGGGAATACACCTGTAATCAAGTTGAACAGTGTCGTCTTACCAGCACCATTTGGACCAATAACACCAAATACTTCACCTTGTTTAACGCCAAAAGATACTCCTGTGAGGGCTGCAACGCCACCAAAGCTTTTACTTACGTCATTTAATTCTAATAGCATTCAGTTCCCTCCTATCCTTGTTTTTCTTCTTGTTGTTTGCGTTTATATGCTTCAAAACGTTCTGTCAACACTTGTGATTCAGGAATATATGGAGCCTTTTTAAAGCCTAATTTGCGACTAATTTTGTCTACCATCGATTCTGTCAGAATACCATCTGGGCGAACTGCCATCAAAATAACGAGTAATGCACCGTAGATGATGTCCCGATAATCGGATAAGAAGCGCAATACTTCTGGCAATAATGTAAGAATAAAGGAACCTAATACTGAGCCCCATACTACATTAGAACCACCAAATACAGGGAATAATAAGATTTGAACTACCTTATGGTAGCTAAAGTCTGTAGGATTTATAAAGTTTGTAATATGCGCATACAAACCACCGCCAATACCAGCGATGAAAGCACCAATGATAAAGGCCATCATCTTATAGTATACAACGTTAATCCCCATCAATTCTGCTGCATGATCATCAGCCTTAATCGCTGCAAAGGCACGGCCCACACGACTATTATTGATTCGTACACAAAAGGCAATAATCAATACTAAAATAGCTAACAAAATAATGATAGCCATTAGATTGCCCCATGCAACAGCATCAATGCCCATTAAACCATCGATATCAAGTTCATAGGCTAAGTTTGTTAATTCTTGAGGAATGGATGGAATACCAGAAAGGCCTAATGCACCATTAGTAATATCCAAATTCAAGAAAATAACACGCACAACTTCGCCAAAACCAAGAGTAGCAATGGCAAGATATAATCCGCGAAGACGTGTTGTTGGTAAACCGATAATAACGGCTACAAGGCTAGCAACTAAACCACCAATGATAATGCCTAAAACGATAGGCAAATCAGCTTTCAAAGAAAGGATAGCGCCTACATATGCACCAACGCTCATAAAGCCAGCAGCCCCTAAAGAAAGCTGACCACTTGCAAGTGTGAAATAAATTGAAATACCCATGATGGCATTGATGATGAAAAACATCACGATCTGTAGATAATACGGGTTCAATAAATCCATTATGGTCTCCCCCCTTTATCTTTAGATCCAAACAAGCCTTGTGGGCGCCAGAATAATAATAGGATGATGAGACCAAAGGCCACAGCATCACGGAATGTAGATGCGCCATATGCAACAGAGAAGATTTCTGCTACGCCTAAAATGAAGCCGCCAACCATGGCACCTGTAATATTACCAAGGCCACCTAAGATAAGTACTGCAAGGCCTTTAAAGCCTATAATAACCCCCATCGTAGGCTCAATAGCATTAAAGGACAAGCCTACCAACACGCCTGCAGCAGCACCTAAAGCAGATGCAATCATAACTGTAACAGATATAATCATTGTTGGATTAATACCCAAGAGAGCTGCTGTTTCCGTACTCATAGATACAGCGCGAATAGCCTTACCAATCTTAGTTTTCTTAATAACTATATTAAGAATCAGCATTAAAACAATAGAAACGCCTAAGCCAATAATTTGTACCATGGAAATTTTGAAAGCTCCAAAGTCGATTAGGCCACCAATATAGTCTGGTGGGAACGATCTAGTTTGAGGGCCCCAAAGCAATAATGCCAAACTTTCAAGGAAAATAGAAACACCAATAGTACTAATAAGTGGTGCCAAGTGAGACACCTTTTTCTTACGAAGTGGACGAAGCGCCACAAATTCTAAAAGATAACCAAGGATAGCACCGACAGCCATAGCTACGATAAGGGCTACAAAAATGTTAACGTCAAAAACAGTTACCATAAAAAGACCAACGAAGGCACCTATCATAAAGATGCCTCCGTGTGCCATGTTGATGATATTTAAAACGCCAAACACAAGTGTTAAGCCAATAGCGAGTACAGCATATAAGCTACCGAGGGTTAACCCGTTAACTAATTGTTGTAAAAACACTATACTACCTCAACTTTTATTTTTTTAATGCGTCAAATTGACCGTTTTTAATTTGTAAAACTTGAACTTCCATGGAAGGGTCGCGTTTTTCGTTGAACTTGAATTGACCAGTTACACCAACAAAGTCAGCAATATTTTTCAAAGCTTCTCGGAATTTTTCACGATCTGTAGTGGAACCTGCTTTTTTCAAAGCTGCTTCATAGAGGTATACCGCATCATAAGCTTGAGCTGCGAATTGGTCTGGTTCTTTACCGTATTTATCTTTATAAGCTTTACGGAAATCTTTTACCTTTTGATCGTCTTTGTTAGGGAACCAAGGTGTACCTACGATAACGCCATCAGCTGCAGCACCTGCAATTTTAATGAATTCAGGGCTGTTAAAGCCATTGGAACCAACTACAGGTTGATTCATACCCATTTCACGCATTTTTTTCATGATTAATGCGCCTTCTTGGTAAAGAGAAGCAACTACGATAACATCAGGTTTTGCTTGTTGAATCTTAGTTAATTGTGCAGAGAAATCAGTATCTTTATCTGCAAATGTTTCAGTATCAACGATTTGTACGCCTTCAGATTCCAATGCTTTACGAGCTGTATTATTTACAGATACCATTTGGTCATTATTGTTGGAGTACATAATAGCTGCAGTTTTGAAGCCTAAAGTTTTATGTGCTTCTTTAATTGCAGTATCTACTGCCAAGGATTCAGGTACAGCATTACGGAAAATGTAATCGCCGATATCTGTAATACCTTCAGCAGTTGTAGATGTACCAAGAGCTACGATTTTACTTTTGTTTGCTACAGGACCAGCTGCCATCATTTCACCAGATAACATTGGGCCGATAACAGCTACAACTTTATCCTTAGAAATTACTTTATTCATTGCATTAATTGCTTCGTTTTTATCACCTTTAGTATCTTCTACTAATAAGTTAATTTTTACAGCATTTGCATCAGCATTGATTTCGCTTACTGCCAATTCTGCACCAGCTTTAATGGACTCACCATATGCTGCTGCACCACCAGTTGTTGTTGTCAACAATGCGATTTTAGCTTCATTGCTATTTGCATTACCTGCATCTTTATTGCTGCCACAACCAGCAGCAACTGCCATTACACCAGCAAGGCCAAAAATGACTGCTTTTTTTAACATGGATTTATTCATGTTACACCCTTCCTTTAAAACATAAAACTTTGATTCTATACCTATATTATGAGAAATTTCAATCTTTTGTCAATTAAAAGAAAATGATTTTAATTCCTTAATAATATATACATTAAAAAGCTATTCACATAGCCGTTCCCACTTCTCATATAATGAATCCAACTCAGTTTGAGTCTCTTCAATTTGTATGGAAATTTTAGACATTTCATCTAAATCTTGTTGTACTACAGGATTAGCTAATTGCACCTCATACATTTTCATCGTCGCCTCGAGGCGAGCAATTTCAGCTTCTACCTCAGCTAATTGTTTTTCTACCATATAAGCATTTGGCTTCTTCTGATTTTCCTCTATAGTTTCTGATGCTGAAAGCATTGACTCATTAGTAGGAGTAGCTTTACTATCACGCTTACTGCTCTCAGAGTTTTTCTCATTAGCTAATGCTAATAAGTCTTCTTGCTCTTTCAGCTTTTCCTTATAGTATGAATAATTACCGAGGTACTCTGTAATTTTACCTTCATCTAGAATTACTGTTTTTGTAGAAACTTGATCTAAGAAGTATCTATCATGAGAAATAATAAAGCAAGTCCCTTCAAATTGTTGTAATGCTCTTTCTACGATTTCTCGTGTAGGAATATCTAAATGATTGGTCGGTTCATCTAAAATTAGGAAATTATCGCCTTGAAGAAATAACTTAAGCAAAGCTAAACGAGCGCGCTCACCACCCGATAATTCACCTACTAGCTTAAATACATCATCACCTTTAAATAAGAACGACCCAAGCACATTACGCGCCTTATCCTCACTGTAGTTAAAGTGATTCATAATCTCTTCTACTACCTGCCAAGAATCGTGCAACTCTTCGTGCTCTTGTGAGAAGTAACCCACTTGTACCCGATTGCCAATATCTACATGACCATTTTCAGGGAATAATTCTCCTACAATAGTTTTCACCAGTGTAGACTTACCAGCTCCATTAGGCCCGATAAGTGCTACGGATTCACCACGTCGAACAACAAGAGAGATATCATTAATAATACGACTTTCACCATATCCTACAGATAAGCGATCTAGTACTAAAACCTTATCGGCACTCATTGCTGCAGGAGGGAACGAAAATTGTAAATGATGTGAAGTAACAGGTGCCTCTAGACGTTCTAATCGATTGAGTTGAGACTGACGACCACGAGCCATTTTAGACTTGATACCAGCACGGTATTTATCTATATAAGCCTCTGTTTTCTTAATGTACTCCTGTTGTTTTTCATAAGCCACCATATCTGCCTTTAAGCGTTCATCCCGTTGTTGAATATACCGACTATAGTTACCGCGATAGGTTGTAGCCTTATGATTATCTAACTCTACAACACCTGTGACAATACGGTCTAAAAAATACCGGTCATGACTTACAATGAAAATTCCACCCTGATAGGCAGATAGGTACCCCTCTAACCACTCCAGCATATCCATATCTAAATGGTTAGTTGGTTCGTCTAAGAATAAAAAATCGGGACTACGTACTAATGCTTTAGCTAAGTTAATACGTGTTTTTTGACCACCTGAAAATGCATTAGCCGGCTTATCTAAGTCATCGTCAGTAAAACCAAGACCATAGACTATGCGCTTTGTCTTTTGCTCGTAGTCATACCCGCCTAACCATTCTAGACGATTCTGTAAATAATCTAAGCGTTGTAAATCCGATTCGCTAGCCTCTTCAGATTCCAATCGACTAGTGAGTTCTTTTAATTGTTTTTCCAATGCATGAACATCGGCCCAAGCCTTTTCTATTTCTGTAGCAAGGCTATCATCCCCCAGATTTACATCTTGTTGTAAATAGCCAATACTAGCAACAGGCGACTTGACTACATTACCTTCATCCAGCTCTTCATAGCCTAATATGCACTTTAACAAGGTAGATTTTCCAGCCCCATTAGGGCCTACCAAGGCGAGTCGATCACCTTCTTTTAACTCAAAGGACACATTGGAAAATACTTGGCGCACTCCAAACGATTTTCCAAGGCCTATCATTCGAATGCGTTCCATTCACAACCTCCTAATCATTTACTCTTCATTATACCACAGTTGCCCTCACTAACATTAGCATTTCTATAGAGTCTTTTGTTTTTCGACTATGACGGAATAATTTTCCTAACAAAGGGATATCTCCTAAAATAGGTATCTTTTGTATTTGATGTTGATCTCGATTGTCCATGAGTCCACCAATAACCAGCACTTCTCCTGGTTGTAATCGTACTCTTGTATGTGCTTGACGTGTGCTTATTTTATAGGCTTTCATTTCAGATACCATAATAGGTGTACTCACCTCTGCATGTATTTTAGCATCTACACCATCATCAGCAGTAATAATAGGAGTATAATTCAACTTAATGCCCACCTCTTCATAACGAGTAGAACGCTTTCGTTCTCCATTCACTTCCGATTCTTCTATAACTGGTATTCTTTCACCTATCAAGATATGTGCAGTCTCACCATTGAGAGCCATAATAGATGGCTTTGCAATTAGAACGGCTTTACCTGAGCTTTCCATAAGACTTAGCTCTGGTTTTACAAAGAACTTATAGGCCTCTCCAGTCGGAGTTTTGCCAAAGGTAACGGCACCATAGGAATGTGTTTTATCTTCTCCATGGCCGGTCAAGCTAAGCCAAGACCATCTAAATCCTTGTTCCTTAGCATAGGATTGTTCCATAGCAATGATGGTAGCTTCTAATTGCACTTGTTTTGGTTCCTTGTCGATAGCACGTACTAAGGTTTCTACACGTCGCTTTTCTCCACTCGTCAAATGCATAATTACTTCGTTTTGTTCTGAAAGCACTGCCATTTTATCATTTTTTACCACTGTGCCTACCACATTTTTCAAAGACTCAGCCGGCAAATGTTCAGGTGATATAACATATAGCTCTCTTTTTTCAAGTTTTTCATCATCAGAATCAATAAGAAGGGTATTATGCTCCTTCGATACGGAAAAATGATATAACTTACCTAATTCATTAATAATTGCTTCTGGTGATTCTCCCTTTACAGTGGCCGTAATACTCCCTTTTAACGACTCTACACCAATTACGGATATACCATAACTACGACAAATGCCTAAGACGGTCTCCTTTAAGGATGCATTGCGTACAGAAATCGTTATGAGTTCGTTCCCAACCTTTTTTTCATTTTTATCTACTTCACTACTATTTACGATAGTTTCAGAACTACTAGCAGTTATTCTATCATTTCTATTAGTACCTATCCTATCAGTACTATTAGCAAATACCATGAACGGAGTTACAAGCATGACGACCATCCATAAGCTTATTCGCAATATAACTATCACTATAATCTTATCTATATATTTTAGACCTAGAAAGTTTACTCGATTCTTAGCCACCGTGATGAACCTCCTTCAATAATTTCTACACCACTTGCAGTTATCTTAGATACTGATATTTCTTTCCACACACTTCCTATACTAACCATTTGTTCCTCTGTACCTTTTCGTAAAATGGCAATATTCTGTTGTCCCTCAATAATACCTATAAGCTCTATGGGATGTTGTTTGATAGGATTACTTATAGTAGGTTGTATACTGGATCCAACTCGTCTAGCACTAGTATCTTTAGATTTTAATTCAATATAATTACCACTATGCTTTTTATTATTTCTTTTTTGTTGATATTTTCCATTTCTACGACTTTTATCTTCCGCTTTTCCAAAAGTACTCTTTTCATCATCGGACTCATATAAATTATTATTTATATCAACGAAATTGCCATTACTATCTTTAGTCATCTTATTCTGACCAAGTAAATCATCTATAGGAATATCTTTAAAAACCTCTCGCCAAGGATTTGCTCGCTCAACACCGGTAATATCATATAATAATCGTCCATGAACATTGCTTTTTACCTCTCTATCCTTTACATTTTTTATATCACTTTCATCTTTAAAATAGTTCTTTCCTTTCCCTGTTCTATTACCATGTGTTGTTTCTTTTGATAATTTCTCTGAGCCTCGTTCATTTTGATTACCATCTCTACCATTAGATTGATCTAAACTAATATGAACATTTTCCTCCTCATGAGGATAAAAAATACCAATACCTAAAAGGGCCACCGCAATGATAAGGAAAATACCAAGTGCAAACTTATAGTGGCGCATAATAAAATGCTGCTTATCAATCCACATTTTCATACGTTCTATATAGTCTCGTAAATTCATAATCCACCTCCTGCTGACATATTCTAGGAGGCTCTTTTAAAATCCTACAAAAAAATGACTCTACCAGTCACCACGGTGACTAATAGAGTCATTCATTATATTGACAAATCAAAACTATTTGTTCTTTATTTACTACTAAACCCATCTGGATGAGATGTATGCCAATGCCATGCATCTTTGATAACATCAGCAACATTACTAAATTTAGGATCCCAACCAAGTAAATTTTTAATTTTTTCAGAGGATGCAATTAATGTTCCTGGATCACCAGCACGGCGATCACCATATTGAACAGGAATATCGATACCTGTAACCTCTTTTGCAGTCTCGATGATTTCCTTTACAGAGAATCCATTGCCACTACCAAGATTAAATACTTGAGATTCTCCGCCTTTACGTAAGTAGTCCATAGCCAATACGTGAGCAGTTGCTAAATCATTGACATGAATATAGTCGCGTACACATGTGCCATCAGCCGTATCATAATCAGTACCAAATACAGTTATATGCTCTCTTTTACCGCGAGCCGCATCTAACACAAGTGGAATCAAATGAGTTTCAGGATGATGGTCTTCTCCAATCATACCAGACGGATCTGCACCGGCCGCATTGAAATAACGCAACGCAACATATGTAGAACCATAGATAGAACTATAATCAGACATCATTTCTTCTATCATCAATTTAGTGCGACCATATACATTTGTTGGTTGCAGTTGAGCATCCTCACGAATAGGCACTACCTTTGGCTCACCATACACAGCAGCCGTACTAGAAAATACAAAATGCTTTATACCTGCGGTACGAGCAGACTCAATAAGGTGATAGGAACCAACTACATTATTTTCATAATAAATAGCTGGATTTTGCATGGATTCACCAACTTGTGAGTGAGCAGCAAAATGCATTACACCTAGGATGTTATGTTCTTTCATAATGCCTACTAGTTTAGGATCTGCAATATCCATATTGTAGAACTTTACCCCTTCAGGAATAGATTCTACATGCCCTCGAGATAAATTATCTACAATGATTGGTGTATATCCTGCTTGTTGTAAAGCACGTACAGTATGACTCCCAATATAACCAGCACCACCTGTTACTAAAATATTCATAGTTCCCCCTCATGAATTATGTACATCCTTTGCTCGAGCCAATTTGGGCCCAATGAGACGCTTATAAACCTCTACCCCTGGTTGATCAAAAGCATCAACGCCCGCAAAAATGGACTCAAAATAAACGGCCCAACAATGCATAAACATAATTTCCCCTAAATGGAATGCGTTTAATGTTGGTACAGTTATAGTCATGTTAAAACGATTGTCACTAGACAAGGCTTCTCTATTAGCATCTAAAGCAATGTTTAAAATATCACAAATGCCTACATCAGATAGAGAGTGTAAACGTTCATATTGACTATAAGAATCTGGAACAATGAGATTATGTTTCCAGTCCTTAACCTTAATAAATTGAACTACCTTATTTAGGCGCCCCTCTTGATGCTCTTGAACTTGAGCATGCATATCCATAGTACCTACTGCAGCTACTGGCGTACGGCCATATGGTAGACAAGTATTACTCATTTTTCCAAGAGATTCGGATAGGAGCTGTACATACCAATCAGATAATGAGTGGAGTGCTTCACTATAAGGCATAAACACCTCTATAATACGACCATATCGTTCAGATGCAATATATTTCAATAATGCACTTAAAAGGCCTGGATTTTTAAAAATGTCTTCTTCTTGACATGCTACATCCATAGATGCAGCACCAGCTAAAAATCCTTCAATATCAAATCCTACAAGAGCGGCCGTTACAAAACCAACTTCTGTAAATACAGAGAAACGACCACCTACGCCATAAGGAATACTATAGGTCTTCCAATTATTTTCTATCGCCATAGATCGTAAAATCGTAGGATGTTCATCATCAGATACATCTGTAACAGCTATCACTTCGTAGTTAATATTACGATCTTGTAAAGCCTTCTCCAAAATCATGAAGTTAGCCATAGGTTCAATGGTAGATCCAGACTTAGAATTAATAACGAGCATCACCTTATAATCAGGACCTTTTTTCTGAGCTTGACACTCTAACGTACGAATTAGCCCTACTAAGTAATCACCATCCACATTAAAGCCTGCAAAGTACATTCTAGGATAGCCGTCGCGTTCCTCTGCACTGTAGTTATTCCAAAATGCTCCACATTGCACATCAAAAATAACTTTGCTTCCCAAATAGGAGCCCCCAATACCTAGAGATACAACCGTATCAATATTATGGCGTGCATAGTCACGTAATTCGTAGAGCCGCTCTAACATATCTGGTGTATTGATACCATCTTCTGAAATATATGGAAGTTGGTAAAACAACACAGGTTCAGGTAAACCATCTTTAGAAACATGACCTTCTTCGAAGCCTGTAGAACGCAAAATATTTGTATGACGCCATACATTTTGTATAGCTCGTTCAAAATTATTCACATCGCGTTCTTGTATGCAACTTTCATTATATATATTAGCATAATCTAACGCAAAACCTGATTGTAATCGCAACATCAAATATCTCCTTCACTGACATTTTATGTACAATATTCTTTTATTATACCATAAAAGAATGAATAAAATATTAGTTTATACAATCATTTTACCCACAAGCCATAACCGAATCCGACTGCATATACAGACCAAAGTAATGCAAAAGGGATGGCTAATTTAAATTTAATTTTTAATGTCTTATGACGCCATAGGACCATACCTAATAAAGCACCAACACCACCAAAGGCAAAAGCTAAAAATAGTAATGTGAACTCTGAAATCCGATCATATCCATTAATGGCACATAATTTATCATATCCATACAGGCTAAATACGATAAAATTCCATATACCTACGGTCACCCAAAATTGCGTATCACTCATATCCCCAAACCTTATACCCCTTACTTATGATGAGCTTTAAAGTATTCTAATGTCTTTTGTAAGCCGTCCTCTAATGTTGTAGTAGCAGTAAAGCCAAAATCACGTTCAGCTTTCACATTACTTAAGCGCGAATGTTTAATATCTCCTATACGCTCATCTTCATAATAAACCATAAAATCTGTCCCGCTAATAGTCCGGAATCGCGTAATCAACTCATTCACAGATGTTCCCTTATTGGTAGATATATTATAAATACCTGTGCATTGACCATTCCCCATAGCCTTAATGTTAGCATCTACCGCATCATCTACATAAATGAAATCTCTAGTTTGCTCACCATCACCAAATACAGTTAATGGTTGCCCTTCGACAATCAAGCGGTTGAAAATACTGATAACACCACCTTCACCACCATCACCTTGACGTGGTCCATATACATTAGCATATCTAAAGCATACTGTATTTAATCCAAAAGCTTCATGATAAATTCGCAAGTAGCCTTCTGCAGTAAGCTTTGTTAAGCCGTAAAAAGACGAAGGCATACCACTCAAGTCTTCAGTCAATGGCAATACTGCCAAGTCGCCATATACAGCAGCTGATGAAGGCATTAAAAATTGTTCAACATTCACTTTACGACAAGCATCGAGAACATTAATAAGCCCTATTAGATTTACATCACAGTCATAACTTGGGTTCTCCATGGAGGATTGTACCATTGTTTGCGCCGCTTCATGGAAAACAATAGACGGCTTAAACTCTTCAAATACAGATAGTAATTTTGGATCTCGTACATCCATCTCAATAAATTGAGCATCTTCATGTACAAAGGAGCGCATACCTGTAGATAAATTATCTATAACGAGTACATCATGACCTAATTCAATTAATCTATCAACTAAATGGGAACCAATAAATCCGGCCCCACCAGTAACACATATATTCATAGCGCCCTCCCTTCTAACATCTTTAAATACCTGCACCTTGTTTTGCTAGTGCATCAGCCATTTCATTATATGTATCGCCCGTATGAGCAGCCACCTTGTGAAAGTAAACTCGCACACGATTTTTTATAGAATCATAAAATGCTGAGTACTCTTGGGTTAGCTCATTATTACGTTTCCATCCCTTAGTAGCCCACATTTCTATGCCCATATAATCATAGTAAAGTGAACATTCAGAAATCCCATTATCAACGGCGTATTTCATAACATGCATAGCAGCCAACAACTCGCCAGCTACATTCCAAAACGATGTATATCGTTTATCAGTAGAGGAAAAAGAAAAAGTTTTCCTCTTGCCATTCAAAAAGATAACCCCACCTGCCCCAACAGTATTGGTCTCTTTATTATAACTACCATCGATATACGCAACCATATAGTTTGGAGTAGTAAAATCTGGTTTCACAACATTTGCTGATACTTTACTTTGAATACTAGAACTAGAAACTATAGGCCTAGAATTTTTAGATTTAAACTTCACTTCTTGTGGCGATTTAAGTTCACTCTTTTTAGCGCTCATAAAATCACTTAAAGACAAACCTGAATCCTCTACAAAAGCACGTGCTTCGGCTTCTGTGGAAAATGATTTGTAGATAGCACCACCATAGCCCTTTACTTGTTTTTCACAGTCAGACCATGTAGTGTAAACTCCTGGTACACGACCCTGACGAACAGCATAAAACTTTTTTGCCATACGCCCCCCCTTAATGGTCCATTGTCAGTTCAACAAATTCAGCATTTACAACAGATGCCAAATCCTTTGGATTTACCTTCATTTGCATACCGCGTAAACCTGCGCTTACATATACAAACTTTTGGGGTTCCATAGTAGCATCAAAATAGGTAGGAAATGCTTTTTTCATGCCTACTGGAGAACATCCACCGCGCAAATAACCTGTAATACCTAACAAATCCTTAACATGAACAAGCTCTACAGACTTATTATGACTAACACGTGCTGCCTGTTTCATATCTAACTCTTCAGCCACAGGAATACAGAATACTACATATCCAGTTTTGTCACCTTTGCCAACTAATGTTTTAAAGACTTGTTTCTCATCGAGTTTTAATGCTTCTACTACATGAAGGCCAGCAGCACGCTCTTCAGACCACTCATATTCGCTAATACTATAAAGTATCTTATGAGTATCTAAAATACGTAATGCGTTTGTTTTTTTATGTTTCTCTTTACTCATCATAACCTCCATATACTAGCATAGCAAATAAATTTAATCATTACATAATATATTTCTATAGACAAATATAATTTTTCATTACTATTTATTTACGATTTTATTAATATTTTTTAATTCAATACGCAAGGTACCATCATCATTAGTTTTTATCTCAATAAACTCACGATTTTTCATATATTCTACAGGAAATGAAATCTCAATACCTGTATCTGTTTTAATCTTATGATGCTCTCCAACCTTCGTGGCAAACTCACGATTGACTGGCAAAGGACGCAGCATATCCGCATCAGCTAATTCTTTTTTTGCCGCCTCTTGTTGAATAGGATTCGCTTTAAATACCTCTTCTACAATACGAACAGGATCAACGGTATCTGATACTTCTGCATTTTTAGCAATCATAGATTTAGCGGTTGTCAACTCAACAACGCCATCAGACTCATGAGCTTGAGCCACCTTATCTACGATAGTCTTTACCTTTCTCACCGTATCTCGCGAGGATTGATTAGTCCCTAATTGCAAAACCTTATCTGCTAGGATATAGGATACCTCACCATCAAATTCCCCTTTAGGTTCAAAAATTCGAACGCTAAAATCATGCAAATTAATGGATGCAAAGGCACGTAACTTCTGTGACGGCATCGGCAACACAGCCTTATGAGAAACGAGTTCTGTAGCCAATGTACCATCATCTTCACTGAATAATTGATGGGTAAAAGCATCATGAGCTTGACACAAAAGAATACAAACATAAGGCGTATCCGTAACGGCTTCACAGATAATTGTATCAATAACAACAGAATCAGTAGCTTGTTTCATGTATGAAAATAAGCTTTCACCTAAATTCTTACATAAATCAATAAACTTAAGCTCTCCATTTTTATAATCTAATAATTGTTTGCCCACAGGGCTCGCATCATGTAAGGTTCCGGTTCTAGCCCCTGGATCTTTAAAAGCCTTAACTACATGATTTGCTATATAATCTTGTATAGCTTGATCCCCAACCTTTAATTCATGTTCAGAATATACAGCTAACGAGGATGTAAAGTCGAAAATCTCTAGCGCCGCCTTATTAATCTGCATGATGCCTCCTTGTAGTACAAAAAATGTTTACCCTTTATTATACCACTCTTTTAGCTTTCGTTTATCTACTTTTGAGCATTCCGTAAGGGGTAGCATAGGAACTTCTATTATAGCTTTTGGCCACTCCACAGAAGGCCTTTTATTATGAATAAAGTCTATAACTTCATTCAATCTAGCCTCACCATCTAGCACCATATAAACTACGTAGTCTTCCCCTCGTATCTCATCAGTAATATCAATTATAGCAACCTCGGAAACCCCTTGTAAGGATTGTAAATACAATTCCATCTCTGGAATAGAAATTTTATATCCCCCTTTATTGATTACGTCGCCTGCTCTCCCATTAAACATTAGATAACCATCGCTATCGATATATCCACAATCATTTACAGTATATGTATTAGGAATCCCTTCAATATGATATTTTGTGGTCACATAAATAACATTATCAGTCTCTGCTATCTGTATGGTTGGGAATGGTCTCCCCACCGTACCTTCTCGCTCTAGCCATTCCTTACCTGTACAATACGTTATATAGTTAAGCTCTGATGCGCCATAGTACAAGATAAACTCCATATCAGGACATATATGTTGTAACTGTTCCATTAATTGTCGATCTAGAACTTGAGATCCTGCAATTATATATTTAATAGATGATAAATTACTTTTACAGTGTCGTACCAATAATCGTAGTTTTGTTGGTAATGCATATATATGGTCTACATTGTATTCCTCTATGAGCTGTATCCATCTACTAGGACGCAATGAACTCGTAGTAACAACGGTCCCTCCAGCCCATAAAGCGGCAATAACCATATTGCTAACACCTGTGAAACTAAAACTCCCTTGTAAAAAGATTTTAACATCTTTGTTTATATGAAAAATATTATTTTGAATATCAAAAAAATCACGCCAAGACCTCTCTCGTCTCCACAAAGGTTTTGGTCGTCCCGTAGTCCCCGATGTAAGTACTCCAAAATCAGCTAATGGCGGTACACCTTCATAGGCTATAATACGATCTAGCTCATCTACATAAGCCTTATCCATCTCATTGTGACATACCATAGGAATATTATCTTTATATATTGCCCCAAGCCACTGTGTAAGTTGTTCAACAAACGACAATTCCTTAATTAAAAGAACCTTAGTTTTTAATGTCTCTTTAGACTGAGTAAAATTTACAATGTGACTTGTATTATTAATATCTACCGATAGAATAGCATCATATAGTTCACCATATGTATATTGTATGTCATCTACGATTAGGGCAATTTTATGGGGCTCTAACTCTTTATTCTGTTGTAAGCGTTCAATAATTGTCATATTACATACGTTCCATAATTAAAGCCGATCCTGTGCCTCCTGCACCAGCAATAGCGCATAAACCATAACGACCACCACAAGATTCTAAAGCAGCCATACAGTGAAGCACTAATATGGCGCCAGAACATCCATAGGGATGCCCATAAGCTAACGCTCCACCAAACATGTTATATTTCCCAATATGATTAGGATAAGTCTTATCAAAAAGAACATCAATAATGGCAAAGGCTTCATTCCATTCCACTACGTCAATATCATCCATAGTTAAACCTGTACGTTTTAAAATGGCTTCTGTGCTTTCAAGGGCACCCTCTGGACTAAACTGGGGATTTCCTGCCCAAGGTTTGACGCTATGAATTTTAAAAGGCCCTTTTTTATTAGATAAATATACAAAGGCTGCTCCATCATGAGTTAAACACGCATTGCCTGCATTTGTAATAGAGTCAGCTCCCAACAAAGGTTTCATCCTAGACAAGAGTTTTTCGTTCATCGTAGGTCGAATACATTCATCTATACATCTTTTACCATCTATAGTAATAGGCATAATATATGACTGTAAATATGGGTTATCTAAAGCTGCTGATGCTCTTTGATGACTGCCAATAATATGCGGATATAAATCTTCCTTTGTTACATTGTATTTATGAATAGTCCGCTCGGCCCCTTTGAGCATAGCTAAAGGCGATTGATCTTGGGGCGTAAATTGAGCTACCTTATAGGGACCTTCTCGGTCATCCCCAGATGCATACACCCGCTCTGGCTGTAACGACGAACTTTCAATACCGCCTGCAATAGCAGAATCCATAATACCAGACACAATATGTGCATATGCTATCTCAATACTCATCAAAGCTGAGGCACATTGCATATCAACGGTGATAGCAGGCACAGAATTTGGTAAATTACACATAAGACCCATGAGACGGCCAAGGTTACCACCAGTACCAACTGCATTACCACAGAAGATTCCATCTATATGTGAAATAGTATAACGATTAATTATTTCATCAATTACTTGAGAGCCCAAAATCTCGGGTCTCATATGTTTATATTGTCCATTTAAAACGCCGATAGGACTTCTAAGCCCACCATGAATATATACTGACATATATACTCCTTCTTAAAAGCAAAAAAGAGGCATCCCGCAGAATGCCACTTTAATTGTATTCTAAATTTTAACTTTAGTTGCTAACCAAGAAGCAACCAGACATTTTACGATATCTCCAGGAATAAATGGGAACATGACTACAGGCAAGGCCGCCCAAAGTTCTGTTTTTGTAACAATCATAAAACCTGCTACACCAAAGAGGTACACTACAGGAATAGTAATCACAAGAGATCGCCAGGCATAAGAGAAAAAGCTTTTTTTAGAACCTTTAAATATACTTAGTAATGTATATGCAACTGGCCAAGAAAAAATAAAGCCACCTGTTGGTCCCAACAATTTGCCAAGACCAGCCGTACCGCCAACAAATACTGGTAACCCAACTGCACCAAGCAAAATATAAATGATAAATACGATAAGTGCATCCTTAGGCTGTAACAATAAGCCGATTAATGTGGCTACCAAAGTCAAAGCCGTTACCATAGCGGGACTAAATGGCAATGGGAAAGAAATATATGCTGAAATACATAATAAGGCTGTTAATAAAGCCATTTTTGTTAAACGTCTTGTTTCCATAATTACCTCTAACTAATACATCTTTGTTTCAAAGATGATGAATCTTCATTTTCACCGAAAAACGTAGCCGAAAATGCCAATGTATCACCAATGTAACCTTCTACATGAGCATCTTCAGGATATTCCACCAAAGTTACCTTGTCATCTGCAATAACTGGTGCATGAAAATAAATTGCCATTTGCAGAGCAGATTTACTAATATTCCAAAAATCCCACATCGTTTCTAAAATCATGCAGCCAGGAACAACATAAGGATTCTCACGATGGATGGAATTCGTATCATTAATATCATTTACAAATCGTATGACCTCTTCCTTAGAAAAAGATATAGCACCATCTGTTCCCTGTTGATTTATAATAGAACGAATGTTAAATTGTTTTGGCACTGGTCGTAAATCGACCATTAAGAAGCCAGACGTATCCATAATACCAATTGTGGTGGTTTTTGCTACTTTCGATACAATTTCACATACCGTTCTATCACTACCTGAGGAATCATAATGCATATGTTTAATAACGCTATGTCCCGGTAGGTTCAAATCATTATTACATAATGCTTTAAATAATGTTCTCATATAATCACAGTCCTTTTATTTATTCAATATCTTGATTATAATCAACATTATTTCATTCGTCAACAAAAGGCATTGTTCATATGTTAACAAATATCAAATGAGTTTGAAACTATAAACAAAAAGAGCCTATGACACATATCATAGGCCCCTCACGTGGAAGTTTCATAGATTATCTATTTTAGATCTAACTCTTTTAAGTAAGCTTTAAAGCTTTCACCCAATTCTTCGTTGCGCAATGCATACTCAACAGTGGCTTTTAAATAGCCCAATTTATCCCCTGTATCGTAGCGAATACCTTCATATGCTAATGCATACGTATCCGTTTTAGAGGCTGCCAATGCATCAGTTAATTGGACTTCATTACCTACACCAGGCTTAGTAGCTTCTAAGATATTGAAAATATCTGGTGTTAAAATATAACGACCTAATACAGCGAGTCGAGATGGAGCATCCTCTTTCTTAGGTTTTTCCACCAAGTTATCAACGCGATATAAATTATCAGCCAATGCTTCGCCAGATACGATACCATAAGAGCTAACTTTATCTTCCGGTACAAATTGAGCACCTAAAATAATACCAGGATGCTCATTATAGCAATCAATCAACTGTTTTAAGCATGGATTTTCTGGATTGTAAACAATATCATCACCAAGTAATACTGCAAACGGCTCATCACCAATAAATGCTTTTGCACACAATACAGCATCACCAAGTCCACGAGGTGCTTTTTGACGAATAAAATGAACTTTAATGTCCGCCAAATCCTTGATCATAGCCAATGGTTTATTTTTACCTTGACTTTGTAATAACAATTCTAATTCAACACTACTATCAAAATGGTCCTCAATAGCACGTTTATTACGACCTGTAATAATTAGAATTTCTTCAATCCCAGAATCTAAAGCTTCTTTTACAATGTATTGGATAGCAGGTGTATCGACAATAGGAAGCATTTCTTTTGGTTGTGCCTTGGTAGCTGGTAAGAAACGTGTACCAAAACCAGCTGCTGGAATTACAGCTTTTCTAATGCGTTGCATAGTATTCTCCTAACTAAAAGTCTTTACCTACAAATTTAATTTTCCATTGATCATTTTTATTTTTATGTCCATCTTTATATGTTAAGTACATATCGAAGGAGTGTAAATCACGATGCCATGTATAATAAACAGAATCAATATCCCCACTCATCATGTTATTCTTAACACTTACAGAAATATCATCTAGGCGAGTCAATTTATACGTACCGCCATAAATAAGCTCTTTTGGAAGTTCTGTCGTGTCAAAACGATAAGGGGAATTATTGTAGGTTATATTTCGTTGATTATAGCTAACCCATACATTAGCACGATTACCAACTTTAGATTGGAATCTAGCACCCCAATAAGGCATACTACGGATACTACCATCATAACCATAGTAGTCACGTTGGTAACCACCTAAGAAGCGTAAATCAGCATTTTTACCAAGCTTAATCGGATCATGAGAAACCTCTGCATAATATTCTTTATGAGAACCTTTTACAGAGCCCTCTTTCCAATAACCAGCATTAACCCCACCACGTACAGTAATTGGAGAATTTCCTACATGATATGTATGAGTATCCAAACGAGCTTCACCTATTTTTTCTACCCATACTGTTTCATCATTATATTCATTAGATTCCTTGCTATAACCAACAGAAGCAGTCCCCCAAGGTAAATAATGACGATATCCCACCTGTGGTTTAAAACCAGATTTAGAATACCAACGATAGTCAATATAAGCTTCACCATTTTTACCGATGGGATATTCTGTACTACCATGTAAGCCAATACCATCATCGTTACTATACGTAGGTTTTGGTATTAAGGAAAAAATACTAAATTTGCCTTCTTTGTCATGACGCAATGAAGTCGTATAAGATGGCAAGGATAATACTTTAAAGTTTTTAATATAGAAGGATGGTTTTTTAATAACGACTTTATCACCAGGATATACCTGAATATCTTGACCCTCCACACGATAATCTGGAGTATGAACAAAAGCCATTGCATGTTTTGTAGTGACCATGCCCTTTTCCATATGGCCTATTTGTCCATCAAAAGTGGCGTTATTGCCCTTTACATAATAGGGATCGCTCCATCCCATGGCTTGGTCTGCCTCAAAGTGACGATCGCTAGTGCGATACGTCATATTTTGACCTGTAATATCTTTTGTTTTACCGCCATCTTCCAAATAGCGATAGCCCCCAACAGTACGATATTCTGTAGTTTTAGTATTACCTTCAATACGCGGGGCCATCAAAGTTTGATTGCCTTGAGACACCACAACATCGCCTTGAGCATATACATCACCTGTAGAGCCAGTATAAGACATTTTATTAGCATCGATACGTGTAGGCAACTGTTCAGCAGGAGCAGCAGATTTCGCTTTTTCACCACGACGTACAACACGGATATTACTATATTCAGGTGTAGATGCTTTAGAAATTTCTCCTGCATAGGATTGACCTACGCTATCCAATGTATCTTGATATACAATAGTTGACTCAGTAGCGGCCCATACAGGTTGTGCTAAACAAACAACACATGCCGCTGCCAGCCATTGTACTTTACGTTTCCTCATGGTTACTAGAACTCCTATTACTTTAAGAATTTGTTAATTATTGATTACGCTTTACAACAACGATAGGTTGAGAAACATTTTCTACAGGTTCTTCTGGCTCCTCAACTGCTGTAGTATCTTCAGCTACAGCTGCATTTTCATCAGTATCATTATTTTCTACATATTCTTCAGATTCACCTGTTGTATTAGGTACAGTTACAGCATCAGCTAATTCATCATCACTATGAGCTAACCCATCGCCACCAATAACAAGACCTTGAATTGTTACGGAATCTTGAGGTTGTACATATACAGTAGCACCAGCTGGGTACTCAATATTTTTACCTTTGATGAAAGCGCCCCCTACAAGCCCAACAGGACCGAGTAGAACTGCGCCCGCTACAGATGCACCTGCTGCTTTAACTTCACTACGGGTTTTATCCTTAGCCTCTTTACCTTGTACAGCAGTAAATTCTGTACCATCAATAGCTGGGATTGTATCAAATGTAATATCTAACGCACCATTACGACCAAAGGAACGAGCCTTTTTCAAAGAAGTAATTGTTCCGGAACCTACAGTGCCCGCAGGTACTAATAAGACATTGCCATCCATTACATTTTCTGCAACAGTAAAGGATATAGTGTCACCTTCATGACTAGTTTTAGAAGAAACCGCTTCATTTAGAGTCACTTTGAACACTTGATTACCAGACAATGTACCTACTTGGTTAGTAAGAGCCACATTGCTACCATATACCTTTGTCTTCAAAGAGATAATACGTTTTTGTAAGGAACCGCTACCAATGCGACCATTAACGCTACGTTCCATCTTTTCTACACGGTCTACAAGAGATCCTGCGTTAATGCTATTTTGATATGTATATTCCAATGCATCCATTTCTTCGCGCAAAGAAATATTAGTACCACTGCCCTCTACAGAATTGTAGAGGGAGTCAACACGTTTACTCAATGTTGCGGAATTACCATTGAAACCAGTACCATACACGGTTTCATCAAGTTGATTAATGCGGTCCACAACAGCACCATCTTGTACGGCTCCATATACAGTAGTTTCTAAAACATTTGTTTTTTCAGTTACTGTACCAGGAGCGGCAAATGCAGTGCCTGAAATTAGGGATGCCATTAAAAGTGTAAGTACTTGTTTCTTCATAAATTCCTCCACAATGTATCTAATGTATAACTGTTATACAACAGAATAAGCACGGGCCTAAGACCGTGCTTATTCCCTGAGTCTATCAATTTATATGCTCAGTGGCCATTAAATTTTCAAATCAATAATCGCAGATACACCTACGCCTTGAACACGAGATGCACCAACTGGGTTTGTGCTATTCACAGGAACTAATCCTTTTACACGAACCATACCATTAAAGCTACCTTCTACTTGAGCAACAGCTTTAACTTCTTCAATGCTAGAAGCAGGCCCAGTAACTTGAGCCGCACCGATATAACCTTTTGTACCAATACTGATAATAGGAACTACTTTAGTTGTATATTCAGTACTCAAGTTATTTTGTTTCAATAATTTATTTAGGAAAGAGTCAATTTGTGGACCAAATTTGTTAACAACAATGCCGATACCACCAATTTTAGCTGCACCACCAAGAATGCTGCTAAGTCCACCAGCTTGAGTTGTCAAGATACCACCAAATGCAGTTGTAGTTAAACAAATCCCTAGAACAGCTGTAATAATCTTCTTTTTCATAATAAGCCTCCTATAGATACTTATATTTTAACAAATTCTATACATAGATTCTAGTGAAAGTATAAGAACTTACACATAAAGATACTAACATAATATAGATTTTCGATGAATTCTTAATGAATTTTACGCAACTTAATTTAATGCTACCATCAACGATAAATCGTGTCAACATCTAATACAAGCTACATCTAGAAAGCTCAAAAATTGAAATAAAAAGATTAACAAAATGATATAGTTTAATTACTTTTATTAATTATAAATTTAACAAATTCGTGGAACCTGATCTTCGCCTAATAAATCAATCAGACGAACACCTCCAATAGCCGTTTGTAGACCAACCTTACCAATATTTTTATCTATAGTCTTACCAATTAAAACAGCTTCACTGCCCTCTTTAAAGCTATGAAGAATCTTAAGGACTTCGTTCGTAATAGATGGCTCTACAATAAGAACCACTTTCCCTTCATTCGCTAAATATAAAGGGTCATACCCTAATATATTACATACTGACTGTACCTCTTCATGAATTGGTATAGCCGTTTCTTCAACCTTAATGCCTACTTGACTCTGATCAGCAATCTCTTTTAAAACGGTACCTAGGCCACCACGAGTGGGATCTCTCAACAAAGCAACTTGAGTTCCTACTTTATCTAATACTGCTTGAACCATCTTATTTAGTGGTGCACAGTCAGTTGTTAAGGAGTCAGATAAATCTAAACCAAACCGTTGCCCCATAACGGCAATGGAGTGATCTCCAATAGCACCTGACAAAATGATATCTAGCCCTGCTTTTACGCGATGTGGACCAATATCTATTCCATCTGGAATCATACCAATACCAGCAGTATTAATGTAGATTTTATCTACTTCGCCCTTTTTAACGACCTTTGTATCACCTGTAACAATTTGAACATTTGCGGCTTTTGCCATTTCTGACATAGTGCGAAGAATTTCATCTAGCTCTTCAAAGGCCAAACCTTCTTCTAAAATAAGACCACAACTTAAATATTGAGGTATCGCACCATTCATGGCTAAATCATTCACAGTTCCACAAACAGCCAACTTGCCAATATTACCACCAGGAAAGAACGCAGGTTGCACCACATAAGAATCTGTAGAGAAGGCCATGCGCCCGGCTGTAACAGGAAACTGGGCACCATCGTGTAGGGGCGCCAATAAATCATTTGTAAAATATTTCAAAATAAAACGGTCCGTCAACTCATGACTAAATCGTCCACCATTACCATGGACTAAGCGAACTCGTTCCATATTAATCCTCCCACGTCGATCCACCACTAGAATAACCATATTTATACCATGCAGCACAGCTACCCTCTACAGATACCATACAGGCACCTACTGGATGATCTGCGGTACAGCTTTTACCAAATAACAGACATTCACTAGGTTTAATAAGGCCTTGTAAAACACGTCCACATTGACAGCCTTTAGGATCAAGGGATGGTTTATCTAAGTTAATAGGTAGGACAAGCTCTACATCGTAAGCTGCATATTCACCCTTTAATGCTAAACCAGAGTTAGGAATAACACCAATACCACGCCATACATCATCGCATACTTCATATACTTCCTCGATCATAGCTTGGGCTACAGGGTTTCCCTTCTGCATAACTACAGAATGATACGTATTACCCACCACAATATTACCAGACTCACGTTGCTCTAAAATATTAGCTATGGCAGACAATATTTCTAAGCCATCAAAGCCAGCGATACAAGATGGAATACCGTATTCTTTGGGCAAAAATCGGTATGGTTCTTCACCAATAATAACACTCACATGGCCAGGTAAAATAAATCCATCGATATGACCTTCTTGTTTATCTAATAGTGCACGCAATGCTGGAGGCACTAATTTATGAGATACTAAGAAGAATACATTCTTAAGTCCTGCTGCGTGAACGGCTTTCACAGTAGCACATATAATCGCAATAGTCGTTTCAAAGCCAATAGCTAAGAATATTATTTTCTTTTCTGGATATTTTTTGCTAAGTTCTATTACCTCTAAAGGCGTATAAATAACATGGATATGAGCTCCTTTTGTTTGAGCTTCATTGAGACTACTATAGCTACCTGGAACCTTTAACATATCCCCAAAGGTAGCAATAATAACATCCTCACGTTCTGCATAGGCTAAAGCCTTATCCATATAGGTTTGATCAGTTACACATACTGGACATCCTGGTCCACTAACAAGTTCTATGCCACTTGGCAATAATTGACGAAGACCTTCTCGGAAAATCGATACTGTATGCGTACCACAAACCTCCATAAGCCGCACAGTTTCACCGGGCTTATGAAGCGCATTGATGCGCCTTAACAAAGCATCAGCTGTGTGCTGCTTTTCCTGCAAAGTAAGATTCTTCAAGTTCTTCTAACTCCTTAAAGGCCTCTAATGTTTTTTGAGCCTCTTCTTCATCAACAATTTGTACAGCAAAACCTGCATGAACTAACAACCAGTCCCCGACCTTTGCATCTGGTACGAGGAGCAAACTGCAGTCACGGGTAGCACCTGTCAATTCAACGGTACCAATAGCGTTATTCACAGCAATCAATTGCGCTGGTACAGCTAAGCACATAATATCTCCTTATCTATATCATTTATAACAAGTTTTATATACATTTACTTTAATATAACATCTTCAAAATATATGAATAAAATTAATATTATTGTACCACAGTTACACTCATTATTTAGTGATAGTGGCCACAAACAACTAGAGCTTAAACTGTCTATACAACTCATATGGATTAAACAATATTCAAAACATTACTAAATAAATTTGTCTAAGAATAAGATCTACGTGACAATTTATAATTGACTTCCTAACCACAATTGTCCTAAAGCAAGTCCACCATCATTAGAAGGAACCGCTTCATTCATATATAAATTACCTATATGCCACGTCCTATATATGAATTCTAATAATTTACGATTTTGAAATACACCACCAGACATGGCTGCATCACTAATATTATATCGCTCCATCAAGTCTGCAGCCGTTTCACATAGTGCTATTGCCATTGTTTTATGAAATGAAGCGGCTAAATGAGCTCGACATTCACCACGAACAACACCATCCATAATAGATTGAACTGTAGGTGTAAAGTCAAGAATATGTCCATCATAATTGTAAGCAAGTAATGATCCTTTTTCATCACCACATAGAGTTTCTAAAGCAATGGCAATTTGTGCATCATAACTATGGACCATACCAAGACCTAATAAAGCACCTACAGTATCAAATAGTCGCCCACAGCTTGTAGCTTGAATCATGGGCATCGTAGATTGTAATGCTTTATCTAAAATTTCCCATCCCTTTGGAAGTTTTTTCATCCATTCTTGATATACAAAAGGGATATCATCGCCATAATAATTACGAATATACCATAAGGCTTGTCGCCAAGGTTCAGTAACAGCCTTTTCTCCGCCAGGCAATGGAGCCGCATGAATATGTGCCAATCTCTGATATTGATTGCCTTTACAAAGGAGAAATTCTCCCCCCCATATAGTTCCATCTGGACCATAGCCAGTACCATCCATAGCAATCCCTAGTACAAGCCCCCTTAAATTGTGTTCCGCCATAACAGACGCTATATGAGCATGATGATGCTGAACAGGTACAACAGAAAGATGGAAACTTTCGCCTATTTTTTCACCTAACCGAGAAGAGAAAAACTGGGGATGACTATCTATAATAATCTTTTCTGGTTGTATAGAAAATAAATTTTTATATCGCTCAATAGTCCATTCTAGGGTTTTATGAGTAGATGCATTCTCTAAATCTCCAATATGGGGTCCTACAAGAACTTCACTACCTTTATTCACAGCAAACGCATTTTTCAAATCACTGCCCATAGCTAATATCGAAGTTTGTTCTAAACCGTCACAATGAATTGGCTCAGGTACATAGCCACGACTGCGACGAATAAATCGAGGTTTATTATTGATGACCACCACCACAGAATCATCAAGGGGAGCATAGATTTCACGATTATGAATGAGGAAATAATCTGCTACCTCACCTAGTTCATTAAACGCTTGATCGTCGTTATATAATACGGAATCACCGCTTTTGTTACCACTGGTCATAACCCATGCCGCATCAGAAGGTAATAACACCTCATGCATTGGTGAATAAGGCAACATAACACCTAACATACGATTATCAGGAGCCACATAAGAGCTCAAATGGACAGAACTATTATGATTTTTTTCTAATAACACAATAGGACGTTCCATCCCCGTCAATATATCTAGTTCTACATCATTAATATGTACTAACTCAATCGCCATATCTAGAGTTCCCACCATTATCGCTAATGGTTTATGCGATCTATTCTTTCGCTTACGTAAGCGTTGTACAGCAGCGTCATTTCTAGCATCGCAAACAAGATGATATCCTCCTACACCTTTTATTGCGATAATACTACCTTCATTAATTAGTTCCCGCGTAGTGTTCCATATATTCACTGTATCCACAGCCTTACGATCTGGCTTATACAATGTATATTGGGGGCCGCAGCGAGAGCATGCATTTGGCTCTGCTCTATAGCGACGCCCTTCTATATCTTCATATTCAGCCTTACAATCTTCACACATGGGAAACTCGTTCATCGTCGTCCGCTCCCGATCATAGGGCAAAGATTTGATAATCGTATACCTTGGTCCGCAATTTGTACAGTTGATGAAAGGATATTCCTTTCTACGTTTATCTTGTTGTAACTCTTTAAGGCAATCATTACAAGGTGCTGTATCGGCACTAATAAAGGTACTCACGGATTCATCTAATGGAGATGGCTGTACAACAAAATCACTTTCATGCATATTAAGTGTAAGATGCTGTACAGTTTGACTAGTAATGCGACATAAACGAGGTTGCTCCTCTTGAACAGCATCTAAGAATAACTGCAATTCACCTAGAAAACCTTGAATTTCAACATACACACCTTGACTATCATTATATACAAAACCTGTTAATCCTAGGGAATGGGCCAACATAGAAACAAGGGGCCGGAATCCGACCCCTTGAACTATACCGGTATAGCGAATTCCCCAGCGTTCTGTAGTTTGATTACTATTTTGGTTCATATAAACTCCTACTATACTCGGAGAATCAAGTGTAATTAACCTAATGCAACAGGAATACTTCCATCAATACCAGCTTGTTCTAATTCGGCTTGAATCATAATAGCACATTCGATGCGTTTCTTCTGTAAACGACAACCAAATTCATAAGGTGTTTCTAGATCGCCACCCAATGTAATGTTGTTAGCATGACAACCACCGGAACAGAAGAATTTCGCCCAACATTCAGCACAAGTTGGTTTGGAGAATACATGTGTATTGCGGAAATCTTTAGGAATTTCTGTATTTTGTAAACCATCATACACATTACCAAGCACGTATCCATCTTTACCTACAAATTGGTGACATGGGTAAATATCGCCATTAGGTACGACTGCCATATATTCATGACCTGCCCCACAACCACGAAGGCGTTTCGCCATACATGGCCCACGATATAAATCCATGCGGAAGTGGAAGAAGTTAAACTTCTCACCCCAACCTTCTAACTGGCGTTGTAAATAAATATCTGCTAATTTTTCATATTCTTTCTCTAGAGCTGGCCAATCTTCTTCACGAAGCACATAGTCCCCTTCTTCACCGACAACAGGCTCCATGGACAAATGCTCAAAGCCAAGATCAGACATTGCCATAACGTCTTTAGTAAAGTCTAAGTTTTTATGAGTATATGTACCACGTACATAATATTCAAGACCGTGACGTTGTTTTACTGCGTTGATAAGGTTTTTAGCAATATATTTATAAGACTCTGCACCACTACCTGCTACTGGACGCATTGCATTATGTACGGATTCACGACCATCCAAAGACAATACTAAACTCATCTTGTGTTTGTTTACATAGTCGATTTTATCTTGTGTTAAAAGCATACCATTCGTAGTCAATGTAAGCTTAAATATCTTATTGTGCTTTTCTTGAATGGATTCAATGTATTCAACCGTTTGCTTAACAACATCCCAGTTCAACAATGGCTCACCACCGAAAAAGTCAATTTCGCAATGTTGGCGAGGTCCACTCATTTTAATAAGAAAGTCCACAGCTCGTTTTGCTACATCAAAGCTCATCAATTCTCGTTTAACACCGCCGTAATCCCCTTGACTAGCAAAGCAATATTTGCATGCTAAATTACAATCATGAGCAATATTTAAGCATAATGCCTTAACAATAGGTTTCTCACCTACTACAAGTTTAAACTCTTTACTCATCGGTGCAAATAATTGCTCCGCTTTGATGAGCTCATCTAACTCGTCCATAATCTCATCTAGTTCTACTGCATCTTCTTTAGCATCTAACGAAGCATGTACAGCATCGCGATTAGTGCCATCATATATGTCAAGAACTCTATCGATGAGTTCGTCGATAACATGGATAATACCACTATTTACGTCTAAGCAGTAATAGTTATCCTTCATCCGAAACTTATGGATCATTGGTTTTAATTCTAACATGGTACCTCCAATTGATTTGTATGGTAAAAGCTCTAGTATATAGAACTTTCTAGATAATTGTACCACATTTCCACACTAAACGTTATAAAAAGAGTCATAAAGATATACTATACAATGTATGTCTTTAAAACATAAATAAAAAAGGCCCGCTAAGCGAGCCTCTTCATTATTTTTGTTTGCAAACTTGGTTACCAACTGTGCAGCTTGTTTTACAAGCGGATTGGCAAGATGTTTGACATTCCCCACAACCGCCAGTTTTAGCAGTTTTTTGTAAGGATTCAGTGTTGATAGTACGAATACGTTTAGCCATGATTATCCTCCTCAATACTTATCGAATGATATTTATTTTATCATATTTATAAAAAGCCTGTAAAATACTATTTCGTTATATTTTCGTCTACAACTTCAGCTTATTTGGTTTCTACCACTTCAGTTTCTCCTAATTGATGGTCTGTAACTTTTGCGTCTCGCATAGCTTCACCTTTAGTTTTCTTAGGAGCATCCTTACGCAATACTTTTCGTAAAGCCATTGCCACCGGTGTTACAATTACAGCAGCAAAAACTGCTTCTGGAATACCATGTGTAACAGACAAGAATACAATAGAGCCTAATACTTGATCTGGACTAAGATTCATTTTAAGAGCAAACATATCTGCATAGAGTAAGAAGATTAATCCCATAACCATGATCGTATGAAATACAGTCCCCATAAAAGCAGAAACAATAATACGCGGACCTTGCGGTGCTTTCCACAATAATAGATATACCAAATATGCTAATACTGGGAAAAGTATACGCGGTAATACGGAAATGATTGGATTAATAAATAGTGGGGATAAAATATTAGGAGCTGTAATATTTTGCCACAAACTATAGCAACCAAAGATAAAGCCAACAAAGGCCCCCACTTTTGGTCCTTCTACAATAGCACCAATTAGAGTTGGTACATGTAAAGTTGTTACATTTAGCGGCCCTAATGGAATAATACCATAACCAGAAAGCCCTAATGCAATAGTGATACCTGCTAGTAGACCAATAATTGTCAATTCTCGAATCGTAATGCCACTTTTTTTCTCTTTCTTGGCCTCTTTACGTTCAACTTGCTTCAGTTTTTCATTGTCGTGGATTGATACAGTTGAGTTATCATCCAATGGATGTTCAATGTTGTTCATAGATCCTCCTTCGCTCTCATTCCTTACGGATATAAGTCGAAACTAGAAATTAAATACGTTCACGGCGTCGTGAAATAATACCACGCTCTACCAATGCACCTATAATCACTGCTCCACCGGTCATACCAGCTTCTAATAAAGTTGGAGTTACAAACACTAGTGGATTACCTTGGTACGTTGGAAAAACGGTGGGAACTAAAGATAAAATAAATTCTGGAATATAACCACCATACAAGATATGAGCGTTCATAGCAAGCCATATGCCTGCAGTAATAATGATACGCAACAAACGTACACCCTTATATGCTAAATCTCTTGGATACAAATAGAATACAAAGACCAATAAAGAAACTAATAATAATACAAGTTCAGCAAATAATATATTTACATTCATGGATGATGCATACATAAAATATACCATCGGATCTTGTAAATCTATATATAGGATTGAGCCAATATACAAGAACGGAATCGGTATAGTATAGGCAATTATATCTAATGCTTCATCAATCATACCCCATCGATAAGTACGATTGAAAAACTTCGTAGCTAATAAACCACATAACTCAATGAGAACTTGAACGATAAAATACACCACAAATAAAAGTAATGCTTTTGCTAATCCATTATCTACATTAAAGCTAAATGGTGTATGAAGAAACGAAAATACCATCCACCAAGCCCAACTATAAGCATGATACCCCATGCTTAGCGGTAAATCATCGTTAAACTTGGCATTCTTTAGTCGTCGCACCATAATTGGTATGACTAGCGACAAAACTGGAAACACTAAAATGGATAATGATAATGCCCCACTTAATGAAAGTACTGTTGTAATAGCACTTACAAAAAGTGAACAAATTAACGTAAATAGCCAAAAACTTTTATTCATTACAGCCTCCCACTAATCGAGTTAAGCCATAAGCTATAAGCAAGCTAAATGTGACACTTAAATACATAGCTAATAAAAAGGCTATATCACGACCTACTGTTGGCCATCCCCACAACATGGATAAATCAACACCTAAAAAAATACCTTTATAGCTGATACCATGAACGACAACCCAACTCACTACATAAGCAATGCGACTTATAGATTTACCATCATCAAAGGTACTGCTTTTAAATGATAAATAGGCCCAAGGCATACATAAGGATAACAATAAATACCATACTAGTGCTACGGTCGCACTCGATCCATTATGAATCATATATGCAATAATGGGGATTACCACAATAAATAGATTCAAATAGAAGGAGCGCTTACAAATATCTATTAATGTGTTCATAAAGATCTCCTATGATATGTAATCTCTTTGTATTTTACAATAATCATAGATAAATGTCATCAAAAAAGAAAAACCTCCATACAGGTAAATCAATACCTTATACGGAGGTTTTTAATTAAGCCACTACAGAGTCAGCTGTTACATCAATTGTAGGAACAGTTTCCTTTTGTTCTTCTTTCTTCAACAATGGAGTCATGCTTTCTAAGCCGATACCCAATGTGAATAGATTATGCAACCATGCTGTTTGGCTTGGCGGCATAATACCGAGTACGCCACCACCTACAAGAGCACCATTGAAACCAACGATACCATTGTAATTTGCTTTGATGCGTTTCATCAATGCCATAGAAATGCGGCGTAAATCTACAAGAGCTTGTAGATGATCAGAAGAAATAGTAACATTTGCAATTTTTTGAGCGATTGGCGCGCCTTCATTCATCGCAATACCAACATGTGCCTCAGAAATTGCTGGGGAATCATTGATGCCATCCCCTACCATCATAACAGTATAGCCTTCAGCTTTTGCTTGTTTTACATAAGCTGCTTTATCTTCTGGTAATACTTCAGCATGCACTTCATCAATACCGAGTTCGTCAGCTACGCGTTGTGCATTACGTTTGGAGTCGCCAGTCATCATGACAACCTTTTTAATGCCCAAAGTATGTAAATCAGCTATAACTTGTTTTGCTTCCTCACGAACAGGGTCTTTAATGCAAATAACCGCTGCTAGTGTACCCCCAATAGCGAGGTAAATATGAGAGGAAGAATTTGGTAAATTATTGAACTTTTCTTGTTCATCTGCAGGAATCTTTGTTTTTTCATCATCAAAGATATAATGAGCACTACCAATGCGTACACGATAGCGACCAACCTTAGATGCAATACCATGAGCCACAACGTATTCTACGTCAGAGTGCATTTCCTTGTGAGGTAATGCATGATCCTTAGCAGCACGTACAATTGCTTTTGCCATGGAATGAGGGAAATGCTCCTCAATACATGCAGCTAATTTCAACATTTCATCTGCATCATGACCGTTAAATGGAATAATTTGTTCAAACTCAGGTTCAGCTTTAGTAAGAGTGCCTGTTTTATCAAATACAATCATATCTGCTTGTGCAATTTGTTCTAGGAACTTACCACCTTTAACAGTGATACCGCGTTTAGATGCTTCTTGCATAGCGGAAAGTACTGCTAAAGGAATAGATAATTTTAATGCACAAGAGAAGTCAACCATTACGAAAGACAATGCTTTCATCACATTGCGAGTCAACAAGTATGTTAAACCAGCGCCAATGAAGCTAATTGGAACTAATTTATCTGCCATGCGATATGCTTGTTGTTCCATACCGGATTTCATTTGTTCAGATTCTTCGATAAGGTTGACTATTTTTTCGTAACGAGATGATTTAGATGTACTACGTACTTCTACAATAGCTTTACCGTCTTCAACAACAGTACCAGCATATACAGAAGTATCTTTATCACGACGAACTGCTTCTGGTTCACCAGTCATGGAGCTTTCATTTACAAGAACAACACCATCGATAACGACGCCATCCAATGGAATCACTTCGCCTTGACGAATGATAATTTGATCGCCTGCCACAACTTCGTTAACTGGCTTGCTCACTTCAATGTCATCAACTAAAACCCATACTTTATCTACGTTCAAGGACATGCTTTGAGCGAGATTTAATACAGATTTACGGTGAGTCCATTCTTCTAAGATATCACCAATACCTAATAGGTACATAACAGCGCCAGCTGTAGGGTAATCCTTTTGAAGTAATGCAGCACCAATAGCTACACCATCAAGTACTTCGACAGTTAACTTACGTTGCCACAATGTTTTAATAGCCTTACCAATAAATTTAATACCATCAAACCAAGCCCATGCAGCTGCAATAGGCGCAGGAAGCACTGCTTTTTTACCTAAGTAAAGTGCAGTACGGTTGATCATCATTTCACGGTATTTTTTATTTACCAAGCGAGGAGAATATTCGTTTAAAGCAGGAGCTTCAGACAAATCTAAATCGCGTAGACCTAGCACTGCATCACGCACAGCATCAACATCGCCAGTATGTTTAATGGCGATTTGACTGCTACGAGTGTAGAAGGTTACATCTACAATTGCATCATTAAGGAGTAATGTATCCTCTACATAAGCTGCTTCAGCCTCTGTAAAGTGATGACCAGTTACCTTAACATGCAAGCGATTTCTGAGTTTTTTTACTACAGAAAATTGTAACATATGTGCAATCCTCTAATTATTTGTTTTCTTCAAAGATTTCTTCGTTGCGTGCTTCGTTGATTTCTTGAGCTTCTGCCAATACATCAGATGCGGATGCTTGTACTTTTTCAGCTGTTTCTAATACAGTTTCTTTAGCGCGAAGACCAGCTGCTACGATACCAGCATATACTTTTTTAGCATCTTTAGAAGTTAATACTTTAAGACCTACAGTACCCAATGCAAGACCTGCTGCGAATAAGTTAGCGTTTTTAAGATTTTTTTGATCGATGTTGAACATGATAATATTCCTTTCTACTAAATATGATAAAAAATTTAATTACTATATTTGAAAAGAGGAGCCATTATAGAGACCCCTCATTCAAATTCAGAATTCGTATTAGCTTACTTAGCAGTACGTTTAATGCCTAGTGCTTTATTGGAACCATCACAGCTGCAGTTACCACCGCAACCAGAAGATTTTTTAGAGCCAGACTTGGAGCTACCGCCACCACAGCCACAGCCACCTTTACCAGACATTTGTTTGTAAAATTTATTACCGATATAAGCTAATGCTAATACAACTATGAGTCCTATAACAAGATTATCCATTATTATGCCTCTTTCTCAATATCTACTAAATTATAATATGTGTATTAGTGATAAACAAGATAAAAGCAATATCTAAAGGATATTTCCCTTTTCTCATTATCATTTAACCACGAATATTGATAATTATCAAGTATTATTTTTAAATTACTTATAACAAAATCGCAATTTTTAAATTCATTTTTGTTTAAAGAATCTAAAGGTGGCTAAACTCTCCTATTTAGCGACTCTAGATTAGAAACCTAATGCGCGACCAATGTTATAGAAGATGAAACATGCAATCCATGCAAATGTATTTTCATAGCAGAACATGAATGCAACCCATTTCCAAGAACCTGTTTCACGTTTGATAACAGCTAATGTTGCCAAACAAGGTGGGTAAATTAATACGAACAACATCATTGTTAATGCAATCAATGGTGAGAAGTTTGGATCATTTTGTAAGTAATCAGTCAATGGAGCTGGATTTTTATCATCACCACCTACTGCATATACTGTACCCAATGTAGAAATTACTACCTCTTTAGCCGCTAAACCAGCTACGAGAGATAAGCCCATTTTCCAGTCGAAGCCCAATGGTTCAAGTACTGGGTTGATTGCTTTACCAAAGGATGCTGCATAGGATTGTTCAATTTTTTCAGCAGCTTGTTCTTTATCAAGTTTGTCATTTTCAGCATCTAAGTTAGCACTGTTTTTATACATTGCCCATGCTGCTGGGAACAAGTCTTTATTTTCATCTTTAATATCATTGAATAATTCAGGTGCTTCAGAATCATCCTCTACTGCTACTTCAGGTTCATCTTCTCCTGCTTGCTTAGCAGCATCAGTAGCATCTTGTACAGTAGATTTCATATCTTCAACAATTTTATCAACTGCATCTTTTTGGTCATCTGTAGCAATACCGAATTGAGATAATGTAGCTGCATCTTTTACTTCATACTCTTGAGCAACTTGTTCTTTCACTGCATCATAATCTTTGGAGTATTCTACATCCATTGGATATGCAGTGATGAACCAAATCAAGATGGAAGCAGCCATAATGAAAGTACCGGCTTTAATGATGTACAATTTAGCACGTTCATACATGTGCATCCATGTAGCTTTCAATGTAGGCAAATGATATGGAGGTAATTCCATTACAAATGGTTCTGCTTCACCAGCAAATAAGAACTTACGGAAAATTTTTGCAAAGATAATACCGAAGATGATACCCAAGAAGTATACAGAGAATACAACTAAAGTACTATCCCAACCATTTGGGAAGAACGCATTTGCAAATAAGATATACACTGGCAAACGTGCAGAACAACTCATGAATGGTGTAATCAAAATCGTAACCATTCGATCCTTGTAGTTGTCGAGGATACGGGCACCCATTACGGATGGTACGGAACAACCGAAACCCAATAATAAAGGAATAAAGGATTTACCATGTAAGCCACATGCGCGCATTACACGGTCAATAACGAAGGCTGCACGAGCCATATAACCTGTATCTTCCAAGAAAGAAATGCCAAGGAAGAGTAATAAAATTAATGGTAAGAATGAAAGTACCGCACCTACGCCGGCAATAATACCATCAGATACGAGTGACTGTAATTGGCCCTCTGGAATAGTCTGAACCGCATAAGCTTGTAATGCAGCGAAACCATCCTCGATCCAACCTTGAGGAATACCACCAACGAAGTTAACGAACGCAAACAATAAGTACATAACAACCATGAAGATTGGTAAGCCCCAAATTCGATGCGTTAAGATTTTGTCATAACGGTCAGAGCGTGTTTCCAATTGAGTTGGCGCTTGTGTTAAACATGTATTATATACTTCTACTGCAAAGCGGTGACGATATTCTTGGAAGACAATATCAAGATCAACTTGATCCTTAATTTCTTCACGAATAGCTTCAGCCTTTTGAATAACAGCTTCCGTATTATCAAAGCGCATAACTTTGCCAATAACGTCAGCATCTTTTTCTAACAACTTAACAGCAATCCAACGAAGTGGATATGTAACAGTGCCCGCTTGTTTTAGCAATTCTACAAGCTCACTAATTTTACCTTCTAACAAATCACCATAGTTAATTGTTACACCAGGAGCTTTTTGAGAAGCAGCTACACTAATTATTGCTTCTAACAAGTCTTTTGTACCAATGTTTGTACGACCTACTGTGCTAACAATTGTAGCCCCTGTCATTTCTGCCATTTTTTTTAGGTCGTATTTGATGCCCATTTCTTCAGCAACGTCAGCCATGTTTAGAGCAATAACCATTGGCTTTTCAAGTTCCAATAATTGTGCAGCTAAATATAAGTTACGTTCCAAGTTAGATGCATCAAGAACATTAACAATAACATCTGGGTTATCATTTACGATAACATTACGCGCTACTAACTCATCCAAGGAACGTGCAGTTAAGCTATATGTACCT
The DNA here is from genome assembly GCF_040097785.1 of Veillonella parvula. Lineage (GTDB taxonomy): Bacteria > Bacillota > Negativicutes > Veillonellales > Veillonellaceae > Veillonella > Veillonella parvula_D. The sequence continues at coordinate 38,651 of NZ_JBBNNS010000001.1, read as the reverse complement.
GGTAAGTCAATAAACAATAACTCATGGCCATCAAAGTTCGTATGGCCTTCCTTTTTTTCTACTGTAACGCCGGCATAGTTACCAACGTGTTGCTTCGCCCCTGTGATATTGTTAAACATTGTAGTTTTACCACAGTTAGGGTTACCTGCTAAGGCAATGCGAATTTGCCCATTTTCTGCCATGTGAACCTCCTATTGAACCTCTACATCAATCATGCCAGCTTCGCTTGTACGAAGTGCTAATTCAAAGTTTTTTACTTTGATTTCCACCGGATCCCCCAAAGGGGCAAACTTCATAACATGGATTTTTGTACCATTTACAAGACCCATGTCAATTAGACGATGCTTAACATTACCACTGCCATGTAGTGCAACAATAAGACCAGACTCACCTGGTTTCATGTCTTTTAACTTTTTGATAGCCATACGACACCTCCTAATTATTGTACCTAACAACCTCATATTAAACACACCAAATAATAATGCGTATTAATATCTTAAATTATTATATCAAATAAATCATTAATTTCAACAATTATTATCATTTTTATGGTTATTTTTTATCTCATATCTATATTTTATTATCATATTTAATATGAGATTATCTATATAATTATCTAATAAAATACTGAATACTAGCTGAAATTTAATATTTCATAGCTATATATTTAGATACTGTAATCAATAAACTCTATTAAGATTATCATTTACAAATACTCTCACATTCTCAATTAATAGTTTATAAACAGTTTAAATGTAGCTATTTTAATATTTTCATTTCTCATTTTACTTAGTTATATCAGTATTTTTCCATATATTATCAAAAAAATATACCCAAAATACTATAATATTTATTGAGCCTAGAGTATGTTAAGACTATACATCTTCCAAGTTCAATTCATTTGCCCCTAATATGTGCATACGTTATAATTAATATAATATGTATTATAGAAAGGACGATTCATGAAATCTTTTAAATCTTTAGGTGTTTGTGATGAACTTATCCAAGCCCTACAAAAACAAGGTATAAAGGAGCCTACGCCAATTCAAGAACAATCCATTCCTGTCGTCTTTAAAGGGAATGATGTCATAGCCAAAGCTCAAACCGGCACGGGGAAAACACTAGCATTCTTGCTCCCAATTCTACAACGTGTACATACTGATGTTCATCAAGAACAAGTGCTTATCATTGCGCCTACACGAGAACTAATTAAACAAATTTCCGATGAAGCGAAGGAAATAGGTTCTATTTTAAATGTAGATATCCTCCCTCTTATCGGCGGCAAAACAATCGAGGCACAGTTACAACAGTTAGGCCGCCGACCTCAAGTCATCTTAGGTACACCTGGTCGTCTATTGGATCATGCAAAGCGCGGTTCTCTCCATCTAGACTGTATTCGTCGTGTTGTACTAGATGAAGCAGACCAAATGCTTCACATGGGCTTCTTACCAGATATCGAAAATCTCATCGGCCAAACAGATGCCAATAGACAACTATTACTATTCTCCGCTACAATTCCAGATAAAATCCGAAATCTCGCAAAGGCATATATGTCTAAACCCGTTTCAGTAACGGCAGAAGGAAAACACATCACTCTCGAATCAATTGATCAACGAGTGTATATGATGAATCCTGAAGAAAAAACACAACGGCTCATCAAAATGATTGAAGATGATAATCCGTTTTTAGCTATAGTTTTCTGTAATAAACGGGAAGGTGCCATTCGTTTATCCTACGAATTAACTGCAGCGGGGCTCAATATAGCAGAAATGCACGGTGACTTGACACAAGGTCGTCGCACACAAATTCTGCGAGACTTTGCAAAAGCTAAAACACAAATCTTAGTGGCTACCGATATTGCGGCTCGCGGTATCAACATCGAAGGTATCACACATGTATATAATTACGACGTACCTCGCGATGTAGATTACTACATCCACCGCATTGGCCGTACAGGTCGTGCTGGTAACTCTGGCGTGGCTGTAACCTTTGCGACACCACAAGACGAATCATGGTTACGACGCATCGAACGAGCTATCCAAGCTACACTTACAAAATATACTAAGGATGGTCAGATCAAAACTAAGGGCAATGCTAGCACTGCTCCAAAACGCACAAAATTAGCTAGTAAACCTAAGATTACAAGCACTTACCAATCCACTAAGGCTAAAGCTCACAAAGCACGAGGCCATAAAGGCTCCAATACACGCCAACGCCGTGCTTCTACCTCCCAAACTGGTCGTCGTGGCAAACGCAGATAAAATTCAGCTTAATATCCTAAACTAAATGAAGCAATTTTTCTTCTACAAGAACAGTTTCAAAAAAAGACGCGCACAGCTAAGCTGTACGCGTCTTTTTATTATCACTGTAAAAATAGTTGTTTCTTGGTAATCTTAGATAACTAAAAACTTTACAATAATCTATATTCGATTATATATATTTACCGATAATAAGTTACCTTTTATTGGTTACTTTATTTGTTGGCATAAATGCTCGGTACCCCATCTACATCAGAACATTGGGTCTTACATTGAGATCGATTGCTACAAATCCAGTTTGTTCGACCTCTCACCTCTTGTTTCACAAAGTAACCTACGTTACATCTAGGGCATTTATATTGTTTATCTTCATCAGATACTTCAATATTACCTTCAACACTAGAAGTATCCCCTTCTACTGGCTGAGTATGTTTACACGTAGGATAATTCGTGCACCCTAAAAAGGCACCAAATTTACCATTCCGCTGTTGCAAACGTCCTTTTTTACATTTAGGACATACAGGTAAGGAAGACAAGTCTACGCTTTCACTATCCATAGGGCGCTTACGATTTTGACTCGTTATAGTTCGCACCACATTGGGCATCATTTGATCAGAGCTTACTACTTTATCAAAACCAAGTTTATCAATTAATAATTTTAAAAACTTAATTTGATCCGCTAAGAAGGAATCTAATGTATCCTCTCCTTCGCTCATAAGTGCTAAGCGTTCTTCCCAAACAGCTGTTTCATCAGGATAAAGCAGCTCTTCTGGCAGAGCATCTACTAAGAGATAGCCCGTTTCCGTTGGAGATAAGACTTGCTTCTTCCCTGACGTTTTCATAAAGTCTCGACTGATAAGCTCATCAATAATGTTTGCCCGAGTTGCTTCTGTACCAATACCAGATACAGCCTTTAATTGCTTTTTCAAGTCTTCATTTTTTACGAATTTATGAATTTCCTTCATCGCTTGTAGTAATGTGGACGGCGTAAAACGGGATGGTGGTTTCGTTTGTTTAGACTCTATAGAAGAATCCGTATATAAAACAGTATCGTTCTTTTTAACCGCTGGCAAGTGGTCCGTTTCTTCAATAACCTCTTTTTTAGGGTCTGATTCAGCCCCACGCTCATCGGTTAGATCGGGCTCGTCATTGTCCGTCGTAGATTTAGACTTATGTCGTTTATAAAGCAATTTCCATCCTTCTTCGATAACTACACGACCATTAGCTACAAACTCTTCCTTACTTTGTTCTACTACAATTTTAGTTTGCTCGTAAATATGCTCCCCATAAAATTGCGCAATATAAGCTTGACTGATGAGGAAATAAATATTTCGCTCCTCTTGGGACAAACTATTTATATTGCAAGCCACCGTTGTAGGAATAATAGCATGATGGGCGGTAATTTTCTTTTCATTCCAAGCACGGCTCTTAATAGAACGATCTGCATCGGCAGCCCACTGTGCTAATCTCTCATCACCTGCATTTTGTAGATTGTTGAGGATTGCATTGCGATCATCATATTGATTGGGTGGTAAATATTCACAATCAGAACGTGGATAGGTAGTTAATTTCTTTTCGTATAATTTTTGCGCTGTATCAAGTACAGTCTGTGGATCATAAGAAAAGGCTTTACCTGCCAATACTTGTAAGGATGATAAGGATAAAGGCAATCGTTGTACATCTTTTTTCTTAGACTTTGTAACACCTTTAATAAAACCGTCTGGTCCAGCTTGTAAACATTCTACTAATTCATCAGCAATAGCTTTATTAATGAGTCGTCCATCTGGGTCAAGCCCCTTTTGTTCGTCTGTAGGCTGCCAAGTCGCCCAAAACACCCCATTAGGATGGTTATATAATACCTTTACAGTAAAATAGTCTACTGGTTTAAATGCAGCTAACTCTCGTTCTCTACGTACAACAAGAGCTAACGTTGGCGTCTTTACACGACCAATTGGCAATGTTACCTTATGACCTTTATAACGTTCAGATAATGTATAGGCCCGAGATAAATTCATCCCAATAAGCCAGTCTGCTCGCGCTCTTGCCAATGCAGATTGATATAGATTGTGAAAGTCCTTGTTATCTCTCAAATCATCGAGGGCAGAACGAATAGATTTTTCATCGAGGGCATTTAATAGAATACGCTGCACTGGTTTTGTATTACCTACATAGTACAAAACTTCGTCAACTAAAAGTTGACCTTCTCGATCCGGGTCACCTGCATTGACAATGACATCTGCTTTACTAATAAGGTCTTTTACAATTTCAAACTGTTGACGGCTGCTATCTGTGACAAGCAATTTCCACTCATCAGGCACGATAGGAAGATCTTGAGGGCGCCAACGGATATATTTATCATCGTAATCTCCTGGCTCAGCCTGATGCAGTACATGACCTACTACCCAAGTCACCACATCATCCCCTTGGATAAAATAACCATTCCGTTTTTGGATATTCTTATTTTCTGGTAAGCATTTACTGATTTCGCGAGCCATGGATGGCTTTTCTGCAATAAATAACCGCATGGATCCCCTCCTTAACCTGAAGATAACGGCTAACCCCAAGCCGTTCTATGAAATCTCATTATACTACAATTTAGTGGTCATAACTAGAAAAATCATGTATAATTTTTACGATATATAGACTGTGAAAGTAGAGCCTAAAGATTTATCTGCTTTCACAACATATTAATAGAGGTGAATCATGACATTTTTAGAAGAGGTACAACGTCGTCGTACGTTTGCAATCATATCTCACCCGGATGCGGGTAAAACAACATTAACGGAAAAATTACTATTATATGGTGGTGCTATTCACTTAGCAGGCTCCGTAAAGTCTCGTAAAACTGCAAAACACGCCGTATCCGACTGGATGGAAATCGAGAAACAACGTGGTATCTCTGTAACGAGTTCCGTATTGCAATTTGACTACGATGGTTGTCGCGTAAACATCCTTGATACTCCTGGTCACCAAGACTTCTCTGAAGATACATACCGTACATTGATGGCTGCTGATAGTGCTGTCATGCTTATTGACGTAGCAAAAGGCGTAGAGGCCCAAACAAAGAAGCTATTTGCTGTATCAAAAGAACGCGGTATTCCTATTTTTACATTTGTAAACAAAATTGACCATTTCGGTCGCAGCCCATTCGATCTAATGGAAGAAATCGAAAATGTTCTCGGTATTCGTACGTGTCCTATGAACTGGCCTATCGGTATTAATGGCGAATACAAAGGCGTATACGATAGAGAACACGAAACTATAGAGCTCTTTGCAAAAGACGAAACACATGGTCAAGAAAAGTTAGCTTCCGAAAAAGGGGCGTTAACGGATCCTCGTATGAAAGAGTTATTAGGTGACGATGTATACCAAGCATTGCTTGACGATATTGAGTTGCTCGATGTTGCTGGCGATCCATTCGATTTTGATAAGGTTCGTGCTGGTGAATTAACGCCTATGTTTTTCGGTTCTGCTATGACGAACTTTGGGGTAAAACCATTCTTAGAAAAATTCTTAGAACTAGCTCCATCCCCTGCTCCACGACAAGCGGTAGAGGAAATGGTACAGCCTACTAGCGAAGACTTCTCTGCTCTAGTATTCAAAATTCAAGCAAATATGGATCCTAATCATCATGACCGTATCGTATTTATGCGTATCTGCTCTGGTAAATTCGAAAAAGGTATGTCTGTATTACATCGCCAATCTAATAAAACAATCCGCCTATCTCAGCCTCAACAATTTTTGGCTACGGAACGTACCATCGTAGAAGATGCATACCCTGGCGATATTATTGGTGTCTTTGATGCCGGTACTATGGGCGTAGGAGATACGCTTTGTGCACAAAAGCATAAAGTAACCTTTGGCGACTTCCCTGTCTTCCCTCCTGAGTTTTTTGCTCGTGTATCCCCAAAAGATACTATGAAACGTAAGCAATTCCAAAAGGGTATGACTCAATTGGCTCAAGAAGGGGCTGTTCAAATCTTTGAACAACCAGGTGCCCTTGATTCCTTCGTGGTCGGTGCCGTAGGTATGCTTCAATTTGAAGTTCTTGAGTACCGCCTCAAAAATGAATATGGTGTAGATTTATTAAATCATACTTTGCCATATGGTGTTGCTCGTTGGATTGACGGCGAAGTTGATATTGCATCCTTGAAAGGTATAGATAATGCGATGATTGTAAAAGATAATCGCGATCGCACCGTAGTTCTTATCTCTAATGAATGGCAAATGGGTTGGGTTCAAGAGCGTAATCCGGATGTAACATTCTTAACGACCCCTAAATTACACCATGAGTTATAACTTCTAATTAACTTATTGCTAGGTCTATACATTTTAGTTATATCTTAACATGCATTTATAGAGCGAATTTATCGCCATATATAATTTAGAGTCTTACTAAATCAACATAAAAATATTAAGTTTTAGAACTGGAGTATATTTTATATGATTATAAATATAAAAAATATATTCCAGTTTATTTTTTTATAACAAGAAGGAAAATCACAGATTTGAGTCGAATACATATAGTATGATTATGTACATAAGTAATATATATTATTACTTTTCTATATTTATATGTATAATCATAAAATTAGTTTTATTAATATTATTGTTTTTTGTGTTGTTATGAGTGTTTAAAGATAAAAATATAAATTTTTTATACGTTATATATTCTATAGTATTTTTTGACCATTCATGATACCATAAAACTCAGATTTATTTTTTATTTTAAAGGAGTGATTTTATGCCACTTATTGACTTAGCCTTAGTCAACAATGTATGGACCTTAAAACTGTCCATGATTCAAACTGTAGGTCTTGCCGTAATTACCTTATTCATCGGTACTTGGATCAATAAGCATTCCAAGTTCTTACAACGTATGTGTATGCCTGCACCAGCTGTAGGTGCTCTTCCATTTGCATTTTTAACTGCTATTTTGTCTTATTATAAAATTTTAAACATTACCTTTGAAGGTTCCTTACAAACATTTTTAATGCTTGCCTTCTTTACCACGATCGGTTTAATGGCATCCTTAAAAGTCCTCAAAAAGGGCGGTATCTTTATTATTTTCTTCTTCTTAGCATGTGCAGTGTGGATTGTAGTACAAAATACTGCAGGTATTATGATTGCCAAAGCATTAGGGATTGAGCCGATTATCGGCATCATGGCAGGTTCTGTATCTATGATTGGCGGCCTTGGTACAGCTGGTGCCTTTGGTCCATATTACGAGCAATTACTTGGTATCCCTGGTACCGCTTCCGCTGCAGTTGCAGCTGCAACATTTGGCATGGTAGCTGGTACAATCCTCGGCGCGCCTGTAGGTGAACGCATTATTAAAATGCATAAAGTTAAAACACCTTATGAAAATCCTGAATTAATGGAGGATGAAGGCATCGATATGATCGAAGATCACGTTGAGAGCGGCGGCAAACAATTTAACTCTCAAGATCTTTTAACAATTTGTATGTGGATTGGCCTTGCATTAGGTATCGGTACCATCGTAAGTGCTGGATTGTCTGTTCTTACTCCACTACCTGCATATATTGGCGCTATGATTTGTGCAGCAGTAATTCGTAACTTTGGTGACTTTACTAAAGCATACAAAATCAACGATGCAGCTCTTGATGCAGTATCTAATGTAGCATTATCCTTATTCGTAACAATGGCTATCAACAGCTTGAAATTAGTTCAATTAATTGATCTTGCTTTACCGCTTATTACAATCTTAGTTGTACAAATGGCACTTATCTGTGTATTTGCATACCTTATTTACTTCCTCTTTGGTCGCAACTACGATGCAGTTATGCTTGGTGCCGGAGCTATCGGTTTCGGATTGGGTGCTACACCAAACGCATTAGTTAACATGTTATCCTTAGCAAGTAAACACGGCCCATCTCCTCGTGCTTGGCTCGTAGTTTCCTTAGTAGGTGCATTCTTAATTGACTTTGCGAATGCTTTCCTCATTACAACCATGGCTGGCATTCTTTACTAACTAAAAAGGACCCATTCGGGTCCTTTTTTCATGAAAAAGAGCTTACTGGAATGATATTTTATCAGTCCAATAAGCTCTTTATGTATTATACTATTTGATTAATGCTGCCCATGCGTTGGCTACATCAGCAAATTCTTGAAGTGTAAAGGTCTCACCTCTTCGTTGACCATCAATATTTGCTTTTGCTAATAACTCTTCAATTCTATCCCTTGTTAAACCCGTTGTCTTCATCGTATTAGAGAATGTTTTACGGCGTTGCGCAAAACCTGCTTTCACGACGCGAAAGAATAGTTTCTCATCAATCACATCTACAGGTGGTTTATCACGCAATACGCAACGGATAACAGAACTTGTTACCGCTGGAGCTGGCAAGAAAGATTTAGGCGGTACATCTAGAACAATATCTGGCTCCGTATAATACTGAACAGCAACAGATAATGCACCATAATCCTTTGTGCCCGGCTTTGCTATCATCCGTAAGGCTACCTCTTTTTGCACCATCACAACGAGACGTTCAATAGGTAATTTACTTTCCAACAAAGACATAATAATAGGTGTTGTAATATAGTATGGCAAATTAGCAACCACTTTAAATGGTTTATGATTCATAATCATTGGCACATCAAGCTTTAACACATCACCATGAATGATGCGTACATTGTCATAAGATGCCAATGTCGTATCTAGTACCTCTAATAAGCGACGATCTAGCTCGATAGCCGTTACATCTGCCCCACTTTGAGCTAAACCTTGTGTCAACGTACCAATACCGGGACCGACTTCTAGGACAGGTTCCCCTACAGTTAATTCCGCAGCATGTACGATTTCATCAACTATGCCTCGCTTAATAAGAAAATTTTGCCCTAGCTTTTTGCTCATTTTAATATCAAAGCGCTTACATATATAATGCACAACCTCTGGGCTTGCAATTACTGATTCTAACATCTTAACTCCTATTTTAACAATTTACTGCCTCTTCATAAGCATCTCGGGTTATACCATAATGATTTAAACGGTATAAAAATTGCTTTCCATTACCGTATCCAATACCTAATTTAGCACCAATAACCGCTCGACGAGCTGCACTATCAGGCATACCAGACAATCCGTGACGCACTAAGTCCACCATAGTAAATTCGTTAGATGATTCTAGAGATTCTACGTGTAATGTAGATAGAGCCTTTCTGATTGACTCTGGAGATGCTTGTTCTATGCCAATATCATCATTTGCAAATGCTTCGTCACGAGGCACAAAAGCATGTTGTGCATTAGGGAATTTTTTAGTTAAAACGCGTCGGATTCGCTCCCCTGCTGTATCAGGATCAGTTAATATAATAATGCCACGTTTCTCATAGGCAACGCGAATCATATCGATAACACCTCTTCTTAGGGTAAATCCTTCTGTAGCAATGCAATCAGCGTCTACAGCTTGAGCGATACGCTGTATATCAGATTTTCCTTCTACGACAATGACTTGTTTTAACATATATCCCCCTTTTATTCTATTAATACATTGTAACATATATATAACATTGCTTAAATACTTATAATCGAGTAGTATTAATAGTGTAATATATAAAAGGAGGCCAATTATGACCTTACAACAATTAAAGTATGTCACAACAATCGCCAATATAGGCAGTATTAGTGAGGCAGCCAAGAGATTATTTGTGTCTCAACCGAGTCTCACCAAGGCTATTAAAGAACTAGAGAAAGAAATGGGTATTACCATTTTCGATCGTACTAATAAAGGAATTACCGTATCTAAAGAAGGGGAACGCTTCCTCGGCTATGCGCGCCAAGTGTTAGAACAAGCAGCCCTTTTAGAGGAGCAATATAAAAGCCAAAGCGGTGGTAAAAAACAATTTTCTGTGTCTACTCAACATTACTCCTTTGCAGTCAATGCCTTTGTAGAGCTTTTAAAAGGCGCTGAAATCGATCAATATGATGTATCCTTACGAGAAACACAAACCTATGAAATTATCGATGACGTAGCTCATATGAAGAGTGAAATTGGTTTGCTCTATTATAATGATTTCAACCGTCCTGTATTAGAAAAATTAATTCACACTAACGAATTAACCTTTACTGAATTATTTACGGCCCATCCTCATATCTTTATTGGTAAAACGCATCCATTAGCCCATAAAGAGGTAGTCTCTATGGACGAATTAGAGGAATATCCATATATTTCCTTTGAGCAAGGCGATCACAACTCCTTCTACTTCTCTGAAGAAATCTTCAGTACCGTAGTGCGCCCAAAACATATCCGTGTTCGCGATAGAGCATCTTTATTTAGCCTATTACTTGGCCTTGATGGATACACTGTATCTAGTGGTGTAATCGATAAAGAGGTAAATGGTGAAAATATCATTTCCGTTCCACTTGCCGAAGAAGGTTTAATGCACATTGGCTACATTACTAATAATAAAATGCAACGTAGCCGTTTAGGTCAAGAATATATCCACGCCCTAGAACAATACGTTAATAATTACGGTAGACATATTCAATTACCGGAAAACAAAAAATAATTATATATCATATTATTTATAGAGCGATACAACACTATTGTTCAATTTAGATGTATCAGATAATCCATAAAGAAGGCACTCTCTATTTTAGAGAGTGCCTTCTTGGGTATAACTTAAAGCATAAAATCACTCATAGACATAACTTCAAACTATACACAACTCAAACATATTGATATTTTTATATATAATCATACTTAGCTATAATTAACCTATCAAAATTATCGGTTTAATCGTTTATATAAGGAGGATTATTATGTCCAAACATACAGCACCATTCCACTTTGATATCGTAGGTTCCTTCCTACGCCCAGCAGAATTAAAAGAAGCACGCGAAGCTTTTAATAAGGGAAATATTACTCGAGAAGAATTAACAGCCGTTGAAGATCGTCTTATTACAGACCTCATTCAAAAACAGAAAGCAGCTGGCCTACCAGTGATTACAGATGGCGAATTCCGTCGTGCCTATTGGCATCTAGACTTCATGTGGGGCTTTAACGGCGTAAAAGAAATTGAATTAGAACACGGTTATAAATTCCATGGTCAAGAAACCGCGCCTGGCTCCCTCGCCCTTACTGGTAAAATTAAGGGGACAAACCACCCATTCGTTGAACATTTCAAATTTGTAAAACAATTTGAAGACGAAAATACTACGGCGCGTCAAACGATTCCTGCTCCTTCTCAGTTTTTGGCAGAGTTATTCCGTGAAGACAATGGCATTACAACGCGCTCCTTCTATCCAGATTTAGAAGAATTGATTCAAGATATTGCTGCCGCCTATCGCCAAGTAATTAAAGACCTTTACGATGCGGGTTGTCGCAATATTCAATTTGATGATTGTACTTGGGGTATGTGTTGTGACCATGCTTACTGGACAGGTCGTCAAAAGGATAAAAGTGTAACCATTGAAGGTGAAACCGCTAAATATTTACGTTTGAATAACTTAGCTCTTGAAGGTCGCCCTCACGACTTAGCATTTACTACACATGTATGTCGTGGTAACTATAACTCTACATGGGCCGCTAGTGGTGGGTACGAACCTATTGCCCCTATCCTATTTGCCAAGGAAAATGTAGACGCTTATTACCTAGAGTTTGATGATGATCGCTCTGGAGGTTTTGAGCCATTGCGTGAAGTTTCTCCTAATAAGAAAGTTGTATTAGGCCTTATCACATCTAAACGCCCTGAGTTAGAAGATAAAGAAGTCATCAAAGAACGTATCAAAGAAGCAACAAAATATATCCCTCTCGAAAGACTTTGCTTATCCCCTCAATGTGGCTTTGCATCCTGTGAAATTGGCAACCAATTGACCGAGGAAGAACAATGGGCTAAACTCGCATTAGTCAAAGAAATAGCTCATGAAGTTTGGGGTGATTAAATGAGTAAACATACTATTTATTTAGGCGGGGGTTGCTTCTGGGGCCTTCAGGGGTATATCAAAAAAATCTCCGGTGTCCTTTCTACTGAAGTAGGTTATGCTAATGGTCCTACAGAAAATCCAAGTTATGAAGATGTATGCCACAATAGTGGGCACGTAGAAGCCCTCAAGGTCACTTACGATGCTAATATATTATCTTTAGATCACTTAATTCAATATTTCCTACGTGCTATTGATCCCTTTAGTGTCAACAAACAAGGTGGTGACGTAGGAATTCAATATCGTACGGGTATTTATTATACTGATCCAACAGATAAGGACGTTATTGAAAGCACCTTAGCTCGTGCTCAAGCCTTCGAAGGTAAACCATTTGCTATTGAAGTATTGCCTTTAGAGAATTACTACTCTGCTGAGGAATACCATCAAGATTATTTAGACAAAAATCCTAATGGCTATTGTCACATTCCATTGGGGCTATCTGATGAACCACTCATCGATGATAATACATATGCTAAACCTTCCCAGGAAGATTTAGAGGCATTAACGCCACAAGAGTTTGAAGTAACTCAAAACTCTGCTACAGATGCACCTTTCAGCCATGAACTAACAGATGAGTTCAAAGCAGGTCTCTACGTAGATATTACAACTGGAGAACCCCTTTTTGTATCAGCCCATAAATTCGATTCTCATTGTGGCTGGCCTAGCTTTACTAAACCAATAGCTAAAGATGTTATCAAGTATTACCAAGATAACTCACATGGTATGAATCGCATAGAAGTTCGTAGCCGCATCGGTAATGCTCATTTAGGTCATGTATTTGAAGATGGTCCTAATGGCTCTCTTCGCTACTGTATCAATGGATCATCTTTACGATTTATCCCTAAAGATGAATTAAAAGGTACAAAGTACGAATATCTAATTCCATATATTGAAGACTAAAAAAGGACGCCTTAATCATAAGGCGTCCTTCTACTATATCTATTATAATTGAATATTACTGAGCTAAGTAGGTCCAATAAAAAGAGGATATATCTTATAGATATACCCTCTAAATCATCATATTAGTCCAAAACGTACACTGTAACGTCTTGGCGACCAAAGTCCATAGCCTCCCCATAAGAGTCCATTACAAGGTCGATTTTATTACCTACTATAGCACCACCTGTATCGGCAGCAATAGCTTCACCGTAACCAGGAATAAATAAACGTGTACCCAATGGAATAACATCTGGGTCTACTGCGGCAATGCCACGTACTGCAGGTAGACCCGTAGCGGTAATACCAGCACCATCACCATCGCCAGCAAGATAAGCAGATGCTTCCATTACGATAGCGCGAGATGCACGTCCTGCTACATTACGAGATGTAGTCACCTCACGAGTGCCCTCTTTAATAATTGTAGGTACCATTGCACGTTGTGTTACTTTAGATACATCATTAGTTTTAATAACTGTACCATTACTATATAGTGTTTCACGTTGTACTCGTTCTAAGCCAGGTTGACCAACTTGAACAACCTCTTCTTCGCCCTTAGCCATAGTATCATCTTTTTGACGAACCACTTCAACAGCAACCTCTTGATCTACTGTAGATAGAGAGCGGCTTGTTACTTGAGCAATTGTTATACGTGTACCACTTAAAACAGATCCATTTTCATCGCCCACTACTACATAGTTAGGTGCTTTGAAACCAAGCTCATTAGCAACACCTTGAGCAGTTGTTTCTGTAGTGAATACAGCTCTTGTTTTACCATTTACAGTTACATAAACTGGAATAGCACGAACAACCGTTAAGGTTGTTCCATTTTGAACTGTAGATGAACTAGAAATAACTTTATCGTTTGGATTTAACTTAACCCCGGCATCGCGTACAATGCCTTCGTTAGAATTTAAATGCGTTCTAACAGTGTGTGCTGCACCATCTACCATAACGGTAACGGTTTTATCATTATAAGAAAAACCGGTCATGGTTACAGCTGTTACAATCAATCCGGCAACAACAGACGAAATATATCGCTTGTGTGTCTTATGAATTCTCATGTTGTAATCCCTCCTGTAATGGTATTATTCTACTACAGATAGATACAACCTGTCAAACGCCGTAAGTTAACAATAAGGCAAAATCCTTTATAAATACTGAATTTATAACAGTTTGTATTTTGTATTTTTTAATGAAAGTCCACTGTATGCGTACATATCGATATTTTTAAATACTATACAATATATTCCGAATTGTGTACATATATACAACACTAATACCACATATAGTATATACAGATTTTTTATTACTAAATTTGTATTTTTATGTGTTTTTCAATTGTTACCAACATTTTCTAGAACACTCAAAACTTCACTTTGTCCTCATTTTTAAATGTATAAGAAAGTAAAAAAGCCCATATAATGGGCTTTTTATATGTTATGTAATTGTATTAAAATTCATTACCTAATATATTAAGATTTCTTCATCATCTATTCATTTTTAACATTGGTTGTAACCGTTCAATGACCGTCATTGACTCTCTGTGTTCATGCTCAATAGCAGCTTTCATTAGTTCCTCTTGAGCAGATATAGGATTCTCTCGATCATTGATTTTATGATACGAACCATCTGCTCTCATAAAATGAGCTTTTAATGTATCATCTAAATATAAATCTAAAATACTTTTTACCCGTTCTTTATGGCGTTTATCTTCAATAGGAATCATAAGCTCTACACGTTCATTCAAATTTCGAGGCATCCAATCTGCACTAGATAGGTACAGACTTTCATTCCCTCCATTACGGAAGTAGAACAAACGATGATGTTCAAGAAAACGCCCCACAATAGAGCGTACTGTGATATTATCACTAACACCGGCAATGCCAGGACGAAGCGTACAAATACCACGCACGATAAGATCGATACGAACTCCAGCAGAAGAAGCTTCATACAACTTAGCAATGACCTTTTTATCGAGCAGAGAATTCATCTTACCAATGATATAGGCTTCTTCCCCATTCTTAGCAAACTCGATTTCACGGTCAATAAGTTCCATAATTTTTTCACGTAAATTTAAAGGCGCTACAATAAACTTATTCCAAATCGGTGGGTCAGAATATCCAGAAATCAAGTTAAAGAAACGTGACGCATCATCACCATACTCATCATTACAAGTAAATATACCACAATCAGTATACATGCGAGCTGTTTTACCATTATAGTTTCCCGTTGCTAGATGGACATACCGCCTAATACCATCGGTTTCCCGGCGTACCACCATAGTAATTTTAGAGTGTGTCTTAAGACCTTTTAAACCATAAATAACATGACATCCCGCTTTTTCGAGTCGACGAGCCATATGAATATTGTTTTCTTCATCAAACCGCGCCTTAACCTCCATAAGGACGGTTACTTGTTTCCCATTATCTGCCGCTTTTATTAAGGACGCAATAATCGGAGAATCCCCACTAACGCGATATAATGTTTGTTTAATAGCCAATACATCAGGATCTATAGCTGCTTGTGCAATAAATTGCTCAACCACTGCAAAAGATTCAAAGGGATGATGAACAAAAAGATCTTGCTTCCCAATAATAGAAAATAAGCTATCACCTTCATGATCAACTAATTCACTAGGAATCTTAGGATCAAACGGTTCATATCGGAGCTTATCATAACCAGGATAGTTACAGAAATCAAAGTACATACGGCAATCCAAATGTCCATCAATGCGATATACGTCCTTTTGCTCTAATTCTACACTTGTAAGAACAAAGTCTAATAAGTGATCCTTTATCTCTCCACAAACTTCAAGACGTACCGCATCACCACGACGGCGACGCCGCAAGGATGCCTCTACTTCAGATAGCAAATCTGTTGCTTCTTCCTCATCTATTTCAAGGTCTGCATCACGTGTAATACGGAAAACCATATAATCTTCAATACCATAACCTTGGAAAAATTGATTTGCATAATAAGTAATGACATCTTCTAGATAAACAAATCGATGTTCCTTATTGCCACGGCTTGGAACTTCAATGATTCGATCTAATACAGATGGTATTGGCAAGATAGCAATCTTGTAATCCTTAGTCCCATCCTCTTGTATTTGAAAGATACGTACAATTGCATTAATGGTATGATTTGTTAAAAATGGAAATGGGTGCCCCGAGTCAACAGCCAATGGTGTTACTACGGGGTATATATGTTCCTCAAAATAATGGCGTAGCCAGGCTTTTGTTTTTACATCTAGTGTATCAGGATGGGTAAAGAAAAAGCCATGAGCCTCTAGTTCAGTCAATACATTATTTAAATACGTGCTTTGCATGGAAACAAGACGTTGTACAGATTCATCAATCGCCTTTAATTGTGCTTTTGCATCCATATGAGCCGCATCATATTTAACAATGCCATTCACAACTTGATGGCGTAAGCCAGCCACTCGAATCATAAAAAACTCATCTAAATTAGAACTAGCAATAGCAATAAAACGCAACCGCTCCAACAGCGGAGTATTTGGATCTATGGACTCTAATAGTACACGCTGATTAAATTTTAGCCAAGATAATTCACGATTAAAATAATATTTAGCATTACTGAACATGGCGGTCACCTCCTCTTACAAGCATAAGTTCCATACCAAATACTTCTGTAAAATATTCAGCATCTCGATTAAACGTCCACCATTCTAAAGAAATATCCTCATTAGTGCGACAGAATACATACAATACATTATCGCGCTCTTCCAATATAACATCTGAGATTTTTTGGTTACTCCCTGCATCGAGAGCACAGGCCACACGAATGATAGCTACTAACTTTGTAACTTGAATCTTTTGTAATTCTGTCAAGGAATTAAAATATGTATCATCATCAGATGGAGTTCCCTTATAGTGATAAAATACGACATTTGCAACTACTTGTTTTTCTTCTTCTGAAAGCCCGAAAATATCCGTGCCCATCACAATATGATACGCATGCTCTCCATGGTTTCGTAAATTAACAAACTTCCCTACAGAACATAATATAGCTGCAATGCGGCATAAATAACCCCACCGCTCCGGTAAACCTTTATGGCGTAATGTTTTACAGAATAAAGAGCTGAAACGTTCCACCTCAGCATCATGAATGCTGTCAGTATGATATCTAGCGGCAACAGCACGAGCTAGCTGAGCATTTTGCTCACGCAATTGATACATAAAAGGATTATTTTCCGCCTCAACTCCATAAAACCAGCTTATTCCTTGCGAGAAGGAGAAGCTACTAAAAATCAACGATTTAGGCTCTATAGCCGTTATAATTTCATTAAACAAAATCATAGTAGGCATCAAAATATTGGCCTTATATTCAGGTAGTCTATATCGATTGATCAACTTAGTGGCCGTTACACCATCAAAGGATTTGATGAACCCCTTAAAACGTTCTGGTTCAATGGTAATAATATCATCCTTATTACTGCCATCTCCCATGAGGCGCGCCATATATTGAGCTTCATCGCCTGATAAAATGACACTATTAATATTGAAAGTTTTAAGCTCTTCCCGCAATGGGCCTATCATGCGATGTAAATACTCGGTAATAGCCATTGGAAACGATGTAGAGGAACGTTGGTTGCGATTAAAAGATTCCATAACACGCAAAGATCCGCTATGCATATTGCGCTGGAATAATAAGCTTTCACCACGCCAAACGGTTAAACCTACACCACCAGAAGTGATATCAAGAAATAATGTTGCCTTTGTAGGATCCGTCAAGCGGTACTGATTAGTCATCTTGTAATATAGCAGGGCATATTTGTAATACACCTCTTTAGGCATGTCGATAACCTCAACACGCATACCTGTTTGAATATAAATTTGGTCGAGAATACTACGACGATTAGCGGCTTCACGTATTACAGTAGTACCATATAATCTAGAGCGACTCACACCGTAATCGGCCATTAATTGTTTATATCCCTTTAGGATATGACAAATTTCCTCAATTGTTTCAAAACTCAAACGAGAGGTTTGGAATAATTCTTCCCCAAAGGTTACCTCCCTAGCTGCATAATCTATAACGCGTACATCATCGATGCCCTTGTATTCTAAAATAGTAATACTCATGCTACTGGAGCCTACATGTAGCACTGCATATCGTAATGCTTTTGGTAATGTCATTATGCCTCCTTACGAGCTTCCTTCCACTCTATTTCTAATGTTTTCTTGAATTCTTTTTTAAAAGATTTTCCTAATTTCTCTACAGCCGCTTTTGTGACACTTATATCGCGACCGTTCAAATAGGTTACTACTAATAGTACACTAGTATATTTTAGATTCACGGATAAATGGCGAATGAATTGTTCATGACTTTCATCAAGAGCTTCAGCCAAGGCTAAAATAATAGATATTTTTTGTCCTAACAAACGCTGTTCTTGATCTAACAATTTACCGTATAAGAAGTTTTTATACTCTTTTGGCGTCAAACCATGAGAATTCATAACAAGGAACGCACTGAAAGCTTGTTCAACATGGGAAAGCCCATATAAATTACTATTGACAAGCATATAGCAGCCGTGTCGGGCATGACTATAATAATTAATCCGTTTACCAATATCATGTAATAAGCTAGCCGCAATCAAACAACGTCTTGTATTTTTATCAGCTCTATGAAGTGGTTCTAATTCATCATACAGTTTAATAGCTAAATCTGTAATATATTTAGCATGAACTAACTCATGTTTAGTCATACCTAATAATACATTCTCTGCAGAATGTACTAAAATATCATCAATAATAGAGTTACCACCTAAGTAGTGTGCTCCATAATAGTCATAAAATAAACCTTCTCGCAAACCACACCCACCAACAACGAGTGTTTTAGTATTTACGTAGTTAAATAATTCTTCTACGATAGTAAGGCCGGCAATAATAATATCAGCGCGCTCCGATGATAAACCACTAATCTTTTTGCGTTCCTCTAGAGTTTTGCCTTTTACTTCTTCCAAAATTTCATGAAATCTATGATATGGAATTTCATAATTATGTAGCTTTGTAATAGGATAAGATAACTTGCGTTGATCCATTTTAGCAATATTACGAGCAGTGCCACCGATACCAAGAAGCGGTAATTTCACATTGCGAAGCCATGTATGTTCCTTAATCGTTTTCTTTACAACTTTCGTCAGTTTATCAAGTTCTTTAGGAGTATATTCATCCCCCTTCTGATATGTGCCTGTTAAGGTAAGGGCCCCTATCGGCAAGCTCACCGATTTTGTAATATGACGATTTCGTACAAGGGTTATCTCGGTACTGGCACCACCTAAATCAAAAATAATAAAATCCTTAAGTCCAATGGTATTGATAACGCCAAGAAACCCCAGGCGAGCCTCTTCTTCACCAGCAATACATTCTAAATCCAAACCCGTTCGTTCTTTTACGGATTTAATAAAAGTATCCCCATTTTTAGCCAAACGTACTGCTGCGGTAGCAACAGCTTTAATCGTATTTGCCTCCATTGCATCAGCCATGTGTACAAAACCTTTTAGAGCACGCAAGGAACGTTCCATGGCTTCTTCGGTCAATTCGTGAGTTCCCCACATATTCTCACTGAGACGCACACTTTCTTTTTCTTGATATATCAGTCGATAACTACCAGTCTTAGAAATTTCATATATGACAAAACGAACTGAGTTCGATCCTAAATCTATAAATGCAATACGTTTCATGTTGCTATCCTCATCTTACTTCTGTTCAGTCTGAATATACTTTAGTATACCATAGAAAAACGCGATTCTCACCGATAAGGGAGAACCGCGTTTTATAATTTATAATTTATAATTCTAATTTACTTTTATCGTGTATTCTAATACTTTAGCATAGAAAATCTTAGTGATTAGAATCCAACAAATATTTTATTCGCTAATAATCTTATGAACTAGTTTCTACATTTACTCGATGCCAAATACTCGTTTACCATTATTAAAAGCAATTTCACAAAACTCATCTACATCGAGCCCTTTAAGGCTTGCAATTTCTTCTGCCACAAACTGAGTTTTACTTGGATCATTTCGACGGCCTCTAAATGGTGGTGGTGTCAAATACGGTGAATCGGTTTCAATGAGGATTCGTTCTAATGGCACTTGTCTTGCCACGTCCTTAAGATTTGTAGACTTAGGAAATACTACAGGACCTGCAAAGGAAATATAAAAGCCCATTTTAATGGCTTCTTTTGCCATCTCCCAGCTACCAGAATAGCAATGGAAAATGCCCCAGTTATCCTTCCCTTCATTGCGCAAGATATTCATAATATCACCATGTGCATCGCGGTCATGGATAATAATCGGGAGATCTACTTCACGAGCAAGCTCTAACTGACGAATAAATACGCGTTTTTGTGTTTCACGGTCAGAAAAATCATAGTAATAATCTAGTCCAATTTCACCAATAGCACGTACCTTATCATTGTTAAGAGCTTGTTCCTTATAAAACTCGTAGTCTTCTTCTGTAAAGTCCTTTGATTCATGGGGATGAGTCCCTACAGCAGCATATAATTGATCGTACTGTTTAGCCAAAGCTAAACCAGACTCAACGGTACCTCTGTCAACACCAGGAATCATAATATATTCTACACCTGTATCAAAGCAGGCTTGTAACATCTCATTACGATCATTATCAAAGCGCCCATCATTCACATGAGCATGTGTATCAAAAAGTTTCATTATTTAACCACACTTCCTGCCGGTAATGATTCGATATTTGTTACCTCTAAATGTTCTTCCCAATCAGAGGCGGACAAAATCATACCATAAGACTCGATGCCCATCATCTTTTTAGGAGCCAAGTTAGACAAATAAATTACCTTTTTACCAACCATAGCCTCCGGTTCATAATATTGGGAAATACCACTTAATACTGTGCGTTCTTCAATACCGATATCCAATACAAATTTCAACAACTTCTTGGACTTAGGCACTTTTTCACAGCTTATAACTTTAGCTACACGAAGATCGAGTTTCTCAAAGTCATCATAGGTAATATTTTCTTTTAATGGTGGAATATTAGATGTATCTACAGCTTCTTCAACTTCTTCTGTAACAACTACATCTACCATTTCAGGAACTTCAAAACGTGGATAGATAGGCTCACCTTTTACAACTTTAGTACCTGTTGCCAATAATCCCCAAGTTTTAGCATCTTCCAACGTAGCCACTTCAAAACCTGTAAGCCCTAATTGTTCCCAGATTTTTGGAGCTCCTACAGGAATTACAGGGCTTACCAAGATGGCAATGATACGCAATGCCTCTGCCAAGTGATACATAGCAGATTGCAAGCGCACTTTATCATGAGCATCTTCAGATTTAGCCAATACCCAAGGCATTGTTTCATCAATGTATTTATTCATGCGACCAATAAAGGACCATACAGTTTTGATAGCTTTATTAAGCTCCATATTTTCCATCGCCGCTTCAAAATCTTTTGCAGTTTGAACGGCTAATATAGATACATCACGATCTAAATCATCCATATCATCGCATTTTGTAATCACACCACCATGGTATTTTTCAATCATCGCAATAGTACGGTTTAATAAGTTACCTAAATCATTAGATAAATCTGCATTAATTTTTGTAACGAAGTTAGGTAACGTAAAGTTGCCGTCATTACCTAACGTAATCTCGCTTAATAAGTAATAACGCAAAGAATCTGCACCATATGTATCAATCAATGGGATTGGATCGATTACGTTCCCCAAGGATTTACTCATCTTTGTACCATCTACAATCATCCAACCGTGTCCAAATACCTTTTTTGGTAATGGCAACTCAAGGCTCATGAGCATCATAGGCCAAATAATAGTATGGAAACGTACGATTTCCTTACCTACTAAATGGAGATCTGCAGGCCAGTATTTTTTATATAGTTCACCATCACCATCAAATGGAGAGAGTGCACTAATATAGTTCACTAATGCATCGAACCAAACATATACTACATGTTTAGGATCAAATGGAACCTTGATTCCCCAATCAAAGGATGTACGAGACACCGCCAAGTCTTCTAGACCTTGCTTTACAAATTGAATCATCTCATTACGTCGAGATTCAGGCTGAATAAAGTCAGGATTCTCTTCAATAAACTTAAGCCATTGATCCGTATATTTACCGAGTTTGAAGAAATAACTTTCCTCTTTAACACGCTCTACAGGGCGACCGCAATCCGGACAAGTATGATTAGGTCCTAGCTTCTGCTCTGTCCAAAAAGTTTCGTCTGGTGTACAATACCAGCCTTCATATTCGGCTTTGTAAATATCGCCCTTCTCATAAGCTTTTGTAAATAACGCTTGAACAACCGTTTCATGACGTTCATCGGTAGTCCGAATAAAATCGTCATTGGAAATATGCATTTTTTCCCACAATGCTTTAAAACCATTTACAATATTTGTAGTATATTCAAGAGGCGTAATGCCTTGTGCTTCTGCAGCGCGTTGAATTTTTTGGCCATGTTCATCAGAACCGGTCAAGAAACGTACATCATAACCAGCCAATCGCTTAAAACGAGCAATCGTATCTGCTACAGATGTACAATATGTATGACCAATGTGCAACTTAGCACTTGGATAATAAATAGGTGTCGTAATATAATACGTTTTCTTTGTGTCTCCCATGATGAGCCTCCTTCTAACCTTCGAATGGGAAGGTTTAACGTTCTACAATATTATATACATCCCGGCGGGAAACGTTAAAACGCTTTGCCACCTGGCGAATAGCTTCTTTTTTAGGTACCCCTGTATCTACAAGGGCTTGCACAGCCTCTTCATAAGATACTGGTTCATCCAACACTTCACTAGTATCGGACTCCACTGTGTCAGCACCGCCTACGATGAGGACGAATTCACCTTTATAGGTGAGCTGTTCTAAATCCTTCACAAGGCTTTCCAAATCGGTGCGTACAAAGGTTTCAAACTTCTTCGTCAATTCCCTTGCCACCACAATGGAACGATTGCCAAAGGCTTCATACATATCTTGTAACACCTCTTGCAATCGATGTGGTGCTTCATAAAACAGCAAGGTTCCCATCACTTGTGAAAGTCTTTTTAATTCTTCAACCCGATGTTTACCCCGTTTAGGTAAGAACCCTGCAAAGGTAAAGGATTTAGTATCTAAACCTGATGCAATAAGCGCTGTTAACGCTGCATTAGCACCTGGCAAAGGTACTACAGTTATGCCTTCTTCAATAGCCTTTGTTACAAGGTCTGCCCCTGGATCAGAAATAGCAGGCATGCCTGCATCACTGACACAAGCTACCGACTGTCCTTCTAATAAGAGACCTATAATATAGGCCCCCTTCTCCTCCTTATTATGTTCATGATAAGAAATCAAAGGCTTTTTAATATCAAAATGTTTTAACAATATGCCCGTATGACGCGTATCCTCAGCCGCGATAGCATCTACCTCACCCAAAATACGAACAGATCGATACGTCATATCTCCTAAATTACCAATCGGTGTAGGCACCAAGTATAAGGTGCCCCATTCATTATCGTTCATACCAAGAGGACACCTCCTTCGTGTACACATTCGTTTTTTTGTAAACGATGAGTGGTGGCTCAAGTACAAGACCTGCCTGACCTTGAAAAATAGACTCTATCAAAACTAATTTTGCCGGTTTATCTAGCATACCATGAACAAACCGAATTCGTTTTGCTTGAAAGTTAAACCTTTCTAGTTCATGTAATACATATTGCAACCGACTAGCACTATAAATCATCCACAAGCGACCTTTACATTTAATAAAGGACTGTACCGCTTTCAGAACATCACATAAAGTTGTATGTCCATCATGAAGTGCTAAATTACGCTCTTCAGATGTAGGCTTTGCACCGCTTTCACAATCATAAAAAGGGGGATTAACAATAACACCATCAAAAGGCTTATCTTGTATATCGCGATATGTCATATGCCGATAATCACCACATAACATATTTACCACATCTTGTTTACGATTATGTTCTACGTTACGCTTAGCCAACTCAACGAGAGTTTCATTAATTTCTATACCTGTAATATGACCTGCCCCTAATGACGTACCTATAAGCGGCATAACCCCTGTCCCAGTTCCAAGATCAACATAGCTATGACGACCATTAAATCGGCAAAAATGAATGAGTGCTATAGCATCAAATGAAAAGCGAAACATATCAGAACGCTGGTAAATCTGTAAGCCATCGATAATTAAATCATCAAGTCGTTCTTGATCATTCATCAGGCAATGCCACCTCGGACCATTTTAAATCGATAGTACGACCAGCTTCAAGCTGTACCTTTACAGTATGTTTGTGATGATTTACCTTTAAAACTTTACCAACACCTTCGTCAGTAACAACATCCTTTCCAATACCTGGAGGAGCTACCTCTTGTGGAACTTGTGGACGTTCCTTTTTTACATAAAGATCGCCACCTTTTTTATATAAATCATCTTCGTAGTTAAGACAACACATCAATCGACCACATACACCAGAAATTTTCGTAGGATTTAAACTCAAATTTTGATCCTTTGCCATGCGAATCGATACAGGCGTAAAGTCACCTAAGAAATTTGAACAACACAAAGATCGACCACAAGCACCAATACCATTTAGTACTTTAGCCTCATCACGGACACCCACTTGGCGTAACTCGATGCGTGTTCTAAATATAGTTGCCAAATCTTTAACAAGCTCACGGAAATCGATACGACCATCCGCAGTAAAGAAGAATATAATCTTATTCATATCGAATGTATATTCCACATTGATGAGTTTCATCGGTAACTTGCGTTTTTCAATTTTTTCGAGACAAATTTCAAAGGCTTTTTCTTCGCGCTCTTTATTTTTCTCGATTTGTTTCAAATCCTTAGAGGTTGCCTGTCTAATAACAGGTTTCACAGGGGCAACAACAGAATCTTCAAAGACCTCTTTTGGTCCAATCACAACTGTGCCGTATTCTACACCACGAGCTGTTTCAACGATAACTCCATCCCCAACGGATAGTTCTAATTGTTCAGGCTGAAAATAATAAATCTTTCCCGCCTTTTTAAAGCGTACGCCAACTATGGTTAGCATTTAATCCTCCTCCCGAGCATCATGAAGGGCGATACAGAGACCGTCCACCACGAGAGCGGTTTTTATATGTAAGCGCAAAGCCCGTTCTGCTTGCAATGTTTCGGTAATAACCTCTGACAATGCTTGCATGGACCAGCGCGGTAATAATCGTAATAATTGAGTCTTGTACATAGGTACTTGTAATTGCGTGTCTTGAGCCCCGATTTTAAGAGCCATCATATCTCTACTTATAAGGCGTAACCAGTGCATCAATTCCGTTAGATTTTCACGAGATAAGCTTTCACAAGCTAAGGAAATCATAGAAAACCATCGTGTTTCAAAAGCTAATATGTCCATCACCTTAACGGCTAACTCTAGCATTTCAATGCGACCTTGTGTCGCCAGTTTTTCCACCAATTGTGGATTACCATGACCAGCTAATAAAGCCTGTTCTATATCACCGGTAATTCCACGTGCTACAAGAGCGGTGCGAATCGTATCTACATCAACACTGTTAAAACCAACTCCCATACATCTAGAAATGATGGTAGGCAATACGGTGTTAATCTTGTTCGTAATAATGATGAAGTACACCTGTTCAGGTGGCTCTTCAATGGTTTTTAGCATAGCATTTGCCATAACTGCATTGGCTGTGTGAAAGTCCTCCACAATGACAACGCGGTTCCCATTGCCCGCCACAGACAGATGATCTTGTAATAATGAATACCACTGCTCTACCTTTAAGGTTGTTTTCATAGGGCGAATCCAAAAGGCATCACCCTTATCCATATAGATAGGTAATCCTTCGGCTTCGATACGCTTTTCCGTATCCCCATTTGCTAAACGGGCTTCCTTAACCTCTGCTAAATAAGATTCCCCCTTAGGTTGAGAGAATACTTGACGTCCTAGTAATAAAGACGCTAGGCCTATGGCCATATCTAGCTTGCCAAGACCAGATTCGCCATAAAACAAGAGACTATGAGGTAATGCATTACGACTTACAAGTTCAGATAGGTGTGCCTTAATCGAATCTTGACCAATTATAGAATCAAAATATGTCATAGCGCCTCCTATCAATACATGCTCAATATTAATATTATATAGGAAAAAGGCGACTTTTAAAAGAGTCGCCTTTTTCTAAGGTAGTAGATTTTCTACTACACTATATACATCATTATGAATTTCTTCAATAGTACGCAACGCATACTGACTAGACTTAGCTTTATAAGCACAAGGTATGCGGTGCCATTGATAACGCTTTACTAATTCTTCATACGCACCGTGAACGGCTACTAAATATGCATGATTTCCTTCGTGAATATCACCAGTATTGCCTCCTGTTTTACCAGTGCGCTCCGCCATAAGGGCTTCGCTCACTTCAAGGGGCATATCTAAAAGGCATACCGCATCAGGTTTAGGCAAGCCAAATTTTTGGAACTCAAAATCTTCAAGCCAATCTAAAAATGCAGTGCGTTCCTTCGGATTATCGTATTTTACCATTTGGTGCACCATGTTAGACGTTGTATAACGATCTGCAATGATGATTCCCCCATTTTTGTAAAACTGTTCCCAATCAGTTCTAAAGGAAGCAAATCGATCGATAGCGTACATGGAGCTTGCCACATAAGGATTTACATCATGTACATTCTTACCAAATTCACCAGCTAAATACATTTTAATAGGCATAGCGGCGCCGCTATCATAGTTTGGAAAGCTCACAGACTTAACGGCATGCCCTTCTTTGGTCAAGCGTTCTACTAAGAGTTTAGTTTGTGTAGCCTTACCGCTGCCGTCTCCGCCTTCTAATATAATCAAAGTCCCCATAATTACTCCTGTAACACCCAAATTGTTTCCAATGTCATATCATCAGACCCATTAGGTACATAACCTAGAGCCTTTCGATTCTCTATATATTGTAACACAGAGGCACTAATCTCTTCACCTACTGCTACACAGGGAATCCCCGGTGGATAATAAGCAATTGTCTCCCCTGCAATACGATGAAGTGCTTCTTTTAACGGTATTTGCTCACGATTTGCATACATAGCATTACGAGGGGTTATGCGCACAATAGGCGCTGGCAGCAGCGCAGAATCTTTACTAATGTCTTGCAATTGCTCTTCCTCTGTATTATTAAATTCTTTAAATGTACGTAACACCTTTTCACTTACAGCTTGTACAGCCTTAATAAGAGCAGTTACAGACTCGTTTGTATCACCTATGGTAATAAGCACTAACACATGATTTGCCTGTACTAACTCCACTTCGATACGATGATTGCGCAATAAATGTTCAAATTCTACACCTGTTAAACCTAAGCCTTTTGCATCAATCAGCACCTTAGTACAATCATAATTTATTACCCGCTCTTGAATATCTGTATATTCCATAGTAGCAATACCAGAAATTTTATTGAGTTCCTCACGTAAGTACATACTCAACTCTAGTCCACGACTTACTAAATCATTACCTGCTGTGGCTAATTGATGGCGCGCCATATCTAAGGAAGCAAGGAAAATATAGTTTGGACTCGTACTTTGTAGCATTTGATGCATTTGCGTAATACGCCGCTTATCAATTTTTTTACCTTGCCCTAATAGCCAAGATGTTTGTGTCAAAGAGCCAACAGATTTATGTGTACTTTGAGCCACCAAATCTGCTCCAGCCTCTATAGCCTCTATAGGTAAACTTTCAGAGAACGGCAAATGAGGCCCATGAGCTTCATCAACAAGTACAATAAGTCCCCGCTTATGAGCCTCTTGTATGATATTAACAATATCTATGCCCACGCCATAATAGTTTGGATAAACTAAAAGAATCGCCTTTGCCTCTGGATGTGCATCCATTGATTTGATAGCATTTTCTAATGATACACCTAGTGGAATTCCCCAGCGTTCATCAAAATCACAGTCCATATATACTGGTTTGGCTCCTGAGAGGACAAGCCCACTAATAACGGAACGATGTGCTTCTCGAGGAATGATAATGATTTCATCAGGCCCTACAGTCCCCATAATCATGGCTTCAATCAAAGCTGTAGTACCATTAATAGAAAACCAACAACAATCAGCTCCATATAACTCTGCTGTTAAGTCTTGCGCTTCTTTTAATTCCCGTTCAGGTTCATGTAAATCATCTAAAGCATACATAACACCTAAGTCATAGGGTAACGCTGGCCCCATCCAATTCTTTAATAGTTGAGGTGCTTCAACGCCTATCTTATGACCTGGTGTATGAAAGGGCACGAAATGTTGTTCTTTATATGATTCTAAAGCCTCTACAAAAGGCATTTTTTCTTGATTACTCATATGTACCTCGTAAAAAGGGCATGAATCTCAATGAGACTCATGCCCTTATGCATGTATTTATCGCTGTGGACGACGTTTAGGATTGAATTGATTCATGCCTTTATCCATACCTACCTCTAGGGTGCCTAATACGGCTTTTACCGTATCCTTAATACCTTTTTGTACCTTCTCTTGCGACTCTTCACTAAATGGTGCTAAAACGTGATCAATGACAGTCCATTGTGGTAACGGACGTCCAATTCCCACGCGGAATCGAGGAAAATTTTCTGTTCCTATATGGGAAATTAAGGATTTAATCCCATTATGTCCACCCGAACTACCATTTGGTCGAATACGCAACTTACCTATAGGTAAATCCATGTCATCATAGATACAATACACATCAGATGGATCAATTTTGTAGTACCGCATTAACGGTCCTACAGACTCACCACTTAGATTCATAAATGTTTGCGGCTTTACAAGCAATACTTTTTCACCATCTACGGTAATACTGCATACCTCAGCACGTTGCTCCTCTCTCCAAGGCGTGTGAGGGACACTATCGGCAATGGCATCAATAACCATAAATCCAATATTATGTTTTGTCTTTTCGTATTGCTTGCCGGGGTTACCGAGGCCTACTACTAATTTCAAAAATCACCTATTATTTATCAAATAAATTACTTACAGACACTTCATGGAAGATACGCATAATTGCTTCACCCAACAATGGAGCTACGGATAATTGCGTAATATTTGGTAAGTTGCAATTTTCCGGCAATGGAATAGTATTAGTAACGATAAGTTCCTTAATATTGGAATTTGCAATTCGTTCACTTGCCGGATCTGTCAACACTGCATGTGTAACAGCGGCGGTAACGGATTTAGCACCGAATTCTTCCAATGCTTTAGCACCTTCAACCAAGGATCCAGCTGTATCTACGATATCATCGATAATAATACAGTTTTTACCTGCCACATCACCGATGAGATTCATAACTTTAGCCACACCTGGTTCAGGGCGTTTTTTCTCAATGATTGCAATCGGTGCACCAATGCGGTCAGCCAAATCACGAGCTCTTGTAACACCGCCAAGGTCAGGAGATACAACGATAATATCTTCCATATTTTTTTCATTAATATATTTAGCCAAAATAGATGCGCCAAACAAATGATCTACAGGCACATCAAAGAAACCTTGAATTTGTCCTGCATGCAAATCAATTGTTACAAGACGTGTAATACCTGCCGTTTGCATCAAATTAGCTACTAATTTAGCTGTAATCGGCTCACGACCGCGAGTCTTACGGTCTTGGCGAGCATAGCCATAGTAAGGAACTACTGCAGTGATATGACGTGCAGAAGCTCGTTTTAACGCGTCAGCCATAACCATGAGTTCCATTAAATTATCATTTACAGGATAGCTAGTTGGTTGAATGATAAATACATCTTTGCCACGTACGCTTTCATCAATCATTATTTGTACTTCGCCATTGTTAAAACGACCTACAAATGCTTCACCTAAAGGCAACCCTAAATAATCACAAATTTCCTTTGCCAATGCAGGATTTGCATTACCTGTGAAAATCTTGAGTTTTTTGCCGTCTTCAAATGCCATTTTGTTACCCTTTCATTTGCTCCTATACTGGTTACTTATCCATAATCCATACATTACAGATACACACTATTGCCTTTTTATTGTATACTATTTTGACCTAATTGTGTTAAAAAATATGAGATTTTTTTTATTTCTTTTTGAAAGTATCCTCTGTTACCCAATTTTCTTTCACAATTTGCTTGCTACGACCTACCGCCAAGGCCTTATCTGGTACGTTTTTAGTAATAGTTGAGCCCGCACCTACATAGCTATAATTACCTATTGTTACAGGAGCTACTAAGTTACTATTACAACCAACAAATGCACCATCACCAATAGTCGTACGATGCTTAACTTTCCCATCATAATTTACGGTAATAGTGCCACAGCCAATATTAACACCGGCCCCAACATCACTATCGCCGATATAGGAGAGATGTGGAAACTTGGTACCTTCCCCAACAATAGAGTTCTTAACCTCTACAAAGTTACCTACATGAACCTTATTACCTAAAACTGTATTTGGACGCAAATGGGCATATGGACCTACATCTACACCGTCTTTTACTTCACAGTCATGACCATAAGTAAAATGGATAATCGTATCATTACCGACTTTTACATTCGTCAAACGAGTATGTGGTCCAATTTCACAACGCTCACCAATCACGGTATCACCTTCAAGAATTGTACCAGGATGCAAAATTGTATCTGCACCTACTGTTACCTCAGGAGCCACATAGGTATTTTCAGGATCAATAATTGTTACGCCAGCAGTCATTAACTCAACATTTTTACGATGTTTTAATATAGCTTCAGCCTCTGCTAATTGCAAACGTGAGTTTACACCTAAAGATTCTTCAAAATCCTTAGTCATGTATGCACTTACCTTGTCGCCACCATTTACGAGAATACCAACTACATCAGTAATATACAATTCACCTTGGGCATTATCATCAGATAATTGATCTAAGCAAGGCCATAATTTTTTACTATCAAAAGCGTACATACCTGTATTTACTTCTTGAACCGCTAATTCTTCAGGTTTACCATCTTTCTGTTCTACGATACGAACTACAGAACCCGCTTCATTACGAATGATACGTCCATAACCAGTTGGATCCGGCATATGAGCAGTTAAGATTGTAGCTGCTGCACCGGAATTTTTATGTTCTTCTAAAAGTGCTTCTAAACTTTCTTTTGTAACCAGGGGAGTATCACCGCATAACAATAAGATTGTACCATCATAATCACCAAGTACTGGTTGAGCCATCTTAACTGCATGACCTGTACCATTTTGTTCTTCTTGACGAACAAATTCAGCACGCTCTCCCAAGTAATTTTGTACTGCATCGCCACCAAAACCAACGATAACAACATCGCGATTGGTACCAATGGATTGAACCGTTTCAAGAACGCGTTCTACCATCGCCTTACCGCCGACCTTGTGTAACACTTTTGGCAATTTAGACTTCATACGCGTGCCCTTACCAGCAGCTAAAATAAGGCTTGCAATATTCATAGTAATCTCCTATCTGGTATCTCTTATATCTCTAAACCATTTTAAATATTATTATTTACGTCATTGTTTAGCCCATAGGTCAATACTCAATATAAACCATTATATCAGCCTATAATCTTCCTAATATTAATGATTTACTCTGTATCTAACACAGGATCTATACTAATTTTCTTTGTATTTTCATCGATACCATAAAAAGTAAATAATGATTCATAATCATCGATCAACTTCGGACTTGGTTCAGCTGTAGCTACAAGAACACCTGTGCCAACAACGACCCCACTCATTTCAAGAACTAATTCCTTAAGTCCCTTAGCGGTACCGCCAGCTTTCATAAAGTCATCGATAATTAACACCTTCGCATTGGGAGGAATTGCCCGTTTAGTTAGAGTCATAGTCTGAATGCGCCCAGAGGAACCTGTTACATAATTAATGCTAATAGCAGAACCTTCTGTTACCTTACTATCACGTCTAGCAATAACAAGTGGTTTATTGAAAGCTCTCGCTACCATTACAGCCAAAGGAATCCCCTTTGTTTCTACAGTCAAAATATAGTCCGGTTCACGGTCCACGAAACGAGTCATAATAATCTCACCCAGACGTGTCATTACGTGCCAATCATATAAGATATCAGACATATAAATAAAACCACCTGGAATGATGCGATCTGGCTCCATTAAACGAGCTTGCACATCTCGTAAAATATCGTTCGCTTGTGTGCCCTTGCGATGCGGAATAAATCGTACCCCACCAGCTACACCGGCCACCGTTTCTAAGGTCCCCAGTTGAAAGTGTTCCATAGACTGCCTTACACATGTTAAATCTTCACTAACCGTTGATTTAGCCATGCCAAAAAAGTCGCAAAAGTAATTTAAAGGAATCAATTTTTGCGGTGAATCAACTAACAGTTTTGTCATTGCCACCATTCGTTCTACACGCCGTACTTTATCCATAGGGTTATCCTTTACCATTCATCATATAACTATTGAGTATACTCATCAATTTAACATCATGAGTCATCATCATATATCTATATTATACCATAATTTCCGAATATTCGAGGTTTTGAATACATTATAATTCGGTAAAAGAAAAACTCTCTAGCATTTTATACAAGAATATGATTTTAGTCTATAAACCTATCATATAGTTATATAAAGCTAGAGAGTCATCATTATAAAATATAAACCTTTACAGATTGACGTCCAAACTGCAATGCTTCTGCACGAGAATCAAAAGCTAAATCAATGCGATGCCCTTTAATAGCACCACCTACATCGTCAGCTACAGCATAGCCATAACCTTCAATATATAATCGCGTTCCCAAAGGAATTAATTTAGGGTCTACAGACACAAGTCCCTTCCGTAGACGACTACCTGTAGCTGTATATTTTCCGTTGCCAGGATCTTGAGATGAATAGCCACTAGCCTCCATCGTTAAAACTTTAGAGTATTTATTAGGCACTCCATTATGATTGCGTTCTGTGCCATGGCCACCATAACGAGTCTCCATCTTTTCCAAAGCATTCATCGTAGCAGGACCAACACGACCATCTACAGGGAGCCCTTTAGATTTTTGAAATTTTCGAACAGCCTGTTCTGTATTATGACCGTAAATGCCATCTATAGAATCATGTAAAAAACCTTGATGCTTTAACATGGTTTGCACCTTACTAACGTGATGCCCTCGTTGCCCCCGATCAATAGTTTTTGCTAATGATACAGAGGATACCATTACAATCATACAAACAAGCGTACATGTAATAATTATTTTTTTTATCATATACACCTCACCTTACATTAAGTAGTATACTATACAGTTTTAAATAATCTATAAACCATAAAGGTTCTATTAATATCAATAATTCATATATTAAATTATAGTTATAGTAATAATTTTAAAGGTGTATTACATATATATCATAAAATTATAAGATACCAATGAAAATCTCCATTATATCCTGCAAGAATATTCACTTAGATTACTTCTAAAGTCGGAAATTCTCTTCAGTCTACAATGGAGATTTAATAGTTTTATTTAATTTTAGCAGTTATGGTATACACCAATATGACATTCTTTTCGGTTTGCACCAACAAGTCTTAAGAAGATGTAACCAAATAATGCAGAGATTAATGAGCCAAGTATAACGCCACCTTTTGCCATTTCTTGAGCGTGACCTGGTTCAAATGCCAAGATAGATACGAAGATACTCATTGTAAAGCCTATACCACATACAATCGCAGTACCATATACATGCTTCCAATTAGCTTCTGTAGGCATTGGTACAAGGCCACATTTCACCATCGCAAATACTGCACCAAAAATACCTAATTGTTTCCCTATAATAAGACCTAATGCAACACCAAGCACTACAGGATGTGTTAAGTCATTAACAGATACATTACGTAAATCTACACCGGCATTAAAGAATGCAAATATTGGTACAATTAAAAAACTAACCCAATTGGATAATAAATGTTCCCAATGTTGCATTGGACGAACATACTTACGGCCTCGTTTACCTTTTGAAGGAATTGTCATAGCTAAGATTACACCAGCCATAGTTGCATGTAAACCAGATTTTAATACACAATACCAAAGGATAAACCCTAAAATGATATATGGTAAAGGTCGTACATATCCTTGCTTATTACAATAGATTAAAGCAGCTACAACTACGACAGCTGCACCTAAATACATCATGTGAATACTTGACGCATAGAAGATTGCAATTACGATGATAGCAATCAAATCATCTATAACGGCAAGAGCTGTTAGAAATACTTTCATTGAATTCGGTACTCTAGAGCCTAATGCAGATATAATACCGATGGAAAATGCAATATCCGTAGCAGTTGGTATTGCCCAACCATGTATATATTCAGAATGAAAACCTGCAATTAAGTAGTAGATAAAAGCGGGCGTTAGAACACCAAATAATGCGGCAATGCCTGGCATCACACGCTTAGCATTAGTATTAAGCTCACCTGATACTAATTCACGCTTAACTTCGAGACCTACAAAAAGGAAGAAGATTGCCATCAATGCATCATTAACCCATTCTAAAATTGTTAGATTACCTATATGGTGATTAACGATTTGAAAGTATTGTTCAGATGATGGAGAGTTCGCTAAAATTAAAGCGAGTACTGTTGCTCCTAGGAGTACAGATGTAGCTGCACCTGGAGAACGTAAGAAAACAAAAATGCGTTCCATTTGAATCCTTTCTATACTTACAAAAGATTATTTTATTAAATTTTACCACGCATCTTGCGTATTTGATAAGCTAAAATTAGGACAATCGCACCTAGCAAGCCTGCCGTGATTGATCCTATAAAGATACCTACCTTAGCCATTTCTTGTGTTATACCTGGTGGGAAAGCCAGTGTAGCAACAAAAAGGCTCATAGTAAAGCCAATACCACACAAAATAGCTGTCCCATAAATTTCAGGCCACGTCGTTTTTGTAGGCATCTTAATTGCCTTAGATTGAACCAAAATGTAGACGGCAGAGAATATACCTAATTGTTTTCCTAAGATTAAACCGAATGAAACACCTATGATTACAGGATGGAATAAATTATCTATGGAAAAATCAGCAAAGGATACACCAGCATTTAAAAAACTAAATAATGGTATAATTAAGAAGTTTACCCAATTGCGTAAAGCATGGGCCCATTCTTCCATAGGATATACTACCTTATCTATAACTTTACCTTTAAAAGGAATTGTCATAGCCAGTACAACACCGGCAATGGTAGCATGCACACCAGATTTTAAAACTAAATACCAAAGAACTAATCCTAGAACACAATACGGAAGTGGTCTTAAATAGCCTTGCTTATTAGTATAAATCAGTAAACCAGTTACAGCCGCAGCAGCTATTAAATCCATAAAATTAACGCCTGCCCCATAAAAGAGAGCAATAACGACTATGGCAATCAAGTCGTCAATAATAGCTAATGCAGCTAGAAAGGCTTTCATCGCTGTAGATACCTTATTACCAAGCATTGTAATAACGCCTATAGCAAAAGCAATATCTGTAGCGGTAGGAATCCCCCAACCATGTCTATATTCTGGCATATATCCAGCCGCAAAATAATACACAATAGCTGGCGTAATAACACCTGCAAATGCGGCTAATACGGGAAGCACACGTTTCGCCTTCGTATCAAGCTCCCCAGAAATCATTTCCTTCTTGATCTCTATACCAACATAAAGGAAAAAAAGAGCCATTAAGGCATCATTTACCCACTCCAGTATAGTCATTGGACCAAGGTGTATTTGCATGACTGCAAAATACTGTGCTGCAATCGGTGAGTTCGCCACAAGAACGCCTAAAATAGCAGCGGACAGCAAGGATATCCCACCAGCAGACTCTGACTGGAAAAATGCTTTTATAAAATTCATAATAACTACCACTTTCTGAGTCATAAATAATAATACGTATTTTTATGTATATAAAAACAACTATATTTATTATTATATCATTTCAGTTCGAAAATAATCAATATTGTTTACTTTCTTTAAGTAAAGAGATAAAAAATACAATAAGTGATACAGTTAAACAAATAGCAGCAATCGTATTCATAACAGGATTTTGCCAAAGTGGTAGAAGCAATCCTATAAGAACAGATATACTACAAAATAATGGTGTACGCCAAATATGCTTTTCCTCTACCGATACTTTAGATAGAATTACATCTGATTTTTTATACTTTCTAATAATAGTCATCATAAGTCCAGTCACGATACCAATAATGAGAACAATATCCCATATAGCCCACAATATCTTCAGAGCCATCGTATTATGATTATGAATATGTAGGTTAATCATAGTCGTCATACCTGTAAAATACCATGGAACTGCTTTAGTAGAAAATCTATCATTACTAGAATCGACATACAAGTTAGCATATACAGGCTGTCCAAGAAACATAGCTGGATCATCATCATTTTCTGCACCTAAATAAAATGCATAATGGTAATTGTTAAACTTAGATGGATAATCCATAGAAATAACTTGTCGATCTGGATATACTTTCATTATACGAGAAATTGCTTCTGATGGTTGCAATATTTCAGATTGTCCAATCGAAAGTTCCTGTTTAGCATTATGAAGTACATCGGCATTATAGTTATCATTTGCAATAAAAAAGCCCCCAATCCATACACCTGTTATACATAATATAAATCCCCAGACCGTTGCAACTATTGAGAATTCACGATGTAATGCACCTATTTTCATTTTCTTAGATAAAACAGAGGCTTTAGAATAACTTTTACGAAATGGACCATATAAAAAAATCCCTGAAATAATAGTGAGACTACATAAAAATGATAAGAATGTTACAATATATATGCCAATTTTACCTAAATCTAATCGTGTATGTAATTGATGAAGAGTATGTAACATACTACGAATCCAAGGATGTACAGGAGGCTCATTATGTGAAGTAATCAGTTCTTTAGATATAGGATTATATAAAACATAATCCCCACCCATTCCCATGCGAGCTGGAGGTGCTACCGTAGCCGTAGATTCAATAATACGATACCGTAAAATATGTGTAGCCCCCATAGCAGGGGATATATTCAAAATATCTTTTGATGGATATTTCTGTTTAACAAGTAGTGCCCCCTGATCAGCATACTTAAATATAGATTCTTCATGTTCATTCATCGACATTATAGCTGATGAATGATGTGTTGTTCCACCTTGAGCCCATGCATTTAACTCAGTTCGAAACATGAGTACTAATCCTGTAATACAAAACATTAAGAAGAAAATTAAGGAAATGATAGATAACCATTTATGAACTTTATATACTTTTGACATACGAATTCCTCCTTTTCTATTATTTTATACATCTAGATTGAAAGTAATTCAATACATTTACTACTATAGGTATAATCATAGATATATCTATGATTACTTGAATGTATATGTAAATATATGATACAATATTTACATCGTGCGGGCGTAGTTCATCGGTAGAATGCGAGCTTCCCAAGCTTGAGAGGAGGGTTCGATTCCCTTCGCCCGCTCCATATAATTTGTGATGTAATGTATATCACAAATTATATGCAAAATATTATAATATATATACTTTTTGTATTGTTTTTTAAGGAGATATCCATGAAATTAAGTGCAAGAAATCAATTAAAAGGTACTATCGTTGAGATCCAAGAAGGCGCTGTAAATGCAATCGTAAAAATCAACGTAGGTAATAATAATATTGTTACTGCTGACATTACTATTCAATCCGTTAAAGAATTAGGCTTAGCAGTTGGCAAAGAAGTTGTCGCTGTTATCAAATCCACTAGCGTAATGGTTGGTGTAGAATAATAAAGAATTAGAGCTGCTTAGGCAGCTCTTTTTTTGTATATATATTAAATTCCTAATAAGTTGTTATTAATATATAGGCTCTATGATTTTGTGATCATGGGGCTTGTTATTTACATAAATATGGAGTTGCTCAACTAGTTTACGGTTCGATACCATTGGTGCTGCGCACCGCGGTATCGATTAGATAAAGTTTATTTACATATATTTAAAGTAGCTCAACTGCTTTACGGTTCGGTAACATTGGCACGTTGTGCCTCGTTACCGTATGGATTAGTTAGATACTACCATTAGCCGCGGCTTCCTATCAATCCTCACTGTGGATTTCCCTTCTCTGCTTCGCAGCTCGGTAAATCTTACGTTCGGAAAAAAGCGATGCAGTGAATCTGTCGTCGTTTCACTCCTCCATCTTCTACTGCCCTGCTTTTCCCAGGGCCGTCTTACACGGACACGTACATAGATACAACCTCTACAACCTTGGCTGGAGGCTGCTCTAGTAGGGTTAGCTAGTCGAAGACTAGCAAAAAGAAAAAGGCCTACCTTTAGGTAGACCTTTTTCTTTTAGTCAATCAGCGGCTTCCTATCCTCCCAGGCCGTCTCCAGCCAAGTACTTTCGGCGTTTATGAGCTTAACTACTGTGTTCGAGATGGGAACAGGTGGATCCTCATAGCCATCGCCACTGAATCTGTCAGAGTTTGTACT